>JANNOG010000029.1:0-3145 GCA_031398915.1 Micrococcales bacterium | reverse complement strand
GTCTACGAGCACACCCTCACCGTCCTCGAGCAGGCCATCGAGCTCGAGCGGGCGCGGGGACTGTCCCCCGACATCGTGAACCGCCTGGCGGCCCTGCTGCATGACATCGGCAAGCCGAGGACGCGGCGCTTCGAGCCGGACGCGGACGTCAACGCCGCCCTGACGGCGTTGGCCCCACGGCTCACGAACGTGTCTGCCGAGCGGAACCGCGACGAGCACGTCAAGCTGATGCTCTCCGACAACCCGCGTCCCGGGCTGAACCTGCTGGTGAACACCGGTCTTGCCACCATCGTGTTGCCGGAGCTGCCCGCCCTGCGGATGGAGGTTGACGAGCACAACCGCCACAAGGACAACTACGAACACTCCCTCACCGTCCTCGACCAGGCGATCGCGCTGGAGCGGGCGCGCGGCCTCGAGCCCGACATCGTGAGCCGGCTCGCGGCACTGCTGCACGACATCGGCAAGCCGAAGACGCGGCGGTTCGAGCCCGACGGAAAGGTCTCCTTCCACCATCACGACGTGGTTGGCGCCAAGCTCGCGACGAAGCGGCTGCAGGCACTGCACTTCGCCACCGAAGAGATCAAGGCTGTGGCACAGCTGGTCGAGCTGCACCTGCGCTTCCACGGCTATGGCGAGGGCCAGTGGACCGACTCGGCGGTGCGCCGCTACGTCCGCGATGCCGGCGACCAGCTGGAGCGGCTGCACATCCTCACCCGGTCGGACTGCACCACCAGGAACCAGCGCAAGGCTGCCCAGCTGCGGCAGACCTACGAGCAGCTGGAGTGGCGGATCGAGGAGTTGTCGAAGGCGGAGGAGCTGGGCGCGATGCGTCCTGACCTGGACGGTTCCCGGATCATGGAGCTGCTGGGGATCCCCGCAGGCCCTGTGGTCGGTGAGGCGTACCGTTTCCTGCTCGAACGGCGTATCGACGAAGGCCCGCTCGGTGAGGAACGGGCGACGGCTGAGCTGCGGGAGTGGTGGGCAGGGCGCAATGCGGATGACTGAAGGAATGCTGGCTCAGGAGGCAGTGGCTCGGGAGATGGTGGCTGACGAGACGGTGGCTGACGAAATGGTGGCCGAGAAGATGGTGGCTGAGCCTGACGAAGCCCGCTGGCGAGACCTGATCGCGAGGCGCCCCGCAGGCGTGGTCTTCGACTGCGACGGGCTGCTGGTCGACACCGAACCCTGCTGGACGGTTGCCGAGTCGGCGGTCTTCGCCGCCCGAGGTCTGCCCTACGGCGCTGCGCAAAAGGCCCTGTTCATCGGGAAGAGCGTGCCGGCGACGGTCGAGCTCATGGCCGGCTTCTTCGGCGAGACCGGTAATGACGACGCCATCCGCGCAGAGGTGATGAGCACGGTGATCGACGTGATCGGCGGCCAGGCCGAGCCGATGCCGGGGGCGATCGAACTGGTGCGCGCCCTCTCCGGGCGGACGCCGATCGGGGTCGCGAGCAACTCCCCGCGGGTGGTCCTCGACATCGCCCTCGAGCGGGCGGGGCTGACCGGAGCCTTCGGCGCGGTGATCGCCGCAGACGAGGTGCCCGTCCCGAAGCCTGCGCCCGACCTCTACCTGGCCGCCTGCCGATTGCTCGGCGCCGCCCCCGCGTCCAGCATCGCCTTCGAGGACACCCGGACGGGTGTGGCGGCCGCCCGCGCCGCCGGGATGTGGGTGGTGGGCGTGCCGTCGCTGGAGCCCGACGGCTTCCCGTCCGATCTCGTCCTTGTCAGCCTGACCGACCCGCGCCTGCTCGCCTGGGCCCACGCGCTCTGACCCGAAACGGTCCCTGAGGAGCTTCCCGAGGAACGAGGGAAGCGTCACGAAGGGGAATAGTTAGCTGAACTAATGAGCTAAGCTAACTATCATGACGACCGACGCACTGCTCAGTCTCGCCAGTGACCTGCGGGTGGCCTGCCAGCGAGTGAGTCGCCGGGCTCGGTTCGAATCCAGCCCGGAACTCGCGCCGCACCTGGTGAGTGCGCTGGCGAACCTGCGCAGAGCGCCCCTGACCCCCGGCGACCTCGCGGATACCGAGCGGGTCAGCGCGCCGAGCATGACCCGGACGATCAACTGCCTGGAGGAGCGCGGTCTCGTGACCCGCGAGAACCATCCCACCGACGGTCGCTCGAAGGTGGTGTCGATCACGACCGAGGGGCTCGCTGTGCTGGAACGCACCCGTCGGGCGAGGGACGACTGGATGGTCGACAAGCTCGAAGGCCTCACCGCAGAAGAGCGGACGCTGTTGGTCGAGGCCACCAAGGTGCTGGAACGGGTGGTCAAGAGATGAGCGTTGCCTCAGCCACCCGCGTCCCGATGTTCTCCTCCATGGCGATCCGCAACTACCGGCTGTTCTGGACCGGCGGCTTCGTTTCCAACGTCGGCATGTGGATGGCACGGGTGGCCCAGGACTGGCTGGTGCTGACCGTGCTCACCGCGAACTCCTCGACCGCCCTCGGGATCGTCACCGGACTGCAGTTCCTGCCGATCGCCGTGCTCGCGCCCTACGCCGGCGCCCTCGCCGACCGTATTCCCAAGCGCAAGCTGCTGATCTGGACGCAGGCTGCCCAGGCGATCGTCGGGCTCACCCTGGCCGGCCTCGTGCTGGGCGGGGTGGTCGAGCTCTGGCACGTCTACCTGCTCGCCGTCCTCCTCGGCGTGGCGGGCGCCTTCGACGGGCCCGCGCGCCAGTCGTTCGCCCCCGAAATGGTTCCCGAGCGGCTCATTCCCAACGCGGTCGGGCTGAACACCACCTCGTTCCATGCCGCCCGGCTCGTCGGGCCCGCGGTCGCAGGCCTGACCATCGCCTGGTGGGGAGTGGGCCCGGCGCTGCTGCTGAACGGCATCAGCTTCATCGCGGTGCTGATCGCGCTGGCGATGATGGACCCCTCGACGCTGACCCCCGCCCCGCAGTCACGCAGGAAGGGCTCGATCGTCGCCGGGCTGCGGTACGTCCGAGCCCGGCCGGACATCATGTTGTTGATGTTCATCGTCTTCATGCTCGGTACCTTCGGGCTGAACTTCCAGCTGACCAACGCGTTGATGGCGACCGCCGTGTTCCACGTCGGCGCGGAGCAGTACGGGCTCCTGGGCTCGATCCTTGCGATCGGTTCCCTGGCTGCCGGCCTGCTGGCGGCGCGGCGGACGCAG
>JANNOG010000028.1:0-39226 GCA_031398915.1 Micrococcales bacterium | reverse complement strand
CGTCGCGCAGTCGGTCGATTCCGGCCTGACCGGCTCCGGACGCCGCCTGGTAGGACGCGGCGACCACCGCGGTCAGCGTCCACTGCCGGTGCAGGGTGCCGAGCACGTCCATCATCGTCAGCGTGGTGCAGTTGGGGTTGGCGATGATCCCGCGGGGGCGATGCCGGATCTGGGCGCCGTTGACCTCGGGCACCACCAGCGGCACGTCGGGGTCCATCCGGAACGCGCCGGAGTTGTCGACGACCACGGCACCGCGAGCCACCGCAACCGCCGCCCAGTCGGCGGAGATCTGGTCCGGGACGTCGAACATGGCCACGTCGACCCCGTCGAAGACGCCCGGAGCGAGAGCCCGCACCTCGACCTGCTCGCCGCGGACACTCAACTTCTTGCCGGCCGAGCGCGCCGAGGCGACCAGCCGGATCTCACCCCAGATGTCGTCGCGACCGCTGAGGATGTCGAGCATCACGGTTCCCACCGCGCCCGTGGCGCCGACGACGGCCAGCGTCGGGCGGCGGTTCATCGACCGGTCCCGGCGTAGACGACGGCGGTCGCACCCTCGGCATCGAGCTCGAACGCCGAGTGGACCGCCCGCACGGCCGTGTCCAGGTCGTCCGCCCGGGTCACCACCGAGATGCGAATCTCGGACGTCGAGATCATCTCGATGTTGACGCCGGCGGTCGCGAGGGCGGCGAAGAACCGGGCGGACACTCCGGGGTGCGACCGCATCCCGGCGCCGACCAGGCTCAACTTGCCGATCTGGTCGTTGTAGATCAGGCCCTGGTAACCGATCTCCGCCTGTGAGCCCTGCAGTGCGGTCATCGCCTGTTGACCGTCCGACTTGGGCAATGTGAACGACACGTCGGTCAGGCCGGACAGCGCGGCCGAGACGTTCTGCACGATCATGTCGATGTTGACGTCGGCGTCGGCGACGACGCGGAAGATCGCGGCCGCCTTGCCCGGCACGTCCGGCACACCGACTACGGTGATCTTGGCCTCGCCGCGGTCGTGGGCAACGCCCGAGATGATCGCGCTTTCCATCGGTGCCTCCTGCAGAAGGTCGGGGGTGAAGCCGGGTGGAATGGCGGCTACGTCGTCGACCACCCAGGTGCCTGGGCGGTTCGAGAATGACGAACGGACATGGACCGGCACGCCGTAGCGGCGGGCGTACTCCACACACCGCAGATGAAGGATCTTTGCGCCGCACGCGGCCATTTCCAGCATCTCCTCACTGGAGATCCGTTCGATGCGCCGAGCCGTCGACACGATCCGAGGATCAGCGGTGAAAACCCCGTCGACGTCGCTGTAGATCTCGCACACGTCCGCGCCCAACGCCGCTGCGAGCGCGACGGCGGTGGTGTCCGAACCGCCGCGGCCCAACGTCGTGACGTCCTTGGTGTCCTGACTGACGCCCTGGAATCCGGCGACTATGGCGATCGCCCCGTCTGCCAGTGCGGCCTGGATGCGACCGGGCGTGACGTCGATGATCCGGGCCCGACCGTGCGACGAATCCGTGATCACGCCGGCCTGACTACCGGTGAACGAGCGTGCCTGATGACCGAGGTTGGCTATCGCCATCGCCAGCAGCGCCATGCTCATCCGCTCGCCGGCCGTCAGTAGCATGTCCAGCTCGCGCGCCGGCGGGGTCGGGCTGACCTGCTTGGCGAGATCGATCAACTCGTCCGTGGTGTCACCCATCGCCGACACCACGACACACACCTGGTGCCCGGCACGCCGCGTCCGCACGATCCGGTGAGCGACCCGCTTGATCGCTTCGGCGTCGCTGACGCTCGACCCACCGTACTTCTGCACGATGAGGCTCATGCCCGCCACCTCCACGACTCGCTTTTCGGCCCCGCGGGAGTGTAACGACGAGAAGTGGTGGACTCGTGCGCTCGACGGATGGCACCCTCACAGGAGTGACCGAGGGGGACTACGGCGACCGTGGCATGACGACCCCGGCAACGGCGGCGCCGGCAGCCGATGAGGGCCACGACGGGATCTACGTCCGGGGTCTGACCCGATCCTTCGGAACGGTGCATGCCGTTGCCGGGATGGATGTCGACGCCCGCCCGGGTCGGGTGACGGCGCTGGTCGGGCCGAACGGGTCGGGCAAGACCACCCTCATGCTGATGATCGCCGGGCTGCTGGCACCCGACGCGGGGCAGTTGCGTGTTGCCGGGTTCGACCCGGTCACCCAGACCGCCGCCGTTCATGCCCGCCTCGGCTGGATGCCGGATGCCCTCGGCGCGTGGGACGCACTGAGCGCCCGCGAACACCTCACGACCTACGCTGCCGCCTATCGGGTGCCACGGGCGCGGATCGCGGCTCGCGCTGACGAGTTGCTCCAGATCGTCGATCTGCGCGAGTGGGGTGACGCGCCGGCCAGGGTGTTGTCGCGCGGGCAGAAGCAGCGGCTGGGACTGGCGCGCGCCCTGATCCACGACCCGGACGTGCTGGTGTTGGACGAACCGGCGTCGGGACTGGACCCGGCCTCGCGGGTGGCGCTGCGTCAGTTACTGCGCCGGATGGCCGCCGACGGCAAGGCTGTGCTGGTGTCCTCGCACGTTCTCAGCGACCTGGACGAGATGGCCGACGATGCGGTGTACGTCCTGGGCGGACGCACGGTCACGGCCGAGGGACCGAGTGAGAGTGGTGGGCGCTCCTTCGTGTGGCGGATACGCAGTCTGGACGAACCGCGACTCGTCTCGGCGCTGCGCGCCCGAGAGGTACTGAGCGTCCCGGCGACGGCCGGCGCAGGGATGGAGGTCTCGCTGACCGACGAGCAGGGTGCGGCGCGGTTGTTGGCCGACCTGGTAGGTGACGGGGTCCCGATCGTCGCCTTCGGACCAGCCGGTGGCCGGATCGAGCAGACCTACCTGGGCTTGGCCGCCGAGCGGGCGAATTCGCTGGCCCAGCCGAAGGCAGCGATGCCGGTTCCGGACGCGTCACCCGGTAACGGTGGCCACCCGGCTCCACCGGGAACGATCGATGGATGGGTGGACGAGGCATGACGACAGCATCGACGGCGTCACGGCCTACCACTGCGACCTCGCCGTGGCGGGTCAGCCGTCACGGTGTCCGCGTGGTGGCCGGCGTCGAGGTCCGGCGACTGCTGCGCTCGAAGGCATGGCTGGTGGCCGTGGTGGTGTGGGCCGTCGTCATCACCAGCTTCACCTTGTTGCTGCTCGGCAGTGTGGGTGCCGTCGCCGACGATGTGGACAGCTCTGCGGTGTTCCTGTTCGGCCTGGTGGCGTACGGCGTCCTGGCCCTGGGTGGGCTGGTGGCCCCGGCACTGTCAGCGACCAGCATCAACGCCGAGCGACGAGACGGCACGCTGGCCACCTGGCAGGCGACATTGTTGACCCCCGCCGAGATCGCGACCGGCAAACTGGCGGCCGGCTGGCTTGCCGCCATCGCCCTGGTGGCCGCGGCTACTCCGGCGATTCTGCTGACTTTCGTCGCGGCACCGGGAATGGGCTTCGGCCGCGTGCTCACCACCCTGGGGATCGTGACACTGACCCTGCTGGTCGTGGTCACGATGGGGTTGGGCATGTCCGCGGTGCTGTTGTCGCCGATCGCCAGCACCGTGGTGACCTACCTGCTGGTGGTGGCGCTGGGGGTGGGTGGTCCGATCCTCTTCGGGCTGACCACAGCATTGATCTTCGAGGACGTCGAGGTGGTCAACCAGGAGGCCGTCCGCTTCGACCCCGTCTCGAGCCGACCGCTGGAATGCGAACCCGTGATCACCACCGAGCGTCAGCCGCGCACGGATCGGACATGGGGCCTGCTGGCCGGCAGCCCATTCGTGATCCTGGCTGATGCCGCCCCCCGCCTGACGGACGAGCGCCTCGATTCGGGGTCGTTCGACATGCTCGGGGGTATCTCGACGGGCGTCCGGCAACTCAGACTGGGCCCGACCCAAGGGTTCGACGCCTGCGCTGCGGCTCAGGAGGCGGCGGACCAGCAGGCCGCCCGAGACGCGCTGGCACCGGTGTGGGGGTGGGGTGTGCTGTTCCTCGTGGCACTGGCCGCGGGAAGCTGGGTGTTGGCGGTCCGACGCCTGATCGTGCCGGTCAGGCGACTGCCGCCCGGCATGCGCATCGCCTGAGGCCCATGACTGATGCGAGGCCCGGCCCCCGGCCGGACGCCCGAGGCGCGGGCGAACTCAGGTGTGGAGGGCCTCGAAGGTCGCCTCGGCTGCGACGTCAGGGTCGACGTCGAGGCGAGCGTGGCTGAGCAGGGACAGCAACGCTCGCAACGCGCCGACGCCGCGACTACCCCAGTTGGACAGGTACGAGAACTGCCACCACCACATCGCCTCGCCCGCGTCGCCGCGCTCGTAGTGGCGCAGTCCGTGCGCGATGTCCGAGGCGACCGACGCGACGTCGTCGGACAGCGACCCGGGCACGACGTCCTTCATGGTCAATGGGTCGGCCGTCTCGGTGTAACCGTCGACGGTCAGCAACACCCGGGCAAGCCCCATCCGGAGAGGTTCGACGTCCGGTTCGGGGCCGACATCCGGCTCGAACCTGGCGTGCGGCAGGACGTCGCGAGTTGCGCCCAACCGGGCACCCGCAGCAAGCAGTTGCGACACGGCGAGCACCAGTAGCGGCACGGCCGCATCGTCGCCCTCGCCCGCCGCCACCAGCGTGACGGCGTCCAGGTAGGCACGGCACTCCGTCGCCGTCACCTCGGCGAGTGCCTGCAGTTCTGCCTCTCCGGGTGGCCCCGCGGACTCGACCTCAGACATCGACCAATCTCCGTCCCTCGAACGCCCGGCCCAGGGTGACCTCGTCGGCGTACTCCAAGTCCCCACCAACCGGCAGGCCACTGGCCAACCGGGTCGTGCGCAGCCCCAACGGCTTGAGCAGCCGAGCCAGGTAGGTGGCCGTCGCCTCGCCCTCCAGGTTGGGGTCGGTCGCCAGAATGACCTCGGTGACCTCGGCGCCCGCGAGCCTGCGCAGCAGTTGGGCGATGCGCAGGTTGTCCGGGCCGATACCGTCGATCGGGCTGATCGCACCCCCGAGGACGTGATAACGACCGCGAAACTCACGGGTTCGTTCGATGGCGACGACATCCTTGGGCTCTTCCACCACACAGATGACGGCGTCGTCACGGCGAGGGTCGCGGCAGATCCGGCAGGCGTCGTCCTCGGCGACGTTGCCGCAGGTCAAGCAGAACCTCACCCGGAGCTTGACCTCGGTGAGCGCAGCCACCAGCCGGTCCACGTCGTCGGAATCGGCCTGCAGCAGGTGGAATGCGATCCGTTGGGCGGACTTGGGGCCCACGCCCGGCAAGCGACCGAGTTCGCCGATGAGGTCGGCGACAGCGCCCTCGTACCCGGCCTCGTTCACCTCAGGAGCCTACGCGGCATCGCGACTCGACCTGGTAGCGGCACCGCTACTCCTCCCCGATGATTCGACCGCCGAGGACGCGTTCCAGCAGGGCAGCGCCCTGGGCGCCATCGGTGAGGTCGATCGAGTCGTGACGATCCGGGTCGGACTCGACGTGGGAGTCAGGGCTGCGAACCGATCCAGCACGGTTGCGGTCGAGCTCGGCCGCCCTCGGCCGCGGTCGCCGGTCGGGCGCGTGGTCCGGTCCAGGGTCGAATTCTGGGTCCGGTTCGCGGTCGAATTCGCTGGGTGGTTCGCGGTCGAGTGCCTGCTCGCGGGCGGGTACCTGATCGTGGGCACGATCACGACCGTCGGCGGGCTGGCGACCCGGTTGCGCGGCGGCGGGCGCCTCGAACGGGCGGCGCGTCGAAGCCGGCTCGCTGATCCGCGTCTGCGTCGTGTGACTGGTGGTCGCGGATCGAGGGCCGTGGACTGCGACAACGGTCCGGTCCAGTGCCAGGGCCGAGATGAGCGCCTCGCGGACCACGGCGCCGTGACCTCGGTTGTTGAACGTGTCGGTGAGGCCCTGGGTGGCAAACCCCAGCGTGAGGGTTCGTTCGTCGAGGCTCAGGACGGTTGCGTTCTCGCTGACCAGGCTCCAGGTCAACCGCTTGAGGTCGCGCAGGGCGTCGCACACGCTGTCCCACGAACGACGCAGCACCTCGATGCTCAGCCCACCGGCCGACTGCACAGCGGGCGGGACAGTCGCACCGGTCGGGGACAGCGGCGCGTCGGTGGGGGCGGGACGTTGCGGGGCAGCCAGATCAGGTGGGGTCACGCGCGGGGGCCGCGCAGCGGGACCGACCGGGCTCGCGACCACTGGCCCGGCGGACTCCCGCGGACTCGTGACGCCGGGGTCGGTCACGCCGCGGTCGGTCACGCCGGGGTCGGCGACGCCGCGGTCGGTCACGCCTGGGTCGGTCACGCCTGGGTCGGTCACGCCTGGGTCGGTCACGCCGGGGTCGGTCACGCCGGGGTCGGTCACGCCGCGGTCTGCTGCCGCAGCGTCGACCGGGTGTGCGACCAGCGGAGTGCCGGGCGCCGCCGCCACACCGCTGACCAGGGCAGCGAGTTGGCGTTCCAGCCGCTCGAGGCGGGCGGCCACGATCGCCTCCGACTCGCTGGTGACGACGAGCAGCCGAGCGACCAGCAGTTCCAACAGCAGCCGTGACGACGTCGCCCCAGCCATGTCCGACAGAGCGACGGCGATCGTGTCGGCCGCCCGACTCAACTCGGCAGCGCCGAATCGCCCCGCCTGGGTGGCGAACCGCTCGACCGCCTCAGGCACCTGGTCCGGCAACAGATCCGCTGCACCGTCGCCGACGCGTGATACGACCACCAGGGCGCGAAACCGCTCCAACAGGTCGTGGGCGAAGCGGCGCGGGTCGTGCCCACCGTCGACCGCCCGCTGGACGACCCCGAAGGCAGCTGCCCCGTCCAGGGCGGCGAGCGCGTCCACGATGTCGTCGAGGAGTCCCTCCGGAACGTATCCGAGGAGGTCGCTGGCAACGTCCAGGTCCACTCCGCCCGGTCCCGCCCCCGCCACCAACTGGTCGAGTACCGACAGCGTGTCCCTGACCGAGCCGCCGCCGGCCCGCATCACCAGGGTGAGCGCGCCCGGCGCGACCGCTACCCCCTCCTCGCGGCAGAGCAGTTCGAGGTATGGCATGAGCTGGCGAGGGGGCACCAGCCGGAACGGGAAGTGGTGGGTGCGCGACCGGATCGTACCCAGGACCTTTTCGGGCTCGGTGGTGGCGAAGACGAACACGACGTGCTCGGGCGGCTCCTCGACGACCTTGAGCAGCGCGTTGAATCCTTCGTTGGTGATCTGATGCGCCTCATCGATGATGACCACCTTGTAGCGGTCCCGGATGGGCGCGAAGGTCACCCGATCCCGAAGGTCTCGCGCGTCGTCGATGCCGCGGTGGCTGGCCGCGTCGATCTCGATGACGTCCAGGCTGCCCGGTCCCCCGCGGGCGAGGTCGACGCACGAGTCGCACACCTCGCACGGCGTGGGTGTGGGGCCTTGGGCGCAGTTGAGTGACCGGGCGAGCACCCGGGCGCTGGTGGTCTTGCCGCAACCACGCGGCCCCGAGAACAGGTAGGCGTGATTGACCCGCCCCTTCTCGATGGCAGCAGTCAACGGCGTGATCACGTGTTCTTGCCCGATGACAGCTGCGAACGTGTCCGGCCGGTAGCGGCGGTAGAGGGCGAGCACCGGTCGGTCAACCACGCGCTCACCCTAGGCCGGACCACGGACAACCGCCGACGCGTGGCGGAGGATGCGGGATTTGAACCCGCGAGGGGTTTGCGCCCCAACACGATTTCCAATCGTGCGCACTAGGCCACTATGCGAATCCTCCGCCGAGCAGAGTACCGGCTACCGTTGGCCAAGGCCCCCCGCGTGGCGCCACCCTGCTGAACCCCCCCAGGGCCGGAAGGCAGCAAGGGTAGGTGGGCTCTGGCGGGTGCGCGGGGGGTCCCACACCGACGTGGTGGGTTGCCGTACTCGGCATACCTGAGCGCTTACTCTGGCGGCGTGATTTTCAAACGGGTGGGTGACGCCCGCCCGTATCCCGATCATGGACGTCGGGAAGCGCGTGACTGGGCGGACGTCCCGCCGCGAAGCGTCAGACTCGAAGAGTTGGTGACGACGAAGCGTACGCTCGACCTGGA
This sequence comes from Micrococcales bacterium, assembly GCA_031398915.1. Lineage (GTDB taxonomy): Bacteria > Actinomycetota > Actinomycetes > Actinomycetales > JBBAYJ01 > JANNOG01. Next base: position 31,157 of record JANNOG010000028.1, on the reverse strand, counting down.
TCAGCTGCTGGCCGAGGATTCGACGTTCTACGGCGATCTGTTCCCACACGTCGTGGTGTGGCAGGGGGAGATGTTCTTGGAGGACGGGTTGCACCGGGCGGTACGGGCGGCCCTGTCACAGCGGCTGGTGCTGCACGCCCGGGTCCTCGTGGTCGCCGACGGTGCCGCCGCCGGCTCCGGCGGCTCACTTCTGGGATGAGGAGGAGACAGCGCGATGACTGATCCGCGGCGTGGCACCGACGTGATCCTGGCGACGAGAAACCGCCGGCGAATCCGCGCTGCTCGCCACCTGGGAGTCCTGGCCGTCCTGTTCGGCGCGCTGGCGACTGTGGGGATATTGGCCGGTGGCGCCGCTCTCGGTCGCTGGGACCTGCCCTTCGTCGAGGACCCTCCCGCAGCTGCGGCCCCGACACCGGCGCCGTCGTACACCGGCCCGCCCAATCCGCTGTGCGGACCTACGGGCACCGTGCCAGTCGCCGATCCCACCGAATCCACTGTCATCGTGCGCAACGCCACCGGACGCGACAACTTGGCCCAGATGACGGCCGACGAGCTGGCAGGACGCGGCTTCGACATCGCGGGCATCGAGGGCGCCCGGCTGGTGGCCGCGACCACGACGGTTCGGGTTCCCCCCGGACGCGAGGCCGAGGGACTGACACTGGCGGCCCATATCGGTACGCCCGTCATCGACATCGACCAGGATGCACCGGGAGTGCTGGTGATTCTCGGCACGAACTACGGGGCGCTCGTTCCGGCCGACATCGCAGCCGCTCAACTGGGTGTCGCTGCACTACCCGATTGCCCGGGCGTTGTCACCCCGGTCGCACCCGCCAGTACTGACCCGTCGGTAGCGCCCAGCGCCTGACTGTTCGTCCCTGTTCTTTTGTGTAGGGCCGGTCAGGGTGTGACGGTCGCGCTCAGCGTCGACTGCGTGGTGGGCTCGCTGCTCGGCTGGGTCGGTTCGACAGCGGTTGTCGGCGCGCTCGAAGGAGTCGCGTCGGTCGTCGAAATCGAGGACGGATCCGCCGCCGAACTGCTCGAGGGGGAGCTCGAGTCACCGATCGTGGTGCTCGGCGTCGTCGGTTCGCTGGACGGCGATGTCGACGTGCTGCTCGCCGGTGGGGTCGACGACTCCGACGATCCACTGGTCGGGCTGGGCGATGTCGTCGGTCCTCCGCTGGGCAGCGACGACGAATCAGTGGGCGAGTCCGATGACGAGGTGGAGCCCGACGACGTCGCACCGGGCGTGGTCGTCGAGGTCGTCGGACTGGGCGTCTGAGTGGGGTCCGGCGTCAATCCGAGTGGTACGGGTGGTGCAGCCGGTACGGTCGGCGTCTCCGGGAGCACCGGGATCACGGCTGCTGCGGGTACGACAGGGATCGCACCGAGCGGAATCAGACCCTTGTAGGCGCTGGCCAGCGAGAGCACCAGCGTGACGTACGAACCCGAGTTGTTGTAGCGGCGGACGGCGGCGGATGCGCCCGCGACCGTGGACAAGTCGTCGTTGCCCGAGCAGAGGAAGGCTCCGGCGGCGAGTGCCGCGTCATCGATGTCCTGGGGATTGCGGATGCCGTCACCGTCGGCGTCGGCACCGAACATCACCCACGATCCCGGGAGGAACTGCATCGGCCCGACGGCCCGGTCGTACGCGGTGTCGCCATCCAGGCGTCCGGCGTCGCTGTCCACGATCACCTTGGTGCCGGCCATCGTGCCGTCCAGTCGGATCCCGATGACCGAGGGCACACTCACGCCGGTCGGTGTCACGACCGCACCCGCGAACCGGCCATGGTTGGACTCGACCCGTCCGATGCCGGCCAGGAGGGTCCAGTCGAGGCGACAGCTGGGATCAGCGACGGCCAACGCTGCCGCCGCTGCCTGGTAGGCGCGCAACGTGACGTCCGGGATGCCATTCGCGGCAAGTGAGGACGCCTCGGTGCCGGTCGTCCCCATCGCGACGGATGTGCTGGTGGCGGGCCCCAGAGACGCCGCCACCAGGCCGGCTATCGGTGTGTCGTCGAAGTAGTCCCAGCCGTCGTCGGTGGTGGCGGTGCCACTGTCGCGATTGGCGCCGGCCCGCCACGGCGCCTCAGCCGCGCCCGCCCCGATCGCCTGGCCGACGTTGGCCTGCGCCGCCACACCGGTTCGGGGCAGGTCGACACCCAGGGCGGGTAGCGCGGTGACGGCGGCGACAGCGATGCCGGCCGTGACCACTGCGGCCGGTCCCGCCCAGCCTCCCTGGGGTCCAGTGGCCAGCGCCTTGCCCACCCGACGAGCGCGACGACGCACCGCCGTGGCGACGGTCGAGGCTGCAGCGACAAGGGTCGCCGAATCAGGGCTATGGCGTCGGAGGCGCTCTAGCTGACGGATTCGAGGCGACACGAGCACTCCGGAGGTGAGGGGGCGGCGGTCCGGCGAAGGCTCGGTCTGCCCCCTCCGAACAGCACCCTAAGCTCCGTTCGGCCAAACGGTCCAACCCTGAGCACAGCCTGTGAACTGGGCAAACATTTGGTGAACGCGACCCGACAGCCTGTCGACGACGATCTGCTCCTCGAGGCCTGCGCCCGCTACCGCCCCCACGGGATCCTCCCGCACCAGAGCCGACACGCATTGTCATCCACATCGAGGACCGTGGCCTCACGGGCGGCGGCAACCTGCCGAGGCAGTGTCGATTTCCCACTACCTCGTGGGCCCTCGACGAGGATGGCCGACTCCTCAGCGAACTCGAGACCATCACATGGCACGTTAGGAGCCATGTCCGTATTGAGCGTCGACCATGTCTTCGTTTGCGTGCAACCAGGAGGCGGGCCGACAGCTGCTGGGCTGGATCGTGCGGGATTCGCTGTCGCGAGGCGGCGTCGTCACGTGGGTCAGGGCACCGCGAACGTCTGTTATCAGGTGGGTGACCTGGTCGTGGAGCTGCTCTGGGTCGTCGATGACGAGGAGCTGGACGGGCCTGTGCCGGCGACCGTGGCGCTCGGTCCTCGGGTGCGACGTGAACCGGAGACGTGCCCCCTTGGCGTTGCCCTGACTCCTGGACCGCTCCCCTTCCCCGCATTCGCCTGGGCCCCGACGTTCCTGCCGGAGGGCCTGACCCTGGACGTCGCGGCGGATTCGACCGATCCCGCACAACCGTTGGTGTTCATTGCTCCTGGCAGTGCGCACACGCCCAGTACGTCCGAAGCGGCTGCCCCTGCTCTGACCGTGCTTGCGCCGGCCGGCCGTGAGACGCCGCTGCTGTTGGGGCTGCGATCCGCGGGTGTCGTCGATCTCGACTTGACGGCGGAACGGTGGGCCTTCGCCATCCGAACGGACACCGGAGTGATCGTGATCTAGCAGCCCCGTGTACTCGGGGAGTCGGTGTGCGACGAGCCGACAGAGGCCCGAGACACCACGGATCAGACGAGTGTGAGCAGCATGGGTCCGCGAGGCCGAGGGATCGGCACGGGTTGAAGGACGACGCGTGCATCGCGGTCGGCGCTCAGACGGCGGTGCGTCAAGAGCCGTGCGACCACCGTTTTGACGATGAGCTCAGCCACATGCATCCCGATGCAGAGGTGCGCGCCACCACCGAAGGGCACGAACAGATGGGAGTGCTGGGCCTGCTCCTGACGTCCGCCGGCGAACCGGTCGGGGTCGAACTTATGTGGTTCGCTCCACCAGTCGGGGTGACGATGCAGTGTCATGCTGGCTGAGGTGAGGGCGACTCCGGCGGGGATCGGGACGCCGTCGACCTCGACGTCCCGGGTGGCGACTCGGGGCGAGAAGGGCACGGGCGGACTCAGTCGCAGGACCTCTTTCATCGCCAGGGTCGTGTCCACCAGCGTCTGGTGGTTTGCCAGGGTGACCGGTTCACCGTCCAGCTGACGGACCTCGTCCCGTACCCGCTCCTGCCAGTCCTTGTGAAGTGCCAGTTGCCAGAGAAGAACGGCAAGGGTCGAGGTCGTCGTGTCGTGCGCTGCGAGCATCAGGAAGATCATGTGATCGACGACCTCGTCGACCTCGAGCACGGTCCCGTCCTCGGTGGTGGCATGAGACAACCGGGACAGCAGGTCCGGGCGTGGCTGCTCCTGCCGGCGCCTCAGAACGAGGTCGCCGAACAATCGTTGCAGGGACTGACGGCTCTTCATCCCCCGATCGAACGCAGTCCCGGGGATCCGCAGCCGGAACGGCGTCAGGGCAGCTGCCATCGTATTGACGAAGTCGTGGTTGACCTCGTCGGACTGCTTACCGAATGACGCCCCGACGAAGACCTCGGCCGCGACGTTCAGCGTCAGCCGCTTCATGAGCAGGTATACGTCGAATTGCCCCGGCGGTATTCCGTCCACGTGCCTGTCGGTGATGGTGTGTATCTGTTCGACGTACCCACTGATAGCCGCGCGGCTGAAGGCCTGCCGCATCACCTGCCGGTGTAGGTGGTGGTCGTCGAAGTCGCGCAGCATGAGACCCCGCTGGAACAGCGGCCCGATGCTCGTGGACCAACCGCCCTCGCTCGACATCACCCGCTCTTGGTCAAGGTAGATTTCTTTCGTGGCTTGTGGCGTCAGAAACATCACGACGGTACGACCGAGCAATTCGGTGCGGAAGACGTCTCCGAACCTCGCGCGACGGGAGTCCATCAAGTGATGGCAGTCGCGCAAGAACTGCAAAGAGTGCCCGACCAGCGGCGGAGCCCCAGCGCCGGGGATGTGAGAGAGCCGATCCATGCCAACCTCTCTTGCGCCAATCTTTACCGCTCGCTTGGACAGCGAGGCCCCACCAACCAAGGGTGCCTGCTTAAATGCAACTACGGCTGTCACTTCCGTGTCAATGGGCTTGCTCACTCGAAAGTACTGAGCCACGTCACCCGGGCGGCGCGGACGGCGCCTGCCCCGCCCGCGCTATCAGCTGGCGGTGGGGTGAGTGCTCAGTGGCGGTGGCGGTGGGATTTGAACCCACGGAGGAGTTTCCCCCTCACACGCTTTCGAGGCGTGCTCCTTTGGCCGCTCGGACACGCCACCGCCGACGAGGGTACCGCTAGCGGGTGGCGCGGAAGAAGTCGGCAAGCAGCCCGGCACCGGCTTCGGCCTCGACCCCGCCGATGATCTCGACGCGATGCAGTGACGCCGGATCGCGCGGCAGGTCCCACACCGATCCACAGGCCCCGGCCTTGTCGTCCCACGCGGCGAAGACACACCGGGCCACCCGCGCGGCGATCATCGCGCCTGCGCACATCACGCACGGTTCGAGCGTGACGACGACGGTGCATCCAGTCAGCCGCCAGCCGCCGCCCCTGGACACGGCAGCCGCCCGCATGGCGAGCATCTCGGCATGAGCAGTGGGATCGCCGCGCAACTCACGCTCGTTGTGAGCCGCCGCCAGCAGCTCACCCGCCTCGTCCACGACGACGGCGCCGACCGGAACGTCCTCGTGACCCACGGCCAGGCGACCCTCGGTCAGGGCGGCGGCCATGGCGGACGACCATCGTCGGCCGACCCCGCTGTCGAGGCCGCTCAGCGCCAGCTGTCCAGTACGTCAGCGAACCCGACCTCTTGACCGATGGCCTGCAACGCGGCGGCCGGGTCCGAGCCGGTCCGCTCGACGATCTCCTGTAGGGCGGCCGACGAGAGGCCGAAGTCCTCCACGATCGTCAACTCACCCCCCCAGACCGTCGCATCGCCCACCGAATCGGCGCCCGCCGAAACCAGCGCGGGGGTGGCTGCACCGGAACCGATCGCCGCCGACTCCGTGGCTGCGGGGCGCGCCACGTCTGACCCGTCACCCGACTCACCGTCCGACTCACCGTCCGACTCACCGACGTGAGCGGGCACCGCGTCGGCCTCGACACCAGTGCCCCCCAGCCCACCGAGGCCAACCAGACTCTCCTCGTCCTCGTCCTCGTCCTCGTCCTGGAGTTGGTCGTCGAAGTCGTCACCCAGGTCGACGTCCGCGACCACGTCGGCCACCTCCCGGCCGGCTGCCGCAGCCGTACCGGTCAGCTCGACGGGTGCGGGCGCACCGCCCGAGCCGGTCGTCACCATCGGCAACTCCTCCACGTCGTCGAACAGTGTGGCGAAACTGCTCTGACGTGCCGCCGGCAGATCCGACACGAAGACCCGTGGGTCCTCCTCACCGTCCACCCGAACCAGGGCGAACCATTCGTCCTCTCGCTCCACGATGGCCAGTCCCCCGCGACCCCGGGTGGCGGCCCGCACGGCTTCGGCCAACTCGTCCAAGTCGGCAGGCGTCTCCAGGTCCGACGGACGCAACTGCCAGTCGTCACCCGACCGGTCCAGAACAGCGGTGAAGTACGGCACGTGCGTCATCCTGGCACCGCAGCCCGAGTGCCGCCGCCCGCTGCGGCCACGATCGGGCGCTACGGTGCCGGACATGCGCGTCCACGTGGCAGATCACCCGCTCGTCGCCCACAAGGTCACCGCTCTGCGAGACGCTCACACCGACTCTCCGACCTTTCGTCGACTGGTCGACGAACTGGTCACGCTGCTCGCCTACGAGGCCACCCGCGACGTCGCCGTCGACTCGGTGTCGGTTCGCACCCCGCTCGCCGAGACCTCGGGGGTGCGCCTGCGACAACCCAGGCCCATGGTGGTGCCGATCCTGCGGGCCGGTCTGGGCATGCTGGACGGGATGACCCGATTGCTACCCACCGCCGAGGTCGGATTCCTGGGCATGATCCGCAACGACGAGACGCTGCAGCCCGAGACGTACGCCAACCGGCTGCCGGACGACCTCTCGGGTCGGCAATGCTTCGTCCTGGACCCGATGCTGGCCACAGGCGGCACGTTGGCAGCGGCGATCACGTATCTACGAGACCGGGGTGCCACCCGCGTGACCGCGATCTGCCTGCTCGCCGCACCCGAGGGGTTGGAGCTGCTGCGCGGGCGCTTCGGCGACGACGTGGAGCTCTCGATCGTGGTGGCGGGCTTGGACGACCATCTGGACGAGCGCGGGTACATCGTGCCTGGCCTGGGTGACGCCGGCGATCGGCTGTACGGCGTCGTCTGAGTCTGCTCGACGGGAGAGGGTCCAGGGGTCTGCCCGAAGGGTCGGCGTGGCGTCTGGACGATCCGGACACCTCTCGGTGATGCTGTGTAGGTGAAGCTGCCTCGACCCGTCCAGTGGGTGCTGTGGGCGTTCTTCATCTTCCTGATCTATTCGATCTTCCGTAGCCCCGAAGACGCCGCATCGCTTGTGGTGGGCGGGTTCGAGGGCATCGGACGAGGATTCGCGGCGATCTTCACGTTCTTCGACGCCGTTCTGACCCGGATGGGTTCGAGCGACGGTGCCCAATCCCTGACGACGCTGTCGATACTGGTGTAGCGCGATGAGCCGGGGGCGCAGCGATGGCTGGTAGGTCCGGCTCGGGCGGCTCGGGGTCCGGCAGCTCCAGTGGTGGGTCCGCAGCGAAGCCCCCGCACCGGCCGGGCGGGGTCGTCCGACCATCGCCGATCACCCCCGGCGACCGTCGGACGCAGTCCAGTTCGGCCGCGCAGCGTGCCACGGCACAGCGCACGAACAGCCAGGCCACCCGTACCCGCCAGGGCGGCACCCGCGCCCCCCGGGACGGTCGCACTACCACTGGGCAGATCCCCCACAGCCGGGTCCCGCACCGAGTCCGGCGACGCTTGGCCACCGGCGAGCGGCTGGAGGTCGCCCAACACGAGCACTCGATCGTCCTGGTCGTGCCGGTGGTCATCGTCGTCGTTTCGCTGATCGTCGTGTACATCCTGGCCAACCTGACCGGTTACGCACCCATCGTCGTCTCGGTACTGGGGCTGGCGTGGCTCGGTGTCGTGCTGTGGGCGGGCTATCGGTTCTGGGCGCATTCGGTGCAGTGGCTGATCATCACCAACAAGCGGGTGATGAGGATCGACGGCCTTTTCGAACGGGTCGCCATGCTCCCGCTGCCCCGCCTCACAGACATCGCCTTCGAACGCACCGTGCTGGGGCAACTGTTCGGCTACGGCAAATTCACCCTCGAATCGGCAGGGCAGATCCAGGCCCTCCGAGAAATCAACTTCGTCACCCGGCCCAACCTCACCCACACCAAGCTCACCGAGCTGCTGTACAAGAGCCAAGAGGACGAGAATCCCGGCGACGGCGCCTGAGCCCTTGGCGTCGTGGGTGAGGATGAGTCATGACCACGACGATGGAGTACCGAAATCTAGGCAGTAGCGGTTGTGCCGTATCGACGTTCACGTTGGGCACGATGACCTTCGGCGCCGAGACGGACGAGGCCGGATCCCACGAGCAGCTGGACGTTTTCGTCGAGGCCGGCGGCACCCTGATCGACACGGCTGACGTCTACACCACAGGCATCAGTGAAGAGATCATCGGCCGCTGGCTGGCGTCTCGTCCCGCCGACGTCACCGACGGTGTGGTCCTCGCGACGAAGGGCCGCTTCCCGATGGGTGCCGGACCCAACGATCACGGACTGTCGCGCCGACACCTGCGCCGCGCACTCGACGATTCCCTTCGTCGCCTCGGCGTCGACCACATCGATCTCTACCAGGTGCACGCGTTCGACGCCCTGACCCCGCTGGACGAGACGCTGCGGTTCTTGGACGACTCGATCGGCGCGGGTGACATCGGCTATTACGGGCTGAGCAACTACACGGGTTGGCAGATCGTCAGGGCGTGTGCGGTGGCGGCCGAGCACGGCCTCGCGGCCCCGGTCACTCTTCAACCCCAGTACAACCTGCTGGTCCGTGAGATCGAGTGGGAGATGGTGCCCGCCTGCCTGAGTGAGGGATTGGGGCTGCTGCCCTGGTCACCGCTGGGCGGCGGTTGGTTGACCGGCAAGTACACCCGCGACACCGCGCCGACGGGAGCTACCCGGCTGGGCGAGAATCCGTCCCGTGGCGTCGAGGCGTACGACGGGCGCAACTCGACCCAGCGCACCTGGGACGTCATCGACACGGTTCAGAAGATCGCCGAGTCGCGGGGGGTCTCGATGGCACAGGTCGCTCTGGCCTGGTTGCACGACCGACCTGCGATGACATCGGTCATCGTCGGAGCCCGCACCACGGACCAGCTCCGTGACAACTTGGGTGCGGCCGGCCTGCACCTGGACGCCGCCGAGACTGCGGCCCTGGATTCGGCCAGTGATCCGGGCGCCGCTGACTACCCCTACGGCGGACCTGGGACACAGCAGCGCGCCCGAAAGATCGAGGGCGGTCGCTAGACCCGCGCCCGGAGGCCGCTGCTATCGGGGCACGCGGTTGGCCGCGGTGGGGTTCGCGGCAGCCGTGCTGGCGACAGCTCTGGGCGCAGCGCGGGGGGTCGGCACTGCCGGCCGGGTCGTCGCCGGAATCGGGTACGAGGCCGTCATCTCGGCGGGTTCGCCCGCCCGACCGAAGAACCAGCCCTGGCCGAAATCGACCCCGAGGGTGCGCAGGTGCTGGGCATCCTCGGGGGTCTCGATGCCTTCGGCCACCACCATCGCGCCGCACCCGCGGGCGAAGTACACGAGTGACTCGACCAACATGGTCAATACGTGGTCCTGGTGGGCGCCATCGACCAGGGTGCGATCGATCTTGATGATGTCGGGCGCCGTCAACACGATGTGCCGCAGCGTCGAGAATCCTGCGCCCACGTCGTCGATGGCCAATCGCAGGCCGGCGTGACGCAGTGGCTGCAACACTGCCGACAATTCATCGTAGTCAATGACTTGATCATGCTCTGACAATTCGAGCAGCAACCGGTCGAGAGGCGCCCGAGCCAGGTATCGTCGCACCCGCGGCACCAATAGTGTGGCGGGTGAGATGTTGATGGCCAGATACCCGCTGAGTTGGGGCAGCAGACCTATGGCCCGTTTGATGGCCAGCAGCTCCAACTCGTCACCGATGCCCACCGCGTGCGCCTGTGCGAACACCTCGTCCGGTGCCTGATGCCATTCTTGCGGGAACCTGCTGAGCGCCTCGGATCCGACCCTCACTCCGGTACCCAGGTCGACGATGGGCTGCACCACGATGCGGGGTCCCCTCGCCCGCAGCACCGGCCGTAAACGTTCCAGAACTGCGTCGCGGCGCCCCTCCTCCGCTATTCCCGGCTCGATGACCAGCGAGGCGGCCTGGGCGAGGACGTGCATCAATGCCTCGTCGCGTTCGGTCAGCTCACGATCGGAGGACAGCCCCGCCGCACAGAATGTCCCATAGACCGTTCCATCACTCAGGGTGACGGGAACGGTGACGAAACTGCGGATTCGAGGGACCCACGCACTCGGCAGCTTCATCGCTTCCGGAAACTCGCTGAGATCTGGCATCACCGCGGGTAGTCGGCCGTCCATCACGGCCTGACACAGCGTCGTCGACTGCCGCTGAGTCACCTTCTCGGGGAACAGCATGGGGACCGACGATTCGACGACCTCAAGCTTCTGTGTCTTTCCGTCCATCCTGGTGAGGAACGCCGTCGACAACCGCAGCGAGGATTTGGCCGTGCGCAGCAGTTCCGCAATCTGCTCGTCGCTGGCCGACCGCTTCCTCACCACCTGACCCCCCGTTCTGTGTCGGGCCACGGCGACGCCACGGCTCACGTGTTATCGGCCGCTGCTAGGACGCGCTGAAGGATCGCCCCTCGGGTCGTGACCCCATCGCCCGTCCGGCGGCAGCGTCGCGCATCAGCTGCCAGAGGGCGTGGACATGGTGGCGCTCGGTCGATTCGGCGCCGATCGACACCCGGACCATCCACCCTCCGTCCAGTAACGACGGGGTGACGAACGCCAGGCCCGAGTCGTTCACCCGGGCCGCCCAGTCCAGCGTGTGGCGGTCCAGGGCATCGCCCCCCAGTTCTGGCACCGGCGCGTGTCGGACGCACACCGTCTGCAGGACGACGGGCGCCACCACGTCCCACCCGGGTTCGTCGATCACCTGCGCGGCCAGCCACCGGGCGTTGTCGAGGTCGCGCCGCAGCCTGGCGCGAATCGCTGCCACACCGTCCAGGCGCAGGTGGAACCACAACTTGAGGGCCCGGAATCGGCGACCGAGCGGGATGCCCCAGTCGCGGTACTGGGTCACCTGGCCATCGGTGGCCGACCGTAGGTAGGACGGATCGCTGGACATCACCCTCACCAGCGCGCCGGGATCACGGACGTACAGCAGCGAGGTGTCGAGGATCGTGCCCAGCCACTTGTGCGGGTTCCACGAGAACGAATCCGCGCCCTCGACACCGTCGCCCAGCCACCTCATCTCCGGCAGCAACAGGGCGGCGCCGGCCATGGCGGCGTCCACGTGGACCCAGACGCCGTACCGGGCGGCGATCTGGACGATGCTCGCCACCGGGTCGACGGCGGTGGTTCCCGTCGTGCCGACGCTGGCGACGATGGCAGCCGGTCGACGACCCTCTGCGACGTCGGCCGCTATCGCCGCGGCCAGTGCGTCGGGGCGCAACGCGTACGCCTCGTCGACCTCGATGTATCGGACGTACCGGCGGTCGTACCCGGCCAGAATCGCAGCCTTGTCGACCGACGAATGCGCCTGTGTCGAGGCGTAGACCACCAGCGGCGCTCCGCCGTGCAACCCGCCTGCCTGCTCGCGGGCGGCCAGCAGGGCGACGAGGCATGCGCTCGACGCGGTGTCGTGAATGGCTCCCCGCCAGGCCGCAGACAACCCGGTGAGATCGCGAAGCCAGTCCGTGACCACCTCCTCCACCTCGGTGAGGGCGGGGGCTGAGGCCCACGTGATGCCGAGCGCTCCCAACCCGCCCGAGGCCAGGTCGCCCAGCACCGACGCCAAGGACGCATTGGACGGGAACCACCCGAAGAAGTCCGGACTCTGGGTCTGAGTGACGCCCGGCACCACCACTCGATCCAGGTCGGCCAACACCTGGGCCAACGGCTCGGGATGTTCCGGAGCCACCTCGGCCACGCCGGCCGCGACCTCCCCCGGGCTGACCCTCGACGCCACGGGAAGGTCCGGGATCCTCCTCCGGTGGTCGGCGATCCAGTCGACGAGAACGTGACCGGCGACCCGGAACTCCTCAGGTGTCATGCACGGCATCATGCGCGCCGAGGCCTGGTCGGCGTGGTCCGGCCAGGTCCGAACCATGCCAGGATCCGCGGGTGGCAACGACCCCTCGTCCGATCGTCCTGGACTGCGACCCGGGTCACGACGACGCGCTCGCCCTGCTCCTGGCGCGTGCCGACCCCTCAGTAGATCTCCGTGCCATCACCACGGTGCACGGCAATGCGTCGATCGATGCCGTCACGCGCAATGCGCTGCGAATGTGCACCATCGCCGGGATCACCGACGTCCCCGTGGCTCGCGGGGCGGCCACCCCATTGGTCCGGCCACTCCAGGTCGCGGTGGACATCCATGGCGAGTCCGGTCTGGACGGCCCGTCGTTCGGTGAGCCGACCGTCACCGAGGCCGACATGGACGCCGTCAGCCTGATGCACCAGGTGATCGGCACGTCCGATCAGCCGGTGACGCTGATCCCGACGGGTGCACTGACCAACATCGCCCACCTGTTGCAGATCCATCCCGGTGACGCATCTCTGATCCGCGAAATCGTGTGGATGGGCGGGTCGACGGTGTTCGGCAACATCACCCCATACGCCGAGGCCAATGCGGCGAAAGACCCTGAGGCCGCAGATCTGGTCGTCCGCTCGGGGGTGCCGTTCACCCTGGTCGGGCTCAACGTGACACATCAGGCGTTGGTCACGCCGGACATCGTCGAGCGGATGCGGACCATCGGGACACCACTTGCCGGAGTCTGCGTCGACCTCATGACCTTCTTCACCGACAGCTACCGTCAGACCTTCGGGATGCCCGATCCGCCCCTGCACGACCCGGTGGCCGTCGCCCGGGTGATCGACCCGACGCTGGTTCGGTGTGTCGAGGCGAACCTGGTCGTCGAAACCGAGGGCCGTTGGACGTCAGGGGCCACGGTCGTGGACCTCCACCACTATTCGGGGCGACCTGCCAATGCCTCGATTGCCGTCGAACTGGACGTCGATCGATTCTGGGACCTGATGATTTCTGCGGTTGCGAGTTTCCGCTGACGCGGGCGCGGCGGTGCCTCTTGATCTGTCACTGCCTGTAGCCATAGATTCCGGTCGTGCTGGCGCCCTGGGTCTTGTCAGTGGTGATCGTGATGGCGGCTCTGGTGGTCGGCATCGCCGTGGGCTGAGCAATAGGCCACAGCCGGAACCGGGCACGGCTCGCCACCACCGAGCAGGAGCTGTCGCGCCGTCGCGCCGCCGATCAGCGCCACGAGCGCGAGATCCGCGACCTGGCCGCAGCCCGGGCAGGCGACGCCGCCGAACTGGCAGCCGTGAGTACCCAGCACGACGAGCTGGCCGCCCTGCAGTCGCGGGTCGAGCGGGTCGAGGCACAGTCCCGGGTGATCGAGCGGTTGTTCGCCCGGCTGTCCGAGTTGGAGCCGCAGGCCGCCCAGGCCGATCGACTGCGCGAGATCGTCGTTCGGCTGACGGCTGTGGGGGTGCGGCCTGACGGTGTGGACGATTTCAAGGCGATAGAGGGAATCGGCCCTCGCATCGAGCAGCTGTGTCGCGAAGCGGGGATCATGACGTGGCGCGACATGGCCGAGACGCCTGTGGCGGAGTTGCAGCGGATGCTCGATGCGGCCGGTCCTCGGTTCGCGATGCATCGGCCGGCGACGTGGCCCGCCCAGGCGGCCGCGCTGGCAGCCGGGGCCGACAGCGGTGCCGTCCCCATCGCCTCCTGAGGGTCTGGTGTAGCGATCCCTCACCACTAGGGTGGCCGCACTGACGAGGAGGTCCAATGACCGAGCCCAGGGCCGACAGCGACGACTTTCTCTATCGCCCAGCCTCCTACCGCGGCGAGTTCACGCCTGAGGGTCTGGTGTTCAACGCCAATCTGCAGGAGTTCGCCCGGCGGATCGGCTTCATCTGTGACCTCGAAACCAACGGCAAGATCTCGTCCACGGACGCGTTCGTCAAGATCCGCGCGTTGTGGGAGCAGCTCGACCTGTCAGGGAAATCGCTCGGTATCAGCGACTGACCAGCTGCTCCAACGCGCAGATCCAGGGCGTCGCCGTAGAGTGCGACGGTCAACCACCACCGACCGAAGGATCCTGTCGTGCCAAGCGTGATCGTCGGAACCGAAGCACACTCGCCCATCGAGCTGCACTACAGCGACGTCGGCGATGGCCGCCCCGTCGTCCTCATCCACGGCTGGCCATTGAGTGGGCGCTCGTGGGAGGCGCAGGTACCCGCCCTCGTAGCCGCCGGATATCGGGTCATCGCCATCGACCGGCGCGGGTTCGGTGCCTCGTCGCAGCCCTATAACGGGTACGACTACGACACGTTCGCCGCAGACGTGAACACGCTGATCGAGTCGCTCGACCTCACCGACGCCGCGCTCGTCGGGTTCTCGATGGGCGGCGGTGAGGTGGTCCGCTACCTCTCGACGTACGGCACCTCGCGGGTCAGCCGGGCCGTGTTGGCCGCCGCCGTCCCGCCGTTCCTCTACAAGAGCGACGACAACCCTGAGGGCGGGCTGGACGACGCGACGATCGCCGCGTTCGAGGGCTGGGTCACATCGGACCGCCTGGCCTTCCTCACCGGTTTCGTCGAGAACTTCTTCGCTGCCGGCGAGAAGTCGGACCTGGTCAGCCAGCCACAGAAGGACTACGCGCGCGACATCGCCGCGTTCGCCTCCCCCAAGGCCACCCTGGACTGCATCGCGGCCTTCGGTCGTACGGACTTCCGGGCGGACATGTCCAAGGTCACGGTGCCGACCCTGGTCATCCACGGCGACAGCGACGGGATCGTCCCGTTCGAGATCAGCGGCAAGCGTTCGGCCGAGTTGCTGCCCGCGGCCACCCTTCACGTCATCGAGGGCGGCCCGCACGGGATCAACGCCTCGCACGCCGAGGAGTTCAACCGGGTGTTGATCGACTTCCTGGCCAACTGATCCACCAGGCGACCCAGGCCGCCAGGCGCCGGCAACGACGAAGCGCCGCCACTGCCCGAGGGCGGTGGCGGCGCTCGTGTCGAGTTGAATCCGGTGACCGCCTAGGCGGCCCCGAAGCTCAGAGCGGTCGGACGTTCGACGCCTGCGGGCCCTTCTGACCCGGTGTGATGTCGAACTCGACACGCTGGTTTTCCTCGAGCGAGCGGTATCCGCCCGCCTGGATGGACGAGTAGTGAACGAAGACGTCAGCCGCTCCGCCGTCCGGGGTGATGAACCCGAACCCCTTCTCGCCGTTGAACCACTTCACGATGCCCTGTGCCATGCGAACTGCCTTCTTTTGGGAAGCGGCGTCGCCACGTCCGTGAGTCGGACGCGGTCTGCGCTCGAGGCAGACGGTACACGCCTTCTGCCGACTGGTTCGCAAGGCCCACCCCCTGCGCGTCGGGGAACCCTCACACAGGCATAGGCGTTCTCGCCGCATGACGACACTGGTGTGCCCGAAGTGCCAGAGCGACATGCGCTCGTATGAACGAAACGGGGTCACGATCGAGCAGTGCACCGATTGCCGCGGCCTGTTCTTGGACCGTGGAGAACTGGACCGGCTAATCGCAGCGGAGAACGCCTGGGAGGGAACCGCGCAGCAGGGGGTGCCGCAGCCCGGTGTACCGCAGCCGGGCAGTCCACGGTCGGGCTCGACCGGGTACGAGCCGACCCGGCGATATGACGACGACGATGACGACGATCGGCGGCGCTACGACCAGTACGGGCGCCCGGGCCGAAAGAAGTCGTTCCTGTCCGAGTTATTCGACTGACTGTCGAACCGGCAGGCCGATGGGATTCGACTCGGGCATGAAATGGATCACGTGACTGCTGATCTCGTGCAGCGCCATAGCCAAACGGCTCGTGCCCGACTCACCCAACCGGTGCCACGGCCGGGCCGCCGCGTCGTCAGTCGCAATCTCGATGTCACGGTGCGCACCGACGCCGGCCGCAGTAGCGCGTCCGTCCGGACCCAGCCAGCCTCTGTCGGTGAGGCGGCCGCTGGCGCCCGCCCACTCCTCATCGGTCCATCCCCTGGCCTGTTGCAGTTGGCCACGGTCGAGGTCGATCCCCGAACGCAGCACCAGAATCTCGCAGCCGTCCAGGTCGTGGCAGGCGAGAGCCGCGAGGTGACCGTCACCACGGTGCTCGCGCAGCAGGGTGCACAACTGCCAGAGCTGCTCGATCGAGTCCTCCGGTAGCGGAACCGCCCAATTGGCGGCGGCGAGTGGGCGTCCGGCGACATCGAGGTGACCGGCGGCGTCGTGCAGCAGGGGCAGGGCCGAGGTGACGGCAGCCAGGTCGACGGGGCTGCCGGGTTCGGCCGGCGTGGGCGCTGGGTTCAGCGCGGTACGGATCGCTGCTGCCGCACCGGTGCGACGCGCCGTCATGACGTCGTCGACGTCGGCCATCGACCAGATGTCGGGCACGGCACGCGACACCATGTGCGCCGCGAAGCTGAACAACGCCGAGGCAGCCACGGTGGGGGTGACCGGGCCGAGGGGGGCGAGGCGGCCGGCGAAGTAGCCGCGCCAGAATCCGCGGAGGCCGATCGCCACCATGGCGTCGCGGGGTGGCTGCGTGAAGTAGCTGACCGCATGGATCGGTTCGAACAGGGCCCACATCCGTCGAGCCGCGCTGGTGTCCACAGGTGCAGCATGCCCGGGTGCGCGTCCCGGCGGGCCCGGGTTGGGCCGGGGGCGTGGCCGGCCGGCCGGGCCGCGGTGCGTTTGGCAGGGCTGTGAGGAATCGAGGCCCTGCTCATTCCCGATAGCCCTGCCAAACGCGCGGTCTTCGCGGCCTCGTGCGGCGGTTCAGCGACGGTCGGGCGAGACGAGTTGGGCGCGGGCCTCGACGACGCTGATCGGAATCGGTTCGGTCGTCGCGGTCCCGGGGACGGCGAGCCACGTGGCGCCGCCGTCGGTGCTGTACACGCCGGTGTAGGTCGTGGTGAGCGTGACCTCAACCTCCGCGGGCTGGGTGTACGTGTGGCTGACCGTGTCGCGAGGAAAGGGTGCACCCGGGTCCGACGTCGATAGCGGGTCGGTGCCGTCGCCGTAGTCCCATTCGTATGACAGGGGCGTCGCCCTGATCATGACCGGCAGCCCGTTGAGCATCGGGTTCCACGTCTGCGCAGTCGGCAGGACGTACGTGATGAGGCGCATATTCACCAGGGCCTTACCGTTGCCCGGCTGGGCGAAGGCGATCGTGGAGCGACCCGATCCCGAAACTCCGCGGCCACCATCTCGGGCGTGACCGCAGGAGTCACGGCGATAGCGTCGTCGGCGACGGGCGGATAGCAATCGGCCGAGCCCCACGTCCACTCGGTGATAGGGGGCGACGCTGCACCTGTCGCCAAGGTGATCACGACAGGCGTGGACATCACCAAGCCGGGTGGGCACACCCGGGCATTGCACGGCACCACACCACCATCGCCCCTGGCGCACCCGCCCACGTACCTCGTAAGCGTGACCGGCCCCGCCGGCTGATTCGCCGGCTCGGCGCGTTCCGGCCGGGCAGGCGCCAGATCTGGGGTTCCTGCGGATCGGTCGCGCGTGTTGGCCGTGACATCCCCACCACCCAGTTGGACCCCGACGTTCGAGAGGTCTCCGGCCACGGCAACCGTGGGAAACGCACAGCCGAAGGCGAGAGCGATAGCCGTGAGCCCAAACACGTTAGTCGATTTCATTGCGTCTCTACGTTCGGTGCTATCTCGGTCAGCATCCAAGAGCTGCTTGTCCATTGAATTCCCGCGATTGTTCGAATTCCAGCTTCTGGTGGCGATTCGTCCACTAGGTTTCCATCTGACTGAAACGCCTTAGTGGCCGGGGAGCCTGTCACCATTTCCACCACGATATACCCTGCCTCGTCAATCTCGCCGGGAACGATCTCGCCAAAAGTCGTCTCACCTATACGTTCGATGCGCCCGCCAGTGTCGTAGACCGGCTGCACTCGCCCTATGAAGTTCCTACAGAAGGTGCAGTCGGCTTCGGAGTGGGTGGTGATCAACTCGGTCTCGCCGGTCAGCTCGACGTAGTTGTACATCTCCACCCACCACGACAAGAACGCCACCGCGCCCTCGGGGGTCCGCTGCATCGCCTCGGGTGGTACCTCGCGCAGTATCGGCGCCGGGGTGGGTGTGGGGCTGCTGGATGGGGCCGGCGTGGGACTCGTACTCGAAGCTGTCGCCGCACTGGTCGACAGGCTGGTCAGAGTCGGCGTCGCTTCGACGGGCGGCTCGTCCCCCGAGCATGAGGCCATTCCCACGCTTGCGAGACCCACCGCGACTGCCGTCAGCAAGCGAGTGGCGCTGGCAACCCTCTGCGACGTCGTCTGCACACTGCGTGTGGTGCTCACCCGCGCAGCCTAGGGGGACAGACCGGACAGCCGCCGCCCACGCATGCCGAACTGTGCACAGGGCGCGCCGACACCATCCGCGACGCCTTCGGCACCAGCCGGCCACGCGACCCCATCGCCTCCTCCACAGGCCCGGAAGGCGAACCGCGCCACTGGCCCTACGATCTGCAAGTGGACTTTTTGCTCAATCCCGAACTGTGGATCGCTTTCCTGACCCTGCTCGCCCTTGAGATCGTCCTAGGCATCGACAACGTCGTTTTCATCAGCATCCTGGTCGACAAGCTGCCGAGGCATCAGCAGGCGCGTGCCAGAACATTGGGCCTGTCGTTGGCGTTGATCCTGCGGATCGGACTGCTGTTTTCATTGTCCTGGCTCATCGGGCTCACGTCGACGCTGTTCAGCGTGTTCGGGCAGGACATCTCCGGGAGGGACCTCATCCTCATCGCTGGTGGTGCCTTCTTGGTAGCGAAGGCAACGTATGAGATCCACGAGCGCCTCGAAGGTTCGGAGTCGCACTCCAGCGGGTCCAAGACGGCGTCGTTCGCGTCAGTGATCGTGCAGATTCTCCTGCTGGATATCGTGTTCTCGCTCGACTCGGTAATCACCGCCGTCGGTATGGTCGACGAGCTCTACATCATGATCGCGGCGGTAGTGATCGCCATTGGGCTCATGCTCGTATTCGCCGGCGCAATCAGCAACTTCGTCAACCGGCATCCAACGGTCAAGATGCTGGCGTTGGCATTCCTCGTGCTCATCGGCGCCAGCCTGTTGGGTGAGGGCTTCGACTTCGAGACGCCCAAGGGCTACATCTACGGGCCGATCGCATTCGCCATCCTGGTCGAGGGACTCAATCTTCGATACAAGGGTGTCCAAGCCCGCCGACGCGCGAAGGCGGACGCCGAGGCGATCCCGGTCGAGCCGGTACACCTACGCAGCGCCTACCTCAAGGAGGACGGCAAGTAGCCGCACTCGCTCAGGGGCTCGAGCTCGGGTCCCCGGACAGCCGGCGAATGGTGAGTGCGTCGACGGGGCCGACGCCCGCGTCGAGCGGACGGTGTTGGATGAGGGCTCCGAGGATTCTGGTGGTGTCGATGAGCAGGGCGCTGAAGGCTGTGACAGCCCTTGGGGGCACTCACTGGGTGAAGCTGCGCGCCGCCAACCCGATGCCCACGACGATCACCAACGCGGCTGTCGCGACAGGCAGCACGAGCTGGATCCGGGCCACAACCATTGCCATGCGTCCACCCAACGACAATCGGCTCAGTCGCTGCTGGGTACGCACCAACAGCAGACCGACCGCCGTGAGCGTCGCCGCCATGCCCACTCCGTACGCGAACACGAGGAGCACGCCGAACACGGATCGTCCCAACGCGATGGCGCCCAAGAGCACGACGAGTGCCGACGGGCTGGGCACCAGGCCCCCCGCGACACCCAGTCCGATCAGGCCCCGTCGACCGAACCCGGTCTGATGGGAGTGCGAGTGGCCGAGCCCGTGCGAGTGCCCGTGGCCACGCCCATGCGAGTGCCCGTGGGAGTGCCCCTGGCCCGCCGAATCCGCGTGGTTGTGCCCATGCCCGTGCGAATCCCCGTCCTCGGGCGAATCCCCGTGCCCGTGCGAATGCCCACGCGCACCATGCTCGCCAAGGGAGTGCGAGGGCGTGTGCTCGTGTCCGTGGGAGGACCCCTCGGTAGTCGTAGGGGAGGCCGTCAACACCTGGCTGGCAACAGTGACGCCGACCGAGCTAGCGGAGGACAACTGGCTGACGACAGGAACCTGGACAACAGGAACCTGGACAGCGCGAGCCACGACGACAGGCTCGGGCTCGGTGAGGTCGATGACCGGGGACGAACGCCGATCACGCCAGGCGTCACGCAGCAGGAACGCGCCGACGGCAATGATCAACACGCCACTGGCGACGCCCAGCACCTGCAACACGTCCTCGCCCGCCACCGCGCCCACCACGCTCAGGAACAGGCCGATCACCAGCACGCCGATGGTGTGGGTGAGGGTGACGGTGGCGCCGACCACCAGCGCATCGCGGGGCCGTCCCCGCCGGCCAGCGAGGTAAGCGGCCATGACGGTCTTGCCGTGCCCGGGCATGGCCGCATGGCCGGCGCCCAACAACATGGCCAGGGCAACAGCCAGCAGGCCCACCCCCACCGTCAACTGATCAGCCGCCACCAGCGACTGCAGCCGCGCATCCCCGGCCGCGACGAACCGGCTGATCGGATCCCCACCGCCGGGCGACAGGGCCAACCCCTCAACGCCCGGACCCGTTGAGGTGACACCTCCCGCACCCCCCACCCGGACCGCCAGCTCGACCTCCGTCGTCGCCAACGGCGAGCTGAGCAGGTCCTCCGGGTACTCCCGCAACTCGTTGCTGATGCTCGTGTCGGGCACCACCGGATCGATCAGGCCGACCCCCGACCCACGCGCAGTGATCTCACGCCACCCGATCTGCTCGACCAGGTAGCCGTCGCGCAGCGACACGGTCGACGTCTGTCCCAGGTCGACCTCGGCGCTCAACTCACAGGTCAGGCGCATCGTGAGGAGGCCTGCCGCACCGGGCGTCGTGGTCAACTCGGCGTCGACGACCGTCAGCGCCAACCGCTCGCCGCCCGCAGCCAGCACCAGCGCTCCTGCGAACAGGGGGCACTCGGCCTCGGCCCCGGCATTGCGCTCACGCGGCGACAGCTGACCGTCGCCGTCGGTGTCGAGGGAGGGGGTCGCCTGCACGGTGGGGATCTCGGCGCGGTCGAGGACGCTGAGGATGTCGATCCGATCCGGAGACACCGTCAGGCCGTGGTAGTGACT
Organism: Micrococcales bacterium; assembly: GCA_031398915.1. Taxonomy (GTDB): domain Bacteria; phylum Actinomycetota; class Actinomycetes; order Actinomycetales; family JBBAYJ01; genus JANNOG01. Next base: position 10,052 of record JANNOG010000028.1, on the reverse strand, counting down.
GATGGTGAAGTTGCCGAGCGGATGAGCGGACGCGGGCGCCACCGCCATCCCACTCGCCAACCCGGCAATGAGCAGGACGACGGCGATCGACACCGCTCGACGACGAGGCGATCGGCCGACAGCCGCCACGCCACCACGGCGGCTCACGGCGCCGCCAATTCGGCGAGTGCCTGACGTGCCACGGGTGCGTGCAGCGGCGAGAACTCGGGACTGGTGGCCAGGGCCTGCTCCAGCGACTGCCGCGCCTCGTTCGTCATGCCCAGCTCCAATTGGATCATCCCCCGGTGGTAGTCCCACAGCGCGTTTCGGGTCCCGATGCGCTGCGCCCGCTCGGCATGGGGCAGCGCCTCGTCGGAACGCCCGGCTGCATGCAGCGCCCAGGCCAGCGCATCGGAGACGACGACACTGTCGCGAGTCGCGGCCTGCTGTTCGGCGATGGTCACGGCCCGCTCGGGGTCGCCATGGTCGGCCTCGGCGAGAGCGACCTCGGTGTCCGGCGTCACACCGGCGGCGTCGAACAGCCGGCGGCCGGCCTCGGCAACGGCGAACTGCTGGTCGGCCTCCTCGCCGCGACCGACGCTGTCCAGCAATTCGGCGTACTCGACGACATACGTGGGCGACGGCAATCGCTGAACCGCCGCGGCGTAGTCGGCCACAGCCTGGTCGAAGTCACCAATCGCCGCGAGGGCCGCGCCCCGACCGGCAAGGAGTTCGGCGTTGCCGGCATCGAGGCGTAATCCTTCGTCGAAATGCTCGACCGCCGTCGAATAGTCGCCGGTGCTGAGCGCCAACCGCCCCAGATACGTGACGGCGAAGACGTACTCCGCGTCCGAACCGGCGGCCGCAAGAGCGCGGTCCAATAGCGCGCGGGCATTATCGGGGTCACCCTGTAACTCGTAGAGATAGGACACCCGGGTCAACGCGGGCACCCCCGGGCGGAGGTCCGCCATTTCCTGCAGGGTGACCCGCGCCTCGTCATACGCCCCCAGCTCGATGAGGGCATCGGCCAGCACGCCTTTGGCGGCGGCATCGTAGGGATCGACAGCCACTGCCTGCTCGGCCAGGTCCCGGCCCACCCCGAAGTCGTGTCTGGCATTCGCCAGGGCGGCCTCGCCTGCCAGTGCGTCGGCGTTGCCGTCGGGACTGACCGATATCGATTGGGCGAACGCCTGCTCCGCCCTGTCGTAATACGACGGGTCCGCCGTGAATCGCGCCTGAGCCAGATAGGCCTGCCCCAGTTGGGCCCAGGCCGCGTGGTCCAGCGGCAGCCGTTCGAGTCGCTGTTGCAGGGCGGTGACCACGGCAGCAGGGTCTCCCGACACCTCGGCTACACCCACCGGTGACAGCGCAGGCCCGGCGACCGTGGCCGACGGAGCCGCACCCGACGTCGCGGTGATCCCACCAACGATCAACAGGACAGGCGCCAGCGCCACACCGCCGATCAACCAGGCGGTCCGCGTCCTCACCATGTCAGTCCCATCCGTCGGCAGTCCGGTATCGGCGGTCCATGGAGGCCGGGTGTCCGGTCGCGCGGACCGCCTCGTGAATCGGGGGTTCGGTCATGCGGCAGGGGGCGCCGCAGCCGGTTCGCTCGGCGCCGGCTCGACCGGTGGTGCAACGCTGGGCGCCGGCTCGGGCGTCGTAGGGGGTGCGCTCGGTGCCACTTCCACCGGGGGCGACGGCTCGCTCGGCGCGACCGAGGGGGCGACGGACGGCTCGGCCGGTTCCGGCGCGGGGTCGGACCGGACAGGCGTCGGGGCGCGGTTGGGATCCGCGGGTGGAGCCGTCTTGGGCGCGATCGCCGGGTCCACGCGATCGGCGAAGACCACGACGTTGTCGACGAAATGGCGGGTGGCCGGATTGACGTCGCCACCGCACGTGATGAGCCGCAATCGCGTCGGTCCCTCGCGGGTGTAGACGCGCGCGTCGGGAAACTCGGCCTTGGGGAACTGCTCGACGCTGACGACCTGGTAGACGGCCAACGTGCCGTCCACCAGGGGCAGGTAGATCAGTTCGCCCGGCTCCATGGTGCTGAGGGCGGCGAACACCGCGGGGTCGCCGTTGAACGACACGTGGGCGGCCACGACGACGGCACCCGTCTCGTCGGGCGCAGGCCCATCGGACCACCAGCCGATGTCGGTCCGGTTGCGGGGCGCCTCGAGCGCGCCGTCGGCCATGATCCCAAGCTGGATGAGTGGCTGATCGATGCCGAGCGTGGGAATGATCAGTCCGGCGGGGTTCGGAGCCGCCCTGACTCCGGCGGCCCGGACTGCCCCCGCAGGTCGGACCATGTACGGCGTGGTCGTCGCGACCGACGCAGCCGGCGACGCTTCCGCGCCGGCCAACTCGCGGATCATCGGATCTGAGGTGTTGGCCAGGCCACTCAATACCAGCCCGATCCCTGTCCCCATCGCGATCAGCAGGCCGCTGTTGACCACCCACAGCGGAGGCGCGTGATGGGGGCGCTGGCGGCCGTGCCGTGCCGCGGCCGGCAGTGACCGGATGGGTGCCTCGTCCACGAGTGCCCGACGACCCTGTGCCCGACGACCCTGTGGCCGACGGACCCACGGCCTCAGGCTGACGCCGCTGCGCCGGACCTCACGCAGCAGCTCCAATTGGGCGGCGGCGACGCGGCGCGCCCTGGTGACCAGGCGCAGGAGGTCGGTCTTGAGAGACCGGGGCCCGACCTCGAGAGGTTCGGGGGACTCGGCGGACTCGGCTCGGCGAGCGCGCCGGGGCCGGAGCACCGGGCCGTCGCCGACGGCACGGTCGGGGACTGGCCGGTCCCCGACCGTGCCATCGGCGTCTGTCATCAGGCCTGGTTGGCCCGACGACGAACCAAGCTCAGCGCCAGGAAGCCACCGGCACCGAGGATGACCGCCGCGGAGCCGACCGGCACGAGCCAGTTCGTGCTGCCGGCGGGAGCCGCGGTACCTGTGTCGACGCCACCGGTGGGCAGACGCCCGTCAATGGCAGCCGTCGCCGATCCGGACCGGGGCAGTGCCAGGTACGGGAAGTTGGCCGAGAAGGCGGTGTCGTTGGTGTCGACCAGGTCTCCGGCAGCGAGCGCCGACACGAGGTTGACCCCGGTCGGTGCCCCCGTGGCGTCGACGCTGACGGCGCCGGCCACGGCCTGCAGGGCGATGTCCACGACGTCGTCACCGAGGCGGCGACCGTTGGGGAATCCCTGGTTGTCCCCGGCCAGCACACCGAGTCGGTTCGGCTGAGCGGTCGGCGGGATGGACGTGTTGAGCCGCAGCTGCTCGGACGGACGCAGCGTGGGGGTCAACGGCTGGTTGAGACCGTTCAGGCCGGTGAGGAAGATGGCCTGCAGGTCGTTGCGGGGTGTGGTGGGCACGTCGAGCCCGTAGACCGCGTTGAGCAGGTAGGGCAGCTCGGGGTTGAGCACCTTGTTGACGGCGGGGGTGACGTCCGCGTCCTGCGACGGGTTGAGGGCGTTGAACGCGTCCTTGAGGTTAGCCGGGATGACGACCTCGTTGACCAGAGGCTGACCGAGTCGCGACACCTGAACGAAGGGGCCGCTGGCGGTCAGGGTGCCGTCCGCAGCTGCGGTACGGATCGATGCCCGGTCGGTGGTCGACCAGACGCCGATCGTGGGGTCCGGAGCGTTGACCGTGCCGCCACCGGGGGCCGGCTGGTCGTACGTCGTCGCGCCGAGCAGTGAGGCCGTGGGGACCTGCAGTGCAACGGAGTTGACGTTGTACGGAGCCAGGGTGTCGATGCCGACCTCTGACAGGTCGCCGCCGTACAGCAGGTCGAACACCCGCAGGTCGAGGAAGAACGGGTCCTCGGCCTGGCCGACGAACGACTGACCGGCGCCACCGAGGATCGGCACGACCGCCTCGTCGCGCAACGCCTGGTAGTCGGGGAACGACGCGTCGCCGACGTGTGACGGAGCCACTGGCGCATCCGTCAACAGGACCTCGGTGCCGGCCTCGGTGATCGCGCTCAGCGTGTAGGTCTGCTTGAACAGCAGGCTGGGCGAGCCGAAGCTGGTGACCGGGCCGTTGTTGTAGAGGAACGATCCGTTGGCCGGGAGGCCGGGAGCCGTCGGCGGCTGACCGATCGGGTAGACGACGTCACCGCGGATGTCGACGTTGGAGAACGCCCACTCGTAGGTGATGTCGGCTTCCCCGTCACCGTCGTTGTCGATCTTGATGTTGTACTTCGCCTCGTCGCCCGTTGCCCATGGGTAGAAGTTCGGGCCACCCGCCGGCTCCTGGAAGGGGTACCAGTTGGCGATCAGGGTCGTGGTGTCGGGATCGTCGGGGCTGACGAACGCGTAGGTGTCGGTGTTGTCGGCAGTTGGGTCGGCCGACATCAGCGGTGCTTCGCGGTGGCTGGAGGCAGCCCCCACCTGAGCACCGAGGAAGAGCGAAGTTCCGCCAACTGCCATGGCCGAACCCGCCAGGATGACCGCGGCGCGTTGAGCATGCGCATTGCGGTGAATTGCACTCACACTGGGTCCTTTCGGTCCTTTGAAAGGCACCCGGCTGGTGCCATTGTGGTGACGGTACGTCACCGTGCTGCTCATTGCTGGGAAGTCGACAATGTTCTTCGACTTGCTTCGAGTCACGCCCGAATAGTCACGGGAGTGCCCAGCGGCAGTCCGACGTTCTCCACCAAGTCCACGATTACGTCATTCGGTACCCGGATGCATCCGGAACTGACCTGTTGACCCACCAATTCCGGCTGATTCGTCCCATGGATGCCGATGACTCCCGCACCGCCGGCGAACGACTCCAAAACATTGCTGAATCCCGATAATCCATATGCATACGGACCATACGGACCATCCGGCGCCGGCGGCTGGAGGAGTTCCTTCACGTAGTAGGACCCGCCGGGCGTCGGCGTGTCGTCCGTCCCGAGGCCGATGGGACTGGCCGACACCTCTCGACCACCGTCGGTGACGACCAGGCGACGGGCTTCGAGCGCGATGTCTATGGCGAACGAGTGCCGTGACAACGACACTTCGCGGGCGCGGACCCAACCGGTCGTGCCGTTCGGGCGCACCGGCAGTTGGACCTCGTGCCACCCGATCCCCTCGCGCAGGACCAGGAACACCAGCTGGCCGGTCGTCTCGGCGCGCCGATCGAGGGCGGTTCGCTGGGAGCCGGCGAGGGCATCGGACGGATCGTCCGGGTCTGCGGGTTCCTCGTGAATCGCGATGAGGTCGGTCGCGGCAGTCGCCACGACGGTCAGGTCGGCATCGTCGGAGACCCCTGGGCTCACCCGGGCAGCACGCTCGGCGCTCGCGCTGTCGGCCGACGTCGCCGGGGCCGTCGCGCCCTCGGCGCCCTCGTCCGCAGCATCCGTACAACCCGCCGCACCAGCGGCCACCAGGCCGAACCCACCGGCCGCAGCAACGAGAATCGCGCGGCGCGTGAGGGTCGCCGACCCCGACGCCGGGTATGTGTGGGCAGTGATGGTTATGGGCACCAGCCGACCGTAATACCGCCGCGCCAATTGCGCAGAGTAACTGCAAAACTGCACAGGGTGAGTATGGTCGTGCTGTTTGACGCACCACCGGCGCTCTGGACCGGGACGCCGCTCACCCTCACCGACTTCAGGAGACCTCTGGCATGCGCCAATGGATCTACGTCTTGGCGGCACCGGCTCTCGTGGCCGGCCTCGTTGTGGCCGCCCCGTCCAGCAGCTTCGCTGCAACCTTCAACGCCACCACCCTCACCGACGACGCGGCGGTGGCCACCACTCTTCGCGGGTCGCTGATCGCCGCCAACGCCACCCCCGAGGCCGACTCCATCGTCTTGACTGCCGGCGCGACCTACACCCTCAGCGTGGTCGGCGATGGCGAAGATGCCGCGGCGACCGGTGACCTCGACGTCACGACGCCGATCACCATCGTCGGCAACGGCGCCACGATCGACGCCTCGGCGCTGGGCGACCGGGCCTGGCACGTCGTCGCCGGCGCCGCGCTGACCTTGCAGGGCGTCACCATCACCGGTGGTACCGCCGACGGTGCTCCCAGCCCGGCAGGCGGCGGCAGCGGCGGCGGCGTCCTCAACCAGGCGACCCTGACCGTCACCGACTCGACCATCACCGGCAGCACCGCAGTGCGGGCCGGCGGCGCCATCGAGGCATCGACGGCCACCACCACGACCCTGACCAACACGACCCTGACCGGCAACAGTGCGGGGCCGACACCGGGCAACGGTGGTGGCCTGCACGTCACCGGGACCGGCACGGTCACCGTCAACGGCGGTCTGGTCAGCGACAACACCGCCAGCCTCGAGGGTGGTGGGCTCTGGAACGACCAGGGTCTGATGACGATCGACGGCACCACCGTCAGCAACAACACCGCCGGCGGTGCGGCTGCGGACGACGGTGGCGGCGGCCTGTTCAACAACGGTGGCGACCTGGTGGTCGTGGACGCAATCGTGATCGACAACACCGCCACCGGTGCTGCCGGCTCCGGCGGCGGCATCCTCACCCTCGGTGGCACCCTGGACGTCACCGCATCCGACGTCGAGGGCAACTCGGCGATTCGCGCGGGCGGCGGTATCGAGGCCACCGCAGGCAGCACGACGACGATCACGGACGTATCGCTGTCCGGTAACTCGGTCGGTGCCGCTCCGGGCAACGGCGGCGGGCTTCACGTGACCGGCGACGGATCGGTCGCTGTCAGCAACTCGGTGATCGCCGACAACACGGCGACGGCCGAGGGTGGCGGGTTGTGGAACTCCGCGACCGGCACCATCACCGTGGCCGCCTCGACGATCACGGGCAACGTGGCATCGGGCGTGGCAGCGGATCAGGGCGGTGGCGGGCTGTTCACCGATGGTGGCGACCTCACCGTCTTGACGTCGGTCATCACGCTGAACATCGCGGACGGCCTTGCCGGATCGGGCGGCGGCATCCTCAACAACGCCGGTGCCCTGGTCGTCACCGACTCGGACATCACCGACAACGACGCCGTGCGCGCCGGTGGCGGCATCGAGGCCACGGTGGACGGCAGCTCGACGACCATCACGAACGTGCTGCTGTCCGGCAACTCCGCAGGTCCCACCCCCGGCAACGGCGGTGGCCTACACCTCACCGGCGCCGGAACCGTGGCGGTCAGCGAGTCGACCGTTCGCGACAACACTGCCGCCAACGAGGGCGGCGGCTTGTGGAACTCGGCCACCGGCACCATGACCATCTCGGCGACGACGGTGAACGACAACACCGCTGCCACCGAGGGCGGCGGCATCTACAACGACGGCGGCACCCTGACCGTGTCGAACACGACCAGTAGCCAGAACACCGCCCCCCTGGGCGGCGGCCTGGCCGTGGCCGTGGCCGTCGATGGCAGCGCAAGCGTCCGCGAATCCACCATCACCGAGAACTCGACAGGAGTGTCCGGTGCGGTGGCGCTGTCCAACAGCATCGTCGCGGGCAACCTCGCCGCCGACGGCACCGCCGAGGCCACCAGCCAGGGCGGCAACGTCCTCGGAGCCGGGTTCACCGTCGTCGTCAGCGGCGACGTCACCGGCATCGGCGACCCCCTGCTGGGGCCGTTGGCCGACAACGGTGGGCCGACTCTGACCCACCTGCCCACCGCGGCCAGCCCGGCCGTCGACGCGGGACTGACCGCGACGGCCACCGGAGTCGACCAGCGTGGGGCAGCCCGCCCGACCGACGGTGACGGTGACGGAGTTGCCGTCGCAGACATCGGATCGGTGGAGCTCGGTTCGGTGCCGCCCGACGTCACGGCACCCCGACCCACCCCGCCGGCACCACCGGCGCGGCCGGTCACGGCACGGCCGACCTTCACCGGCTGACCTTCACCGGCTGACGCTGCGGTCACCTGGCGGTGACCGCGCGAGGGGCCGGTACGGCGAGCGATGCTCGTCGTACCGGCCCCTCCGTCGTCTCCGCCCCGGCATAGCCTTTGCGGGTGCCCAACCCAACTGCCGCCCTGCTCGTCATCGGTGACGAAATCCTGTCGGGTCGCACCCGCGAGGCGAATGTCCAGGTTCTGGCCACGGCGTTGGCTCCCATCGGTGTCGACCTGGTCGAGGTCCGTGTGGTGCGGGACAGGACCGACGCGATCATCAGCGCTCTCGACGCCCTGCGCGAGGCCTACGACATCGTCGTGACATCAGGCGGGATCGGACCCACGCACGACGACATCACCGCTGATTCCGTGGCAGCCGCGTTCGGGGTGCCCATCGGGGTCCGAGACGACGCCCGCGCCCTGTTGGAGAAGATGGCCGCAGACCGTGGAATAACCCTGAACGAGGGTCAGCTGCGCATGGCCCGAATCCCTGAGGGCGCCGTGTTGATCACGAATTCGGTATCGGCCGCGCCAGGGTTTCGCCTGGGCAATGTCCACGTCATGGCCGGGGTCCCGGTGATTTTCGAGGCGATGGTCGCGGCCACGGTCGGTGACCTACCGACCGGCGTCCCCGTGATTGCGCAGAGCGTCGTGGTGGGCCGAGGTGAGGGGCATTTCGCGGCCACCCTCGCCGCGATCGCAGCCGAGTTCGACGACCTCTCGATCGGAAGCTATCCGTTTCGCCGCGACGGGACATTCGCCGTCGAATTGGTGGTGCGAGGGACGGACGCGGCGCGCGTCGCGGCGGCGATAGCTGTGCTGCAGACCGAGATCGTCGACCAGGACACTCCGGCCCGGACGTCGGCCGGCGCCTGACGCCGTCGGCCGGTCGTGCCCAGCCCGAGTGATCAGCGATCGCGCATCGCGTCGGCCAGGCGCCCGACTCGTCGACTGATCCCCAGGTACGCCGACTCGAATGCCGCGTCGGTACCCACCGGCACGGGGTCCGGCACCGACCAGTGCAGCCACGACCTCGTAGTGGGCGACGACCTCGTAGCGGGCGACGACGTGGTCGCCAGGTTCTCGTGCGCGGTGTCACAGACGGCGACCAGCAGGTCGTCGTCCGCGACGACGGCCGACAGCGACCGGGTCGTGTTCGAGATGGCCAACGCGTGGCGGGCGGCCGTCGCCACCGCCAGAGGGTGGACCTCGCCTGCCGGATCTGTGCCGGCGGATGCCACGGGAACCCCGCTGACCCGGGCCCATTCGGCGGCGGCCAACTGTGACCGCGCCGAGTTGCGGGTGCAGACGAACACCACCCTGGCGGCGACCGGGCGAGGTGCCGGTGACCCGACCATCACGGCGACATCCGGGACGTCGAGGCGCAACTGCACGTAGCTGCGCCGGCGGTCACCCTCGGATCGCACGCGCCGGATCAGCCCCGCCTGCTCCAGGACCCCCAGGTGGTGGGCCACGAGGTTGCTGGGCTGTCGGGTCAGTGCCGCCAGTTCGCCCGGCGACGCGTCCCCGACCACCAGGGCATCGACGATGGCGAGTCGCGCGGGCTCACCCAGGGCAGCGTGACGACGAGCGCGCACCTCGAGATTTGCCTCAGTAGTCATTGAGACAAGTATGGTTGAGCAATGCCTCGCGTCAAACCCAAGACACCGGACGTCGCGCGCCGGTTGATCGCCGAGGCGCTCGGCACCGCTCTGCTCGTCGCGATCGTGGTCGGCTCGGGAATCGCGGCCCAGACCCTGTCCCCGGACGACCTCGGTCTGCAGCTGCTCGAGAACAGCACGGCCACCGTGTTCGGGCTGGCAGCTCTGATCCTGCTGTTCGGACCGGTGTCGGGTGCCCACTTCAACCCCGTCGTGTCGGTCGCTGATTGGGCCATGGGCCGAAACGGCAGCGGACTGTCGGGCGGTCTGGTGGCGGGCTACGTGGTGGCGCAGTGCCTCGGTGCGGTTGCCGGCGCGGTACTCGCGAACGCCATGTTCGGCCTCGACCCGGTGCAGATCGCCTCGAAAGAGCGGGCCGGCCCGGGGGTGCTGCTCGCCGAGGTCGTCGCCACCGCCGGGCTGATCGCACTGATCTTCGCGCTGGTGCGGACGGGACGAACTGGTCTCGCGGCACCTGCCGTGGCTGCGTACATCGGGGCCGCGTACTGGTTCACCTCGTCCACGTCGTTCGCCAATCCTGCGGTCACGCTGGGCCGAGTCTTCTCGGACAGCTTCGCCGGCATCGCGCCCGC
>JANNOG010000023.1:0-9140 GCA_031398915.1 Micrococcales bacterium | reverse complement strand
GGCGCGGTGTTCCAGGACCCGATGACCTCACTCAATCCCACGATGCGGATCGGGCAGCAGGTGGCCGAGTCGGCCGGATCCGGGGCCCAGGCCGAGCACCTGCTCACTGCGGTGGGGATCGCCGACGCCGCCCGGCGGATGTCGGCCTACCCGCATGAGTTGTCCGGTGGGTTGCGCCAGCGCGTGATGATCGCCATGGCGGTCGCGGGGTCGCCGTCACTGGTCATCGCCGACGAGCCGACCACCGCACTGGACGTCACCGTGCAGGCGCAGGTCCTCGCCCTGCTCGGTCGCCTGCGAGACGAGCTGGGGTGCGCGTTCGTCCTGGTCACTCACGATCTGGGGGTCGCGGCGCAGGTGGCCGATCGGGTGGCCGTGCTCTACGCGGGACGAATCGCCGAGATCGGCCCGACAGCAGAGCTGCTGACCAACGGTGCCCACCCGTACGGGGTGGCGCTGGGCCGGTCCAGGCTCTCGCTGACCTCGGTGCGGGGGCGCCCGCTGCTGGCACTTGCCGGCGAGGTGCCGAGCCCCGCGGCTCCGGAGCCCGGTTGTGCCTTCGCCCCCCGGTGCCCGCTGGCGGGCGACGACTGCCTCGTCACTCCACCCGAACCCGTCACGGTGGTGCCCGGGCATGACAGCGCCTGCCTCCGACCGGTCGAGGTTGTCCGCGACTACGCGGCCACTCCGCCATCAGACACTGCGGCCACTCCGCCATCAGACACTGCGGCCGCGCCGCTGCCACCCATCGACGGTCCGCCCCCAGCTACCGCGGCCACACTCACCGCGGCCACACTCACCGCGACCCCCGACCCCACCGAACCCTTCGCCGTCCGCGTCTCGGGCATCACCCGGACCTACGCCATCGGTCGGGGCCTGGGCCCGGTTCGCTCGTTGCAGGCGCTGCGCGGTGTCGGCCTGACAGTCGGTCGCGGTGAGGCGGTGGCCATCGTCGGTGAGAGTGGATCGGGCAAGTCCACCCTGCTGCGGGTCATCGCAGGCCTGGAACAGGCCACCTCGGGACAGGTCGAGCTGGGCTCGGCGTCCGGTGTGCAGATGGTCTTCCAGGACGCGGGGGCATCGCTGACGCCATGGCTGACCATCGGCGAACTGATCGGGGAGAGGTTGCGGGCGGCTCGGGTGCCTCGCCGTGAGCGGGCGCTGCGGGTGACGGACGCCCTGGCCCGGGTCGGCCTGCCCGCGGAGGTTGCGGGTGCTCGATCCGTCCAGCTGTCGGGTGGCCAACGGCAGCGGGTCGCGCTGGCGCGGGCGACGGTGATCCCGCCGGAGATCCTGCTGTGCGACGAACCGACCAGCGCTCTCGACGTCTCACTCGCCGCCTCGGTGCTCAACCTCATCGGGTCACTTCGCCGTGAACTGGGGATGGCGGTCGCGTTCGTGACACACGATCTGGCCGTCGCGAGGGTCGTGGCCGACCGGATCGCCGTCATGTACCTCGGCCGCATCGTCGAGGTCGGTGCCGCCGACCAGGTCACCCTCCGGCCCCGCCACCCCTACACGCAGGCTCTGGTGGCAGCCGTTCCCGGTGTCGGTGTCAGGGTGGGCCGCCCGATCGGTGAGCCGGCCAGTCCGCTGTCACCCCCACCCGGGTGCGCATTCCACCCCCGATGCCCCAGGGCCGACGCCGCCTGCGCCGATCCCACCCTCGTGCCGCGCCTGGCCCGCAGCCCCGGGCAGGGGACCCACCTTGCCGCCTGTATCCACCTGGAGGCGAGCTGACATGGCCCTCGGTCGACGCAGCGCCTGGGCAGGCGCATCACTGCTGGTCATCGTCACGCTGGTCGCGCTGTTGGCCCCGGTGATCTCGCCCCACGACCCGCTGACGCCCGCCGGAGCACCCCTTCAGGCGCCCGGCTCGGCCGGTTTCGCGTTGGGCACCGACTCGATCGGCCGCGACGTGCTGAGTCGCGTGCTCGCCGGGATCCGGCTGAGCTGGTTCGCCGCCCTCGCCGTGATCGCGTCCGGGCTGGTGATCGGCGGTGTCGTCGGAGTCGTCGCCGGCGCAGCCGGTGGCTGGGTCGACACCGTTCTGATGCGCGTGACCGACCTGTTCCTGGCGTTGCCGGCCCCTGTCCTGGCGATCGCGGTGGTCGCCGGATTGGGCCCGGGCCTGGTCAACACCCTGATCGCGGTCTCGATCGTGTGGTGGCCGTTCTACGCGCGAATCATTCGCGGTGAGATCCGCACCCTGCGAGCTCGTCCGCACGTCGAGACCGCGCGGTTGTCCGGGGTCAGCTCGGTGCGGGTGGCGTGGCGTCACCTGCTGCCGGGCGCCGTCCCGGCGGTGGTCGTGACAGCCAGTCTGGACGTGGGCAACCTGGTCATCACGCTGGCCGGACTGTCCTTCCTGGGCCTCGGCCAACCCGCTCCCGCCGCCGAGCTGGGCGCCGACACGGCGCGCAACCTCTCGTACCTACTCCAACAGTGGTGGATCCCGGTGATGCCCGGAATCGGCGTCCTCGTGCTCTCGGTGGTCGGCAACATCGCTGGTGACAGCGTCCGGACCCTGCTGGAGCGCCGATGAACGCGACCCTGATCTTCCTGGCCAAGCGGGTCGGGGCGGCCGTGATCATCGTGCTCCTCCTCGCTGTGGCGATCTTCGCCCTCCAGCAGGCGGCACCGCTGGACCCGGCCAAGGCCATGCTGGGGCCCGGCGCGTCGCAGCAGGCGGTCACCGCCCAGCGCCAGGTCATGGGCCTGGACGACCCACCGGCCGAGCAATTGGGTCGCTACATCAGTGGCCTGGTCACCGGTGATCTGGGCACGAGCTATCGCACCAGGCGGCCGGTCGCGCAGGACCTCGCGGCGTTCGTGCCCGCCACGGTCGAACTGGCCTCGACCGCCCTGGTCTTCGCCGTTCTCCTCGCCACGTTCTTCGCCGTCAGCACCAGCCTGCGCTGGCCCGGGGCCGGCGTGATCAGGCTCCTGTTGCTGGCGGGTTCGTCGGCGCCGGCGTTCCTGCTCGGAATCGCGGCGATCCTGCTCTTCTACAAAGAACTGGGCTGGCTCCCGGCGAGCGGACGCACCGAGTTCTCGGACGCACCCAGTGGGCCGACCGGCCTGTTGACCGTCGACGGGATTCTGGCAGGACGGTTGGACGTCACGCTGGACGCTTGGCGGCACCTGGTGCTGCCGGCGCTGGCGATCTCGTTCGGGCCGGCCGTGGCGGTAGGGCGGGTGTTGCGATCCAGCCTTTCCGGAGAGCAGGTCAGCGACTATGCCCGGACAGCCCGGGCCAAGGGGATAGTCGAGCCGGTCGTGCTCCGTCGCCACATCCTGCGAAACGCCGTCGGGCCGGCCCTGTCGATGACGGGCCTGCAGGTGGGGTTGATGTTCGCCGGTGTCCTGGTCGTCGAGCAGATCTTCGGCTGGCCGGGCGTCGGGCAGTACACCGCCCAGAGCATCCCGGTCGCGGACTTCCCCGCCATCGCGGGCGTGACGCTGCTGCTGGGGGTCGGCTACGTCGCCATCAACACCGTCGTCGACGTCCTGCAGGCCGTCGCAGACCCACGGATCCAGGCATGACCTCCATCCAGCAGCCCGTGGCCCACACAGAAGGACGCCCATGACCACACCACTGTTCCCCGACGGGCCGACCGTCGAATCCGCCGACCCGCCACCGCCGCCACCCCCGGCCCGGGCACCTGGGCCCATCGTCGTCAACCGCCCGACCGAGATGTCCTGGGCGGGCATCGGCACCTTCATGAAGCTGCCCGTCTGCCTCACGCCCGAGGACCTGCGCGCCGGTGGTGTCGACATCGCCATCGGTGGGGCCCCGTGGGAGGGCACGGCCACCGGTCGCACCGGCACCCACCTCGGCCCGCGGGCGATCCGTGAGTGCGACTACCTGGGAGGTAGCGCGGGGCGCCATCACCTGGACGTCCGAGTCAGTCCCTTCGACCACCTGGTCTGTGCGGACTACGGCGACGCGGACGTCCTGATCGGCAACACCGAGGGCACCTACGAGAACATCCGAGCCTTCACCGCCGAGATCCTCGCCGGCGGCGCGAAGCCGATCATCCTCGGTGGTGACCACGGCATCACCTGGCCGGTCGCCACGGCAGTCGCCGACCACTACGGCCACGGCACTGTGGGGATCGTCCACTTCGACGCCCACGCCGACACCGCGCCCGACATGCGTGGTGCCCTGGCCGGTCACGGCACGCCGATGCGACGACTGATCGAGAGCGGAGCGGTGCCGGGGCGCAACTTCGTCCAGGTCGGGCTGCGCGGGTACTGGCCGCCACCGGACGTCCTCGATTGGATGGAGGAGAACCAGATGCGGACCCACTTCATGGCCGAGATCCGCCGTGACGGGTTCGACACCGTCCTGGAGCGGGCCTTGGAAGAGGCGCTCGACCACGCCGACCACCTGTACATCTCGGTCGACGTGGACGTGGCGGACCCGGCGCACGCGCCCGGCACCGGGACACCGGAACCCGGCGGCCTCACGACGGTCGAGATGTTGCGCACCGTCCGCCGGCTCGCGGCCGAGGTGGGCATGGTCGCCATGGACGTGGTCGAGGTGAGCCCGCCCTACGACGTGGGGAACAACATCACCGCCCTGTTCGCCCACCGTTGCGTTCTGGAGGCGATCACCGGGACGGCGATGCGCTCGATCGGCCTGACCGAACCCGACTACATCGATCCGCGCGCCGCCGGCCCCGGCGTGGCCCGGACGTTTCGGGTCCGCGGGGAGGATTGATGCCCCGTCAGCCATTGTTCGTCGGCGATCCGGCGCTGGTCGTCGTCGATATCCAGGGATATCAGAACGCCCCTCCCGGTACCGCCGGAATCCCGTACATGGGTGGCTACGACGCTCTGATCGGCAATGCCGAACTGCTGGTCGCGACCGCTCGGCGCAATGGCGTCCCGGTGGTGTTCTTCCAGGAGGTCCACCGGCGCTCGGGCATCGACATCGGCCGTGAATTGGACGGTAGTGAGGGTGAGCACTGCGTCGAGGGTGACTCCAGCACCCAGCTGTATCCGACCCTCCTGCCGTTGCCTGACGAGCCCCATATCGTCAAACGGCGCTATTCCGGTTTCATCGGCACGGAATTCGAGATCGTCCTGCGGGGACTGCGGGTATCGACTCTGGTCCTCATCGGGGGACTGACCGACGTATGCGTCCACCTCACGTTCGCTGATGCCCATCAGCGTGACTACTACGTGCGAGTCGTCGACGACTGTGTCGGCGGTTCGTCACTCGCCGCCCATGACGCCGCCCTGGCCGCCATGGAGTACCTACAGGCCGGGGCACGACGCACCACCACCGAAATCGCCCAGGCGTTCGACGACCTGGGGGCGCAACGGCGCGCCGCCGAAGCCAACCCCGCTGCAGTCGAAGGAGCACTCCGATGAAACCCTCCGCACTCACTCTGCCCCGACGTCTCCTGGCCGTTGCCGCCGTGTCGGTCCTGGCGGTCGCCGCCTGCGGCGGGTCCGACGACGCTGACGCCGGTCCGTCGGCCGAGGCCCCCACCGACCGGGTGTTGAACCTGAGCTTCCTGCAGGACCCGGGCCAGCCACCGGACCCCGACATCTACTACGCCGGTCAGGGCCTGCTGTTGACCACCAACATGTACGAGGGTCTGTTGCAGTACAAGCGGGGTGTCGAAACCCCCGAACTCGAGCCTGCCCTGGCCGAGAGTTGGACGGTGTCCGAGGACAATCTCAGCTACACGTTCACCCTTCGAGAGGGCGTGGTGTTCCACGATGGGACGCCCTTCACCTCGGCCGCGGTCAAGGCCTCCATCGATCGGCGGCTCGCCGTCAACCAGGGACCGGCATATATGGTGGCCGACGTCGCCGACGTGGTGCCGAACGGCGATTTCGAGGTGACCATCACGTTGTCGTCACCGACGACCATCTTCCTGGATTTCCTGGCATCACCGTACGGTCTGCGGATGCTGAGCCCCACCGCGCTCGAAGAGAACGCGGGTGACGACTTCGCTGCGACATACCTGCAGACCAACAGCATCGGAACCGGGCCGTACGTCCTCAGTGACGCACAGGTCGGGTCGCGGTATGCGATGACGGCATTCGAGGACTACTGGGGTCCGGAGCCCTACTTCACCGAGGTCAACATTCCCGTCATAACGGACTCGTCGTCCCAGCAGTTGCAATTCGGCGAGGGCGAGTTGGCGGCCATCCTGCACGACCTGCCGACCTCGGCCGTCGCGTCGTATCTGGCCGACGAATCCATCGATTCGTACTCGCTGAAGACGCTCATGTCGGACTACCTGTACATCAACCCGAACACACCGTTCGGATCCGAGCAGGTCAACCGCAACGCCCTGCAGCAGGCCATCGACCGCGAGGCCATCTTCGAGCAGGCGTACGCGGGTCGTGGCTCGGTGGCCGAGTCCGCCTATCCGGGCACGATGGTCGCCGAGGGCGAGGCTCCGCAGGAGGTCGAGTACGACCCGGCCGTGCTGACGGAATTGGCACCCACGCTGCCGGAGGACCAGAAGGCCGTGATCGTGGGTTACGACAGCAACAGTCCCGACAACCAACTGGTGGCAAACCTCATCTCCACCCAGTTGACGGCCGCCGGGTTGGACGCCACGGTGCAGAGCTTCACCACCTCGCAGATCTTCGGCTGGGTGTCCGACACCGAGGGGGCGCCCGACGTCCTGGCCACGCTCGGCTGGCCCGACGCCGCGCCGGAATACACCTGGGCGCACATCAGCTGGGACCCCGGCGCGGGGCTGAACTACCTCCAGTGCTCGGACGAAGAGGTCACCGAACTGCTGGCCGACGGTCTGGTGACCGGCGACGCCGCGACGTTCTCGGAGGCGGGGACCAAGGCCATCGCGACGGGTTGTTGGCTGAACCTGGTCAACCAGAACGACTTCATGGTCGCGCAGCCGTGGTTGGCCGGAGTCGAGGAGGCGCACAACGTGACACACCCGAACTCGTTGTACGTCGCCGCGCTCTCGGTCGAGGAGTGAATCGATGGGCGCGAAGTCCGGGGTTCGGCGGATAATCCTCCTCACCCTCGGCTGGGAGGATTTGCCCAAGGCGGTGTCGGTGCACGGTGCGCCGCGGGAGGAGATCCTGCGCGAACCGGTACCGGGGATCCTGCTGGAGGTCGACGGCGGCTGGTTGCTGTTGGACACCGGCTTCAACACCGCCCTGATTCGCGACCCCTGGCTTCGCGCCCGGTATCACAATTCGCCCGGTTACCGGGCGATCCTGCCTGGCCCGGGCGAACCTATAGAGGAGGCATTGGCCGCGGCCGGTGTCGCCTTCGACGAGATCTCGGCGGTGGCCGTCAGCCATCTTCACCTGGATCACGCGGGTGGCCTCAAGCTGTTCGCGGGCCGAGTGCCGGTGCACGCCCAACGCGTCGAGTACGACTACGGAATGTCGGGTGATCCGGCGGTCGAGCGCAACGCGATCTATCGGGTCGATTTCGACGATCCGCGGATCGATTGGCGGTTGGCGGATGGCCAGGTCGAGATCGCACCTGGGGTGACCGCCATCTCGACACCCGGGCACACACCGGGACATCAGAGTTTCGTGGTCGACCTCGACGAGAGCGTGGGCGGTGGTGGTTTCGTGTTCGCCTTCGATGCCGCGGACCTGACCGAGAACATCGAGGGTGAATTGGCGATCGGCGGCTACGTCGACGTCGAACCCGAAGACACCATCGAGCCGATTCGGCGACTCAAGGCGTTGGCCCTCGACAAGGGGTACCGGCTGATTCCCGGGCACGACCCTCATGTCTGGCCGGCGTTGACCGCCGAGTTGGAGCTGAGCATGCCCGCAATGACGCCCACCCGACCCTCGATATGAGGATCGGGCGGGCGTCATTCTCAGGGTGTGGCGGCAGCCAGCCGCCTGCCGGTCAGGGGTTCGACGGGACGAAGTAGCCCTGAAGGTCGGTGGACACGAACGTCCGGCCGCGGTTGTTGTAGTAGAGCAGGTTGCGACCTGTGCCGATCCGGACCAGGGTGGACGACCCGGTGTCCGTTCCGGGGTACGGGTTGACCGCGGACGTGGTCTTGCAGCCGTCCACCGAGGTGCCGCCCGGGCACACCGACACGTAGCTCACGGCCGTGTTGCCGGCGGTGGTGATGTTGGCCGCCACTCCGGTTGCACCGACCGGGATCTGTGAGGCGTACGCCCGGGTGGCGTCGCGGCCTTCGCCCAGGTCCAGTGCCTCGAGCACTCGCACCGGTGCGATGGCCACGTAGCGCGACCCTTGGCCCTGGGGAACGAACCACCCCACCACGTCGGTCCGGACGATGGTGCTGCCCTGGTTGTTGTAGACCTGGATGCGGTTGCCGGTGGCCGCGCTGATCGGCACGATCGTCAGGTTCGACGTGTCCCGCTGGCGGGGGTTGACCGACGAGGTGACGGCGCATTCGGCGACGGTGGCCGTTGCCTCACACCCACTGATGTAGGTGTTCGACGTGACGCCGGCAGTGGTGAGGCGGACCGCCACGGCAGAGGCGCCCGCCATGACGTTGTTCAGGTTGACGAACCTCGTCTGTCCGGGTCCGATCACCGGCTCCTCGCTGTCGCGAGTCGGAGTGATGGGCGCGTAGTCCAACGTGCCGTCGTCGGTCGAGAAGTATCCGACGAGGTCGATGTTGACGATGACCGATCCCTGGTTGTTGTAGATCTTGACCGTACGGTCGGCGGAGATCTGCGGGAAGACCAGGTTGGCGACGTCTCGGCCCGGCACCGCGTTGACCGCCGACGTCTGTGAACACTCGGTGACTGTCTCGTCGACCGCACAGACGCTGACGAATGTCGGGCTGGTGACTCCCGACAGGGTGACGTTGATCGCCACTGCGGTGGCCGTGGCCGGCACGAAGTTCATCAGGGGGATGAGGTCGACGTCACGGGGGGTCAGTTCCACGTCGGATGCGACGCGGACGGCTGCCACGGGAACGAAGCCCGCCTCAGGTGAGGCACCCGATGGGTTGGTCGGGGGTGTGGTGGTGGGTGTGGTGCTGGTGGGTTCGGAGGTGCTGGTGCTCGTGCTGGTCGGGCTGGTGGTGGGTTCGGAGGTGCTGGTGCTCGTGCTGGTCGGGCTGGTGGTGGGTTCGGAGGTGCTGGTGCTCGTGCTGGTCGGGCTGGTGGTGGGTTCGGAGGTGCTGGTGCTC
>JANNOG010000125.1:0-15017 GCA_031398915.1 Micrococcales bacterium | reverse complement strand
GTCTCCTTCGGTGGTTTCACGCCGAACAACTACATCGACGCCTGGCAGCAGGGTGACTTCACCCGGTACTTCTTGAACTCGGTCATCATCACCGTGCCGTCGGTGATCCTCATCTTGTTCATGTCGTCGATGGCGGCGTTCGTGCTGGCGCGTTTCTCGTTCAAGTTCAACCTGGCGATGCTCATCTTCTTCACCGCCGCCAACCTGTTACCCCAGCAGGCGTTGCTGATCCCGCTGTTCCGGGCGTACGTGCGATTCGGTCTCTACGACACGTACGGGGCGGTCATCCTGACCCACGTGGCGTTCCAGATCGGCTTCTGTACGTTCGTTCTCAGCAACTACATGAAGACCCTGCCGATCGAGCTGACCGAGGCGGCGTTCGTCGACGGCGCCGGCGTTCTACGGCAGTTCTTCCAGGTGATCCTGCCGCTGTGCCGCCCGCCACTGGCTGCTCTGGCGACCCTCGAGGTCACGTTCATCTACAACGACTTCTTCTGGGCCGTCGCTTTCATGAGTTCTGGTGACCAGTTCCCGGTGACCAGCGCGCTCACCAAGCTCCAGGGTCAGTTCTTCATCGACTACAACCTGCTCAGTGCCGGCTCGGTCATAGTCGCCATTCCCACCCTGGTCATCTTCTTCGCCCTGCAACGTCACTTCGTGTCCGGGCTGACTCTCGGCGGAACAAAGGGATAACCAGCCACATGACGGTGCACACACTGCGTGGCGGGGGCGTCACGCTCGTCATCGACGACGCCCCCGGCCACGGCTGCGGGTATCCCCGCGTCCTGCACTGGGGAGCCGATCTCGGTGATCTGGAGCAGCCGGATGCGACCGGCCTGATCAGCACCGCGACGGTCGGTGTAGCCAACGCAGTGGCGGACGTCGCGGCCCTGCCCAGCCTGCTGGCTGTCGAGGCGGACCTGTGGCGTGGTCGTCCAGGGCTGTCCGCTCATCGCGACGGGCGCCCCGTCCTGCCACGGTGGAGCGACGTGGCAGTCGAGCGGGCCGGGCCGGGCTCGCTGGTGATTTCCGCTCGTGATGACGCAGCCGGACTCGCCGTCACCTCCTCACTCGGTCTGGACGAGGCCGGCGTCGCGACGCTGACACACACCCTCACCCATACGGGTGACTCGTTGCTCGACCTGGCCGGTGTCGTGGCATACCTGCCCGTACCCCACGAGGCGACGGAGGTGCTGGATTTCACCGGCCGGTGGTCGCGTGAACGCAGCCCACAGCGCTCACCGTGGCTTCATGGCGGGCGAACCCGCGAATCACGTCGTGGGCGTACCGGGCACGACTCGACGACGGTCCTGGTCGTCGGCTCACCAGGATTCGGCTTCCGCACGGGTGAGGTGTGGGCGACCCATGTCGGGTGGAGTGGGGATCACGTTCACCTCGCCGAACGGCACAGCGACGGCGCCGGCCCGTACGCCGGACTGCTGGGCGGGGGCGAACTGGTGCGCCCGGGCGAGGTGCGGTTGGCGACCGGCGAGTCGTACACGTCACCGGTCGTCTACTTCACCTGGTCGGACGCCGGACTGGACGGGTTGAGTGCGGCGTTCCATGCCCACGTTCGCGCCCGGCCGCAGCACCCTCGTCGCCCTCGGCCCGTCACCCTCAACGTCTGGGAGGCGGTGTACTTCGACCACCGGATGGACCGGCTGGGGGCGATCGTCGATGCCGCCGCGTCCATCGGCGTCGAGCGTGTCGTGTTGGACGACGGCTGGTTCGGTGGCCGGCGCAACGACCACGTGGGCCTCGGTGACTGGTACGTCTCGCCCGAGGTGTGGCCGGACGGTCTGCATCCACTCGTCGATCGGGTCACCGCCCTCGGTATGGAGTTCGGGTTGTGGGTCGAACCCGAAATGATCAATATCGACTCGGACCTGGCTCGGGCGCACCCGGACTGGGTGTTGTCGGCGGCCCGGTTGGACCAACCGGGCCGGTTGCCGCCGCCGGCACGTCACCAGTACGTCCTGGACCTCACCCATCCCGAGGCGTGGGCTTACCTGCTGGAATGCCTGGACGCCTTGATCACCGAGTATCGGATTCCGTACCTCAAGTGGGATCACAACCGTGACCTGGTCGAGGCGGTGGGGTGGAACGGTCGCGCGGGGGTCCATGCACAGACGCTGGCCGTGTACGCGCTGCTCGACGAACTCCGGGTGCGGCACCCGGAGTTGGAGATCGAGTCGTGCTCGTCCGGCGGCGCCCGGGTGGACCTGGGCATCCTGGCCCGCACGGATCGGGTGTGGACCAGTGACTGCAACGACGCACTGGAACGTCAGCAGATCCAGCGCTGGACGGGGCTGCTGCTGCCGCCCGAGCTCATCGGCAGCCACGTCGGACCGCCGCGCTCGCACACCACGGCGCGTCACATCGACCTGTCGTTCCGGGTGCTGACGGCCTTCTTCGACCACGCCGGCCTGGAGTGGGACATCACCGAGTGCGACGACGCCGACCGCGCCCGGTTACGCCGGTGGATCGAGCTGCACAAGGCGCATCGCGGGCTCCTGCACACCGGCGTCACCGTGCGCTCGGATCCGTTGGGGCCCGGCGCCGAGGGTCATCAGCTGCACGGTCTGGTCGCCGCTGACGGCAGCGAGGCGCTGTTCGCCTGGGTGGGTTTGACGACGGCGGCGGACGCGATACCCGGGCGGGTCCGCCTGCCCGGTCTGGACGTGGCCCGGCGGTATCGGGTCGAGGTACTTGACCTCACCGGTGACGGCCTGCCGCCGGGGGTGTGGCGTTCTGCGCCGCCGTGGATCGTCGACGGGGGGATCGAGCTGTCCGGTCGGGTGCTCGGCGTGGTCGGGTTGCCGATGCTGCCCGTCCACCCGATGCAGGGAATGGTGCTGCACGTGCGCGCCGCCTAGCTGGTCTGGAAGCCAACTGCGAACCGCCATAGCGGGTCCCGCAGGGTCGGCTCGCGTCACGCCGAGTCAAGATCGAATACGATTCGTAAGCTTCGTCGATGGCCGTGAGCTCGCGATTTCGATCTCGGGTCGGAAGTCCGTCTCCATCGCACTCGTGGATGTCGAAGAGATCAGCCAGGTGGTCAGAGCCAGCCGATCGGACTGCACCACGACCCCGTAGTGGCGTCCGCGCTGCTCATTGCCGCGCACGTCGCGAGGTGCACGCAGCTCGTACACGTCACCTCGCACGAAGCTCCTCCATCGCCCGCAGGATGGCCTGTGCTTCCGCACAGTCGGCCTCGTCGCTGGCCACCGCAACGGCCTGAGCCCGTATCCGCTGGTCACGCTGCCGTAGTCGGGCCGCCAGGATTGCGTCGCGAATGACGGTCGAGCGGTCCTGACCACCCTCGAGCAGCTCCGCGAGCGCTGCCTCTACCTGACTGTCGGCACGAAACGTAATCGTTGACATAAGACGTAGGGTGACTCATCGCGTAAGTCGCTGACGCTCGATCGGGCCTGCAGGACGGTAAGTACTGCACGCACCCGCCGGGGCCCCGCGCTCCTCCCGTGTCGGCACCCCGTCCAGGCCCTCATGGACCAGCAGGCCACGACGCCCATCGCGGCCTGACCAACTCCCGACGAACTGTCCAAGATCTCTGACACAGCGCACCCGCTTACCGGCGCGCCCAATCGACCGTGGTCTCGATCATTGAAGCAAATTACTCGAACTTGAGGTCGGCGGCTCCACGCCAAGCTGGCCTGTGTCTGCCATCGCAACGCCTCCCTACCCCGGGTGGAAAAGATCATTACGGTTCGCCCCATCGAATGGGCCGGTTCCAAGCCACCTTGAAATTGAGCACCCGTAGGTCTTGCCTAGGCGGCGAAGGCTCGTTAGTGTCACTTGTGAGCGGAGCCTGGCTCTAGGCGGCGTCGCTTCAGGGGGGTGGGCGGCACTCGCTGATGATAAGTCTATGTGGGGAGAACTCATGCGCAAGGGTAAGTTCGCACTGGCGGCAGCGACTTGTGGAGCGTATTTCCTGGCGATCTCGCTTACAGCGACCACCGCGATGGCTGGTCAACCAGTCGCAAATCTACAGGGGGAGAAGGGGCCGCCAGGGGGGGCAACGCGACAGGTTGCTCAGGCCAATGAATCTTCATCGTCAGGTCGAACTGTGACCGTCCCAATCGGAACCTCAGTCGCCGTCGAACGGATGCCAGAGGCACTTTGCAAAATCCATCTGATGGCGAATCCATCTGGTTCTTGCCTCGAATCTATCGTGACAACAGTCAGCCCTGCTGAGGCCCCTGAGGCTGAACTGCTGTCCACGGTTTCGTTGAGTTCTGCTGCCGCTGCTGCGACACGCTGCGTGGAATGGACTCAATTACGACGACCGGCAGACGGTTCAGGCTTGTGGCAGTTTGGGCACAATGGAAAGTTCTGCTACGACGGAGCGGTGGCATGGTACTTGACATACAAGGGCCAGGCCGGATACCACAATTGCGGCTACACTCAGGGCGTTGGCTTCTCTGTTGAAATAATCAACTGTCGGGAGTCTGGCAATAGGACATCATCCGTGCGTTTCGATGTAACGGGCAAGGTCTGCTTCCTATTCAGAGGTTCCCCATTGTGCACGTCTTACATGCCCAATCTCAAGGGGAGTAGAACAGGCACCATTACGAGATTTTCGGATCCCTCATGACGCCTGAGAGGACCACCTCAGGCGCCCCCACCAGGACGGCTCAGAAAGACATGAAAACTCAGGCAAGCATTCGAATTGTCATCGGTGGGGTTCTCTGGGTCCTTGGAACCGGTGGAATTGTTGTCTTGCTTCAGCAGGGTAACCAGTCTGCCTTTGACCAAGCCGGTTTACTCTTCGCCTTCTTCCTGGTGGGTTTGCTGGGATTCCTCATACTCGCCCACACTTTTCTGCGGCGGCGGAGAGCCCGTCGGCTGGAGCGGACGTCGTCACAGATCTGAGCTCCGCATCGCTACCGTGGTGGGCCATTAAATCAGCCCCACCCGGTAATCTTGCTCCGCTGTGCTTCTATCCATGAGGCGCCCACGGCGACGGGCCCGAGGTCGTGCGACCGTCTCGGTGCACCCAGCGGCTGCCATGATGTCCGTCGATGAGCATCGGTGATCACCTCGACGTAGCGCTGGCCGGCGTGGACCCCGGCGAAGCGAGCACAACCAGCGCGAGTGTTCCGGTGCCGAAGCGGTTGCTGTCCGGGATGCAGCCCACGTCCGACAGCCTTCACCTCGGCAACTACCTCGGCGCCCTGGTCGAGTGGGTGTCGTTGGGCATGACGTACGACGCCTACTACTGCGTGGTCGACCTGCACGCGATCACCGTCGACATCGACCCTGCGGTGCTGAGCGAGCGCACTCGTCAAACTGCAGCCCAGTACATCGCGGCCGGGATCGACACCGACCGGAGCGTGGTTTTCGTGCAGAGCCATGTTGCCGAACACACCCAGCTGGCTTGGGTGTTGGCCTGCCTGACCGGCTTCGGCGAGGCCAGCCGCATGATCCAGTTCAAGGACAAGTCCGGCCGTCACGGCGCTGACCGGACCAGCGTGGGGTTGTTCACCTATCCGGTCCTGCAGGCTGCCGACATCACGCTCTACGACGCCGATCTGGTGCCGGTGGGCGAAGATCAACGCCAGCACCTCGAGCTCACCCGCGACCTCGCTCAACGGTTCAACGCCCGTTACGGGCCCACCCTGACGGTGCCCGAACCGCACATCGTCAAGGCCACTGCCAAGATCATGGACCTGCAGGACCCGACGACGAAAATGAGCAAGTCCGGCCCGAACCCGGCCGGTCTCGTCAACATTCTGGACAGCCCCGCCGTCGTCGCCAAGCGGATTCGCAGCGCGGTGACCGATGCCGAGCGCGACATCCGGTTCGACCCACAGGCCAAGCCGGGCATCTCGAACCTGCTCAGCATCCTCGGTGCGCTGACTGACCGGGCGCCTGCCGAGGTGGCCGGCGAGTACACGGGCAAGGGTTACGGCGATCTCAAGGTCGACGTGGCGGACGCAGTGATCGCGACCCTGTCGCCGCTGCGTGAGCGCGCCGAGGAGCTGCTGCGCGACCCCGCCGAACTGGATCGCCTGTTGGCTCGGGGAGCCGACCGGGCTCGCGAGCGCGCGGCCCCTACGCTGGCCCGGGTGTACTCACGTGTCGGCTTCATGTCTGCGCTCTGATCGGTGGGGTCGTGAACCTGGACGAGACATTCGACGGCATCCCACTGCCCGCGCACCCCGACCTGCGCGTGGGAATTGCTGTCGCCGTGCCCGATCCCTTCGGTGCTGAACTCGCGGCCTGGCGTGCCCGGTTCGGCGATCCGATGGCCCACACGATCCCGGCACACGTGACGATCATGCCGCCGACCGATCTGCCCGGGATCGAGTTCGCCGACGTCGTCAATCACGTCCGCCAGACCGTCACCGGGGTGTCCGCCTTCGACGTCCGATTGGCCGGGACGAACACGTTCCGACCCGTGTCGCCGGTGACCTTCGTCGAGGTCGCCGAGGGTGGCGACGCGTGTGACCGGCTACAGCAGCGGGTGCGGACCGGGATGCTGTTCCGCACCCTCAAGTACGACTACCACCCGCACGTCACGGTGGCCCAGGACCTCCCAGAGGCTGCGCTGGACGAAGCGCAGCAGACCCTGTCGGGCTGGGCGTGCCACTTCGTGGTCGATCACCTGACCGTGTACCTGCACCACGAGGACGGGGTGTGGCGACCAGCCGACGAGATCGGGTTGCTGGCGCAGTGACGGCTGCCGCCCGCTCGGTCTCGGCCGCGCTGGACTGGGTGTTCGCGACCACCGCGTTCCGAGTGTGGCAACGACTCAGCCAAGTCCGCGGCAGCGTCCTGGTCGGCGGTATCGCCTACAACGCGTTCTTCGCGCTCTTCCCCATCGTTGCGCTCGGCTTCACGGTGTTCGGTGCGGTACTCAGTACCAGACCTGACCTCCAGGCCGGGCTTGTCACCTACCTGGACGACACGCTCCCGGGGGTGTTCAAGGAGACAGCGACGTCTGCCACCGGTCTGATCTACCCGCCCAACCTGGTCGCCGAGGTGACGAACCGCGGCACGCTGACCGGGACCGGGATCGTCGCCATCCTCGCCCTGCTGTGGTCGGGTCTGGGATGGGTGACCTCGCTGCGCCTGGGGATTCGCGCCGCGATGCATCTCTCGGTCCACGACTTCAACCCGGTCATCGCCAAGTTCCGCGATCTGGGAATCGCCGTGCTCCTGGGGGGCGCCATCATCGTGTCGGCCGTCGTGTCGGTGACGGCACACTCGGCCACCGAACAGATGCTCAACGGGTTCGGTGTGGCGTCCAGTGTCGACGGCCGAGTCCTGACGCGCCTCGTCGTGGCGATCCCGATCCTCGCTCTCGACACCCTGATCTTCTGGCTGCAGTTTCGCGTGTTGGCGGCCTCACCGCTGCCTGCGGGACCGCTTCGAGTAGGAGCGTTCGCGGCCGCTGTCGGATTCGGTGTGCTCAAGCTGGCATCCGGCTTCTTGCTGCCTCGCCTGCTGGAACGGTCGGTACTGACCGCTTCGTTCGGTGTCCTCATCGCGCTACTGGTGTGGTTCAACCTGCTCGCCCGGATCACCCTGCTGGGCGCCGCGTGGGCGGGGCTGCGTGCCGAGCCCGAGATGAACGAGGCGACGGTCCGGCCCCGATTCGGTAATGGGTATGGCGTCGGCTACACGGAGTACGAGGGCAATGATCCACGGCGCTCCGAACTGGACGGGTTCGACGCCGTCCTGTCGAGGCCCCCGCCGGACGATCAGCCGTCGCGACCTCCTTGGGCATCGGTGTTGGACGACCCTGACGGACCCAGCGTCCGGTCCCAGGATCGGGTGGTCTTGGCGGCGGGCCTGGTACTGGGCGCGACTGCAGCGGTCGGGGCTCGTTCCATCGCCACTGTCGTCGGCTCGATCGTCGCCGCGGCGAGACGCCGAGACGACTGATCTCGCATACTCTCGACGAGACAGCCGAAGCATGACGTAGAGGAGGCATCAGCAGTCGAGCCGCTGGAGTCATGGCGGGAGAGCTGGACCCGGATCTCGGGTCGAGCGCCGAAGGAGCAACCGTCCCCGGAAACTCTCAGGCCCCCGGACCGCCACGACGAGGCCACTCTGGAAAGCGACCGTGTAGCGCGGTCCACCGACGGGGCAAACCACGGGTGAGGCAGCCCGTGCGGAAACTCTCAGGTCAATGACAGAGCGGGGAGGATGTCGCGGCTCTTCGTCGCGCCCCTCGACCACCAGGAGTGAGCCATGCTCGACACGCTGACCCTTCCCGTCCACGGATCCCTGCCGGAGGAGACCCGCCAGGCTGAGCCCCCCGCCGACGCTGATGCGACGACTCCCGCCGTGCGGGGCGCGTTCGCATTCGCTGATCGTCACATCGGCCCCGATCCGGTCTCCACCCAGGTCATGTTGAACCGCGTCGGCTACCGCAGCCTGGACGAACTGATGATTGCGGCGCTGCCGAGCGGACTTGCCGGATCGTCCTCGTCGGATGCCCTGCCAGCGGCGGCAGACGAGGTGAGCGTCACGGCCGAGCTGCGCGCGATCGCCGCCCGCAATCGGGTGGCGGTGTCGATGATCGGCCAGGGTTACCACGCGACTGTGACGCCGCCGGTGATACGTCGCAACATCCTCGAGAATCCCGGTTGGTATACGGCGTACACCCCCTACCAGCCGGAGATTTCTCAGGGACGCCTCGAAGCCCTGCTCACGTTTCAGACCATGGTGGCCGACCTGACCGGGTTGCCGGTGGCCAACGCCTCCATGCTGGACGAGCCCAGCGCCATGGCCGAGGCAATGCTGATCATGGTGCGCGCCGCTCGACTGGATGCCGGAACGCGCGCGCGGGTGCTCGTCGACGACACCTGCCTGCCCCAGACCCTGGCTGTGCTCGCGACGCGGGCTGAGGCGGCGGGGATCGACCTCGAGATGATCGACCTGTCCACCCACGCCATCGGTGAAGAGCACCCGCTGGGTCTGGTCGGTCTGCTCGCCCAATATCCCGGGGTCGACGGCGCGATCCGCGACCTCACGCCCATCGTCGCCGACCTGCACGGGGCCGGAGCGATGGTCGCGGTGGCAGCAGATCCGCTGGCGCTGGCGCTGTTGCGCTCACCTGGCGAGATGGGCGCCGACATCGCGGTCGGGTCGACTCAACGGTTCGGCGTACCGATGTTCGGCGGCGGCCCCCACGCGGCCTACCTCGCGGTGCGCGCGGGCCTGGAACGGCAACTGCCCGGTCGATTGGTGGGAGTGTCACGCGATGCGGCCGGCGCGCCCGCCTACCGCCTGGCCTTGCAGACCCGCGAACAACACATCCGTCGCGACCGAGCCACCAGCAACATCTGTACCGCGCAGGCCCTGCTGGCCGTTGTCGCGGGCGCGTACGCCACGTATCACGGCCCCGAGGGTCTACGGGCGATCGCGATGCGCGTCCATCAGCATGCCGCCGACCTCGCGGCCGGGCTGCGCGCGGGCGGTATCGACCTGCGTCACGACCGGTTCTTCGACACCGTGGTCGCCGTCGTCCCGGGTGGTGCGGCCGCCGTGGTGAGCCGCGCCGACCTGGCCGGGATCAACCTGCGGCTGATCGACGAGGACCAGGTCGGTATCACGTGCGACGAGGTGACGACCTCGGCTCATGTCTCGGCCGTCATCACCGCCTTCGGCGTGCCAGGTGAGCCCGTAGAACTGGGCGAACTGGGAGAACCGGTCGAACTGGGTGAACCCGGCAAAACCGCCGGACCCGCGGGTCCGCCCGCCATGGCCGGGGTGACGGCGCTGCCCGTGGAGCAGTTGCGGACCAGTGAGTACCTGACCCATCCGGTGTTCCATGCCCACCGCAGCGAGACGTCGATGCTGCGCTACCTGCGTCGCCTGGCCGATCGGGACCTCGCCCTGGACCGCACCATGATTCCGCTCGGTTCGTGCACCATGAAGCTCAATGCCACGGTCGAGATGGAGCCGGTCAGCTGGCCCGAGTTCGCCGACATCCACCCCTACGCCCCAGCCGATCAGCGCGCCGGGTACACCGAACTGGCCGAGCAGCTCCAGTCGTGGTTGGCGGCGATCACCGGTTACCACGCCGTCAGCCTGCAACCGAACGCCGGTTCACAGGGGGAACTGGCTGGGCTGCTGGCCATCCGGGGCTATCACCGCGCCCGGGGTGAGGGACATCGCGACGTCTGTCTGATCCCCTCATCGGCGCACGGCACGAACGCGGCATCGGCGGTGTTGGCGGGGATGTCGGTAGTCGTCGTGGGATGTGACGACGCGGGCAACGTCGACGTTGAGTCACTGCGACGGGCGCTGCGCGATCACCAGGACCACGTGGCTGCGTTGATGATCACCTACCCGTCGACTCATGGTGTCTACGAGGCCGGGGTGCGCGAGATCGCCGACCTGGTCCATCGCGACGGCGGGCAGGTCTACATCGACGGCGCCAACCTCAACGCGCTCGTCGGGCACGTCCGTCCCGGCGACATCGGTGGCGACGTGTCGCACCTCAACCTGCACAAGACCTTCTGCATCCCGCACGGGGGCGGGGGTCCCGGCGTGGGCCCGGTAGCCGTCGCCGAGCATCTGGCGCCGTACCTTCCCGAGGGCGATGCCGGTGGCCAGGTGTCGGGCGCGCCACTGGGCTCAGCGGGCATCCTGGCGGTGTCATGGGCCTACATCCGGCTGATGGGCGCGGCCGGTCTGGCTCGGGCGACAGCGCAAGCGGTCTTGGCTGCCAACTACGTCGTCTCGCGACTGGAGGGGCACTACCCGACGCTGTACACAGGACAGGCGGGGTTGGTGGCTCACGAGGGTGTGCTCGACCTTCGCGAACTGACGCAGCGGACCGGCGTGACGGTCGACGATGTGGCCAAACGTCTGGTCGACTACGGCTTTCACGCTCCGACCATGTCGTTCCCGGTGGCGGGCACGCTGATGGTCGAACCCACCGAGAGCGAGGATCTGGTCGAGATCGACCGGTTCTGTGACGCGATGATCGCCATCCGCGGCGAGATCGAGCGCGTCGCCTCGGGTGAGTGGCCGGCGGACGACAATCCGTTGCGCAACGCCCCGCACACTGCCGAGGTGCTCACCGCAACTCAGTGGGATCACCCCTACCCGCGTGAGACGGCTGCTTATCCGGTGCCAGGCCTGCGGCGGTCCAAGTACTTCCCACCGGTGGGACGGATCGACGGTGCCCACGGTGACCGGAACCTGATGTGTACCTGCCCGCCCATCGAGGCGTTCGCGTGAGCACAGGGGTGTTCGCGTGAGCACTGAGACCGACGTGCGTTCGCCGCTGCACGACGTTCACGTCGAGGCGGGTGCGGTGTTCTCGTCGTTCGCCGGGTGGCAGTTGCCGCTGCGATTCACCGGCGAGACGGTCGAGCACGAGGCGGTACGTACCGCCGCGGGCATGTTCGACCTGTCTCATATGGGCCAGATCGACGTCGTCGGGCCCTCTGCCACGGCCGTGTTGGATCGGGTCGTCGTCAGTGACGTGGCCGCGATCCGCGTCGGCCGAGCCAAGTACACCCTGATGTGCGACGAGGCGGGCGGCGTGGTCGACGACCTCATCGTCTACCGACTCGCCAGCCATCAGTCCGGTGATCAGCCCAGCCATCAGTCCGGTGATCAGCCCGGTGATCAGCCCGGTGATCGGCTGCTGGTGATCGCCAACGGAGCCAACGCCGCCATCGTCGTGGCAGGTATCGAGGCCGCTGCCGAGGGTGTCCCAGGAGTCCGGGTGTCACGGCGACCTGCTGCGCTGGTGGCCGTCCAGGGCCCTCGCGCCGTCGACGTCGTCGCGGATGCGGTGCCGGACGCCACTCTGCTGACGGCGTTGCGGCCGTACGCCGGCTACGAGACCACGGTCGTCGGGATACCTGCGCTCGTCGCCCGCACGGGCTACACCGGTGAGGACGGGTTCGAGGTGAGTGTTCCCGCCGCGCAGGCCCCGAGGGTGTGGCGCGAGTTGCTCGTTCGCGGCGCGGATCGAGGACTGCGCGCCTGCGGCCTGGCGGCCCGCGACTCGTTGCGCCTGGAGGCCGGAATGACGCTGTACGGCCACGAACTCACCCGGGACACCACCCCCTACGAGGCCGGTCTGGGCCGCGTCGTGGCA
The DNA here is from genome assembly GCA_031398915.1 of Micrococcales bacterium. Taxonomy (GTDB): domain Bacteria; phylum Actinomycetota; class Actinomycetes; order Actinomycetales; family JBBAYJ01; genus JANNOG01. Next base: position 2,923 of record JANNOG010000125.1, on the reverse strand, counting down.
CTCGACAAGCCCGTGGACTTCGTCGGCCGTGACGCATTGCGCCAGGCCAACGATCGACCGCCGGGACGGGTGTTGGTCGCGTTGGTCGCCGAGGGTCGACGGATCCTGCGGCCCGGTCAACCGGTGGGCCTCGCACCGGGAGAATCCGTGGGGACGGTGACCAGTGGGGCGTGGTCGCCGACTCTGGAACGCAGCATCGCGCTGGCCTACGTTCCTGCGGCGGCCGCCCAGCCTGGTACCCGTCTGCTGGCTGAGGTGCGCGGGGCGGGTGTCACGGCTGTCGTCGTCACCGCACCCTTCTACCGGCGTCAACCACCGATCGATCGACCCATTGGAGCAGTCATATGAGCGAGATCCCCGACCACCTCGAGTACACCCCGGAGCACGAGTGGCTGTGGCGCGCCGACGGGGTCGCCACTGTCGGGATCACCGCGGTCGCCACGGCGCAACTGGGTGACCTGGTGTTCGTTCAACTGCCCGATGTGGGAGTGACGGTGACGCTGGGCAAGGTCTGCGGTGAGGTGGAATCCACCAAGTCCGTCAGCGACCTGTTCTCGCCGGTCTCCGGCGCCGTGACCGAGATCAACCAGGCGGCTGTGGCGGATCCGGCGGTGGTCAACACCGATCCGTACGGGGAGGGCTGGTTGTTCCGGGTGACGGTCACCGAGGTCGGCCCGGTGCTGTCGGCGCAGGAGTACCGATCGCTCACCGACGCCGGCTGAACGCCTGGGTCCGCCATGGCGCCGCGAAGCGGGTACGCCAGTGGCGGGCCCGAGCCGAGATCACGTCACCCAGGACCACCCCGCTGGCCAGGGCAACCGCGCCGCTGACCGCACCGACCAGCACCGTGATGCCGATCGATGTGTTCCCCCGGCTGATCTGGAACATCCCGTCGTAGAGCGCCAGGCCCGGTAAGAGCGGGATGAAGCCCGGGACCGTGAGCACCAGGGCCGGAACCCGAAGTCGCCTGCCCAGCAGCACGGCGATCGTGCCGATCAGGACTGCGGCGGACGCCAACGCCGTGACCCCGACGACGTCGATCCCTGCCAGCGCAAGGGTGGCGGCGACCCCCACACCGCCCACCAGGCCGGCGCACGGCATCAGGCGCCACGGTCCGGACACCCCCAGCAAGAACAGTGCACTGGCCAGAGCACCTGCCACCAGTCGCACGATCGGCTCGGCGGTGGACTCCTCGACGGCGAAGACACGCACGTTGACGCCGTACCGGACGGCGATGTTGAGGACGAAGACCACCCCGGCGGCGATCCCGCTGGCGAAGAACAGGACCTCCACGAATCGCCCGGCCGCGGTGACCACGTACCCGGACAGGGCATCGGATACCGCCGCCAGGATCTCGATCGCGGGCAATAGCGCGACGATTCCACCGGCAACGATGAACGAGGGGCGGACGGGGGCACCCAGACTGACCGCCAGTACGGCGACGGCCGTGACCAGGGCGCCCGCAGCCACGTTGGCGAAGAATCGGGGCAGGCCGCGGCGTTCGGCGAATTCGATCACCCGCAGGGTGAGGAGGGTGATCGCGGCCGCGATGGCCACACCTGGCAGGCTGCCACCGATGGCAGCCACCACGGCGCCCGCCAATCCGGCCGTACCCAGCTCGGCGACACGTGTCGGAAAGGGCGGCGAAGCGTCGGTGATCGCCTGCAGGACCCTCTGTCCGTCGTCCGACGACACCCGGCCACTCACCAGGTCGTCGACCAATCGGTACAGCCGGGTCAGTCGGGTGTAGTCGAGGGCACGCCCGGACACGGCGACCACGCGGCTGAAGGGGGGCGAATCGCCGTCGCGGGTGATCGTCACGATGAGGGTGTTGAGCGTGACGTCGACCGAGACCTGTTGTCGCGGGATGCCGCTGGCCACGGCGACGGCGGTCAAGGTACTGGCCGCGTCAGCTGATGGGACACCCGAGGCGAGGACGAGTTCGGCGATCCCCAGGCTGAGCCCCAACGCCGCGCTGACCTGCGAATCGGTCAGCGGTGGCGCGGGTGGATCGATGCGCATCGGTGGATCACGCTGGCGCGGCGACGGAGACCAGGCACTGGCGGGGCAACTCGAACCACGTCAGGCCGTCGTGGTCGTCGGACAGCAGGCACGGATGCGCGGGCAGGTCGTTCGCTGCGCCGTGGTCGGCGACAGCCGGTCCCGGACTGGCGGCCAGGATTCGCCGGGCCTCGGCCAGATAGGCCGAAAGGTCGGCGACGGGCGCCGTGGCGGTGGTGCGCGGATAATCGACGGTTCCGTCGGGAGCGAATCGAACGTCGACCAACGACATCGGTGGGCGCCGCACCGCCCAGTGATGGCGCCAGAGACCACTGGCGACGTCGAAGTGGTAGTCGGGCAACAGCCGCCATCCCTCGCTGGCGACCAGGTCCACGGCCTCGATGATGTAATCCGCGACCTCGTCGGACAGGAAGTAGTTGAGGTTGACTCGCGTCCAGCCGGGCTTGAGGCCCCCACAGCCCGACGCGGTCGCCCGTTCGAAAGCGTCCGACTCGGCCGGGTCGATGTCGAGCAGGTGGTGGCCGTACGGCCCGGCACACGAGCAGCCGCCGCGGGCCTGGATCCCGAACAGGTCGTTGAGCAGGGCGACCACGTAGTTGTGGTGCAGCATCGGCCGCCCGGGTGCGCAGACGGTGAACGACACGATCGCCAGTCGGTCGACGCCGACGTTACCCAGGATGGCGAGCGCCGGGTTCGACCGCCAGCGGGTGAGGGCGCGACCCAGGTGGCGCTCTTCTCGGGCTCGGATGGTGTCGACCCCGACGGCCTGCTTCAGCTTGACCACCAGCCCCGCCCTGATGGACTCGACGATCGCCGGGGTCCCACCCTCTTCGCGATGCTCGACGTCTGACAGGTACGTCTGCGTGTGCGGGGTGACGAAGGCGACCGTGCCGCCGCCCGG
>JANNOG010000120.1:0-3385 GCA_031398915.1 Micrococcales bacterium | reverse complement strand
GCCCGCACGACCGACCGGATCGTCCACGACCCCGACGGCTGGACGATCCGGTCCGCCGACGGCTCCCGCACGGCCTACTCCGAGCACACGGTCGCCATCACCGAGGGTGCGCCGCTGGTCCTCACCCGGTGCGGACCGGAGGCCCGATGACGGTCGGGGTGTGGCCCGGATCTCCCCTCCGGGGCTGGACCGTGCCGCGACGTCCGGGTGTGTGCTGTCGCGTATGCCACCCTCTACCTCGACGGCGCCCGTCCGACGCGCGCTGATCGTTCACGCCCACCCGGAGCCCGCTTCCTTCTCCTCGGCCCAGGCGACCACGCTGGCGCAGCAGCTGCGGTCGGAGAACGTCGAGGTCAATGTCATCGACCTGTACGCCGATGGGTGGGATCCCGTGCTGGCGCGCGAGCAGTTCATGGACGGGCCGGGCTACTTCAAGCCCCAGGCCGAGCAGATGCGAGCCCACGTCGGGGGCACGCTGCCGGCGCCCGTGAAGGAGTCCCTCGCGCGGCTCCAGGATGCGGACCTGCTCGTCCTGTCGTTCCCGCTGTGGTGGTTCTCGATGCCGGCCATCGTCAAGGGCTGGATCGACCAGGTCTTCCTGGTCAGTGCCATCTTCGGTGGCGAGTACGGCATCTTCGCCGAGGGTGGCATGGCAGGCAGGAAGGCCATGCTGCTGATGACGACGGGCGGCACGAGAGCGGCCTACGCACCCGACAACCCGGTCGGCTACGGCGACGTGGACAAGTTCCTCTACCACATCCATCACGGCATGCTCGCGTTCGTCGGATACGACGTGGTCCCGCCCTTCATCACCCACGAGCCGGTCCGCATCGACGACGCAGCCCGCGAATCTGCACTCGCCGAGCTCAGGTCGTACGTCACCAACAAGGTCCTCGGCTGACCGCCTGCGTCAGTCGACCAGCCATCACACGAGTAGGAGCGCACCCATGGCTTCCAAGATCAGCGTCGATGTCCCGGGGCTCGGTGACTCACGTCGATTCGCCTACCTCCAGTGCGTCACCGCAGGCGAGTTCGCCTTCGTCGCCGGGCAGACCGGCGTCGACGAGAACTACGACATCGTCTCGCCCGACTTCGGGCCCCAAGCCCGTCAGGCCATCGACAACGTTCGGCTCGCGCTCGAGGCCGCGGGCTCGAACCTCGCCAACATCGTCAGCATGACGGTGTTCCTCGCCGACATCCGAGACTCGACCGAGTTCTTCAAGATCTGCCACGATGTCATGGGCGACGACCTGGCTCCCAGCGCGGTCCTCGGGGGCGTCGACCTCGCCCTCCCCGGTCTGCTGATCGAGGTGCAGGCAACCGCAACCATCGACCAGCCGTAAGGCGTACGAGCACCGAGCGGAACCCTCTCACGAACGGCCACCGGCCATGCGAGCGGTGACCGGGAACGCAGCTGCGTCACAGCTCTAACCCCGGTTATTCACCGAGCTGCGGGTTGATCTTGTGTTCGAGCGATTGATCTTCACGGTCAGGTTCTGGTGGACAGGCGTGACGAGGTGACCGGCCTGCTGTTCTGCCGGTGGCTCCCGCCGCTCGTCGTGTCGGGCCTGGAAGCTCAACCAGCGGGAACGGGCAGCGAGCCGAGCCGGGCGAACGCACCAGCCAGCTCGCAGGCCCAGGGCCAGGACCGTTGGATCCGCAGCCAGACTCGGCGTTGGCCGCGGCTGAGGCGTGCGGCGACGTGCAGCAGCCGGTAGCGCAGCGTCTTGGGTTCGGCCTTGGCCAGGTGCCCGTGCAGGAGCAGGTGCTGGGTCGCGGCGATCAGGTCGACCGCCAGCATCACCACCGCCAGCCACGCGGTGTTGATCGCGAACGACCGCGACGGGAACCGGCCCAACCCGGTGTCCTTCGCGCAACGGATGCGGTCCTCGACCCGGGCATGAGCGCGGTGCCGGGCATCGAGCCAGGCCAGCTGCCCGGCGCGGGTGTCGGTGGCGAACGCGGTGTAGCGCCACCCGTCGCGCTCCTCGAACGCGTCGAGCTGCGCGCCCGGGTGCGGGCGCTCACGCCGGACGATGACCCTGGTCCCGGTCGGGTAGCCGGCCAGCGAGCGGGCGGGCAGGACGCCGGTGATCTCGGCCAGCCCGGCGCCGTCACGGTGCCCGCCGTCGGCATCGATCGCGTCCGCCCAGACCCGAGCGCCGATCGCGCCGATCGCCGCCCGCTCTCGCTCCTTGATCGCCCAGCCGACCGAGAACTCGCAGCTCACCGCGTCGTCGCGGCGACCGCGGAGGTGCGCGAGGAACTCCCGGGTGCAGCCCGCGGTGGTGGCGCGAACCAGGATCGGCGTGCCGTGACGGTGCGCGTCGGGCAGCTGGGCGAGTGCGGCGTCGAGGACGGTGCTGTGGTCGGCGGCGGTGTTGCTGCCCGCGTTGCCGCGCCGGAGCTGCGCGGCGAGGAACTCGCCGGTGTTGTCGCAGAACGCGTGCATCGGGTGATAGCCGAAGGTCTTCTTGAACGTCGGCGCCGCCAGCTCCTTCTCGCTGTGGCAGACCACGATGGATGCGTCCAGGTCGATGACCAACCCGGACACGTCACGTCCGGCCACCCGAGCCGGCGGGAACGACCGCCCGGTCAACTCGGCGCGCTGCGCCCACATGACCTCCCGGGCCGCGGCCCGAGCCCGCGCGACCGCGCCCAGCTGCGCAGCGCCGAGTCCGTCGAGCAGCCGCCAGCACGTCGAGTCCGACGCCACCGACCCGAACAACTCCGCCTGGTCGGCCAGCACCGCGACGTCGGAGATCGTCGTCGCGCCGTCGGCGACCGCGACGGCCATGTCCACCAGCACCCGGCCCGGATCGTGGCGGGCCCGCGGGCGGCACAGCCCGGCCAATGCCTCGGCCAGCTGCGCGGTCAGGGTGGTCCGGTCCGCGACGTCGGCGAGCAGCCGCGACCCGGCATGCGACACCACGCCCTCGCCGTCCGCGGTTGCCGTGATCTTCGGACGAGTCGTTGTAGCCTGCACCTCGAAAGTGCTCCTCTACCCGTGGGACCTGCGACTTCAGCAATCCCAGTTTCCCCTGGTAGCGGGGCACTTTCGTCTACCCGGCCCCCGACACGCCGGACCGCTCATGAAGAGCCGGGGCTAACGCTACGAATAGGGACTGCTGATGGTTCGGTTGACACCTGATCTGTGAGGACCCCGGTCCTCGCTGGAAGGATGTCAACGTGCCTAGGCCCCATCCCAAGGAGTTCCGCGAGGACGTCGTGGCCGTCGCCCGCCGCGGCGCGGCACCGATAGGTCAGGTCGCGAAGGACTTCGGGATCAGCGAGTCCTGCCTGCGTAACTGGCTGCGCTCCGCCGACGTGCAGGACGGCGACCGTCCGGTGTGACCGCCTCGGAATCGGCGGAGCTGCGTGAGCT
>JANNOG010000116.1:0-24731 GCA_031398915.1 Micrococcales bacterium | reverse complement strand
TGATCTTGCGTCGGGACGCCCGATGTCCCTGGTGGATCCGCAAGCCGCGCCGCCGACCTGGTATGAGTTCGTCTGCCAGTACACCGATTCCAAATGGGCGCAGACCTCTCCACACCACCGGGAGGGCACCGCCGAGGCTCTGACGACGGCCACCCTGACTCTGCTGGACAGCCCGGTGGATGCCGCGCGAGCGAAGGAGATCCGATCAGCCTTGCTGAACTGGGGCTACAACATCCGACGTGGTTCGCCGCCCCAGCCCGACGCCGTCACCCGTCACCTCGACTGGGTAAACCGACACACTCGCGCCCTCGCCGACCTTACGCAGCCGCCCGTACTCCGGCATCTCCTGCCCCAAATCGCGATGAAGGTCGACGGCACCCGCGCCGCCGGCCGGACGGCCGCCTGGAAGCGATCCATCATCTCCACCGCACTGAACCACGCCGTCGAGGACTGCCTGATCGCCAAGAACCCCATCACCGCGACCAGCTGGAAGCCAGCTCGCACGGTCACCGCCGTCGACCGACGGGCCGTGGTCAATCCCGACCAAGCCAGGGCACTGCTCGACGCCGTCCGCACAACGCCGCGCAGTGGGCACCGACTCGTCGCGTCCTTCGCTATCATTTACTACTTCGACCTGCGCCCCGAAGAAGCCGCCCACCTCCGAGCAGCAAACCTTGACCTCCCCGGCGAGGGCTGGGGGTGGATCACCCTGGACGGAGCTGCTCCGGACGTCGACAAGCACTGGTCCGACTCCGGTGAGCGGAGGGAGACGCGAGAGCTCAAGCACCGCGCAGTCGGGGAATCACGACGAGTTCCATGCCCGCCCGCGTTGGTGGCCCTACTGAAGTTCCACATTCACGAATACGGAGACCAAGCCGGCGGTCGAGTCTTCAGGGGCGAGCGAGGTGACGCCCTGGTCGGCGTCTCCTACACCCGTTTGTGGGCCAGGGCGCGTCGAGCCGCTCTCACCCCCGAGCAGTACACATCGCCACTGGCCGTTCGGCCGTATGACCTCCGGCATGCTGCCGTGTCGACTTGGTTGAACAGCGGAGTAGCGCCGACACAAGTCGCGGAATGGGCAGGGCATAGCGTCGCGATCCTGCTCCGCATCTATGCCAAGTGCATCGACGGATCCGAAGCCCTGTCACTGAACCGTATTGAAGAAGCCCTGGGCAGCGATTCGACACACCCCCGCACTGGGGGACATCTGTAAAGCACACAACGTCAGGGGGCTCGCGCGGGGTTTTCGGCATGTCGGTTGCGCAAGGCCGTCGAATCATCGAGGATGGTCCAATGCGCATGGGCCAAACGATGTCTAAGGGGTTTCTCCCGAAGGAGGCTCCTCCTTCTCTTTCCACGGCGACCCTCGGAAAGGTCGCCGCTGCCCTCACGGCTTCCCGTCCCTCGGGCGAGACCTCGGCAGCGAGAATGAGCGTAGCCCGGGCTGGTGGTTTGAGAAGGAATACTGAAATTCCGAACCCGTTTGCACAATTGAATTTGGCCGAACTTTGCTGTGCCAATTGAACGGCTCTGCAAAGGATAACCGCTCGCGGTAGGCTTTCGACGAGTCGACCACTGAGGGCCCGCCCGACGGAGCCGCGGTCGCTGCGCTATCTGGGAGACCCCGACCGATCTGAGTCTGCGTTTCGTATGCGAGGTGCAACGTGCACTCTCGTCACTGATGTCAGCAACTTTTATCCCTCGATCTATACGCACGCTGTCGACTGGGCAATCCGGGGTAAGGCCGCCGCAAAAGCGGACCGAAGTGCTCGGACTTTGGGGGGCAAGATTGACGGAGCACTGCGCAGGTCGCGAGACGGTCAGACGATTGGCATCAGCATAGGACCCGATACGTCGTGGCTTATCGCAGAGCTGGTCTTGTCTAGAGTAGACGAGGCTTTATTGAAGCGTTTCCCACATTTGATAGATAGGGGATTTCGATGGGTTGACGACGTCACCCTTTACACCCAATCCGGAAGTGAAGCTGAGCAGGTTCTTGGTTCGTATCAGGAGGAATTGGCCCGCTTCGAGCTCTCCTTGAATCCATCGAAGACTAGAATCTTCGACGGAATTCTTCCTACGGACGAGTTGTGGCTAATACAGCTGAGGCAGGCGCGGTATAGGGACGATAATGATAAACACCTGACCAACGATGTCACCGACCTCTTCGATCTTGCTTTCCAGTTCGCTCATGATAATCCGTCCTCCAACGCTATTAGCTATGCGATCAAGAGATGCAACCCTTTCCCGGCGGGCACTGCCTGGTCACGGTTTCAGCAGTACGTACTCACGGCCGCGGTATTGGAGCCCGCCTGCCTGAGTCATGTGCACGACATTTATATGGCCAGCGTCATGGGCGACCGCTAGACCTGGGCGCGATCACTGAGACCATGAACAACATCGCCTTCCGTCATGCGCCCAGAGGTCACGGGTTTGAGGTGGCTTGGGCTCTAACAATTCTTCGAGCGCTAGGTCTGAGCCTAGAAACGTCAACCGCAAGGGTAGTAGGCGAGATGGATGACAACCCATCAAACCTACTTCTGTGGCAAGAAATCGAAGATCACCCCTTGCGTTATGTCACGGTCGACCACAATAGAATGTTCCGTCGGGCTGAGGCGTCTGGTGCTCTTAACGGAGACGATTGGCTACTGGCCTACGAGGCGCGAGTCCGCGGCTGGTGCAAGAGTGAGAGGTGGTCCAAGATGTCTCACTGGCGGGAGGTCAAGGAGGCCGGCGTTCGGTTCTTGGAATCTTCTCCTCGGCCAAGGCGGCTCACACGGCTTACCCCGTCCTTCTGGCGTCGTCACGGGTCCGTTTAAGACGGCGGCCAATAGTCGTCATAGGTGCGCGGGCCAGCCTCACCCCCGCACGGCTCAGCTAGCGACCCAGACAGAGCGTATGCGCGGCCGACAGCGCCGGCGCGATTCCTTACGCCTGGGCCCCCCGGGGGGTGCAGCGCGATGGCGAGCATCTGGCTCGCCGGAGAACGTGTGACGCTGTTCCCCGGGGGGCGGATGGCCTGCCTGCAGGCCTGCCGCACAACTCGGGGACGTATTGGGGACAGCCAGCCGATCAGGACCGGTACCGGCCGCTGCTGGCCGGACAAGTCAAGATCACGACCGCGGAGTGTCTCCGCAGGTGAAGGACCGATTTCAGTGGTCCAAGTGTGTGGCCAGGGGCGGGGTCGAACCGCCGACCCTCCGATTTTCAGGGATCGGGAGCCAGGTCCGGGGCTGTTCGGCAAGGGTTGCGGAGCAGGTCAGAAGAGGTCGACGGACGACACCAGTCCCTCGCGGACGAGGGCAACTGAGACCAGAACTGAGACCAGTGGGCCCTAGGCGCCAGGTGCTCCGCCGCGTGTCCTCCGACCCGTGATCGTCCACTGTGTCGGGGGTGGACTGGACACTGTGCAGCATGTGCTGGGTGGGTAGCGCCGTCGTCGCGCCCTCACGGCGCCAGCGCAGCTTAGTCAGGCCGCAGACACGCCCCGTCACGCCCCGTCACACTAGGTCTGTGGAAGAAGGAAGCCAACGACGCGCATCCATGTCCAAGACAACGCTGATTCAAATCAGGGAGGCAGATGAGGAGAAGCTGCTCGCCGCCGTCGAGATGGGGAATCAGGCGAGCACGACCGTGGGCTTCCTGCCTATCGGAGCTTACCGGCGTGCCGCGAGTGACGGACATCTGCTCGGGGCGTTTCGGGACAACAATCTGATGGGGTATGCGCTCTACGGCATTGCGAGGAACAGAGTGAGGCTTACCCACCTTTGTGTAGCTCCAGAGTGGCGTGGTCGACATCTTGCCAAAGAGATGGTTGAGTGGATCAGCGCAAAACACGCTGACTCCTCCGGAATGCGTGCGCGTTGTCGCCATGACTACAATCTTGGTGACATGTGGATAGCGCTTGGGTTTCGACGAATTGGCGAGAAGCCCGGTAGGAGCAAGGAGGCTCTGCCGTTGGTCGACTGGTGGCTGGACCACGGTCATCCAAACCTCTTCAGTGTCTCAAGTGACGAAGTTGTCGTTCGCGCCACTTTCGATCTGAACATTCTGCGGGACCTAGTCGATCCGAAGCGTCAAGATGCTCGGGATTCACTCGCGCTGGTCGACGACCAGGCATCTGACAGGTTAGCACTGATTAAGACATCGGCACTTGATGCCGAGATTGATAACATCGCTGGACCCTTGAGGCAGGCTTGCACCGACCAAGCTCAGCTCTTCCGGCACGCTGAGGATTCGGCGCAGCACGTCGCCGCCGAGGTCCGGGCGCAGATAGTGGCACGTCTGGCTGACCGCGGCGAGGAGCTGGATACGTCTCAGGATGGTTACGATTTGCGACATGTCGTCAGTGCCGTGTTGGCGGGTGCTTCCGTGTTTATAACGCGAGATCAAGATCTGGTTCGTCGGTATAGTGAGATTGCCCTTGAGCTGTTCGGCGTCAGAACGATGCACCCCGCCAACGTCATTATTCATCTCGACGAGCTTTCAAGGGCGGAGGCGTACAAACCAGCGGCGCTACTCAACACCGACTACAGCAGGCGCCTCTTGGGAGTAAGCGATGAGGAGAACATTCTACGGTTGAATGGTTCTGATGGAGCGCAAAGACCACGCGCGTTGCAACGTCTGTTGAGAGACTTGGCTGTCCAGGGTGTCGAGCGCCATGGCTTCTTCGCTCCGGATGAGCAGCTAATTGCGGTGCATTCTCTCAAAGTTGTGGGTACCGTCCTCGAAATCCAGCTGCTTCGAGTGGCTGACCACCCTATGCGTGACACTGTTGCAAGACAGCTCCTGTTCGCGCTGAGGAAGGAGGCGGTCGATCTTGGGTTGTCAGTCCTGCGCCTTAGGGATCAGTATCTCTCGCGAGCAGTGCGAAGTGCCGCGCACGAAAGCGGATTCATCGAAGGGGAGGCTGGTCCCTGGGCCATGACCCTGGACGTATGTTCTTCCGCCAGCGAGATCAGTCAGAGGGCCGCTGAGATTGCAAGCCGCATCCAGGAGCCCCAGCCTCCGCATCTACGGCCAGGACTTCCCCGCCTGGCGGCAGCGGACATCGAAACATCCTGGTGGCCTGCGAAGGTGCTCGACAGTCACCTGAAGAGCTACCTAATCCCGATCCAACAAAGCTTTTCTGCAGATCTCCTGGGCATTCCCGAGACAATGGATCGAAGGGCCGATTTACTGGGACTCAGCAGGGAGCATGTCTACTACAGGAGCGCTACGCCGGGGGCGGATGCCCCGTCGCGGATTGTCTGGTATATCAGTGAAACTGGCGCTTCCTCACCGCATTTCGCTGGCGCAGTTGCTTGCTCCCAGCTCATCGAGGTAGCGGAGGGAGAACCGGGTGACTTGTACAGGCGGTTTCGGCATCTTGGAGTATGGACGGAGGCCCAGTTGCGCGGAGCATCCACCAACGGATTAGTGCAGGCCATGGTGTTTGCGAACACAGAACTGTTTGCTAGAGTCGTGTCCCGTAACGAGCTACGCGACATAGCTAAGAGGACGAAGGAGACGCACATCCCTCTTCGTCCACTCCAGATATCTCCGACTTTCTTTGAGGCTGTTTACAGGAAGGGTCGACGTCTAGAATGACACACAAGACTCTCTTGCTGTCGGTTCGGCCTCAGTTTGCTGAATCTATACTGAGCGGCGAGAAGACCATTGAACTTCGCCGAAGGTCTGTGAATGCAGCTCCGGGGTCTTCCGTTGTCTTGTACTCCTCGGCTCCAGTCATGGCTGTTGTAGGCACGGCTCGACTCATGGCATCATCCTGCGAGCCGTTGGAGCGCGCTTGGGAGCTTCATAAAGAAAGATTTGGGCTTACCCGCGGAGAGTTTGACGCATATCTTAGCGGCTCCAGTCTGGCGCATCTGCTACACCTTGACCAAGTCGCCGCGCTTGCCGAACCTCTGGGGCTTAAGTGTTTACGGGAGTCGGGGCGGTTTTACCCGCCGCAAAGCTTTAGATACTTAAGCGAAAGCGACCCTGTCCAGCTGAAGGAACTGGGCAGCTGGGACAATCTGGCGAGTCCATTCCGCTAGGAGTTCGGTGTTCCCGCCGCGACCGAGCGCCACGCCAGTCAAGGGAGCGACCCCGGGTACCGCGCACCATGTGCACCGGACGCTCTCTTCCGCCCAGGGAGAAGCCGTTCGTCGCGGCCACGTGACGAAGAACGTCGCCGAGGTTGCCCGTACTCGCCGTCGCAAGGACACCAGTTTTTGTGCGACGCCCCAGGCGGCCCAATGAAGCGTCGACTACTCAATCTTGCGCAGAACGGCTTGGCCATTTCTCTCATCCTGGGCCAGGGCCCAGGAATAGTCTATTGTTCCATCGGGGAGTAGCTTCAATTTCTTGGTCAATCCGTTGAGGCAGCCACTCGGGTCGGTTAGGGTCTCTTCAAAGATGAAGACATCATCTATTCGGCCCTTGTATCTGAAGAACCCGCTGCATCCAAGCGTTGGATAGTTGGTAATTGCAGCCACATCGCTCTGTCCGACGAAGATTTGATTCAGGGTAATCTCGGCCGTATTCAATGTCCCGGTGTTTGTCTGCAAGACTTCTCCGGACCAGGAGCCCAGCATCGCGTCAGGCAGGATCCCGATGGGCGCCTCGGTGGTCGAGGTGGGGCTCGGACTCGGACTCGGACTCGGACTCGGACTCGGACTCGGACTCGGACTCGGACTCGGACTCGGACTCGGACTCGCCGAATTGGTGGAGCCGGAAACCTCTGGAGACTCCTGGGGTCCGATTCCCCCCTCGCTTGGCTGTGCAATCTCACTGTCGGGTTGGCCTGGTGTCCCTCGTAACAGAAACAATGCAGATAATACCGCCAAGCCAATAAGGATCACCGAAGCTGCGACGAATATCTTCCGGACCAAGCCGGGTGAGAAGATTGCCGCTAGGGTAGCGATGACGCCAGCGATTGAAACGGCAAGAAGAACATACCCTTCAGAGCTCATTGCGTTCCCCGCTCGACTTCACAATGTGTGCATTGACCAGGGCGCCGGACTCGACACTGGATCCCCCACTCCGGATGAGCCCCCCCGCCGGCATGGCGTAGTGTCGCGGCCTCCGGCGAGGCACTAAGTGCACTAGTGGACGAGTCTTCCGTCATGACTCGGTCGGCAAATTCAACTCGATGTGAGAGTGGTCCGTGCCGTCAAGCCTGCCAATGACACCGAGATCTTCCCGCGCAACCTGGTGGAATTCATTGATGGCCGCGAAAGCCGCCCTATTGAGTTGGCGCCATTCCTGGAGTTCACCGGCTGTAGCTCCCCTTGATCTCCAGTCGACTGCAGCGGTCGCGCGATTGACCCTGTGAGCAGCGTCAATGACCCTGCTGCCGGCCAGGAGCATGACGCGCTCGAATGTGAGGGCGCGACGGCCCTCGGCCTCAACGAGTTCAAGGGTCAGGTCCTCGACCGTTCGGTCGAGGGAGCGCCGACCATCCTTGACCTCGAACAGGAGGACGGCAGCATAGATGCAACTGCGCACCGCCGCGACGTACTCAACGTAGGCGTCGAGCTTCGGTGCGTCCCAACGGGTTTGGAGTTCCTGCTTGTGGCGGCGGGTCTCGGCGAGGTGGCTCGTGAGAGTGCTGGCCATGGCGCCGAGCAGAACGGCCGCGATTGTCACCGCCTGGGTCGCCCAGTCCATCCGTCCCCCGCCTGTGATCGTCCGATTACTCGCGAATCGTAGAGGCACAGGCAGCTGTCGTGACGCGCAGTTCGGCCCTTGGCCACTCCGGGCGGCGGTCACGCGACTGGGTACGGTGACTTGGTGGATAGGCCTGAGCGTCGCCCCATGCGGGCAGCTGGCCACCCTGCGTTCGCGGCCGTAGCCCTCGACGATGACCCAGGTCGACATGCGGATCTGCTCAGGCGCTTGATCGACTGGCTAGAGGTCGAGACCGTCCTCGACGTCGGCGGACACAAGGGCTCGTTCGTCGAGGTTTTGCGTCGACAGGTCGGCTACGCCGGCCGGGTGGTGAGTTTCGAGCCCGACGCTACGAACGCTCAGGTGCTGACCTCGCGCGCCGCCGCCGACCCGGCTTGGCGCGTAGATCAGCTTGCACTGTCCGACCGTTCAGGCCGGCTGCCGCTGTTCCGGTTCGACCGGAGTAACTTCAACAGCCTTCACGCGCCGACGGAGTCGCTCAGTGAGTGGTTCGAGATCACCTCGACCGGCGAGGACCTGGTCGACGTTGTCCGCCTGGACGACTGGCTCGATGGCCTCGGCTCTGTGCTCAAAGGACCGATGTTCCTCAAGGTCGACACCCAGGGTCACGACTGGGCGGTCATCGAGGGTGCCGCCCGGCGGCTGTCTGACGTTGTGGCGATTCAGCTAGAACTGTCGGTCTTGCCGCTCTATGAAGGCGCGGAGCACTGGACCGACGTCATCGCCCGGCTGGAGGGCCTTGGGTTCTGGCCTGCGGGGCTGTTCCCGGTGACGCGCGACCCGGGCTTGTTGCGAGTGACGGAGTTCGACGGGGTGTTCACGCGGGACTTGTGACGGCCCCTCGGCGCCGGTGAGCGATAGCAAGGGCCCGCTGCTCGATGACACGGAACCGGGCCTCGCGCTCGTTGGTGTCGATGTGGTCGGACTGGGCGGTCATCTGCCCTGGCCACTTCCGGTAGAGCAGCCCTGCCTCGGGGATGAAGCACCCGTCGACCGTGGCGTCGAGGGCGAGGAGGAGCCCGGTGTCCTCTGATGCCGGCAGGGCCATCCAGCCGCCGAGTTCGAGCAGTAGGTCGCGCCGCACGGCCAGCGTCGCCGGATGCACCGACGCGCGGTAGCTGTGGCTCTGCCAGTGCGCCAGCACTGATCCGTGCGTGAGCCGGCCCGGCGGGGGGTCGAAGTCGAATCCTTGCGTGGTGCCGTCGGGGAGCAGGTCGACGACCCGGGTGGTGGTCCACCCGACGTCGGCATGGTTGGTGAACACGTCGATGACGCGGGCCAGTGCCCCGGGGGTGAGCTGGTCGTCGGCGTCGAGGACCTGGACGATCTCGCCGGCGACGCGGCTAAGCGAGAGCGTGCGTGCGACTGCTGGTCCGCCGGCGCGGCCGGTGCCGAAGCTGATGCGGTGGTCGTCGGGGATGGCGGCGAGGACGGCGGCGCTGTGGCCGTCCTCTTGGATGACCCATTGCCAGTCCCACCCGTCGGGGAGGTCCTGGGCGAGGATCGAGGCGTAGGCGTCGGCGAGGAACTGTGCGGCCGGCGGGTGGACCGGGGTGACCAGCGAGATAACGCGATCGGTCATGACACGTGGCTCACATTCTCGATGGTGACCTTGTCGGCGCGGAGCTTGATGGTGGCCGTCTCGACGGGGCGCGTGTCTGCGTGATGGGTGCGCTCGATGACGATGAGCGGGACACCGTCGGGCATCCGTAGGGCGTCCATCTCAGCCGGGTAAGGCATGCGGCTGACGACCCGTTCGCTGACGTGGGTGACGCGAACGCCGATCTTGTCGAACCGCGCGATGACGTTGGGTGCGCCTCGCTCCCCGCCGGCGGGGCGCTCGATGGGGGTTCCGCCGGTGATGGCCAGCGGTTCCCACTGGGTGCTCATCTGGACGGGGTCGCCGTCGACGAGCCATCGGTAGTTCACGCGGGACACGGGGTCGCCGACGGCGATGCCGAGCCGGGCGGCGATGTCGTCGGTCGCGATGGCGGTGTCGATGTCGGCTTCGACGCGGTCGTCGAGGCCTGCGCGTAGCGCTTCTTCGATGTTGGGTGCTTCGACGCCGCTGAACCGTTGGTAGCGGCTGCTGCTGTATCGGATGATCCGCGACTGGCTGCGGACGAAGGTGCCCTTGCCCTGCTGGGACTCAACGAGTCCCTCGCTGCGCAGTTGCGCGACGGCGCTGCGGGTCACGCTCGCAGAGACCTGGTAGCGCTCCATGAGTTCCCGCTCGGTGGGTAGCTGGGCGCCGGGCGCAAGGTCGCCGTCGGCGATTTGGCGGCGCAGCTCGTCGGCGATGACGCCGTAGGCCGGTTGACGAGCCCTCATCTCGCTCCTGTCGTTGCTGGCGGTTCGTGTACGCAGCATACGGCTCAGCGTGTTGTTGTGTTATCCGTATGAGTGTGAGAACGTTCCGGGCATCCCGGCGGCAACACGAGGTGGCCGCCCATGGATCTCGGGAGACGCACATGGCGAACCATCCGTTCCCCAGCCGCCCAGCGCGGCGCGCACCAGCTGGCGCACGCCGCCGAGGCGGGTCGCGATGAGCGCGGCCAGTCGCCGAGCCACCGTCTACCGGGCGGTGCGGATGCGGTACCGGTTCGCCTGGCGCCCGGCCCTGCTCTGCATTGGGCTGCTCGTCATCGGCGCCATGGCCGCCGAGCTGGGCCTCCACCAGGTCGCCCAAGTGCTCATCCCGGGAGCAACGGCCGGCGTCGTCGCGTGCGTGGTCTGGTGGTGGTTCCGCCACATCGCCCAGCCCCACTCGGCTCAGGCGGTCCTCGCCCGCCGCGGTGAGCTGGACACCCGCCACCGCGGTGTCGCGACCCGCCTCGATCTCGCCGAGCACACCTCCAAGACCGCCCTCCGGCTGCAGGCCACGACGTTGCGGCCGTCGCTGCGGTCGCGGTCGTGGCGGGAACGGCGGTGGCTGGACCCTCGCGAGATCGGGGTCGAGGTCGCCCGGCTCGGGTGGGGTTGGTGGGGCGAGCAGGTCTGGTCCTCGTGCGAGGACGCCACGTTGCGGATCGGCGGGCCCCGGACCGGCAAGACACTGTCGATCGCCGCGCACGGTGTCGACGCCCCCGGTGCGCTGATCACGACGAGCACCCGGCTCGACCTCGCCGAGCTGGTCCACGCCGCGCGCTCCGCCCGGGGGACAGTCCACTTCTTCAACCCGTCCGGGCTCGGGAACGTCGCGACCACGGTTCGGTGGCGGGTCCTCGACGGGTGCGAGGACTTCGCCGTCGCGCAGCGCCGCGCCACGGACCTGATCCCTGAGTCCGCGTCCACCGAGGGCGAGCGATGGGACTCCCACGCCCGCCGCATCCTCGCCCTGTTCCTGCACGCCGCGGCGATCTCCGGGCGCAGCATGCGCGACGTCGCCCGGTGGGTCGCCGACCCCTCGACCACGGCCCGCGACGAGATCCTCGACGCGTTCCTCGACTCCGGCATCGGCGAGGGCGGATCAGCCGAGCGGGCGTCCGCGGTCCGCGCGTTCTACGCCACGAACGAGCGGACGCTGACGTCGATCACGACGACGATGGCGACGCCGTTGGCGTGGATGAGCGATGACCGGGCGCGCGTCATCGGTGACCCGCCGGCCGGTCACCCCGACCTGCTCGACCTGGTCCGCCTCATCGAGGCGGGGGAGACCCTGCACCTGATCGGGCACGAGAACACCAGCACCGTCGCGCCGCTCATCGCCGCCCTCGTCGCCGAGATCGCCCACACCGCCCGGACGCTGGCCGGGTCCCGGCCCGGCGGTCGCCTTGACCCGCCGCTGACGATGGTCCTCGACGAGGTCGCCCTCGTCTGCCCAGTGCCGTTGGACCGGTGGACCGCCGACATGGGCGGGCGCGGAGTGACCATCCACATCAGCGTCCAGTCCCTGGCCCAGCTGCGGAACCGGTGGGGCACCGACGCCGCCGGCGCGATCCTCGCCAACGTCGCGACGTTCCTCGTCTTCGGCGGGTCACCGTCCGCGGCGGACCTCGACGACTTGTCCACCCTGACCGGCGACACCGAACACACCACCCTCACCGACGTCACGACCGGACGCCGGTGGCACCGCCGCCAGACGCTGTGGGACGCCGGCAACGAACGCACCGCCCGACCCGAAGTCAGCACCCGCTCCGTCCCTGTCATCTCACCGGCGCAGATCCGCGCCCTCGAGCCCGGGCAGGTCCTCGTGCTGCGCCGATCGATACCGCCGCTCGTCGCCTACGCACCCCGGGTCATCGACCGCCGCCGGTACACGCCGGCCACCCTCACCCAGCTGCCCGGCACCCCGGCATCGACCGTCGTGCCCGCCGCGGCCGCTGTCGTGGTCCCGCTGCAACGCGTCCCCACCACGGCCGAACTCGACGACCTCCTCAACGACCCCGACACCCAGCAGCCCCGGCAGCCGGGCATGGAGACCGGCCTGGACTCCGGGGAGAGCAGCCGATGAGGCGCTACGAGCCCACCACCGGGCCCGGTGGGACCGGGCCCGGCGACGGGCTCGCGCGCATCGTCGCCGCCCTCGCCGGCCGGGTCGACGCCACCGAACGCCAGCTCCACACCCTCGCGACGGAGGTCGCCGGCCTCGGCCGTGGAGTCGCCGCCCTCACGATGCAGCTCACCGCCGCGCCCGTCACGACCGCCGACACCGACACCGACACCGACGCGGAGGCCGAGGAGCCGACGAGGCAACGGGACTGGGCAACGGTGGCCGACCCCGACACGGCGATCGTCTGGCTCGCCGAGGTCGACCAGTGGCTGACCGACGTCATCCTCCCCGCCGGCCTCCTCGCACCGCTGCCCTCGTGCTGGACCATCCACCCCGCCGCGGTCGTCGACCTCCTCGCCCTGCACGCCGAGGCCAGGACCGCGTGGGCTCACCCCGCACCGACGCCGGTCAGTGAGTGGCTCGCCCGGTGGCTGCCCGGCACCCGCACCCGCCTGGCCGCCGCCCTCGTCGAATGCGTCGAGCAGCGCCACCACCGCCAGCAGGTCCCCGGCATCGCCCGGACCCGCGGCTACGACACCCGACCCCTTGACCGCGACTCCGTCGCCGCGTGGTGGGCCACCACCCACGGCCACCCCACTGCCCCCGAATTCTTCGGCCTGCGACCCCTCGACGCCTGACCGCCCATAACCCAGCAGGAAGGACCACGACCATGACCGCCACCACACTCCAGACCACCCCGACACCCAGCTACGACACGTCCAACGACGACACGTCCACCGCCGAGACCTCCACCGACGAGACGTCCGCCAGCGCGTTCCCCGACGCCCCTGGCACCGACCAGGTCCCCGACGCCCGGTCCGTGCTGCGTGCGCTGCAGCAGATCGGCCCGGACTTCGACAAGGCCTGCGCCCGTATGGACGCGGACCTGACCCGGTCACTCGTCACGCACGACACCGACACCATGACCGACGTCCACGACCGCTACGACGCCTACGCCACCGCCCGGGTCAACCTCGCCCAGCACTACCTCCGGACCGCGACCGACCTCGCGAGCACCCTCGGCGCTCAACTCGGGCCCCAGCTCGGCGACACCGCAGACGCCGCCGACGAGGCGGACGCCGACGAGGAGGCGGACATCGCCGCCTACTACGACGACGTCGCCCGCGAGGACCCCCTCGTCGACACCGGTGTCGCCGACGACTGGTTCGTCACCGACGCGCCGGACGTTCCGACCGACCACGCCGAGGTCACCGACCACGTCCGGGTAAGCGCCCGAGACGAGCGCGTGGACCACGCCGAGAGGTCCGCCGACGCCGACGGCCTCGACCTCTGACGGCGCCCACCGCTCGGCCTTCGCGGGTTCCGACGGCTCACCTCCCAGCCCTGCCGGACAGCCCGACTTCCGGCGGCCCGCGCGATCCCTCCCAGCCGCTACCGCCACACCGCGACGCGCGAGGCCGTGCGCCTTGGGTGCCGGGACTCACCTCCGGCTACCACGCCCTACCTCCAAATCAAGGGCGCTGCGCGTCGCTACGCGACCGGCTCCGCCGGCCCTTGATCCGGAGCCTCGACGGGCGCGGTACCTCTCCCGCGCCGGTGGGGGATGACCCTCCCCACCGCCACACCAACCAAACCCCAAACCCCCTGCCGGGGCGTGACCGAAGGAGCCTGACCATGCCTTACACCGACACTCACACCATCGGCGAGCACGCCGACACGGCGTATGAGGCCGTCCGCGCGATCAACCACGCCACCATCACCACCGTCCACCCCGCCCCCGACGTCTACGACGTCCTCGGGTCCCTCAACCAGGTCGGGCACGGGCTGTCCCAGGCATGCACCCAACTCGCCCGATCCCTCGTCCGATCCCTCGACCTCTACGACGTGTACGAGGACAACGGCGCCGACCCCGCCCTCAGCGTCCTGACCGCCGAACAGCACCTCGCCCGCGCGTCCGCGCTGGCCCACCAGCTCGGCACCCACCTGTCACACGCCCAGGTCGCCATCAACCGCCAAGGCCACCACGGGCGACGCGCCGCCGCCGCGACCACCGACGCCACGACTGACGCGCGGACCGAGGAGTCGTGAGCGTCGACGAGGTCGACATCGAGGCCAAGGCCTACGTGCGACTGATGGCGTGCGAGTACGGGCGCTCCGGGTACTGCAACCCGACCGCGCCGGCGGCGTTCCACGCCAAGTGCGCCCACCACCGCGGCGGCGCTCACGAACACGGCAACGAGAGCCCCATCGCCTACCTGACCAAGCCCAGCCGCGGGGTGCAGGTGGTCCTCGCCGAGGTCTGGGAGAGCTGCCCCCGCCACGAGCCCGCCCGCCGGCACGGCCACATCTGGCACTGCCCGTGCGAGTGCCACACCCCCGGACACCCCCTGCACCCCGACACCGGCCAGCTCGACCTCCTCGACCTCCTCGACCTCCTCGACCGCCTCGACCTCGCCGGCTGAACCCACTTCCGCGACCGGAGCCTTCCCGGCACCCCGGTCACCAACTCGCTAGGAGAACACCGCCATGACATCGATCCCCGAGCCAACGAGCACCGACGACGCCGCGGACGACCCGTTCGTGCCGCGGTGGGACACCAGCCCCGAGGTTGCGATCGGCGACCGCTACACCGCGCGGATCACCAGCCATGGGGGGCTCGCCCTCACGGCCGGCGACGACCCGGTCGTGGTGGCTGGACCGTTCGCGGTCAGGCACTGGCACGACTCGCTACAGGACCCTCTGTGGGACGGTGACGGCCGCGCCGCCGACCGCAGGGACGCCGCCGCCATAGCGGCCAAGGTCTTCGGCCCACCTGGCCCGGACGAGGCGGCGTCCACGCTGACCGTGGGGGAGGCCCTCGCCCTGCGCGACATGCTCGCCGACACCGTCGACCAACGGTGGACGTCCTACGTCGAGAGCGGACGACGGATGGCGGCCGAGATCGCCGCGACCAACAACGCGGCCGACGAAGCCGCCGCCGGCGACCCTGTCCGAGACGCCACGACCGACGCGACGACCGACGATCTCGCCAACGAGGCGACTGCCTACGCAGACGCCGACGGGACCCCGGCGACCGACCATCGCTCCTACACCGCTGACCTCAGGCGGGACGCCAGTAACGACGAGTGGGCGGACCAGCTGTGACCGCGCCGCGCCGAGGTCGCGCCTACCTGTTGTGGACGGCCCTAGTCCTGACTGTCGCCGCGCCCGTGGTCCTCAATGCCGTCAACCTCTATCGGCTGTCGGTGGACCGGCTGGGCCTCACTGGGCCGGCGGCTCTGGCCTTGCCGGTGACGTTGGACGGTGCTGCTCTCGTTGCCCTGATCGTCCGGCTCCAGGCGTTGCGTGACGGCGACAGCGCCCCGGGCGCGTCTGTGGCCGTCGTCGGGTTCGCCGGCCTGTCCGCGTGGCTCGCCGGAGTCGAGGGGTGGACCGTCGGCGGGACCGTCGGCGCCCTGGCCCTCGGTGTCCTGCCGATCGTGGCCGTGGTGATGCTCGACCTCGCGGTCGGGTCGATCCGCCGGGCTGATCTCCGGGCCGCGGGCCTGCTGCCCGGGCGGGCGCCGGTGTACTCCGGCCTGCGGTGGATCCTTGCCCCCCGCTCGACGGCGGCGGCGTGGCGTCACGGGGTGCTGTGGGAGAACCCCGACCGCCTCGCCTGCCTTGCAGCCACGACCGACCTACCCCCGATCGTCATCCGCCAACACGACCCCCACGAGGCGGAGCAGCCCGCCGTGTCCGCGCCCGAGATCGAGGCACCCGCCCAGCCGGCCCTCGCGGCCGGCCGTGATGCCCTGCCCGAGCTGGCCGGCCAAGCCGCGCCCGCGGTCGGAACCAAGCGGGACCTCGTCCGGTCCCTCATCGAGGTCGGCGTCCTCGACCGCGCCGGGATCGTCGCCGAGTGCGCCCGCCACGGCGTCACGGTCTCCGACCGGGAAGTCACCCGCCTCCTGGCCGAGCACCGCGACCCGCGCCCGTCGGCCGTCTCCCTGATCCGGGCCCGCCGGGACACCCGCTGACCGACGGCCAGCCGCTCACGCACAGCAACGACGACAAGCAAGCCGCCCGAGCCCTGCGGGCCCGAGCCGACCGCACGAGGACGAGCCCAGGAACCGCAAGCACCAGTTGATCGAGAAACCCACGAACGACCAGTCCCAGCTCCGCCGAGATTCACCCACTCCAGCACCAGTCAGCAGCGCCACAGAGAGAGAACGCACGAGAACCAGAGCAGAAACCAAGAAGAGCAGACCAACAAAGCACACCTATGCATCACGGATCGAGTAGGCCCCGACCAAGATCGTTGATCTTGGTCGGGGAAATCAAGATCACCGATTACCGAGGCCATTCCGGGAAGGGGGACGACCACTCATGATCAGTGTCGGCAAGGCGACGAGCACGGATTACTACACCGGCGGCGCCGGCGCTGACACGGGCGACGGCACCTCCGACGGCACCGGCGCAGCCCGCGGCCCGGTCGAGTCCTACTACCTCGACGCCGTCACAGCCGGTGAACCCCCAGGCACGTGGTCTGGGACGGCCGCGACCGAGCTGGGCCTGACCGGTGAGGTCACGGCCGCCGACATGCACGCCGTTTACAGCGACCACGTCAACCCCGCCACCGGCGAGGCCATCGGCCGCGCACCGAAGCAGCACATCCCCGCCG
This sequence comes from Micrococcales bacterium, assembly GCA_031398915.1. GTDB lineage: Bacteria > Actinomycetota > Actinomycetes > Actinomycetales > JBBAYJ01 > JANNOG01. Next base: position 7,941 of record JANNOG010000116.1, on the reverse strand, counting down.
CCCAGCGACTCGCCGCCGCCCTGGAGCGCGAGCCGGATGCCTTGCCTGAGCGGGTCGCCGAGCTCCGCCGGGAGATCGAACGCACCCAACGCCACGCCGTCATCGGGTGGGACGTCACGTTCTCCGTCCCCAAGTCCGTGACCGTCGCCCACACCGCCGCGCACCGGGCCGAGGTCGCAGCCCTTCGCGCCGGCGACGAGGAGCGAGCCGCCGAGCACGCGAGGGTGCGGCAGACGATCGAGACCGCGATCCGCGACGCCAACGCCGCCATGCTCACCGCCGCCGCCGGCATGACCGTCGCTCGCGCCGGCCGTCACGGTGGCCACGGCACTGACGGCCGATGGGTCGCAGCACCGGGCCTCGTCGTGGCGTCGTTCCCGCAGCACACGTCGCGCTCGATCGATCCGCAGCTGCACGTGCACAACGTCATCCTCAACCGGGCCCGCTGTGAGGACGGGCAGTTCCGGGCCCTCGACGGCACCGACCTCCTGGCCAACAAGCACGCCCTGTCCGCCGTCGCCGACCGCGTCCTCGAGGAGCGGCTGTCGGCCGCCGGGTTCGACATCGCACTCCGACCGGACGGTGTCGCCCGCGAGCTGGTGGTCGTCGACCCCCGGGTCGCCGAGCAGTACTCGACCCGGTCCCGTCAGATCGCCGAGGCCATCGCCCCGCTCGTCGAGGCCGCGGAGGAACGGTTCGACCGCGAGCTGACCGACCTCGAACTCGACCGCCTCAAACGAGCCGCCGCCGTGTCAACACGCGCCAGTAAGGGCGCCCACGCCCCCGAGACCCGCGAGGAGCTGCTGGAGCGCTGGCACGCCGAACTCATCGCCGACGTCGGTCAGGGCCTCGACGCGACCGCGGACACCATCACCGACCACCTGGACCCCGACCACGTCGCCGCCCGCCGCGCCGCCGAGACCGCCGAGTGGTCGGAGTCCGCGGCCGTCTCCGAAGCCATCGCCGCTGTCGCCGCGCAACGCTCCACGTGGCGGCGAGCGGACCTCATGGGCGAACTCGCCCTGCGCCTGCCCACGCTCGGGATCGCCGACCCCGACCAGGTTGTCGCCACCCTGGAGCAGCTCACCGACACCGCCCTCCTCGGGCCCGACGTCGTCCAGGTCGCCGGCCCTCGCGAGACCGAGCAGGGCACGGCAGCGGGGGAGCAGGTGCAGTTCCGCCGGCCAAGCGAACGCCTCTACACCGCAACAAGCTCCCTCGTCGCCGAGGACGCCCTTCGCCGCGCGGCCGTTACCCGCGGCCGCCGAGCCGTCGATGCCGCCGAGGTCCATGCCTGGCTGGACACCCACGGCGGGGATCTCAGCCCCGACAAGCGCGAGGCGGTCACCGGCCTGGCGACGTCGGACGCGGCTGTGGCGGTCCTGATCGGTCCGGCCGGCACCGGAAAGACCTACGCCGTCGGCATGTTCGCCCGTGCCTGGAACGAGCTGACCGGCGGGCGGGTGTTCGGCCTCGCCGTGTCCGAGGCCGCCACCCAGGTCCTCGCCGATGACGGCCTGGCCCACACCCGCAACGTCGACAAGTGGCTCGCCATCCAGGACCGCCTCGACAAGCCCCGACACACCCGAACGATGCGCGCCGAGGACGACTGGGCGTTGACCGCGACCGATGTCGTGGTCGTCGACGAGACGTCCATGGCCGGCACGGCCAAGCTCGACGTGGTCCGCACCCGGGTCGACGCCGCCGGCGCCCGGCTGATCCTCACCGGGGACCCGCGGCAGCTCGGCGCCGTCGAGGCCGGCGGGGTCCTCGACCTCCTCGACGGCCACGCCGAGACCTACACCCTCTCAACCGTCCACCGGTTCGCCAACGACTGGGAACGCGACGCCTCCCTCGCCCTGCGCGATCCCGCCACCGCCACGCAGGCCCTGGCCGAGTACGACCGGCGCGGCCGGCTACTGGCTCACGACACCACCGAGGACGCCCTCCAAGCCGCAGCCACCGCAGCCGTCGCCGACCGAGTCGACGGCAAGAGCACCGTCGTCGTCGGCGACACCAACGCCACCGCCGCCGCCGCGGCAGCCCTCGTCCGCGAGCAGCTCCTCGCCCTGGGCCTCGTCGAGCCCGCCGAGGCCGGCGGCAGCGCCGTGCTCGGCCGAGACCAGAACACCGCCAGCCGCGGCGACCTCGTCATGACCCGGCACAACGACTACCGCCTCGGTGTCATCAACGGCGCCCGGTACGTCATCACCGGCATCCGTGCCGACGGTGGCCTCACCCTGCGCCAACACCGCACCGACGCCGCCGGCGGAGACACCCCCCGACCGGGCCTGGCCGACGACGTCCACATTCCCGCCGACTACGTGGCCAAGCACGTCCAGCTCGGCTACGCCTCGACCATCCACTCAGCCCAAGGCCTCACGGTCGACACCGCCCACTTCATCACCGACGGGCGCACCGACCCCCAGGGCCTCTACGTCGCGATGACCCGCGGCCGGCACCGCAACACCGCCCACGTCATCACCACCCCCACACCCGACCCCACCGCCCTGCCCGAGAAGTTCTGGACCGACACCACGCGACCGAGCGCCCTGGCCGTTCTCGACGCCGCCGGCGACCGCACCGCCGACCTCGGCGCCGGCGGCGCCACCGCCGCGACCGTCGTCGCCGAGCACGAGGCCGCCGCCGAGACCAACGCCGCGACCGTTCTCGGCAAGATCGAGGCCCTCACCCGACAAGCCACCCGCGCCCGCCTCGAAGGCCACCTCGACGACCTCGTCGCCGACGGCACCCTCACTCCCGACACCCGCGCCCGACTGTGTGCCGACCAAGGCACCGAACACCTCTCCCGCCTGCTACGCGCCGTCGAGCAGGCCGGCCACGACCCCCGCGAAGCCCTACGAGACGCAGCGTCGGCCCGGTCCCTGACCGACGCCAAGAGCGCCGCGCAGGTCCTCGCGCACCGCGTCACCCGCACCATGACCGGCACCGCCGACACCCTCCCCCTGCCCGACCCCGCCATCGCGGCGTCACCCCCGAGCGGCATCGACACCACCAGCCGCACGGCCCTGGCCGACCTGCAGACGCAGCTTGCCACTCGCCGGCAGGCCCTCGGCAGCGAGCTGGCCAAAGAACCGCCCGCGTGGGCCATCCACGCCCTCGGACCCATCCCCACCGCAACCGAGCACGGCGGCACCGAAGCCGCGGACGAGGACGGCCGCCGGCAGGAGTGGCAGACCCGCGCCGGCGCTGTTGCGGCTCACCGCGAGGCGTCCGGCTGGGACCACCCGACCCGAGCGCTCGGACCCATGCCAGGCCTCGCAGCGACCGAGCGCCGCGCCAGCTACGCCGCCGCCTGGGTCGCCCTCGGTCGGCCCACCCCGGAGCTGGCCGAGGCCGCCATGAGCGATGGGCAGCTCCGCGCCCGCTACCGCGCCTGGCAGACCGAACTCGACTGGGCACCACCGCACGCCGACGACGCCCTCAAAGCCGCCGAGACCGAGACCGAGGAACACCGCCAAGCCGCGGCCCTCGCCCGCGCGCACGCCGACCGCGCGACTTCCAGCGGAGACCACGCCACGGCCGAGCGCCTCCTCGACGACGCCCACGAGCACGAGCTCGCCCAGGAGTACCGCCGCCTGGACGCCGACGGCATCGCCACCATCGCCGACGCCCGCGCCGAGTGGGTCGCCGTCACCGCAGTCACACGCGAGCACGGCGAACGAGCCCTCGCCGAACTCCGCGACCGCGACCTCGACCCCGGAACCGAACCCGACCGCGTCACCACGGCCGAATGGCTCGCAGCCCACCACCAGGCCCAGGCCGACGACGACGCCCACAGAGAGATCACCCCCCGCGACGTCGTCGACGAGCACCAGGCCGATGACGACGCCCCAGCCGCCGCTGCGCTCGACGCACTGCCCGCCGCCGAGCCCACGCCCGAGGGTCTCGACGACCTCGCGCCGGCTGCCCGGACGGCGACCGAACCGGCAGCCGCTCACCAGCTCGTCCCGAGACAGCCCACCCGAGCCGAACTCGAATCCCTCATCGCCGCCGCACAGGTGGCCCTCACCCGTGCTGCGGATCGAACCAGCAGCAACGCCCACGATCCAACCCACCAAGTCGCCGAGGTCCTCGACGACACAGCCGACCGGCGACAACGCGAAGCCCGCGACGACCACGTCGCCGTCGGAGCGTCCCAGGCGGACTCCCTCGACCACTCGCTCTAAGCAGACGCCCGCTCACCAAGTAGAGGAGAACACCGTGACCACCATCCCGGCACCATCACCGGCAGGCGACGATTCCCCGCGCCTGCTGCTGACGATCGAACAAGCCGCTCAACGCCTCGGCGTCGGCCGATCCACCATGTACGGCCTGCTCGTGGACGGCGAGATCGAGTCAATCAACATCGGGCGTCTCCGCCGAATCCCACCCGACGCCCTGACCGAGTACATCGACCGGCAGCGAACCCGACTCGCGGCCGACGTAGCCCCCCGCAACGACTGATGGTCAACAAGGGCGGCCGTGCTTCGAACGGCGAATCGACGATCTACCAGGACGCGGATGGCGCCTGGCACGGCCGGGTCACCATGGGCATCCGAGACGACGGCCGGCCGGACCGCCGCCACGTGCGCGGCAAGACCCGACCCGTCGTGGCCAAGAAGGTCCGAGAGCTGGAGAAGGAACGCGAGGCCGGGTCAACTCGGAAGCCCGGCCAGGACTGGACCCTCGAAACCTGGCTCGTCCACTGGCTCGACAACATTGCCGAGCCCAACCTCCGATACAAGACCGTCGTCGGATACCGCACCGACATCCACAAGCACCTGATCCCCGGACTGGGCGGACATCGGCTCATCCGTCTGGAGCCGGAGCACGTCGAGCGGTTCTACGCCAAGATGCAGGCCAAGGGCGCGAGCCCGGGCACCGCGCACCATGTGCACCGCACGCTCTCATCCGCCCTGGGGGAAGCTGTTCGCCGCGGCCACGTGACGAAGAACGTAGCCAAGGTTGCGCGGGCGCCCCGTCTCAAGGACACCGAGATAGAGCCGGTGTCTCTGGTCGACACCCGCCGACTTCTTGAGGTCGCGAACGCACAACCTCGGAACGGCGCCCGGTGGGTCATCGCCCTGGCCCTTGGCCTCCGGCAAGGCGAGGTGCTTGGGCTCCGCTGGTCAGACATCGACTTTGAGAAGAACACCCTTGCACCACGCGAGAAGCTCCAGCGCAGAACGTGGAAGCACGGATGCCAACCCGCCAACCCCTGCGGCAAGAAGCGCGGAGCTGACTGCCCCGAGCGCCATGGAGGCGGCCTCGTGCTCGATTCGCTGAAGTCGAAGGCTGGCCGACGGGTGTGGGCCATGCCCGTGCCCGTGAGGGAGCACCTCCTCAGGCACCAGGAGGCCCAGACCGCCGAGCGGCGGACGGCTGAAGGTCTGTGGGTCGACAACGGGTTTGTGTTCGCCGGCCTTGCCGGCCAGCCCTTAGGCCCCAGAGCTGACAGCCGGCGTTGGCACGAGCTACTCGCCGAGGCCGGAGTGCCCGAGGCAAGGCTCCATGACGCCCGCCATACGGCCGCCACGAGCCTGTTGGTGCTCGGGGTCAGCCAGCGAGCCGTGATGGGCCTGATGGGCTGGTCGAGCATCACCATGGCGGAGAGGTATCAGCACCTTGTCCCCGAGGTTCTTCATGGTGTTGCCAATCAAGTGGGCGGGCTCCTGTGGGTGGCAGAAGAAATCGAGATCGATTCGAGCATGAAGATCGAGTAAGTGTCGGGCTGGTCGCCAGTGATTTATCCGAAAATGGAGGAGCTCCCACTCGCCACAAGATGGCTCGTAGGATTTGGCTTCCCGGTCGTTTAGCGCGAGTCGTTGGAACGCCCATCAAGGAAGGTCGGTCGCAATTAGGGGCTCAGTTTGGTGTCCTATCCACTTGTTTACCCGCCATGACTTCGACAAATGCCGCCGGGACCACGAGAATCGGGCAGCCATGCCTGCGGGTTAGATGAAATTGCTGCTGCCCGCACCCTCTGGGTTAACTCAAGAATGGGTCACCGAGCCCCACATAGCACGTTGGAGGGTTCGTGCTTGGGTTTACGACCTTCGATTGGAATCGAATTCGCAGCACATTCGTTATGGGAATCTCGACTGCCTCAAATTGGCCGTAGACCAGGTTCCATTCGGCGTAGAGCCTATTGTCGAGGAGTATGCGAATGTTAGCCGTGCAGTTTGCGGGCGACCTGTCTGTCATGCCGATGAGCCCCGTAAGCTTCTCGTGCTGGCGACCAACAACGATGTCGGCAAAGGAGTCGGTCGATGGCTCATAGCAGCCGCTGCCACCCTTTTCGCAGTTCAAGAAGGCCTCGCCCATGCTCAGGCCGTTCATCTGGACGTCACGAAAGAATTCCCAATTTTCCCCCTCTTGCTGGGCAATATCCAATTCGCCGAGGCGCAAAGGCAGTTCATCTGGAGGAGGCGCTGTTGAAGCTTCAGTGACGCCCTGTTTTGTGGGCGTGATTTGCGAATCCGTGACCACGACAGTCTCCGTGGCGGTCGTGGTTACAGCCGCTGCTTCCTGAACTATCGTCACCGTTTCTCGTGCCACGCCTGGCAGGGAGCCAGTTGCTTGCGCCGTAACGAAACCCGCCGCCAAGACTGCGGCCGCGCCTATGACGGCCGCAACTATCGGGACGGTGATTCGCGAATGGAATCCGCTTGGCGCCGGGGGGGAGTCATCTATGGAGGGCAGGATTCCACGTACCCAGCGTCGTCCGCAGCCCGACGGCGGTACTCGACGCTCAATGCCGAAGATCTCACAGCCTCGCTCCACGCACCCTTCACGACCCCTATCACGCGCGGGTGGGACCCGTTCTCAAAGTCCGAGGGGCACACCGTCCCTCGGACTTGTCATGGCTAGGCCCCCGGCAATCCGCGGCCAGCCTCGATGCTTCCCCAGGGCTGGCCGCTTCTTGCGCCGTGCGGCTACCAAGGACCTCTGTGACGCCGGGGGTCCGAGAGCAGTGTTCGCCCAGTGAGGACGCTTGCTCGGTTGCGTGCCTTAGGCAAGCTCAGAAGCCAACTGAGACCAAAACTGAGACCAAGCCGACGAGCGCTCGACCACCGCGGGCTTTAACTAGCTGGTCAGGAGGGTGGCCAGGGGCGGGGTCGAACCGCCGACCCTCCGATTTTCAGTCGGATGCTCGTACCAACTGAGCTACCTGGCCGTGAGAGTGGAGGGTACCGCAGCTCAACTGCGTCACCGAGCGACGCTCATGCGTCCCAGGTCAGGAGTACATGAGGGAGCCGGGGGTCGTGAGGAGGTCACCGGTCTCCAACCACGTCTTGAGGCCGGACAGGATCATCGGCCAGCCGCCGTACAGCTGGTCGTTCGCGCCCTCGCGCAGCTGGTCATGGGTGAGCAGCAGCCGACACGAGTCGCCGACCTGCTCGATCAGCCACGTCACTCTCGTGGCCCCCTCGGCCTTGACGTCGTCGTCCCACAGAGCCACGAGGGTATGGACCAGACGGTGCGGCGGGTCGACCTCGAGGACCTCGCCCTCGCCGAGCAGCACGCCGGCAGCCGGGTGACCCATCTCGATCCGCGACCCCGGGGTCCAGTCGGAGTGAACCGATGAACCGAAGTTGTACTTGGCTCGGATGTCCGGGTCGGTGATCGCGTTCCAGAGCTGCTCGGGAGTGGTGCGGATGTAGATCTCGTAGACCTTTTCCATGACGCTCTCCATTCGGGTTTTGAGATTGCTGAGGCCAGCGACCCACGGCTCGGAATACTTGCTGACCCACCGGTCGTAGACCAGGCGGATAGGCACGGGATTGAGGAAGTGGAGCTTTTCGCGACCGCGGCGCCGGGTGACGACGAGGCCGGCCTCCTCCAGCACTTTGAGGTGCTTCATCACACCGAATCGCGTGATGTCGAATCGAGCATCGAGTGCGCTCAGGCTCTGACCGTCCTCGCGGAAGAGCTCGT
>JANNOG010000115.1:0-25149 GCA_031398915.1 Micrococcales bacterium | reverse complement strand
CGTGCGCGAGGTCGCCCGATCGATGGCCGACGTGCCCACCGTGCTGTTCCTGGGTCGCCACGTCGGTTTTCCGGTGGCACTGGAAGGTGCTCTGAAACTCAAGGAACTGGCCTATATCCACGCCGAGGGCTTCGCAGCCGGCGAACTCAAACACGGTCCGATAGCCCTCGTCGAGCCCGGCCAGCCGGTATTCGTCATCGTTCCCAGTCCCCGGGGTCGTGACGTCCTGCACGCCAAGATCGTGTCCAACATCCAAGAGGTTCGAGCCCGCGGTGCTCGCACCATCGTCATCGCCGAAGAGGGTGACGTCGAGGTCGAGCAGCATGCCGACGTCGTGATCCGGGTGCCGCAGACGCCCACCCTGTTGGCGCCCCTGGTCACGACGGTGCCGTTGCAGGTGTTCGCTGCCACCCTGGCGAAGGCCAAGGGTCTGGATATCGACCAGCCGCGCAACCTGGCCAAGAGCGTCACCGTCGAGTAGCCGAGCCGGTCTCGAATCTGGAAAGTGTCGGCGGGCGTGGCGTGATCGTGGGTATCGGCGTCGATGTCGTCGACGTGTCCCGGTTCGCGGCCAGGTTGTCCCGCACCCCGCGATTGCGTGACCGGCTGTTCACCGTGGCCGAGCGGGGATTGCCGATCCGCTCGCTTGCTGCACGATTCGCCGCCAAAGAGGCACTGGCCAAGGCGCTGGGCGGACCGCCGGGTCTGTCATGGCAGGACGTGACGATTCCGGGCGCCGCGGGTGGACCTCCGCAGATGCTCGTCAGGGGAGCGGTGGCTCGGCGCCTGGATCAGCTGGGTGGTGGGCGAATTCTCTTGAGCCTGTCTCACGACGGGGGAGTTGCCGTCGCTTCCGTGGTCATTGATTCCGCGTAAGCGGCTCAATCAGTCGACAGCACGTCACGGAGATTCAGCGAGATCCCCAAGACCTCCAGCGGAGTGTCCAGCGGGAGCCGACGGACACTGCCGTAGCCCGCTGGCGTGGTGGTCGAACTGGGTCGCGGATCCGTGTGAACGACGACGTCGTCTGCTGGGAGGTCGACGACCCAGTACTGCGCGACACCAGCCGCCGCATAGATGGTGGGCTTGCGAATGAGATCGATGCCATGGCTGGTCTGAGCGATCTCGATCACCAGGTGTGCGCTGGTCGGATGGGTGGAAGCCGAGCTCGCAGCGTCGTCGATGACGGAGATGTCCGGCTCGGGCTCGGAGAGGTCGGTCGCCTGCAGTGGTGTCTGAACGCCTACCAGATAGCGCTCATGGAACTGCGAGGCGAGCTCGACGGTGATCCGCCGACTGAGTCGCCGGACAGCGTCGCCGTGCTGCGGACCTTGCGGTGCCATGTCGACCAGACTCCCCTCCAATAACTCGACGTGTTCCGCTTCGTACACCCCCGCCGCGACCAGGACGTCGAAGGCCTCGCGAGACAGCGGGCGGACCCGATAGTCCGAACCGTCGTGGAAAGCGACTGCCATGCTCCGACGATACCGACGCGCTCGACGATGTCGTCAATCTCCTTCTCGCCGGTCGACACTGGCGAGGTGCAGATCAGCTGGCCGGTCGAGACAGTCGTGGCGAGCGAGCGGAGGCTGTTGGACGCGGGGGTCGACCTCATGGCGGTGGCGTCCTGGGGGCTTGCCCGACACTGCGCAGCAGAGCTCGGCCGGGTCCGTGGCCGGGTCAGTGGGGCGCATGCGGTGCTGCTGGTGGGCGCCGGCAACAACGGTGGCGATGCGCTGTTCGCGGGAGTGGCACTGCGCCGCAGGGGGGTCGCCGTGACCGCCGTTCTGGTGGCCGATCGAGCGCATCCCGATGGGCTCGACGCGTTGCGCCGGGCCGGTGGTCGGGTCGTCCAGCTCGACGACGACCCCGACTCGGTTGCGGCAGGGCGTGACCTGATCGGCCGGGCCGACCTGGTGGTGGACGCGATTCTGGGGATCGGGTCGCGAGGGGCGGTCCGGGGGCGGGCGGCGGGCCTGTTGGTTCGACCGAGTGGCCGCGAGCTGTCCGTGGTGGCGTGCGACCTGCCGAGCGGGGTCGACCCCGACACCGGCGCAGTCACCGAGGCCGTCCTGGCGGCCGACGTCACCGTGACCTTCGGGGTCGCGAAACCAGGCCTGCTGCTGCCGCCGGCAGATGCGCTGTGTGGTGAGGTCCGGGTGGTCGACCTCGGCCTGGTCAGCGAGGACGACGGCTCAGGTCGGGTCGATCGGTGGGAATCCGCCGACGCTGCTGCGGTCTGGCCCTGGCCGGCGAGAAGCGCCCACAAGTACTCGCGTGGCGTCGTCGGTGTCGTCGCCGGCAGCCTGACCTACCCGGGAGCGGGAGTGCTCGCCTGCTCGGCCGCTGTCGCCGCCGGTGCCGGGATGGTGCGCTTCGCAGGTGATCCCCGGATCGCGACCGAGATACTCCGAGCCTCTCCCGAGGTGGTGACGCAGTCGCTGCCACGCGCCGGACGAGTGCAGACCTGGCTGGTCGGATCGGGGTCGGATCCCGAGGACCCGGTGTCGGTTGACCTGATCGAGCAGGTCATCCACCGACTCGTCGCGGATCCCAGCCTGACTGCGGTGGTGGACGCCGGAGCATTGATCCCGGTGGCGCGGGCGGCCATGTCGGGGCGCATCACCAATCCCGACCGTCTTCTCCTGACGCCGCACGCCGGTGAATTGGCCGCCCTTCTGACGGGCCTCGGCTCGCCGGAGGATCCCGTGCAGCGACCGGACGTCGAGTGTGAACCTGTGCGACTCCTGCGCCGGGCGATCGCGTTGTCCGGGGCCACGATCATGCTGAAGGGACCCACCACGATCGTGGCCGACGCCACCGGACGGATGATCACGACGGCCGGCGGTCAGCCGTGGCTGGCCGGCGCCGGGTCGGGTGACGTGCTGGCCGGGATCGCCGCCGCCGTCATGGCGGCAGGTGTGGCGCCGATCGAGGCGGGTGCCGCAGCGGCGCTGGTTCATGCCGGGGCGGGGCACCTGGTCTCGGGCGACGACGAGAACCGGGGTGGACCGGTGAGGGCCGGCGCTCTGGTCGGGGCCATCGGATCAGCCATCGGTACGCTGTCCTATGCGTAGTACGAACGAGGACGGATATAACATGTGCGCATGTCTGCGAATCAGGCCAAGGTCACCCGCAACGGTCAGGTCTCGTTACCAGCCGCCATTCGTCATCGGTGGAACGCCGGATCGGTCCTCATCGTCGATCGTGGCGGCTACGCCATCGTCCGGCCCATCCCCGAGGATCCGGTGGGCGAGCTCCAGGGTGCCTACGCCTCGGCCGGACCGGCGACCGACGCGGCGCGGGCCCTCGAACGTGAGGCCGTGAGCTCGCGCGAGGCCTCCCGCGAGCGGTGACCGTTCTCGACTCGTACGCCGTCATCGCGTACCTGCGTAACGAGGCTCCTGCCGGCGACGTCGCCGGGTTGTTGCGTGGGTCGACGGTGATCGCGTCGACCAGTCTGGCCGAGGTGATCGATCAGATGGTCCGCATCTACGAGAAGAACGCCGACGACGTCGATGCCGACCTCGCACTACTGAGCTTCGGCGGGATGGTCGTCGAGGCGGTCAGCGAGGATCACGCCGTCCTGGCCGGGTTGCTGCGGGCTCGCCACTATTCGTTCCGTCAGATGCCCGTGACCCTGACGGACTGCGTCGCGGCGGCGGTCGCGCTCCTCGCCGACCTACCTCTGGCCACCAGCGACCCGTACCTGCTGGCCTTGATGGAGGCCGAGGGCGGTGACACCCACCCGCTACCCGACAGTGACGGAAACCTCGGCTGAGGGTGCGCAGGTGTCGAGGCGACGATCAGCTGCCCATAATCCGTCGCCGCGACTGAGACACTGCTGCCTGTGACCGCCAACGACTCGACCGGGCCGACCTCCGATCCCGGCGCGGTGTGGGGCGAGGCCGTCGTGGACCTCGACGCGATCGCCGCCAACGTCGCGGTACTGGCCCGTCGGGCTCGTGGTGCCGACGTGATGGCCGTCGTCAAGGCCGACGCCTACGGGCATGGGCTGGTCGGGTCCGCGCGCGCTGCCCTGGCCGGTGGCGCCGCCTGGTTGGGGGTGGCCCAGCTGGACGAGGCCTTCGCCTTGCGCGCCGCCGGGATCAGCGCGCCGATCCTCGCCTGGTTGTTCGCACCTGGTGCCGACCTGGTGGCCGCGGTGGGTCAGCGGGTGACGATCGGAGTGACCAGCGGCTGGGCACTGGAGGCGGTCGCCGCCGCTGCCCGTGTCACGGGTCAGGTCGCCGATGTCCACATCAAGGTCGACACCGGGCTGTCTCGCAACGGGGTGGTCGCCACTGACTGGCCGGCGCTGGCGGCCGCCGCGGCCGCCCTGGAGGCGGAGGGTGTGCTGAGTGTCGGGGGGATCTTCAGTCACCTCGCACTCGCCGACGCCCCGAATCACCCGACGGTCGCTGCCCAGGCGCGCCGCTTCGGCGAGGCATTGCAGGTGGGTAGCGCAGCTGGGCTGCGTCCGACCTACCGTCACCTCGCCAACTCGGCCGCCACCCTCACCCGTCCGGACCTGCATTTCGACCTGGTTCGCCCGGGGTTGGCGGTGTACGGACTGTCCCCGGTGCCCGACCTGATCTCACCGGCCGCGGCCGGACTGGTTCCGGCCATGACGCTGCGGGCCCGCCTCGCTCTCGCCAAGCGCATCCCCGCCGGAGCCGGTGTGTCGTACGGGCACGAGTACGTCACCAGCCACGAAACGGTGGTCGGGCTGGTACCGCTCGGTTACGCGGACGGCCTGCCCCGCGCGGCCGGCGGGCACGGGCCCCTGCTGGTGCGTAGCGTCGACGGTGACCGCCGAGTCGTCGTGGCCGGGCGGGTATGCATGGATCAGGTGGTGGTGGACCTGGGTGCGGACGCTCTCGCGGCGGCCGGTGACGAGGTGCTGATCTGGGGATCTGGCAGCCGCGGTGAGCCCACCGCTCAGGAATGGGCCGATGCCGCCGGCACGATCTCCTACGAGATCGTCACGCGCCTGGGGACCCGGCTGCCACGGCGATACATCGGAACCGCCGGACGCAGCCGAGGCGTGACGCAGCAGGACTTGCTCGTCGCCGACGCACTGTGACGACGCGGACGTGGCAGGGCAGCTGCGCGACTGCCGATCAGACACGCCTGGTCGGCTCGCGGATCGCCGACCTGGTCGAGGCCGGCGACCTGGTCGTGCTGAGCGGGCGGCTGGGTGCCGGCAAGACGACCCTGATCCAGGGAATGGCGGCGGGGTTGGGCGCCCGCACACCGGTGACCTCGCCGACGTTCGTCCTGGCTCGTGAGGTGCGGGGGGGACGGTTGCCGTTGGTGCACGTCGACGCCTACCGGTTGACCTCGGCGCTGGAGCTGGACGACCTCGACCTGGACACCGACCTGGACGACGCGGTGGTCGCGGTCGAATGGGGCGAGGGCATCGCCGAGCAGTTGTCGGTGAGCCGGCTGGAGGTCCGGCTGTCTCGTGGCGGCGGCCCGGCGGTGGCCGAATCCGATGCCGCGCCGGCCGACCGCCCGGCCGACCGCCCGGCCGACGGCCCGGCCGACCGCCCGGCCGACCGCCCGGCCGACGGCCCGGTGGACGAGACGCGGCTGGTTCGAGTCAGCGGTGTCGGGCCACGCTGGGCGGGTGTGGACCTGGGGGCGGTATTGGCCGGGCAGGCGTTGGCCGGGCAGGCGTCGGCCGGGTGACAGCGTGATCGTCCTGGCATTCGACACGTCCAGCCCGACGACAACCGTTGCCGTCGTCGACTCGTCCGCCGGTGCCGGGCCGGAGGTCCGGCAGCGGGTGCTCGCCGGCGTGGACGGCGACGACGGTCGACGGGCCGCGGACAGTCTCGCGCCGGCGATCGCACAGGTCCTCGAATCCGCTGCCGGGCAGTCCGCCGGCCTCGCCGTGGATCGGGTGGACCTGATCGCCGTCGGGGTCGGCCCGGGGCCGTTCACCGGGCTGCGGGTCGGGCTGATGACCGCCCGGGTGCTCGGTCACACTCTCGGCGTTCCGGTGGTCGGCGTGGTCAGCCTCGACGCGTTGGCCCTCGCGACGGCGGCATCCGACGTCGGTTCGGGACTCGTGGTGGCGACCGACGCCCGCCGCAGAGAGGTCTACTGGGCGCACTACGCAGCCGGAGTCCGGGTGGCGGGGCCCTCGGTCGGATCGCCCGCGACCGTCGAGGTGGGCGGGCGGGCCGTCGTCGGTCGCGGCGCGTCGATCTACCCGACGGTTCTCGGCGAGCCCGTCAGTGACGTCCTCGATCCGCCGGCATGGGCGATCGCCCACCTGGCCGTCACCGCGGCGGTCGGTGACCGGTTGCCGCCGGACCCGCTGTATCTGCGGCGCCCGGATGCCGTCGAGCCGACCGGCCGCAAGCGGGTGAGTGCGCCGTGAACGACACGGTGAGACCCATGAGGTGGTGGGACCTCGACGCTGTCGTGGCCATCGAGCGGGCGTCGTTCGCGGTGGACGCCTGGAGCGTCGAGACCTTCTGGTCCGAGCTGGCCGAGCGCGGTAGCCGCACGTACCTGGTGGCGGCAGAGTCGGCACCGGGATCCGCCGGTACCCGCCTGATCGGCTATGTGGGGATCGCCGTGGTGGGCGACGACGCGGACGTTCAGACCCTGGCCGTCGAGCCCGGCCGCCGCAGCCGCGGACTGGGCCGGACCCTGCTGCGCCGGGGATTGGCCGTCGCGGCAGAACGGGGCGCCCGTCAGATTCACCTGGAGGTCCGCGCCGACAACTCCGCCGCCATCTCGCTGTACGACGCCGAGGGATTTCGTCGGACCGGGAAGCGCCGCGGGTACTACCGCAATCCGGCGGGATCGTCGGTGGACGCCATACTGATGCGCCGGCAACTGCTGGTCGCGGGGTCCGTGGCCGTGCCGGAAGCCTCATGACGGCTCTGCCCCGCTCGGCCGGAGCCGGCGACGCACCCCTCGTGCTGGGTATCGAGTCGTCCTGCGACGAGACCGGTGTCGGGTTGGTCCGTGGGTCGGTCCTGTTGGGTGAGGCGTTGGCCAGCTCGGTCGATCAGCATGCCCGCTTCGGGGGTGTCGTACCCGAGGTCGCCAGTCGCGCCCACCTGGATGCCATGCTGCCGACCCTCGACCGGGCGTGCGCCGATGCCGGGGTCGCGCTGCGCGACGTGGACGCGATCGCCGTCACCGCTGGACCGGGCCTGGCGGGGGCGTTGGTGGTCGGCGTGGCTGCGGCCAAGGCGCTCTCCCTCGGGTTGGGGGTGCCGTTGTACGGGGTCAACCATCTGGGCGCGCACGTCGCCGTCGACACATTGGTCAACGGTCCACTGCCTGAGCCGGCGATCGCCCTGCTGGTCTCGGGCGGGCACTCGTCCCTGCTGCGGGTCACGGACGTGACCGGCGATATCGAGGTGCTCGGTCAGACCATCGACGACGCGGCGGGTGAGGCGTTCGACAAGGTCGCCCGCCTGCTGGGGATGGGATTTCCGGGTGGACCCGCGATCGACGCCGCCGCGTCCGACGGGTCGTCCACCGCGATCGCATTCCCACGGGGTCTGACGGCCGCGCACGACCTGGCCGAGCACCGTTTCGACTTCTCGTTCTCCGGGCTCAAGACTGCTGTGGCGCGCTGGGTGGAGCGGCGCGAGGCGCTGGGTGAACCGGTACCGGTCGCCGACGTGGCCGCGTCGTTCCAGGAGGCGGTGGTGGACGTGTTGGTCCGCAAGGCGGTGGACGCCTGCCGCAGCGAAGGCATCGGCCACCTGCTGTTGGGCGGGGGCGTGGCGGCCAACACCCGGCTGCGCGAGATGGCACTGGAACGCGCCACCCGGGTCGGCGTCGCTGTCCGGGTCCCACCGCGACGACTGTGTACGGACAACGGCGCGATGGTCGCAGCCCTGGGTTCACTCCTCATCGCCGCCGGGCGCCGACCCTCGCCGTTGAGCCTGCCCAGTGATTCCGCCATGCCGGTGTCCCTGGTGCTGAGCACCCACTGAGGACTCCGCCCGGCCTCAGGTCCCCAGGAGGAAGGTGATGGTCAACCCGATGATCAGCGTGTTGAAGGCGAACGAGAACACCGCATGAGCCAACACCGTCCGCCGAAACCGTGACGTCAGGACGGTGACGTCGGTCGTTCCGAAGGTCGTGCCGATCGAGAACGCAAAGTAGGCGAAGTCCAGGTAGTCCGGCCGTTCGCTGCCCGGAAAGTTCAGCGGTGCGTCCGCGTCTGCATGGCTGTAGTACTGGGAGGCATACAGCTGCGTGAAGACGACGTGGATGAACGTCCACGAAGTCACCACCGTGAGCACCGCGACAGATCCCAGCAGCCACGGCGCCTCCGGCAACAATTCGTTGCGTCTGGGCAGCACCCACGCAGCGGCGAGCAGGGCGTAGAAGCTGACGAGAACGGTGAACGAACGAATACCGTTGCGGGAGAACAACCATCGGCGCCACCTCGACGTCGAAGGGCGGTCGGCGGCCAGCCGGGCCGCGACGTCCGCACTCGCGGTGCGACGGAACAGGACGACGCTGATCGCCAGGTAGGCCAGCGCGTAGCAGTTCCAATAGACCATGCTGGACAGCACGAGGTCTGACTGCGCGCTGTACACCACGGCATACGGTCCGATGGCAACCGCCGCAGCGATCCACTGCCGACCCGACTCGGTGAGCAACCGTCGTTGCCACCTCATCAGCGAGGCACGGGCTGACAGACGATGACGATGCGTTGCCCGCCAGAGCGGGTGAGGATCACGGTGGCCGACGCAGTGCCGGTCAGGCGTAGTGCCTGACGCAACTCCTCCGGCTCGATCGGGCTGCCCCGCCGCTTGACCACGACGGTGCCGACATTGCGCGAGACCAGATAGGCGCGCAACCGTTTCAGCCCCCACGGCATCACCGCCTCGACGCTGTAGGCCCGAGCCAACGGCGTCGTCCGGGCGCCCGCGTCAGCCGTGACGTAGGCGATCGTGGGGTCGATCAGTCGCCCGCCGACCGCTACCGCGACGGCCGTGACCAGCCCGGCCCGGATCACCGCGCCGTCGGGCTCGTACAGCACGGCGCCCACGTCACCGATGCCGACCTCGCCGGCCGGTGGGGCATCACGGTCGGTGACCCGAGCCAGCTCGACGATGTCGGCCCCGCCACTGGCGACCGCGGCCCACGGCCCCGCCGATCCGGCCATCCCGGTGGTACCCAGCACCACCGCGCTGCGGCGTTCACCGGCCAGGGTGGCCGTCCCCCACCACAGCACGGCCTCGACCACGTCCCCGTCGACGCTGGTCCATTCGACCTGCCACCCGCCGTCGTGGTCGACCCGATCGTGCGACAACCCCGGAGCGACCTTGACGCCGACGGCCTTCACCCCGGTGTCGACCAGCCCGGTCGCCCACGACAGCGGCGGAGACCACCGCTGCGGATCGGCGATCCGCCGACCGGCCGCGCGCCGACCAGGATCGGCCCAGGCCGCGTCGGCGGCGCCGAACCCGGTCGGGAAGTCGGTCGCGTCCGCGTGGCGAACGACGACGTCACCCCCGACATGGCGGAGGTTGACCGTCGCCACCGCCGCGGTCACCGGATCCAGCTCGACCGCTTCGACCGTGAGCCCCAGTCCGGCCATGGCCAACGCATCCCCGCCGATCCCGCATCCCAGGTCAGCCACCGACGTGATGCCGGCCGACAGGAAGCGACGGGCATGGCGAGCCGCGACGGGCAACCTGGTGGCCTGCTCCAGCCCGTCGGCGGTGTAGATCAACTCGGCAGCGAACGGGCCGAACTTGCCGACCGCCGATGCCCGCAGTCGCGACTGGGTCAAGGCCACCGCCACCACGGTCGGATCGTGTCCGGCGTCGCGCAGTCGCTCGCCCAGGGCCATTGGATCGACCGTGTCGTACGGCGGCAGCGACTGCAGCAGCGCCCACCCCTCGGGTGCCAGCAATGCCGAGAGTCCAGCTACGTCCATCGCGTCGATCCTCGCACCTACCCACCCGGGTGATCGCCGGACCGAGCCTCGGCCGGGGAGGTCACCGACGAGACGTCGCCGCCAGCACGGCCGCCGACAGGACGGGCCACGCCGTGACGGCCCAGGGACCGAATCGTGTCGCCGACAGACACACGCAGGCCACCTGGGCGACCGGGTCCACCCAGACGAAACCGCCGGCCTGACCGAAATGGCCGAACGTCTGCGGGGAGTTGCCGGCGGCGGTCCAGTGAGGCTGCTTGGTGCCGCGGATCTCGCACCCGAGACCCCACAGGTTGGGGTCGTGGCGACCGTAGCCGGGCAGTACCCCGGCAAGCGTGGGGAACGCCGGTGTCGAGGTCATCGCGACGATCTCGGGTTGGAGAACCCGTGGTGCCGCCAGCTCGGCGGCCAGCCGGGCCAGATCCTCGATCGGACCTCGAAGGCCATGCGCGGGCGAGCCGGCCAACCTGGTGGCCTGCATCCCCAGCGGATCCAAGATCCGCTCGCGCAGCTCGTCGTCGAAGGCGCGGCCGGCGGCGGCCTCGAGGTGACCTGCCGCGAGCTCGTACCCGCGATTGGAATAGGTGCGCCGCGCCCCGACCGGTGAGAGCTGCTCGCCACCGGTCGACCCGACTCCCGAGGCGTGGGCGAGCAGGTGAGCCAGGCTGGATCCGGGTGGGCCGACCGGGTCGCCGAGGTCGACGACGCCGTCGGCCGCCGCGTCGAGGACGGTCAGGGCCGTGACGACCTTGGTGATCGACGCCCATTCGAACACCCGGTCACGGTGTGCGGCGGACACCGTGACGGCGTGGCCGGGCGCGGACCGCGGCTGGACATCGATCACTCCGACCGCGGCCGCATCCACGGGCCAGGTCGACGTCCATGCATCCAGGTCCACGAGCGTCGAGGGTAGGCGTCGCGACACGGCGGCACGGTTAGCACTCTGATTGACTGAGTGCCAGTCCGCTGGCTAGTGTCTGCGTTGGCACTCGGCAGGTTCGGGTGCCAGATGCCCCTAGCGGCCGGCACCCGCGACGACGGTGCGCCTGGGGCAGCACCCGTCCTGTTCCACCACACGCTCGCGGGTGGCGCCAGTCACCCGCACGAGTCGCGAAAGCGAGGTCACACGTGGCTGCTGTTTCTATCAAGCCGCTCGAGGACCGTATCGTCGTCAAGCCCCTCGACGCCGAGCAGACGACCGCCTCCGGTCTGGTCATCCCCGACACCGCCAAGGAGAAGCCCCAGGAGGGCGAGGTCATCGCCGTCGGTCCGGGTCGCTTCGACGACGAGGGCGAGAAGCGGATCCCGCTCGACGTCAACGTCGGCAACACCGTCCTCTTCAGCAAGTACGGCGGCACCGAGGTCAAGTACAACGGCGAGGAGTACCTCATCCTTTCCGCCCGCGACGTCCTCGCTGTCATCGAGCGCTGATTCACCCCTCTTCATCGCACGTCAGCGGTAGCGACCGCCCCGGAGCCAACCGGCCCGGGGCGGTCGGTCCGTCCGCCTCACCCGACCATTTCGGAGGATTGCATGTCCAAGATGCTGGAGTTCGAGGACTCTGCTCGTAAGGCACTGGAACGAGGCGTCGACGCTCTCGCCGACGCTGTCAAGGTCACCCTCGGCCCCAAGGGCCGCAACGTCGTTCTCGCCAAGTCGTTCGGCGCCCCCGTCATCACCAACGATGGTGTGACCATCGCCCGCGAGATCGAGCTGGACGACCGTTACGAGAACCTGGGCGCCCAACTGGCCAAAGAGGCCGCAACCAAGACCAACGACGTCGCCGGCGACGGAACGACGACCGCCACGGTGTTGGCTCAGGCGATGGTCCGCGAGGGCCTGCGCAACGTCACCGCAGGTGCGGCACCGATGTCGCTCAAGCGCGGCATCGACGCGGCGGTCACCGCGGTCACGGCCCGACTGGACGAGAACGCCCGCGAGCTCACCGAGTCCGCCGACGTCGCCAGCGTGGCCACCATCTCGGCTCAGGACCCGGCCGTCGGCGCCACCATCGCCGAGGCGTTCGACAAGGTCGGTCGCGACGGTGTCATCACCGTCGAAGAGGGCACGACCATGGGCGTCGAGCTGCAGTTCACCGAGGGCATGCAGTTCGACAAGGGCTACCTGTCGCCGTACTTCGTGACCGACCCCGAGCGGATGGAGGCCGTCCTCACCGACGCCCACGTCCTGCTCCACGCGTCCAAGATCTCGACCGTGCAGCAGCTGCTCCCGTTGCTGGAGAAGGTGCTGCAGTCCGGGAAGCCGCTGTTCATCGTGGCCGAGGACATCGAGGGCGAGGCGTTGTCCACGCTCGTCGTCAACAAGATCCGCGGCACGTTCACCTCGGTTGCCGTCAAGGCCCCCGGCTTCGGTGACCGCCGCAAGGCCATGCTGCAGGATCTCGCCACGTTGACCGGCGCACAGGTCATCTCGGAAGAGGTCGGTCTGGCGCTGGACTCGGTCGGCCTGGAGGTGCTCGGCAGTGCACGTCGCATCGTCGTCACCAAGGACGACACGACCATCGTCGACGGCGGCGGCGACGCCACCACGATCACCGACCGGGTCAACCAGATCAAGGGCGAGATCGAGCGCACCGACTCGGACTGGGACCGCGAGAAGCTCCAGGAGCGCCTCGCCAAGCTGTCCGGTGGGGTGTGTGTCATCGAGGTCGGCGGCCACACCGAGGTCGAGGTCAAGGAGCGCAAGCACCGCGTCGAAGACGCCGTGTCCGCCACCCGTGCCGCGATCGAAGAGGGCATCGTCGCCGGTGGCGGTTCCGCTCTGGTGCACGCCGGAGCGGTCCTGTCCGACCGGCTAGGCCTGACCGGCGACGAGGCCACCGGTGTGGACATCGTCGCTCGCGCCATCGTCCAGCCGCTGCGCTGGATCGCCGCGAACGCCGGCCACGAGGGCTTCGTCGTCATCGATGCGGTCCAGAACAAGCCGATCGGGCATGGTCTGGACGCCTCCACCGGTGAGTACGTCGACCTGATGGCTGCGGGCATCATCGACCCGGTCAAGGTCACGAAGGCTGCCCTGCGCAATGCGGCCAGCATCGCGGCCATGATCCTGACCACCGACGCCCTGGTGGTGGACCGGCCCGAAGAGCAGGCCGGCACCGACCACGGTCACGGCGGCCACGGTCACAGCCACTGACGGTCACAGCCACTGACACATTCTGTTCGGCACCATGAAGAAGCCCCCCAGCCACGGTGCTGGGGGGCTTCTTCGCTCTAGGCGACCTGCGTGCGGCCCGGAGGCAGGTGCAGGCCGTCGGCGATCGGACTCAGCTGGCGACGGGTAGCGGCTGCGGGGCCTGGCGGGCGGGGTAGAGGGCCTCGCGGTCGTCCTCGGTCAGTCCGCCCCACACGCCGTACGGCTCGCGCACCCGAAGCGAGTGGGCGCGGCACTGAACGAGGACTGGGCAACCGGCGCACACCAGGAGCGCCTCGGCGTCCCGATTGCGCCGCGCCGGCCCGCGCTCGCCCTCGGGGTGGAAGAAGAGGGTCGGGTCAGCATCGCGGCATGCGCCGGTGAACTGCCAGTCCCACAGGTCGTACACGGGTCCGGGCAAGCGGGAGATCTCAGCCATGACGATCGACTCCTGACGGGTGGACATCCACCCACGGTTGTGGTTGACCAAGTTGTGGCGCGCTTTGTCGTGGACAACCTAGCAAACGCGCCACAAATTGTTCAACCCCTCATCTTTGTGACTTGAATCGCGTCAAAATGAGGGCGTGACTTGGTCGACGACCGAAAACGACGCGGCCGCGAAACGGTTCGGGGTGCGTGACGCGTGTGCCGTAGCACACTGGAGCTCATGACCGGGTCCTCGCCAGCCGAACGTGACGTGTCGCGCGCGATGTTGACCGTGGCTGCTGTGGCACGGCGACTCGGTGTCGCACCGGCGACGCTGCGGACCTGGGACCGTCGTTATGGCCTGGGACCGTCCGAGCATCAGGCGGGCGCGCACCGCCGCTACTCCGCCGCCGACGTCGCCCGGCTGTTGGTGATGCGGCGGCTGACCCTCGACGGAGTCGCGCCCGCCGACGCCGCCGCCATCGCCCGCGAGGCCCCCGCCGCGGATGCCTCGTCGGTGACGGTCCTGGCGCCGCGCAGTTCCCTCAACCCCCGGGAGAACCCGAACCTCACCCCCCATCCACAGCAGGTGTCCTCGGCGCAGCCCGATCCCCCCAGGTCACCTCCCGCAGTCGCCGCCGGCGCACCCCACCTGGTCGAGGTCGGAGCCGGCGAGCGTGCTGTCCGCGGGCTCTCGCGCGCTGCCCTGGCCCTGGACGCCGACGAATGCCGACGGATCATCCGCCGTCACATCGACCGCGAGGGTGTCGTCGCCACCTGGGAAAAGGTCATCTCGCCCGTCCTGACGCAGGTGGGGGACCGGTGGGAGAGCAGTGGCGACGGGATCGAGGTCGAGCACCTGCTGAGCGAGTGCGTCATCGACGGGATGCGGGCGGTCTCGGCGTCGTACCGCCCGCCCGGCGTTGCCACCGCTCGCGACTCGGCCAGCCCGGTCGTCCTGGCCACCGCCGAACACGAGCAGCATGGGCTGCCGCTGCACGTACTGGCGGCAGCCCTCGTCGAGCGTGGCGTGCCGGTCCGACTCTTCGGGGTGCGCGTACCACGCGTGGCGCTGGCGGCCGCGGTACGCAGATTGGGACCGTCGGTCGTCCTGGTCTATGCCCACATCGGCGTCGAGGACATCGCCAACATCACCGAACTGCCGCGCCTGCGCCCCGCCCCGCTGATCTTGTTGGGCGGGCCCGGCTGGCACACCGTGGCGACCCCGCCAGGTGTCGAGCGGGTCGCGGACCTCCGCGGATCGGTCGAACGGATCGAGCGCGCGCTCGGGCGTTAGCCCCCTCACCCGGCGGCACCGGATTCACCCGACGCTCGCGGCTCAATGGGCGTGCCGGATGTGTCGATGTCACCACCCAGCAGCCGGAGATCACCCAGACCGCCGGCCAGGCATGGATGCCGCGCCAATCTGCTGGAAGGGACGACACGGTGGCAACGATTCTCGTAGTAGACGACTCGCCGCAGGCGCGCGAGGGAATGCGCCGAGCGGTCGCCGGACTTCCGGGGGTGACCCGCATCGTGGGTGCCGCCTCGGGTGAGGAGGCGGTGGCGCGGTGGCCGGTCGAGCGACCCAGCATCGTGCTGCTGGACGTCCGGATGCCGGGTCTCGGCGGTGTCGACACCGCGCGGCGCCTGCTGGCCCGCCATCCCGAGGCCAACATCGTGATGACCACCACGGGCGAGGACGCCGACGGCTTGGGGCGAGCAGTCGCCGCCGGGGCACGCGGCTACGTCGCCAAGGACGCCTCGCGTGAGGAGCTGGCGATCGCCCTGGGGGCCGCCCTCGGCGAGGCAGCGCGCCGCGCCATCCCGGTCCAGTCACGCGGTCAGCGCGAACTCGCCCCGGTGCAGCTCACCGAGCGCGAGACCCAGGTCCTCGACGGCATGTCGCGGGGCCGCAGCAACGCCGCCATCGGCAAGGAACTGTTCCTCTCGGAGGACACCATCAAGACCCATGCGCGGCGGCTGTTCCGCAAACTCAGCGCGAGCGATCGGGCACAAGCCGTCGCCGTCGGCTTCAGGATGGGCATCGTTCGCTGACAACGGCTCGTACGATGGGGGCGTGCTGAATGAGGTGCTGGACCCGCCGCTCGCACTGACCTACGACGACGTCCTGCTGTTGCCCGGACCCAGTGACGTCCTGCCCGCACACGTCACCACCGCCTCGCGCGTCTCGCGGCGGGTCGAGGTGTCGGTCCCCCTGCTCAGTTCGGCGATGGACACGGTCACCGAGGCGCGCCTCGCCGTCGCCCTGGCCCGACACGGTGGCCTGGGGGTGCTGCACCGCAACCTGTCCGCCGACGACCAGGCGGCCCAGGTCGACATCGTGAAACGCTCCGAGGCGGGAATGGTCTCCCATCCCGTGACGATCTCGCCGGTCGCGACCTTGGCCGAGGTCGACGCCGTCTGCGCCCGCTACCGGATCTCCGGACTGCCGGTGACCGACGAGAACGGCCGGCTGCTCGGCATCGTCACCAACCGGGACCTGCGGTTCGTGCCGAGCGAGCAGCGCGCCACCACTCGGGTCGAGTCCGTGATGACCTCGATGCCACTGGTCACCGGCCAGGTGGGGATCCAGCGTGACGACGCCCTCGCTCTGCTGCGCCAACACAAGGTCGAGAAGCTGCCGCTGGTCGACGACGCCGGTTTCCTGCGTGGCCTGGTCACCGTCAAGGACTTCGCCAAGAGTGAGAAGTACCCGATGGCCACCAAGGACCCGCACGGTCGGCTGCGGGTCGGGGCGGCACTCGGCGTCGGTGACGAGGCGTACAAGCGTGCCGTCCTGCTGGCTGACGCCGGGGTCGACCTGCTGGTCGTCGACACCGCACATGGGCATTCCACGGCGGTGCTCGACATGGTCTCGCGGCTCAAGCGCGACGCATTGTTCGTCGACATCGACGTCGTCGGGGGCAATGTCGCGACCTACGAGGGGGCTCGGGCACTGGTGGAGGCCGGGGCGGACGGCGTCAAGGTGGGCGTCGGACCGGGGTCGATCTGCACCACCCGCGTGGTCTCGGGCGTCGGCGTGCCGCAGATCACGGCCATCCACGTCGCCTCGCGGGCATGTGCGCCGGCCGGAGTGCCCGTGATCGCCGACGGTGGGCTGCAGCACTCGGGCGACATCGGCAAGGCGCTGGTCGCGGGCGCGGACACCGTCATGGTCGGCTCGCTGCTGGCCGGGTGCGACGAGAGCCCGGGGGAGCTGATCTTCGTGGGCGGCAAGCAGTACAAGGCGTATCGCGGCATGGGCTCGGTGGGGGCGATGGCGTCACGTGGCAAAGCGCGGTCGTTCAGCCGTGACCGGTACTTCGCCGACGACGAACTGAGCGACGACAAGCTCGTCCCCGAGGGCGTCGAGGGTCAGGTGCCGTACAAGGGTCCGGTGGCCAATGTCGTCCATCAACTGGTCGGCGGGCTGCGGGCGACCATGGGCTACGTCGGCTCGGCAGACATCGCCGAGCTCAAGGCCAAGGGCCAGTTCGTCCGCATCACGTCGTCGGGGCTGCGCGAATCGCATGCCCACGACATCCGGATGACCAACGAGGCACCCAACTATGGCGGTCGCTAGCATCCGGCATGGCCGATACGACCCTTACTCACAAGATCCTGCTCGACGAGTCGGAGATGCCGACCCGCTGGTACAACATCGTGGCCGACCTGCCGTCGCCGCCACCGCCGGCGCTCCACCCGGGCACCCACGAACCGGTCGGGCCTGACGCGTTCGAGCCGCTCTTCCCGATGGCTCTGATCCTGCAGGAGGTGACGACGGAGCGTTACGTCGACATCCCCGACGAGGTGCTGGACATCTATCGGCTGTGGCGCCCGTCCCCGCTCTATCGGGCCCACCGGTTGGAGAAGGCCCTGGGCACGCCGGCGCGGATCTACTACAAGTACGAGGGGGTCTCGCCCGCCGGATCGCACAAGCCCAACACGGCGGTGCCCCAGGCGTACTACAACGCCCAGGCCGGCGTTACCAAGATCACCACTGAGACCGGCGCGGGCCAGTGGGGGACGGCTCTCGCCTTCGCGTGTGCCCTGTTCGGTCTGGAGTGCGAGGTGTGGCAGGTCGGCGCCAGCTACGACCAGAAGCCGTACCGCCGCATGATGATCGAGACGTTCGGGGCGACGGTCCACCGCTCACCCAGTGAGTTGACCGCTGCGGGGCGTGCGTTGTTGGCTGCGCGCCCGGATCACCCCGGCTCGCTGGGGATCGCGATCTCCGAGGCCGTCGAGGTCGCCGTCCAGGATCCGAATACCAAGTACGCCCTCGGCAGCGTCCTCAATCACGTGCTGCTGCACCAGACGATCATCGGTGAGGAAGCCCTGTTGCAGTTGGCGAAGATCGGCGAGACCCCCGACCTGCTGGTCGGTTGCACCGGCGGTGGGTCCAACTTCGCCGGCCTGGCATTCCCGTTCATGCGTGAGAAGTTGGCCGGGAACATCTCGCCCGTGATCCGGGCGGTCGAACCGGCGTCGTGTCCGTCGTTGACCCGCGGCGTCTATGCCTACGATTTCGGTGACACCGCCGGAATGACCCCGTTGATGAAGATGCACACCCTGGGCCACGATTTCGTCCCCGACCCGATCCATGCCGGTGGCCTTCGATATCACGGAATGTCACCGCTCATCTCCCACATCTACGAATTGGGAATGATGGAGGCGGTCGCCAAACCGCAGTCGGAATGCTTCGCGGCAGGCCTGCAATTCGCCCGCACCGAGGGCATCCTGCCCGCTCCCGAGCCGACCCACGCGCTTGCCGAGTGCATTGCCGAGGCGCTGCGATGCAAGGAGACCGGGGAGGAGAAGGTCATTCTCACGGCGCTCTGTGGGCATGGTCATTTCGACCTGGCCGCTTACGACGCCTACCTCGGCGGGCGGATGAGCGACGAAGCGGTGACCGCCGAGCGGTTGGCCGCCGGGTTGGCGACCGTCCCAGCCCTCTGAGGGCTTAGAGGGTGGCGGTGACCAAAGGCGCCGGCACCGCCCACACGGACGCGACTCGGTAGCCACTCCAATAGAGGGTCCATCAGATACAACTTGGCTTGACTGCCCACCAGAGGTGCACCGTTGTCCGTGCGTTGCGGACACCAGAGCGCACCGAACGTCGACACCAGACGGTCCAGTCGCGACGACAGAGATGTTCTCGATCCAATGTTCAGCGTCTCAGCTGTCGCTGTGATGTTGAGGGGGCTTCCTTGGCGCTGGGCCAATGTGGACAGCAAGAGCGGGATCGAGTCCGGATTGGCGTCGGCGTGGATGTCTCCGGTCAGCCAAGCGGTTATATCGGCATAGTGTTCCGGGGATGTGGCTCCCTGAATGTCGTACTCGGCGACGGCACGGGGGAAACCACCGCAGCTGAGGAAGTCCTGCCAAGCCAAATCATAGTCGTCCACGGTGTATTGGAGAGCGGACAGGTTGCGTGCCGCTTCGGGGGACTGCAGATCGGAGGGGTGACTTCGCGGAGGTAGTGGCAGATCCCGTCGTGTCGCGGTGACGAAGTCGCGACAGCTCATCGGTAGCAGGTGTCGCATGCGCCGTCCCGGGGTCGTTCCGGCACGACCAGCCAGCAAGTTCCCCATGACGTCAGCAGAGGTCCGCCATCTACTTCCGGTCGCGATGACGGTGTCGTCGGCGAAACTGGTGTTGTCTCGCGCATGCTTGAGGACAGCCGTCCAGCCGTCGATGCCTGAGACCTCGTCCAATAGCCAGATTCGTCGACGTCCGGGTTGAGCGTCGATCGTTCGTGTCGGGTTCTGACCGAGGACGAGGACCCGGCGAAGGTCTCGGTCGCGCATTCCGTCACATGCGACATGGATGACCTGCCGTGGGTCGACATCAGGACGGTCACACAGTGATGCAGCCGCGTCGAGCAGGACGACGCTCTTGCCGATGCGGCGAGGTCCGGTCGACACGACCAGCCGATCTGTGACCGGTCCGTTGGCGACGTCGTCAATGATTGCCGAGCGATATCCGACGTCGAAGCGAGCCCGCTGCTTGAGGGCAGGGTGGGCGTCTTGCCACGCAGTGGGGTCGGCGTGCGCTGCTGCGGCGGCCCACCAGGGGTTACTCAGCGCCAGAAAGGCGCGGATCTCGTCGTCACGCATGGCCCGTGCGGTAGTTGCCATACCAAAAACCCAGGGTTTTGGTACAGGCTCGTACCAGAAACCAGGGTTTTTGGTACGGGTGTGAGTCAGCATGGTCGTCCGTGGCTGCTAGCCGGAAGGACTCCGATGATCCTCATCAACGTCAAGTGGACGATCCGTGCCGAACGCGCCGACGAGTGGATGGCCCTCGTCGACGACTTCACGCGGGGCACTCGAGCCGAGCCGGGCAACCTGTTCTTCGAGTGGTCACGCAGTGTCGACGACCCGACCGTCTACTACCTGGTCGAGGCGTTCGCCGACGGCGAGGCGGGTGCGGCCCATGTGACGACCGAACATTTCAGGACGGCGATGTCGTGGATGCCCGACGTGGTGGCCGAGACCCCGGGTCTGATCTATGTCGGGGATGCGACCGGTGACGGCTGGGGGGAGATGGGGGAGGTCACCCCTCGCTAGGCATACAGGTCGGCCGATTCGCTGGGCCAGGAGACGACGAGGTCGGGTTCGGCCCGGCGCCATCGGCACGCCGACACGAGCGGCCCCGATCGGGTGGTGGGCGGCTAGGGTTCACCAGGTGACAGAGGTCGAGATCGGACGCGGCAAACGCGGCCGCCGGGCGTATTCGTTGGACGACATAGCCGTCGTGCCGTCACGTCGGACCCGCGACCCCCAGGTGGTGTCCACGGCGTGGCAGATCGACGCCTTCCGGTTCGAGCTGCCGTTGCTGGCCGCGCCGATGGACTCGGTGATGAGCCCTGCGACGGCGATCGCGGTGGGGCGTCTGGGCGGGCTGGGCATCCTGGATCTCGAAGGGCTGTGGACCCGTTACGCCGATCCCGAGCCGTTGCTGGCCGAGATCGCCACGCTCGATCCCGCGGTCGCGACGGCGCGACTGCAGGAGATCTACGCCGCCCCGATCGTGGACGATCTCATCACCCAGCGGTTGGACGAGATCCGCGCGGCCGGCGTGACGGTTGCCGGATCGCTCAGCCCGCAACGCACCGCGGACCTGTGGGCCACCGTCGCCAAGGCAGGGGTGGACCTCTTCGTCATTCGCGGAACCACCGTCTCGGCCGAGCACGTCTCCGGCGACGCCGAGCCGCTCAACCTCAAGCAGTTCATCTACGAACTGGACGTGCCGGTGATCGTCGGCGGTGCCGCCACGTACACCGCTGCGCTGCACCTGATGCGGACCGGAGCCGCCGGGGTGCTGGTCGGATTCGGTGGGGGAGCGGCACACACCACCCGGCTCACCCTCGGCATCCAGGCCCCGATGGCGACCGCGATCGCCGACGTGGCTGCGGCTCGACGCGACTACCTGGACGAGTCCGGTGGTCGCTACGTCCACGTCATCGCCGACGGTGGGCTGGGTCGATCGGGCGACATCGTCGCTGCGGTCGCCTGCGGCGCAGACGCCGTCATGTTGGGTGCGGCACTGGCGCGGGCGGTCGAAGCGCCCGGTCGGGGTTGGCACTGGGGTCGTGAGGCCTACCACCCGGAGGTCCCACGGGGCGAGCGGGTGCACGTCGGCACGGTGGCCGGCCTGGCCGAGATCCTCACCGGTCCGGGTCGATCCGCCGACGGCACGGCGAACCTGTTCGGTGCGTTGCGCCGGGCCATGGCGACGACCGGGTACGTCGACGTCAAGGAGTTCCAACGGGTCGAGGTCGTCGTCAGTGCACACCGACCCTCAGAGGACGCCTCGGTCGGTGGCTGACCACCTCGTCGCCATCGACCAGGGCACGACGTCCACGCGATGCCTGGTGTTCGACGCGGGTGCCCGCGTCGTCGCCGGCGCACACGCCGAGCACGACCAGTCCTACCCGCGGGCCGGCTGGGTCGAGCACGACGCCGAGCAGATCCTCGCCAACGTCCGGACTGTCGTGGCCGAGGCGATGGACCGTGCCGGGCTGAGGGCTGCCGACGTGGCGGCCGTAGGCATCACCAACCAGCGCGAGACCACGGTCGTGTGGGACCGGGCAACCGGGCGACCCGTCGCTGCGGCCATCGTGTGGCAGGACACCCGCACCACGGCCCGCTGCGCCGACCTCGCCCAGGGCGACCCCGACCGGTTTCGTCGCCGCACCGGATTGCCGATCGCCACGTACTTCTCCGGCCCCAAGATCGCGTGGTTGCTGGACGAGACGGGCACCCGGTCCAGGGCCGAGCGGGGCGAGCTGCTGTTCGGGACGGTGGACTCGTGGCTGGTGTGGCACCTGACCGGGGGTGTCGGTGACAGCCGTCACGTCACCGACGTCACGAACGCCTCGCGCACCCTGCTGGCCGATATCGACACCCTGCAGTGGGCCCCCGACATCGCGGCCGAGGTCGGTGTGCCGATGGCGATGCTGCCCGAGATCGCGCCGTCGGTGGCCGTGTTCGGCCGAGTCACAGGCCTGCCCGCTCTGGAGGGCGTGCCCATCGGGGCCGTCCTGGGGGACCAGCACGCCGCAACGTTCGGTCAGGCGTGCTTCGAGCCCGGGATGGCCAAGAACACCTACGGCACCGGCAACTTCATGCTGCTCAACACCGGAAGGTCCCCGGTGTTCAGCGCGCACGGCCTGCTGACCACCCCGGCCTATCAGATCGCAGGCGAGTCCCCGGTGTACGCGCTGGAGGGATCGATCGCCGTCACGGGGTCGTTGGTGCAGTGGCTGCGGGACAATCTGGGGATCATTTCCAGCGCGGCCGAGGTGGAGGAGCTGGCGGCCAGCGTCGCCGACAACGGTGGCGTGTACGTGGTCCCGGCGTTCTCGGGTCTGTTCGCGCCGCGGTGGCGACCCGATGCCCGTGGGGTGATCGTCGGCCTGACCCGCTATGCCACCAAGGCACACATCGCCCGCGCCGCTCTGGAGGCGACGGCGTTCCAGACCCGCGAGGTGCTGGATGCCATGAACGCCGACGCCGCCGCCGGCGGGCGGGCAGCCCTCACCGAGCTGCGGGTGGACGGCGGGATGGTCGGCAACGACCTGCTGATGCAGTTCCAGGCCGACGTCCTGGGCGTCCCGGTGATCCGCCCGGCGGTGGCCGAGACGACCGCGCTGGGCGCCGCGGTGGCTGCCGGCCTGGCCGTCGGAGTGTTCGACTCGACCGATGCCATCGCTGACGTGTGGGCCGAGGGCCATCGCTGGAGCCCGACCATGGCTGCCGACGACGTTGCCCGGACATACCGCCAGTGGTGCAAGGCGGTCGACCGGACCTTGGACTGGGTCGACTAGGGACCAGTCACTGATCAGGGTCGAGATCCTGCATTCCGGACACGATCTCCTCGAGGAGGAATTGGACCTTGGCCTCCAAGGGCCGGCCTGGGTATGCCTGTTCGACGAGGTCCAAGCCCTCTGCGACCGTGGTGAATCCCAATACTCGATACAGCAGCGCGATGTCCTCGGAGTCGTATTCGGGGCGTGACGCCAACAGTTTCATCGCCAGCAGATACTCGGGAGAGGCGACGTCCACGGTCAAGTGGTCGGTGCTGAAGAACCGCACGGCCCGCTCGTCAGTCCCGGGTAGAAATCCCTTCACTGCATCGTTGAGCCAGTCCTCAGGAAGATTGCGCAGACGACCTATCGCGCGAACGGCGTCGCGGACCGCAGCGGTGGGTATGAATATGGCGTCCAGATCGCGGGTCGTGCGTGCCGAGTCGAAGCTCAGAGCGACCGCGGCGCCACCGACGAGGAACACTTCAGCTCGTTGGTGGTGACCGGCCAACTCTTCCGAGAGGGCGTGGAAGAGTTCGTGAATGAATTCCCGGGTGAACGGCGGCGTCATACCCGCACCAGGGCGTCCCGGGTGATGAACACTCCACGGGTGCGAAACGACGGCGGCGACTGCTGGAGTGCCGTCGCATGCATTCCACGCAGCGGAGTGACGAACCACCACTGTCGCGTGTAGCGGGCAGGCCTGCGGGCCCAGTCCGGGGTCTCCCACCCGTCGCGACGGGAGAGGTGCTCGGCCAGCGCTGCGAGGGCGGCATCGACCTGGGGTGACGACGTGAGGGGCGGCTCGTCGAGCAGGCGTCGCTGCGCGCGGTCCACTCCGTGATGGAGCAGGTCGCTCTGGTAGTCGTCGAGCAGTTGTGCGACGGCATGGCGCCAGACGTCGATCATCGGGCGCCCGTCGCGGAGCATCGCGTCTGCGACCGATGCCGCGCCGGCCGCGTCCAGTCCGGGCATGTCGCTCACGATGTCACGACCGCCTCGTCGTCGATGCGACCGATCAGGCCCGCGAGGTGGCGCCGCTGGGTGTCGTTGACGGCCAGTCGCAGCGCCTCGGTCAGGGCGTCCCGCGCCTCGCGGGGGCGATCGGCGCGCATCAACAGGTTTCCCCTGGCCACATGGAACGCGTGGTAGCCGGACAGGCCGGCCAGCTGGTCGAGCACGCTCACGCCCGCCTCGGGGCCATCGATCATGGCCACGGCCACCGCCCGGTTGAGGGCGACCACGGGCGAGGGGTCGAGGTCGACCAGTGCGTCGTACGCCTGCACCACCGACGCCCAATCGGTGGCGTCGGCGGTCGGCGCGTTGGCGTGCAGTCCGGCGATCACCGCCATCAGCGGGTAGCGACTGGGCGGAGCCAGCCGCATGGTGCGGGCCAGGAGGTCATTCGCCTCGGCGATCTCGTCGCGGCGCCACGCCGAGCGGTCCTGGTCGTTCAGCAGGACCAGATCCCCGGCGGCGTCGGTCCGGCCTGCCCGCCGCGCGTGGTGATACAGCATGAGGGCCAACAGACCGAGGACGTCGGGTCGACCGGGAACCAGCGACTCGACGACGCGCCCCAGCCGGATGGCTTCGGCCTCGAGGTCCACCCGCACCAGGTCACCACCACCTGCGCTGAAGTGCCCCTCGGTGAAGACCAGATAGATCACCGACAGCACGGCGTCGAGCCGTTCGGCCAGGTCGGCGGGCAGCGACAGCGGAATGGCCGCGGCCTTGATCTTGCGTTTCGCCCGGACGATCCGCTGCGCGAGGGTTGCTTCGGGTACGAGGAACCCGGCGGCGATCTCGGGTGTGGTGAGGCCCAGGACCAGGCGCAGAGTGAGGGCCACCTGGGCGTCGCGATCCAGCGCGGGGTGGCAACACAACAGTGTCAGGCGCAGCCGCTCGTCCGGGACGTCGACGCCGCCGGCGAGCAGCCGCTCGTCGGGGGTGTCGTCCATGCCGAGCCAGCCGGCCGAGGCGGCGGCCCCCTCGCGCGCGGCGTCGCCGGCAGCCACGGTCGGATCAGCCGCCGCGTTGCGGGCCCGTCGGGCCACCCCCGCCTCGTGACGGAGTCGGTCGATCGCCGCCCGCCGCCCTGCCACCAGCAACCAGCCGCCCGGATTGTGGGGCACCCCGTCGCGCGGCCATGTCCGAACCGCGCTGGCCAGTGCGTCGGCCAGCGCGTCGGTCGCCAGATCGAGGTCGCCGTAGCGGCGAGGGGTGGGGGGGAGCACCCCCCCGCCCCCCACGCGCGCCCCGGGGTGCAGCGCCCCCCCGAAGGGCACCCAGCGGTCGGCGGATGGCCCCGCCGGGGGCGGGG
>JANNOG010000055.1:0-105279 GCA_031398915.1 Micrococcales bacterium | reverse complement strand
ACGCAGGCGCTGCTGGACGCCTTCACGCTGCGTCGCCACCTGGTGCCCGGCGGACGAGACCTGCAGGGTGTCCATGTCGCCATCGTGGGCGACATCCTGCATTCACGGGTGGCCCGATCCAACGTGTGGCTGCTCGATGCCCTGGGGGCCCGGGTGACTCTGGTCGCACCGCCCACCCTGCTGCCGTTGGGAATCGAGGGCTGGCCGTGCGCCGTGGTCATGCACCTGGATCCGGTGCTGCCCGAGGTCGACGCCGTCATGATGCTGCGGGTGCAGGCCGAACGGATGTCGGGCGGATACTTTCCCAGTCTCCGCGAGTACTCGCGGCGCTACGGCCTGGACCGTCGTCGGTTGGGCGCCCTGGCGCAGCACGCACTCGTGATGCACCCGGGTCCCATGAACCGTGGCCTGGAGATCAGTTCGGAGGCGGCGGACGGCCCTCGGTCAGTCGTCGTCGAGCAGGTCGGCAACGGTGTGGCCGTTCGGATGGCCGTGCTGTTCCATCTGCTCACCGGACGCAACACAGCTGGAGGAACGACATGAGTTGGTTGATCACCGGGACCCGCCCACTCGGTGGTGACCCCACCAGCCTGCTGCTGGTCGACACCACGATCGTCGCCGTCGGTGGGGCGGCCGAGCAGCTGGCCGAGACGATGCGTACCCACGGCGAGGACGTCGAGGTACTCGACGCCCCGGGGACGATCGCGCTGCCCGGTCTGGTCGACCTCCACACGCACCTGCGCGAACCCGGTCGCGAGGACGCCGAGACGGTCGAATCGGGCACTCGGGCCGCGGCCCGGGGTGGCTTCGTCGCGGTCCACGCCATGGCCAACACCTCGCCGGTCGCCGACACCGCAGGCGTGGTCGAGCAGGTATGGCGCCTCGGGCGCGAGGCGGGCTGGTGCGACGTCCGCCCGGTGGGCGCCGTGAGCGTCGGTCTGGCCGGGGTCCACTTGGCCGAGATCGGCGCCATGGCCGACTCCGCAGCCCGGGTCCGGGTGTTCAGTGACGACGGCCACTGCGTCGCCGACCCGGTCCTGATGCGCCGGGCACTGGAGTACGTCCGCGCCGTCGACGGTGTGGTCGCCCAGCATGCCCAGGACCCCGGGTTGAGCGCCGGGGCACAGATGAACGAGGGCGCCGTCTCTGCCGAGATGGGTCTGCCGGGTTGGCCGTGCGTCGCCGAAGAGGCGGTCATCGCCCGCGACGTGTTGCTGGCCGCACACGTCGGCAGTCGGGTGCACGTCTGCCACGTGTCCACCGCCGGCAGCGTGGCCATCCTGCGCTTCGCCAAGGCCAACGGCTTGCCGGTCACCGCAGAGGTGACGCCGCATCACCTGATGCTCACGGACGAGCTGGTCCGCAGCTACGACCCGGTGTTCAAGGTCAACCCGCCGCTGCGCACCGAGTACGACGTGCACGTCCTGCGCGAGGCCGTCGCCGACGGGACGATCGACGTCATCGCCACCGACCATGCGCCACACCCGCCGGAGGCCAAGGAATGCGAGTGGTCGGCAGCGGCCATGGGCATGACCGGGCTGGAGACCGCGCTGGCCGTCGTCCAGGCAGCGCTGGTCGACACGGGCTTGGTGTCGTGGGCCGACGTGGCCGATCGGATGGCGGTGGCTCCCGCCCGGATCGGGCGCCTCGACGATCCCGGGCTGGGGATCGATCGTCATGTCGGCTCGCTGGAGGTCGGCGCCCCGGCCAACATCACCCTGTACGACCCGACCGATGCCTGGGTGCCCGACCCGGCACACGGGGAGTCCCGCGGACACAACACCCCATTCGGCGGGCGCGAGCTGCCGGGACGGGTGAGCGCGACCTTCCTCCGCGGTCGACCGACGGTCCTTCGCGGCGTGCTCACGGACCTGAGGGCGGAGATGGCCTATGTCTGACTGGCAGGCGGGCCTCATCGTCCTGGCCATCGTTCCGCTGCTGTGGGGCCTGATGTACGCGGGATGGCGGGCTCGCGGCCGCCGCCAGGGACACCTGGTCGCGCCACTGACCTCCCCACCGACCGCGCAACCGACCGCGCCATCGACCGCGCAACCGACCGCGCAACCGACCGCGCCACCGACCGTGCCTCCGACCCCACCGTCGGGGCTCGCCGCCGACCCGATACCCGGCCTCTACATCTCGACCGTCCGTTCCGGCGACTGGCTCGACCGGGTGGTCGCCCACGGTCTCGGCGTCCGGAGCGAGGCGACTGCGACGATCGGCGACGGCGTGTGGTGGCAGCGAAGCGGTGCTCCCGACGTGTTCGTGCCCGCCGCCGACGTGGTGGCTGCCCGAGCCGACCGCGGACAGGCCGGCAAGTTCGGCGTGGAGGCCGCCTCGGTGGTCGTGGTCACCTGGCGCCTCGGCGACGAGCTGCTCGACACGGCGTTCCGGCCCCGCCGACGCGACGATGTCGACGAGCTGGTGGCGGCGATCGATGCGCATGTCGTGGCGCCGAGCACGCAGGTGAGCGAGTGAGCGAGCGCGGCGTCGTGGTCCTGGAGGACGGTCGGATGTTCGTCGGTCAGGCCTACGGGGCCCGCGGGTCGAGCGTCGGTGAGGCGGTGTTCGCCACCGGGATGACCGGCTACCAGGAGACACTCACCGACCCCTCGTATCACCGGCAGATCGTCACGATGACCGCTCCTCACATCGGGAACACCGGGATGAACCGCGCCGACGCAGAATCGTCGCGCATCTGGGTGGCGGGCTTCGTCGTGCGCGATGCCGCCCGGCGGGTGTCCAGCTGGCGCGCGGAGGCCACCCTGGACGACGCGCTTCGCGAGGCCGACGTGGTGGGGGTCAGCGGCGTCGACACCCGCGCAATGGTCCGTCATCTGCGCGAGCGGGGTGCGATGCGCGCCGGTGTCTTCTCCGGGGCGGGCGCCGAGGCCACCGTCGCCGACCTGGTCGCCATGGTTCGCGCCGCCCCGCAGATGGCGGGCTCGGACCTCACCGCGGATGTCAGCACGACCGCGCCGTACGTCGTCCCGGCCGTCGGCGGTCGCCGCTGGACCGTGGCGGTGCTCGACCTCGGGGTCAAATCGGCGACGCTCGGCCACCTCGCCCGACGCGGGATAGAGGTCCACGTGCTGCCGGCCACATCCAGCTTCGCCGACGTCTGCGCCGTCGGCTCGGTCGGCGACCCCACCCGACCCGACGGTGTGTTCGTCTCGAACGGTCCGGGTGACCCCGGTGCGACGGAGGGTCCGGTCGAGGTGATCCGGGCCGTCCTGGCCGCCGGGGTGCCCTTCTTCGGAATCTGCCTGGGAAACCAGCTACTCGGCCGCGCCCTGGGTTTCGGCACCTTCAAGCTGCCCTACGGACATCGGGGGATCAACCAGCCGGTGATGGACCGAGCCCGCGGAACGGTGCAGATCACCGCGCACAATCATGGCTTCGCCGTCGATGCACCGGTGCACGGCCCCGTCGAGGCACCCATCGGTGGCCTGGGTCGGGTCGAGGTCA
Organism: Micrococcales bacterium; assembly: GCA_031398915.1. Lineage (GTDB taxonomy): Bacteria > Actinomycetota > Actinomycetes > Actinomycetales > JBBAYJ01 > JANNOG01. The sequence goes on along the minus strand of JANNOG010000055.1, from coordinate 101,811 downwards.
GCCATGTCGGGCTGAACGACGGCGTGGTCGAGGGGTTACGGCTGCTGGATCGACCCGGCTTCAGCGTGCAGTACCACCCAGAGGCGGCAGCCGGGCCACACGATGCCGAGTACCTGTTCGACCGATTCGTCGATCTGATGTCGGCGAACCCCGCGAACCCCGCTGTGGCCGCGAACCCCGCGACCCAGGCGCACCCGTCGACCTCGTCGGTGGTGAACTGATGCCACGTCGGGCGGACATCTCGAGCGTCCTCGTCATCGGGTCCGGGCCGATCGTCATCGGGCAGGCCAGCGAGTTCGACTACTCGGGGACCCAGGCCTGCCGGGTGCTCCGCGCCGAGGGAATCCGGGTCATCCTCGTCAACAGCAACCCGGCGACGATCATGACGGATCCGGAGTTCGCCGACGCGACATACATCGAGCCCATCACCGTCGACGTCGTGACGTCCATCATCGAGCGCGAGCGCCCCGATGCACTGCTACCGACACTGGGCGGCCAGACCGCCCTCAACACCGCGATCGCGTTGCACGAGGCGGGGGTGCTCGATCGATTCGGGGTGGAACTGATCGGGGCGGACATCGACGCGATCGAGGCTGCCGAGGACCGCGAGCGGTTCAAGGCCGTCGTCGCCCGGACCGGGGCCGACAGCGCTCGGAGCCGGATCTGCGGTGACCTCGACGCGGCCATGGCGGCGGTCGAGGAGTTCGGCCTGCCGGTCGTGGTGCGGCCGTCGTTCACCATGGGGGGCCTCGGTTCGGGCATCGCCTTCACCCATGACGACCTGTTGCGAATCGCGGCCGCAGGATTGGCCGCGTCGCCGACCACCGAGGTCCTCGTCGAGGAGGGTCTGCTGGGGTGGAAGGAGTACGAACTCGAACTGATGCGCGACCATCACGACAACGTCGTCGTGGTCTGCACCATCGAGAACCTGGACCCGATGGGTGTCCACACCGGGGACTCGATCACCGTGGCTCCGGCGCTGACGCTGACCGATCGCGAGTTCCAACGGCTACGCGATATCGGGATCGCGGTGATTCGCGAGGTGGGCGTCGACACCGGCGGGTGCAACATCCAGTTCGCGGTGAACCCCGTGGACGGGCGGGTGGTCGTGATCGAGCTGAACCCGCGGGTATCGCGCTCGTCGGCGCTGGCGAGCAAGGCGACCGGGTTTCCGATCGCCAAGATCGCGGCGAAGTTGGCCATCGGTTATTCGCTCGACGAGATCGCCAACGACATCACCGGCAGCACACCGGCCAGCTTCGAACCGGCCATCGACTACGTCGTCGTCAAGGTGCCGCGATTCGCCTTCGAGAAGTTCCCCCAGGCCGAGCAGACCCTCACGACGACCATGAAGTCGGTCGGCGAGGCGATGGCGATCGGGCGGAATTTCACCGAGGCGTTCCAGAAGGCGCTGCGATCCCTCGAGCGACCCGCAGGGTCCTTCCACTGGTCCGGTGAACCCGCCCGGGGTGGCGCCCTCGAAGCGCTCCTCGCCTCTACCGCGGTCCCGACCGAAGATCGTCACGTCGCCGTCCAGCAGGCGCTGCGGGCCGGTGTGTCGGTCGACGACCTGGCCGCGACCAGCGGTATCGATCCGTGGTTCATCGACCAGATAGCCCTCCTCAACGAGGTGGCCACCGAGGTAACCCGGCGCGGCCTGGACCCCGACGTGGTGCGACGCGCCAAACGACACGGGTTCTCGGATGCGCAGCTGAGCCAGTTGACCACGACCTCGGAGGACGATGTCCGTCACCTCCGCCACCGCGAGGGCATCCGGCCGGTGTTCAAGACGGTGGACACCTGCGCGGCCGAGTTCGCCGCGCTGACGCCGTACCACTACTCGTCCTACGACGAGGAGGACGAGGTCACGGTCACGGGCCGGCGCAAGATCATCATCCTCGGCAGCGGGCCCAACCGGATCGGCCAGGGCATCGAGTTCGACTATTCGTGTGTGCACGCCGCCTTCGCATTACGCGACGTCGGCTACGAAACCGTGATGGTCAACTGCAATCCCGAGACCGTCTCGACCGACTACGACACCGCCGACCGGCTGTACTTCGAGCCGCTCACCGTCGAGGACGTCCTCGAGGTCGTGGCCGCCGAGAACCGCAGCGGAGAGGTCGTGGGCGTGGTGGTGCAACTCGGTGGCCAGACCCCGTTGGGGCTGGCCGCGCCGCTCGCCGCCGCCGGTGTCCCCATCCTGGGAACGCCGCCCGCAGCCATCGCCCTGGCCGAGGACCGCGCCGAATTCGGCCGCATCCTCGCCGAGGCCGACCTGAGCGCGCCGATGTGGGCGACCGCCACCAGCCTGGACGACGTCGCCGCCGTGGCAGGTCGGCTCGGGTACCCGGTCCTGGTCCGCCCGTCGTTCGTGCTGGGCGGACGGGGAATGGAGATCCTCGACGACGACGACGCCGTCGAGGCGTACCGGGTTCGGGCGCTCGCCGGCGGAGTCGTCATCGATGCCCGCCGCCCACTGCTGGTCGACCGCTTCCTCGACGACGCGATCGAGATCGACGTCGATGCGCTGTGCGACGGCGACGAGGTCTACATCGGCGGCGTCATGGAACACATCGAGGAGGCCGGGGTCCACTCGGGTGACTCGGCATGCACCCTGCCGCCGATCACCCTCGGCCAGCGGATCATCGATCAGGTGCGCGAGGCCACCGAGGCGATCGCCCGTGGGGTCGGCGTGCACGGCCTGCTCAACATCCAGTTCGCGCTGGCGGGGGCCGCGCTGTTCGTCCTGGAGGCCAACCCCCGGGCCAGTCGCACCGTGCCGTTCGTGTCGAAGGCGACCGCCGTCCCGTTGGCGAAGGCCGCCGCCCGGATCATGGCGGGTGCGACCATCGCCGAACTGCGTCGCGACGGCGTGCTGCCCCTCGACGGCGACGGTGCCTCTCACCCACCCGATGCGGTGTCGGTCAAGGAGGCGGTGCTCCCGTTCAAGCGATTCCGCAACGCCGCCGGCCAGGTCGTCGACTCGGTCCTGGGGCCCGAGATGAGGTCGACCGGCGAGGTGATGGGCATCGACGTGGACTTCCCCCGGGCGTTCGCCAAGTCACAGGCAGCGGCCTTCGGTGGGTTGCCCCGCCGTGGCCGGGTCTTCGTGTCGGTCGCCGATCGCGACAAGCGGGCGATGCTCGGCCCGGTCAGCCGCCTCGCGTCCCTCGGGTTCGACATCCTGGCCACCGACGGGACCGCCCAGACCCTGCGCCGTCACGGCGTGCCGGTCGGCCCCGCCCGTAAGCACAGCGCGGGTGTGGGCGACGACGGCACACCCACGATCGTCACCCGCATCCTCCGCGGTGAGATCGCGATGATCGTCAACACCCCCTCGGGGCGTGCGGCACGCGCTGACGGGTACGAGATCCGCTCTGCCGCGGTACAGGTCGACGCGCCGATCATCACCACCGTGGCGCAACTCGCGGCGGCGGTCGCCGGTATCGAGGCGATGGGCAGCGGCGGATACGCCGTTCGTAGCCTGCAGGAGCACTCCCGTGCCGTGACCGAGGCACGAACCGCGGCGGGTGCGCGTTGACCGCGGCACGGGTGCTCGCCGAGGTCGGCAGCGTCGCCGAGGCGGGCACGTACACCAGGATCGAGTTGCTGGGCGAGGGTCTGGGTAGCGCGCGCCCAGGCCAGTTCGTGGCCGTCGCGGTGCCCGGTCACGTCACGGCCAGGGTTTTCAGCGTCCATCACGCGGACCCGGTCCGGGACGTGCTCAGCGTGGTCGTCGCGATCGTGGGAGAGGGCACCAGGTGGCTGGCGGCGAGACGCCCCGGTGACCGGGTGTCGGTCACCGGACCGTTGGGCAACGCCTTCGACCTACCCGGCCAGCATCGGGCGTGGCTGGGCGTGGGCGGCGGCTACGGCGCCGCGCCGCTGTCGTGGGCGGCTCGTGAGGCGCAGCGCGCCGGTGCCCGGGTGGGCGCTGTGATCGGTGCCGGTGTCGCCTCGCGGTTGTGTGACGTCGACGGCGTGAGGGATGTCGTCGATGGGTCGTTGTGGGTGATCACCGACGACGGCAGTGCAGGTCGGCGAGGTCGGGTGACCGATGTCCTCGCCGAGGCGATCGCGGCGGTCGGGGGTCCCGCGACGCCGGTGACCGTGGCCGCCTGTGGGCCGATGGCGATGCTGGCCGCGGTGGCCACCACCGCGCAGCTACCCGTTCCGGGACGCGCCGGCGCGACGGTGCGCGTCGAGGTGGCGGTCGAAGAGCGGATGGCATGTGGCATCGGCATCTGCATGACCTGCGTGATGCCGGTGCGCCACAGCGACGGGGTGACCCGGATGACGAGGACCTGCACCGCTGGACCCGTCTTCGACGCCACCTCGGTGCGGTGGGACTGCCTCGTCACCGACGGCTCCCGGGTACCCGCCGACGCCGAGGGAGCGCTGCTGTGACCGTGCTGTCGACCTCGTCGCTCGCAGCCGGTGCACCGTCGTCGCTGCGGGTCTCGCTACGAGCCCCCGCCGGGGCGGTCGGGCTCCGCAGTGCCGTGCTGAGTGCCAGCGGCTGCTCGGCGGCGGGCCGCGAGCTGGACCCGTTCCTCGATCTGGGCGCCCTGGGCGCGGTGGTGACCAAGTCGGTGATGAGCCGGGCGCGCAGTGGGCGGGGTACCCCGCGGATGGCTGAGACCCCGGGCGGAATGCTGAACTCCATCGGACTCCAGGGTCCCGGGATCGGCGCCTTCGTCGCCGAGGACCTGACGTGGCTGGCACGTCGGGGAGCGGCGGCCGTCGTGTCCATCGCCGGCGAGGACGTGGCCGAGTTCGCCGCGGTCGCCCAGGCGCTGCGGGCGGCGACGGACGCATCGGCGGACCTCAGGGAGACGGTGGTGGCGATCGAGGTCAATATCTCGTGCCCCAACGTCGCGAACCGGGGGCTGGTCTTCGCCTGCGACCCGGACGCCTCGGCCGACGTGGTGGCAGCGGTTCGCGAGGTCACCGATCCCGGTGTCCCCGTCCTGGTCAAGCTGTCACCGGACGTCACCGACATCGTCGCCATCGCCGGACGCTGCCTCGCCGCCGGAGGCGATGGCCTCACCCTGGTCAACACCCTGTTGGGTGTCGTCATCGACACCGACCGACTGGCGCCCGTGCTGCCGCGGGTCACGGGCGGCCTGTCGGGACCTGCGATTCGTGCCGTGGCAGTGCGCTGCGTGTGGCAGGTAGCCGCCGCCATGCGCGCCGAGGTGATCGCCTCCGCTCCCATCGTCGGCGTCGGCGGCATTCTCACCGGCCGTGACGCGGCCGAGTTCGTGCTGGCAGGAGCCACTGCCGTGCAGGTAGGGACGGCCACGTTCGCCGACGCGAGCGCCCCCCAACGGGTCGCCGACGAGCTGGCCCGATGGGTCGCCACAACCGGCGAGTCGGACCTGTCGGCACTGATCGGCAGGGCCCACGAGGCGCGGCACTGACGTCCCTGGGCACCGGTCGGTACCCGTCGGCTGCGTCGATCGGCGACCCTCACGGGCCGGATCCGGTACCCGAGCGGCGGCTGCCGGGCCACCACATTGCGGACACGCAGTACGCATTGCCTGCATGACCTGCACTCCTGTGGTGGACTGAGTCGTACGTCGGGTTGGACCAAGTCGGTATCTGCGGCTAGGTTCACCCCGCGCCGGGCCGCCAACCGCGTCCCGCCCACCTCCGGTCGGCGTCCGCCGGCTGGACCCTTACAGCACGAGGTGACAGGTGCCACTTCCTACCCTGACCCCCGAACAGCGGGCCGCCGCCCTCGAGAAGGCCGCCGCCGCCCGCCGGGAACGGGCCGAGATCAAGAATCGGCTCAAGAACGCCAGCGGCTCGCTCGGCGATGTCATCCGTAACGGCCAGACCAATGACGTCGTCGGCAAGATGAAGGTGTCCGCACTCCTCGAGGCCATGCCCGGTGTCGGCAAGATCCGCGCCAAGCAGATCATGGAGGAGATCGGCATCTCCGAGACCCGACGAGTGCGCGGGCTCGGCTCCAACCAGATGGAAGCTCTCATCACCCGGTTCGCCGACAAGTAGGCAACCCACGCCAGCCTGCCCGACCGGTTCTCGTTCGCGAATCCGGACTGGCAGGCTGGCCGGGTGCAGGGGGCCCAGCAGATGACACCAGTCCACCCAGTGACCGTTCTGGCTGGTCCGACCGCTGTCGGCAAGGGGACGGTCTCGGCAGACGTCCGGCGTCGCTACCCGGCCGTCTGGATCTCCGTGTCCGCCACGACCCGGTCGCCACGCCCAGGTGAGGTGGACGGCGTTCACTACCACTTCGTCGACGATCCGACCTTCGATCGAATGATCGCCGCAGGTGACTTCCTGGAGTGGGCCCACATTCACCGCCAACAGCGCTCGGGCACACCGCGTCGCGGAGTCGAGGACGCCGTCGCCGAGGGCCGGGCCGTCCTGCTGGAGATCGACATCCAGGGTGCTCGGCAGGTCAGGCAGTCCTACCCCAGTGCGGCGTTCGTCTTCCTCGCCCCGCCCTCGTGGGACGAACTCGTGTCACGCCTCGTGGGTAGGGGCACCGAGGGAGAGGCCGAGCGAGAGCGACGCCTGGCCACTGCCCGGGTGGAATTGGCAGCCGAGGGCGACTTCGACATCACCATCGTCAACCACGACGTCGAGCGTGCGGCCGACGAACTCGTACACTTCATCGGATTGCCCCGTCAACCCGGGGCCCCCCATTGATCGGAGAGACCATGTCCTCACCGTCCGTCGTGCCCGAAGGGATCACCAACCCACCGATCGACGATCTGCTGTCCGTCGTCGACTCGAAGTACGCCCTGGTCATCTACGCGTCGAAGCGGGCACGCCAGATCAATGCCTACTACGCCCAGCTGGGTGAAGGCCTGCTGGAATACGTCGGACCCCTGGTCGAGACCCATGTCCAGGAGAAGCCCCTGTCCGTGGCGCTGCGCGAGATCGATGCGGGTCTGCTGACCATCCAGCCCGCGGGGCCCGACGCAGGATTCGGTTACGCCGACCTCACCGGTACCGATCCGCTGCTGGACGGCGGATTCGGCGCCGGATTCGCCGACGGGTTCGGGACCAGTTTCGACGCTTCGGTGAGCGACCCGTTCGCCGCTACCGAGGCCGACTCCGACCGCCCCGCTACCCAGGACTGACCCCGGACGTGGGTCCCACGCCGCCGCGCTCGGTCATCCTGGGTGTGGGCGGCGGGATCGCCGCGTACAAGGCGGTCTCGCTGCTGCGCCTGTTCACCGAATCCGGTGACTCGGTGCGAGTGGTGCCCACCCGCGCCGCCCTCCGGTTCGTCGGTGAGCCCACCTGGTCGGCCCTGTCCGGTAACCCCGTCGTCGACGACGTCTGGACCGACGCGCACGAGGTGCCACACGTTCAGCTGGGCCGTAGCGCCGACCTGGTCGTCGTCGCACCGGCGACTGCGGACCTGATGGCACGCGCCGCCCACGGGCTGGCCGACGACCTGCTGACCAACGTCCTGCTGACCGCCACATGCCCCGTGGTGTTCGCACCCGCGATGCACACCGAGATGTGGGAGCACCCGGCGACCGTGGCGAACGTCGCGCTGTTGCGGGCCAGGGGTGCCACCGTCATCGACCCCGACGACGGCCGACTCGCCGGCGACGACACGGGTCGTGGTCGGCTGCCCGAACCCGCGGCCATTCATGAGATGTGCATGGCCCGCCTGGCCCAGGCGAGCGGCTCGATGGCGGGGCGCCGGGTGGTGGTGAGTGCAGGCGGCACTCGCGAGGCGATAGATCCGGTCCGCTTCCTGGGGAACGCCTCCTCCGGGCGCCAGGGTGTCGCACTGGCCAGGGCGGCGGGCGCCGAGGGGGCTCACGTCGTCCTGGTGGCGGCTCACGTCGACGTCGAGCTGCCTCATCCGGTACCGGGGCTGATGGACGTCCACCGGGTGTCCACCGCGGCCGAGCTGGCCGAGGCCATGGCAACTCTCGCCCCAGGGGCGGACGCCGTGGTGATGGCCGCCGCCGTCGCGGACTTCCGGCCCGTCGACGTTCATCCGGTCAAGATCAAGAAGACCGGCGCCGAACCCGAGCCGCTGCGCCTGGTTCGCACCGTCGACGTCCTGGCGTCCCTCTCCGAGACCGCCACCGACGGGTGCGTCGTGGTGGGATTCGCGGCAGAGACCGGCGACGACGACGCCGACGTCGTCGAGCACGGCAGACGCAAGTTGATCCGCAAGGGGTGCGACCTCCTGGTGGTCAACGACGTGTCCGGCGGGCGGGTCTTCGGCGCCGAGCGGAACGAGGTCACCATCCTGCGGCGGACCGGGTCGACGGTCGAGGTCGTCGCCCACGTCGCCGAGACCGACAAGTCGAGCGTGGCTCATGCGGTGTGGGGGGCGGTGTCGGCCGTATGGTCTGGCGACGCGACCCTTCGGGCGGGAATGCGGATCTAGCGACCGGGAGATGCCATGCAGTTGTTCACGTCGGAGTCAGTGACCGAGGGTCATCCTGACAAGATCTGCGATCAGATCAGCGACGCCATCCTGGACGCTCTCCTCACCGTCGACCGCGCCTCCCGGGTCGCCGTTGAGACGTTGGTGACGACCGGGTTGGTCCACGTCGCGGGCGAGGTGACCACACAGGCGTACGTCGAGATCCCGCGGATCGTCCGGGACACCATCATGGCCATCGGCTACGACTCGTCGGCCAAGGGCTTCGACGGCAACTCCTGTGGGGTGTCGGTCTCGATCGGTTCGCAGTCCCCGGACATCGCCCAGGGCGTCGACCGCGCCCATGAGCAGCGCATCGGTGACCCAGCCGGTACGACGACGGATCCGCTGGACGCTCAGGGTGCCGGTGACCAGGGGCTGATGTTCGGCTACGCGTGCGACGACACTCCCGAACTGATGCCGTTGCCGATCTCGGTGGCCCACCGGTTGTCGCGGCGCCTCGCCGAGGTCCGCCACAGCGGCGAGCTGCCCTACCTTCGCCCGGACGGCAAGACGCAGGTGACGATCGCCTACGACGGGTCCACGCCGGTCGCGGTCGACACCGTGGTCGTGTCCACACAGCACGCCGGGGACATCTCGCTGGACAACATGCTGGCCCCTGACATCGCCGAGCTGGTCGTCCGCCCGGTACTGGACGGCCTGCACCTCGACACCGACGCCACCCGGCTGTTGGTCAACCCCACCGGCAGATTCGAGATCGGTGGTCCCATGGGCGACGCGGGGTTGACCGGTCGCAAGATCATCGTGGACACCTACGGTGGGATGGCACGCCACGGTGGGGGAGCGTTCAGCGGCAAGGACCCGTCCAAGGTGGACCGCTCAGCCGCGTACGCGATGCGGTGGGTCGCCAAGAACGTCGTGGCCGCAGGCCTGGCGCGGCGCTGCGAGGCACAGGTCGCGTACGCCATCGGCAAGGCGCACCCGGTGGGGCTGTACGTCGACTGCTTCGGCACCAACACGGTCGATCTCGACGCCATCGTCAAGGCGGTCAAGGAGGTCTTCGACCTGCGACCGGCCGCCATCATCGCCGACCTCGACCTGCTGCGCCCGATCTACCGGGCGACCGCCACATACGGTCATTTCGGTCGCGAGGAGCCGGACTTCACCTGGGAGCAGACCTCGCGGGTTGCGGCACTGCAGGCCGCCGCCGGCCTCTGACCGACTCCGGGTCATTCGAGGCACGGGCGGTGAACGACGGCGCTGCGGTGCTCTTCGGTCGACGTCCGGTGAGATCGCGGCGATCCACGGTGGGCGATGTCGTACTGGTGGCCGACGTCTGCGTCGATGCGCCCGGGCCCGACCTCGACCATCCCTTCACCTATGCGGTGGACGCCCGGACGGCCCCCGGCCTGGTCACCGGCGTCCAGGTCCGGGTGCCATTCGCCGGCGCCGACGTCGCGGGGTGGGTGCTGGGCGTTCGTACACCCGAGGAAACCGAGCGTGTGACACCGCTGCGACACGTGCGTCGGGTGGTGTCGCGCCCGGTGCTCGCGCCCGACGTGGTCGCGGTGGCGCGTCGGGTAGCCGACCACTACGCAGGCACCCTCTCCGACGTCCTTCGTACCGCCGTCCCACCTCGCCACGCCCGGGCCGAACGCGAGGCGGCCGTCGAGCCCGACATCTCCGGGCGAGCGGCACCCGCTGGCGAGCTGCGACCGGGTGATTGGCAGACGGTGACCGGGGCGTCCGCCTTCCTCGACCGGGTACGCCTGGGCCAGGCACCGGCCGCGGCAGCGCTGCTTCCCGCCTGGGCGGACCCCTGGGCTGCTCTGGCCTTCGCTGTCGATCACGTCCGGGCCGGCGGGCGGAGCGCCCTGGTCCTCGTGCCCGACACGGCCGACGTCGAGCGCGTCGTCACCGCCGTGGGCACTCGTCACCGGGTCCGAGCGCTGCACCACGCCCTCGGCCCGGCCGCCCGGTGGCGGGCCTTCCTGGACATTCTCGACGGACGTGTGGACGTCGTGGTCGGCACCCGTGCGGCGGCGTTCGCCCCGTTGCCCCGACTCGGCGGTGTGCTGGTGTGGGACGACGGAGACGATTCCTTCGTCGAGCCGCGCGCACCGGGGTGGCACACCCGTGTCGTCGCGGCCGAACGCGCCCGCGAGTCGGGAGCCGCCGTGCTGTTCGTCGGCCATTCCCGATCCGTCGACACCCAGTGGCTGGTGAGGACCGGCGCGCTCAAGAGCCTGGAGGCCACGAGGGCGTCGCGGCGGCTGTCCGCCCGGGTGGTGACACCGCGCCCGGCGGACCCCGTCGAGGCGCGTGCCCGACTGCCACATTCCACCCACGTCGCCATCGCGACCGGGGTGGCCCGGGGGCCGGTTCTGGTCAGCGTCGCCCGCCGCGGCTATGCACCGGCGCTGGCCTGCGACCGCTGTCGGACACCTGCCAGATGTCTGCACTGTCGAGGGGGCCGCCTCGCGGCAGGAGCGCACGACGAGGCACCGCACTGCGGCTGGTGCGGGCGAGACGCCCTGGGCTTCGTCTGCCCCGAATGCGGCGGGCGCACCCTGCGTGCCTCGGTCGTGGGTGGCACCCGCACGGCCTACGAACTGGGCCGCGCCTTTCCGGACACCATGGTCGTGACGTCCCACGGCAGCCAGCGAATCCACGACATCCCCGAGTCTCCGTGCATCGTGGTCGCCACTGCCGGGGCCGAACCGGTCGCCGCCGGTGGCTATGCCGCGGCAGTGGTGTTGGACGTCGACGCCGTACTCCAGCGACCAGGACTGTCGACCGTCTCCGACGCGGTGGCCCGGTGGATGCATGTCGTATCGCTGGTCCGACCCGCCACCGCTGCCGGGGTCGTCGTATTGGTGGGCGACCCGGCGAGTCCGGCCGTGCAGGCGGTGGTCGCCGGATCCCCCGAGCGCCTGGCACAGCGCCTGTGCGAGGACCGGCTCGAGTCGGGCCTGCCGCCCGCCACGGTCGCCGCCACGATCACCGGCGACCCGCAGGCCGTCACGGAGGCGACGGCCTGGCTGCGGGGCCATCGCGACGATGGCGACCCACCCGCGCTCTGGGAGGTGGCGACGCCCGACGCACACGTCGGCGTCCAGATCTGGGGGCCGGTGACGGTCGCCTCGACCGGTGAGGCCGACCGGTCGAGAGCGGTGGTCGTGGGTGGACGTGATGCCGTCACGGCGGCGGCACGCGACGTGCTCAGCCGTCGGTCGGCCCGACGCACCCGGACGGGCGTCGTCACGCTGCGGGTGGACCCGGTCGAGGTCTGAGCGGGGCGCCTAGACTCCCGAGGTGGCAATCAAGGACATCCGGATCTTCGGCGACCCGGTGCTGCGTACCCCGGCCGTCGAGGTCACCACCTTCGACAAGGAACTGCGCACCCTGGTGGCCGACCTCACCGACACCATGATGGATGCGCCGGGGTCGGGTTTGGCGGCCCCGCAGATCGGCGTCGGCCTGCGGGTCTTCACCTGGTGGGTGGACGACGTGGTCGGACATCTCGTCAACCCCGACCTGGACCTCTCGGACGACCTGCAGGACGGCGACGAGGGGTGCCTGTCCTTTCCCGGGGTGTACGCCGACACGCCCCGAGCCATGCGCGTCGTCGCCAGGGGGTTCTCCATGCACGGCGAGCCGATGCGGGTGGAGGGCTCGGCTCTGTTGGCGCGTGCCATCCAGCACGAGACCGATCACCTCGACGGAATCCTGTTCATCGACCGCCTCGACCGCGAACGCCGCAAGGCCGTCCTCAAGGCGATCCGCGAGGCGGATTGGGCGGGCGAGGCGACCCCGGTCGTCAAGGTCAGTCCGCACTCGACCTTCGGGGCCGCGCGCTAGTGCGACTTCTCTTCGCCGGTACCCCACAGGTCGCGGTCCCCGCTCTTCGAGCGCTCCTGGCCTCCAAGCACGAGGTGGTCGCCGTCCTCACCCGGGCACCCGCCCCGGCGGGTCGGGGCCGGCGCTCGACGCCCAGCCCGGTGGCCGAGGCGGCCGAGGCGGCGGGGGTGCCCGTCCTCACCCCGGCGCGGGTTCGCGATCCCGAGTTCCTCGACCGCCTGCGTGCCCTGGCTCCCGACTGCGCGCCCGTCGTGGCCTACGGCAATCTGATCCCGGCCGTCGCCCTCGACGTCCCCCGCCTAGGCTGGGTCAACCTGCACTTCAGCGTCCTGCCTGCCTGGCGTGGCGCAGCCCCGGTGCAGCGGGCCATCATGGCGGGTGACACCGAGACCGGTGCGACGGTGTTCCGCCTCGACGAGGGCCTGGACACCGGGCCCGTCCTCGCCACCATGGTCGAGTCACTGGGCCCCTCGGAGACCGCGGGTGCCGTACTCGAGCGTCTCGCCCGCAACGGATCGGAGCTCCTCGTGGCCACCCTGGACGCCCTCGCCGCCTCGGCGTTGCCGGCTCGGCCCCAACCTGCGGACGGCGTCAGCTTCGCGCCCAAGCTGAGCGTGGCCGATGCCGAGGTCACCTTCGCCACGCCCGCGTACGCCGTCGACCGGATCATCCGTGGCTGCACTCCCGATCCCGGGCCGTGGACGTGGTGGGGCGCCGACCGGGTCAAGTTGGGGCCGCTGCAGGACCACCGGGCGTCCGCTCACGAAGCGTCCGGTCACGTTTCGTCGGGCGTCGGGCCACCTCTCGCGCCGGGCCGGGTCAGGGTCTCGCGACACGGGGTCGACGTCGGGACCACCACATCTGCGGTCCGCCTCGGCGACGTCCAGCCGCCCGGCAAACGGATGATGGCGGCGACCGACTGGGCTCGGGGGGCACACGGCCTCGACGGCGCCACGCTCGGGCGGTCCGGATGAGCGGGACGGGGCAACGTCCGCCGCGGCCCTCGACCCGTCCGACGGGGCGCCCGCCGACGCGTGGCCAACGGCTGCCGCCGCCCGACCATGCCCGCACGGCCGCCTACCTGGCGATCCGGGCAGTGAGCGTGGACGACGCGTACGCCAACCTGGCCCTGCCTCGGTTGCTGACCGAGCGGCGGGTCCATGGCCGCGACGCGGCGCTGGCGACCGAGATCGCGTACGGCGTGCTGCGGATGCAGGGCACCTACGACCGGATCATCGCGACGGTGATCGACCGACCGCTCGCCGCCGTCGACTCGGCGGTGGTCGACGTGCTCCGCATGGGCGTCCACCAGTTGTTGGCGATGCGAGTGCCCGACCATGCCGCCGTGTCGGCCACTGTGGGCGTCGCGCGCGCCGAGATCGGCGCGGGCGCGTCCGGCTACGTGAACGCGGTGCTGCGGCGCATCGCGGGTCGCGACCTCACGTCCTGGCTGGACGAGGTAGCCCCGCTGGGGGACACGTCGGACGCGCCTGCCACCGAGGCCGCCCTCGCTGCCCGCTACTCCCATCCGGAGTGGATCGTCCGGGCCCTGCGCCAGGGTCTGGTCGGGGCCGGGCGGGCGGTGAGCGAACTGCCCGCCCTGCTGGCCGCCGACAATGCGCCGGCAGCCATCACGCTCCTGGTTCGACCCGGAATGGTGGAACCTGCAGCACTCGCGTCGCTGGCCGCCCGCGGCGCCGTTCCCGGGCGGTGGTCTCCCCATGCCTGGATCTGGGACTCCGGTTCGCCCGGCGACGTGGCAGAGGTCAGGCAGGGATCGATCCGGGTCGCCGACGAGGGCAGTCAGCTCGTCGCCACGGCGTTGACCGCAGTCGCGGTCGACGGGGGCGCACCCCAGCGGTGGCTGGACCTGTGTGCCGGCCCGGGTGGCAAGTCGGCGTTGCTGTCCGCCCTGGCCCGTGGCGTCGGCGCGAGCGGGGTGTCGGTCGAGGTACGCCCGCAACGTTCCGACCTGGTGGCGACAGCCATATCCGGTGCCGAGGCGTGGTGGCGGGTCCGGACCGAAGACGGTCGCGAGGTCGGCACCCTCGAACCGGACACCTACGACCGGGTCCTGGCGGATGTTCCCTGCACCGGCCTGGGTGCGCTCCGGCGACGCCCCGAGGCGCGGTGGAGGCGCGCTCCCGGCGATCTGACGGCGCTCGGTCCACTGCAGCGGGAACTCCTGACGAGCGCCGTTCGGGCATGTCGCCCGGGTGGCGTCGTCGCGTACGTCACCTGCTCGCCGCACGTGGCGGAGACCAGTGTGGTCGTCGAGGACGTGGTCAAGGCCGGCGCGCGGGGCAAGGCGCCGGCGTCGACGGTGATCGATGCCCGGCCGCACATGTCGGATCGTGACGGAGGCCAGATCCCCGATCTGGGCGACGGACCCTACGCACGGCTGTGGCCGCACATCCACGGCACGGACGCGATGTTTCTCGCCTTGCTCCGGCGCACCTGAGGGTAGGAGCGGCGCACCGCGCGGTCGCTGCCGTTACGGTGCCGGGCGTGGCCATTCGGATCGCCCCCAGCGTGCTCGCCGCGGACTTCGCCGACATCGGCGGCGAGCTGCGCCGGATAGAGAACGCCGACTGGGCCCATGTCGACATCATGGACAACCACTTCGTGCCCAACCTGACGTTCGGCTCGCCCGTCGTCGAGGCGATGGCGAGAGTGTCGCCGGTCCCACTCGACTGCCACCTCATGATCGACCACGTGGACCGGTGGGCGCTCGACTACGCCCGCGCCGGGGCGCAGAGCGTGACGATTCATGCCGAGGCGTCCGCCGCGCCGGTCCGCACGGCCCGCGCGCTCCGTGCGGCCGGGGCGCGGGCCGGCCTCGCCGTGCGCCCGGCCACGGCGATCGACGCTTACCTCGACCTGCTGGCCGAGTTCGACATGATTCTGATCATGACGGTGGAGCCCGGGTTCGGTGGCCAGCCGTTCCTCGATGTCTGCCTGCCGAAGGTCCGGCGGGTCCGTGACGCGGTGCGCGCCAGTGGCCTCGACGTCTGGGTCCAGGTCGACGGGGGAGTGTCCGTCGACACCATCGGCAGATGCGCGGAAGCCGGGGCGGACATGTTCGTCGCCGGATCCGCGGTCTTCGGGTCTCCGGACGCTGCGGGTGCCGTTGCCGACCTGCGCCGACGTGCGTCCAGCGGCAGTGGCGTAGCGCACATCGAAAAGTGACGCGCGTGCATGACACACTCGGGGCATTACCCGCGATCTCCGGGGTCGGTGTAACTCCGAACCGGCGGTGACAGCCCGCGACCCGACCGCAGCCAGCGGCCGGTTGATCTGGTGGAATTCCAGGGCCGACGGTGAAAGTCCGGATGGGAGGAGGTCGTGGGCGCTGTGGCGCACCTGCGCCCTGGCGACCTCCGGCGGTCCAGCGCCCCCACCCGGAGCACCATCTCCACCACGGGTCGGTGAGCATGTTCACGGGAATCGTCGAAGAACAGGGATCAATCCTCGACGTCCGCCACGCGGCGGACTCGGCCACTCTGCGGGTCCGGGGCCCGCTGGTCACCGAGGACGTGTCGATCGGAGACTCCGTCAGCGTCAACGGTGTCTGCCTCACCCTGACGGCCATCACGGGGGACAGCTTCGAGGTGGACGTCATGGCCGAGACGTTGCGTCGATCCAGCCTGGCCGACGTGTCCGCCGGCACCGTCGTCAATCTCGAGCGCGCGATGCCCGCCACCGGTCGATTCGGTGGCCATGTCGTCCAGGGCCACGTCGACGCGACCGGGACCATCCTTCGCCGTGACCCCGGGGACGCCTGGGAGGTCGTCACCGTCTCGCTCCCGCGTGAGCTCCGCCGCTACGTGGTGGAGAAGGGGTCGATCACCGTCGACGGGGTCTCGTTGACCGTATCGGCGATCAGCCCCATCGGTGCCGACGAGCCGTGGTTCCAGGTCTCGCTGATTCCCACGACTCTGCGCGACACGACGCTGGGCCGGCGTGCCGTAGCCGAGGTGGTCAACCTCGAGGTCGACGTGTTGGCCAAGTACGTCGAGGCTCAGCTGGCCGAGCGGACGGTACTGGCGTGAGCAGCAGCCTCGACGGCATCGAGTCTGCCTTCGTGGCGCTGGCGGCGGGACGACCCGTACTGGTCGTCGATGCCGGCGATCGTGAGAACGAGGGGGACATCGTTCTGGCCGCCCAGTTCGCGACCCCGGAATGGGTCGGTTGGTCGATCCGACACAGCTCGGGTGTGCTCTGCGTCTCCATGCTGGACGAGCAGGCAGATCACCTGGCGCTGGCGCCCATGGTGACGCGCAACCAGGATCCCCGTCGCACCGCCTACACCGTCAGCGTCGATGCCCGCACGGGCGTGAGCACCGGGATATCCGCATCGGATCGGGCACGGACCATCGGCCTGCTGGCCGACGCCACCACGACCGCCGACGATCTGGTGCGCCCCGGGCACGTCTTCCCGCTGCGCGCCCGCGCCGGTGGTGTGCTGGAACGTCCCGGGCATACCGAGGCCGGCGTCGACCTCTGTCGGATCGCCGGGCTCGCGCCGGTCGCGATGATCGTCGAGGTCGTCGGGGACGACGGTGAGCCACTGCGTCTGGACGGTCTGCGCGCCCTGGCCGACGCCACCGGGATCCCGCTCGTCTCGATCGCCGACCTGATCGAGTGGCGCCGCCGCCACGACATCGCCGCCGGGTCACCGCCACGCACCGTCGCCACGACTCGGGTCCGGCGGGTCGCCGTGGCGGCTCTGCCGACTCGGTTCGGTGAGATGTGGGCGAGTGCGTATCGCGACACCCTCACCGGTGACGAGCACCTTGCCGTCACGACTCGTCGCCCGGACGGGGGATGGCCGGCCGGGTCGGCGCCGCTGGTCCGAGTTCACTCCGAGTGCCTGACCGGGGACACGCTGGGGTCGCTGCGGTGTGACTGCGGTCCGCAACTGGACGCCAGCCTGTCGGCGATCGCCGCCAGCCCCGGTGGTGGGGCACTGGTGTACCTGCGCGGTCACGAGGGTCGGGGGATAGGTCTCGCCGCCAAGATCGCCGCATATCAACTGCAGGACCAGGGCCTGGACACCGTCGATGCCAACACCGCGCAGGGGCTGCCCGCCGACGCGCGCGACTACGTGTCCGCCGCGGCCATCCTCGTCGACCTCGGCCTCACCCAGATTCGACTGCTGACCAACAACCCCACCAAGGTCGATGCCCTGGTCAGGCACGGGGTGTCGGTAACGGCGCGGGTACCCGTCGTCACGGGGGTGCAGCGCCACAACATCGACTACCTGATCACCAAACGAGACCGCATGGGCCACCTGCTGCCGGACACCTTCGGGTGGTTTCCCAACGGCGCCACCGACGAACCGGGCGCCCGGTTGGCCACGCCCGCATGAGCGGCGCGGGCGCCCCACGGGTAGCGGTCGTCCGGGGGTCCGGCGTCGGCCTGCGAGTCGCCGTGATCTCGGCGACCTGGCACGACACGGTGATGGGCGGTTTACGGGCGGGGGCGATGCGAGCGTTGGGCCTCGCGGGAGTCGACGCGCCGCTGGAGGTCGAGGTACCGGGCTGCTTCGAGCTGCCGGTGGCCGCTGCCCGGATCGCAGCACTTCGCCGCGCCCCGCAGGAGTGGGCATACGACGCCGTCGTCGCGTTGGGCGTTGTCGTGCGAGGTGACACTCCTCACTTCGAGTATGTCTGCTCGGCCGCCACCAACGGCCTGACCGAGGTGTCCGTCCGCAGCGGTATCCCTGTCGGCTTCGGCGTCTTGACCTGCGACACCGTCGAGCAGGCACTCGCGCGCGCCGGGCTGGAGGGCAGCCGCGAGGACAAGGGTGGTGAGGCAGCCGACGCCGCTGTCGCCACCGCGCTCACGCTTCGAAGCGTCGGTGCGAGTCGACCCCCTGGCCCGGCATAGCCTGTCCGGGTGAGCACCGGTCCCAGTCAGGCGCAGATCGTCCGGGCGGTGTCGCGTGTGGTGGCCGGCAAGGCGCTCGACGCAGACGAGGCGACCGCCGCCCTGGGTGCCCGGGGTGACGCCCTCGACGACCTGTTGGGCGCTGCGTCGCGCGTGCGGGACGCGGCATTGGAGCAGGCCGGGCGACCCCGGACGATCACGTACTCCCGCAAGGTGTTCATCCCACTCACCCGGCTGTGCCGCGACCGCTGCCACTACTGCACGTTCGTCACGGTTCCGCACCGGGTCCCTGACGCATACCTCAGTGTCGAGGAGGTGTTGTCCATCGCCCGGGCCGGCGCCGCGGTGGGATGTCGCGAGGCGCTCTTCACGCTGGGGGACCGTCCGGAGGACCGTTGGCCGGCGGCGCGCGAGTGGCTGGACCAGCGCGGTTATCCCGACACCCTGGCCTACGTGCGAGCGTGCGCCATCGCCGTGCTCGAGGACACCGGCCTGTTGCCGCACCTCAACCCGGGGGTGATGTCGTGGGAGGAGCTACAACGGCTGCGCCCGGTGGCTCCCTCGATGGGAATGATGCTGGAAACCACCGCGACCCGGCTGTGGACGACACCGGGCGCGGCGCACTACGCCAGCCCCGACAAGGACCCGGCCCTGCGGCTGCGCGTGCTCGACGACGCCGGGCGCATCGGAGTGCCGTTCACCACCGGCGTCCTGCTCGGAATCGGCGAGACGCCGAGCGAGCGGATCGACGCGATTCTGGCGATCCGCCGAACTGCCCGCGAGTACGGCGCGATCCAAGAGGTGATCGTGCAGAACTTCCGAGCGAAGCCCGATACGGCGATGCGCGACGTGCCGGACCTCGAAGCCGACGAGTACGTGGCAGCCATCGCCGTGACGCGGTTGCTGCTTGGGCCCGGTGTCTCGGTGCAGGCGCCACCGAACCTCACCGAACCCGACGACCTGACCCGGCTGTTGCGCGCGGGCGTCGACGATTGGGGCGGCGTCAGCCCGCTGACCCCCGATCACGTCAACCCCGAGCGACCCTGGCCGCAGGTGGACACCCTCACGGCGATCACCGAGGCGGCCGGGTTGCGACTGGCGCAACGCCTCACCGCCCACCCCCGGTATGTCCGGAGCGCTCTGGCCGGTGAGACCTCGTGGATCGACGCCCGGTTGCATGCGCATGTCAGGGCGCTGGCCGACCCTGCGACCGGGCTGGCCGATCCGACGACGTCGCCACGCGGTCAGGCGTGGCAGGAGCCCGACGGCGGGTGGGCCGACGTGTCGGCGGCATCGGGCGGGTCGGGGCGGACAGACCTGAACCGAACCATCGACGACACCGGCCGCACCGGCGATCGGCGTGGCGACTTCGCCAGTGTCTACGGCGACTGGGATGCGGTGGCCGAGCGGCTGAGTCCGGCGTCAGTGCCGGGTGCCGCGGTGTCGCAGGACGTCGCGGGTGCCCTCGTCCGTGCCGAACGCGACCCGGCCGGATTGGACGACGAGTCCTACCTGACGTTGCTCCAGGCTGACGGCCGCGACCTGGATGCCCTGACCACGTTGGCCGACGCGGTACGCCGCGATGTGGTGGGCGATGACGTGACATACGTCCTCAACCGGAATCTGAACGTGACGAACATCTGCTACGTCGGGTGTCGGTTCTGCGCGTTCGCCCAGCGACGCAGCGACCCCGACGCGTACACCCTGTCGCTGGAGCAGGTGGGCGCGCGCGCAGCCGAGGCGCAGGCACTGGGTGCGACCGAGGTGTGCATCCAGTCGGGGATCAGTCCGGACATGGGCGCCGACGCCTACGTCCGGATCGTGCGGGCGGTCCTGGACGCCGCGCCCGGCATCCACGTCCACGCGTTCAGTCCGATGGAGATCGTCACCGGGGCAGCCCGAGCGGGTGTCACCGTGGCCGACCTGTTGCGTGACCTGCGAGACGCCGGGTTGGGATCGATCCCGGGCACCGCCGCCGAGATCCTGGACGACGATGTCCGGTGGGTGCTCACCAAGGGGAAACTGCCCACGTCCGAGTGGATCCGAGTGATCGAGACCGCCCACGGGCTGGGGATCCCGAGTAGTTCGACGATGATGTACGGCCACGTAGACCACCCTCGGCACTGGGTCGCCCACCTTCGCACCCTGGCCGGGGTACAGGACCGCACCGGCGGATTCACCGAGTTCGTCCCGCTGCCCTTCGTCCACCACAACTCACCGGTCTATCTGGCGGGCCTGGCCCGTCCGGGTCCCACGCGGCGGGACAACCGGGCGGTCCACGCGGTTGCGCGGCTCATGCTGCACGGTCGCATCCACCACATTCAGACGTCGTGGGTCAAGCTCGGCATCGACGGCACGCGAGCCATGTTGAACGGCGGCGCAGACGACCTCGGCGGCACCCTGATGGAGGAGACGATCAGCCGGATGGCGGGATCCGAGCACGGCTCGGCCAAGACCGTCGCCGAGCTGGCCGACATCGCCGCGGGCATCGGCCGTCCGCTGCGCCAGCGCAGCACCACCTACGCCCCGCTGCCGGTGCCCGCGTGAAGACCTTCGACTCGCTGTTCGACGAACTGGCGGCACGGGCGGTCGATCGCCCCGAAGGGTCCTCGACGGTCCGGCTGTTGGACGGCGGTGTCAACGCCATCGGCAAGAAGGTCGTCGAGGAGGCCGCCGAGGTGTGGACGGCAGCCAAGTACGAGACCGACGACGAACTCGCCGCCGAGATCAGTCAGCTGCTCTATCACCTGGAGGTCCTCATGGTCGCCCGCGGCCTCACTCCCGCCGACGTCTACCGCCACCTGTGACGGTGACTGCGGCGCCCGACCGCGGCGGCGCGCTGCGCATCGCCGTGCCCAACAAGGGGGCGCTCGCCGACATGGCGGCGGACACGCTCGCCGAGGCCGGTTACCGCCGCCGTCGGGACGCCAAAGAACTCGTCCTGGTCGATCCCGCCAACGACGTCGAGTTCTTCTTCCTGCGCCCCCGTGACATCGCGGTCTACGTCGGCGTCGGCACCCTGGACGCCGGCATCACCGGTCGTGACCTGCTGCTGGACTCAGGCGCGGCCGCCGATGAGGTCCTCACTCTCGGCTTCGGCGCGTCGACCTTCCGGTTCGCCGCGACACCTGGCGCCATGTCGGACGTGACAGCGCTCGCCGGACGACGGGTGGCCACCGCCTACCCCGGTCTGGTGGCGTCCTGGTTGGGCGAACGGGGGATCACCGCCACGGTGGTGGGCCTCGACGGTGCCGTCGAGACCGCCGTCAGTCTGGGGGTGGCGGACGCCATCGCCGATGTGGTGTCGACCGGCACCACGTTACGAAACGCCGGCCTGGAGGTCTTCGGCGAACCGTTGCTACACAGCGAGGCGGTCTTGGTGACAGCCCGCGACCGGGACCACCACCCGCGCCTGGACGTCCTCGTTCGCCGGGTCGAGGGGGTGCTCGTGGCACGTCGCTACGTCCTGATGGACTACGACATTCCGGTCGCCCGGATCGAAGCCGCTGTGGCCATCACGCCGGGACTCGAGTCGCCCACCGTGTCCCCGCTCCACGACTCGGGCTGGGCGGCTGTGCGCGCCATGGTCACCCGCCACGACACCAACCGAATCATGGACGAGCTGTGGGACGTCGGCGCCCGAGCGATCCTGGTCACCGAGATCCACGCCTGTCGACTGTGACCGGGTCCGCCGAGGACCTGTACCGACCCTTCCGACCGCGGGCTGGTCGGGTGGCGCCGTGGGTCGCCGCGGGGCTGTGGGTGGCCGTGTTGATCGGCCTTTCCGTGGCGCTGCCCGGCGCAGGTGCAGCAGATGCGATCGGCTTCGCTGCGGTCGGAGCGCTGGGGGTCTGGCTCATGTCCCGATTCGCCGGCATCGTCGCCATCCCCACGAGTCAGGGCCTGGAGGTTCGCAACCTGTTCGGTGCCGACGTGCTGTCGTGGGCCGAGATCGTCTCGGTGACCTTCGGTCGCGATTCCACCTTCGCTCACCTGGATCTGGCGGCCGGGTCTACCGCAGCCGTGCTCGCCATCCAGTCCGCGGACGGGGCGTACGCCAGGCGCGAGGCCACCAGGCTGGCGACCCTGGTCGAGTTCCACACCCGACCCCCTCGCGACGGCTCAGCCGGCGGACCCGCCCCGTCGCAGTCCTGAGACGAGAGCGGCGAAGCCCGCTTCGTCACCGTCGGCCAGCAGTCGCGCCTGCGCCGGCCACGTGGTGAGGGTGGGGGCGAATCGGAGGCCCTGGTGGGCGAGCGCCAACCGCAGTGACTCGGCGGTGGAGGCGGCGAGGGTGTCGAAGGTGCCCAGGCCCTCGGCGGTCAATGCCGCGGCCATCCGCGGGCCGATCCCCTCCAGGCGGGTCAGATCGTCGCGGGGCGCAGTGGCATCCGGCCCGGGGGGCGCCGGCGTAGCGGCGTCGGCTTCGGCAGCGACCCGGTCACCGGTCGGCGGTGTGACGTGCGCCGTGGCCGGGCGAGACACGGTCAGGCGCGGTGCCCCCTGCGCCGACGGGACCGGCCCGACCGGCGCCGGAGCACCTCGACGGCGCGACGGCCGCCATGCGTCACGAGTAAGCCACACCACACCGGTGACGAATCCGGCGATGAGGAGCAGCAGCAGCGGGCGACGGGTGCGGACCCCAGGACGGGCAGCCATGCCATCAGCCTCCCAGACGGGGCGGGCCCGCGACACCGGGCGTCACAGCGGGCGCGCCGATCGGGCGTGACACGCTTCGGTCGTGGTCGATCTCCTGGTGATAGGTGTCGTCGGCAGCTGTGTCGTGGCGACGGTCCTTGCCGGGGTGTCGGCGCTGCGCGATCGCCGCCCGACGCTCGCCGTGGTCGTCCTGGTCGCCCTGGCCGAGCTGTTGCTGATCGCCCAGTCGGTGGTGATCGGGGTCGTCCTGGCGATGGGAAACGGGCCGCAGTCTCCGCTGATCGTGGTCGCCTACCTGGTGGGGGTCCTGGCGGTCGGTCCGTTCGGCCTGGTGTGGGCGCTGGGCGAGCGTTCCCGCTGGGGCAACGTCGTGCTGGTCGTCACTGCTGTCACGATGGCGACGATGACCCTGCGCCTGTGGGACCTGTGGTGACCACCCGAGTCGGCGCACTCGACGGGGGTCGACATGGGTCGACCTCCGGCGGGCCCGGGCGGGTACTGGTCGCGGTGTACGCGGTCTTCGCACTGGCAGCCACCAGTCGCGCTGCATATCAGTTGGCCACCAAGGCGCAGGAGGCGCCCCTCGCGTATTCGCTGTCGGCCGCTGCCGCCGCCATCTATGTGGTCGCCACGGTCAGCCTGATCCGGCCCGGAGCGCGCCCGCGGCGACTGGCCTGGGTGACGATCTCGATCGAACTGGCGGGGGTGCTGACGGTCGGCGCACTCAGCCTGGTCGAGCCGGTGTGGTTCGGTGACGACACCGTGTGGTCGCGCTTCGGTCAGGGATACCTGTTCATCCCGTTGGTCCTGCCCGTTCTCGGCCTGTGGTGGCTGTCCAGGACGCGGCCCGTCACGGCCTAACCTCGCCGTATGTCCGCGTTCGGCCCATCGGGAGCCGCCGTTATCGGCGTCGACGGCAGTGGCCGAACCTGGCGCGCCACCGCCCTGGCGCAGCTGCCCGGTGGGCCGGTGGTGACCATCCCGGCGCGGTGCGACGCGGCGACGGCTGCTCGCCTGCTGGATGTCGAGGCAACGGTCACGGTCCTCTTCGACGACGCCCATCGTCACGACGACGACGTCGTCCTTGCCGTGACCCGCGCCCTCGACCGGGGAGGCAGGGTCATCATGTCGCGGCGCCCCGGCGTGCCGTCCACCGCGCTGGCGGCGTTGGAGAGTGCAGTGTTGGGCGGTAGGGCGCCGCTGACGACCGAGCCATTGACCCGCGGTGAGGTGTCGTCCATGCCCGCAGCGGCGGAGCGGGACGACCTCGACCTCGTGCTGTTCAGATCCGGCGGGGCCGCATGGTTGGTCGCGGCCATGTTGGCCGATCCGCCCCGCGCGGACCCGCCCCTCGCGGACCCGCCGACCGTCGGTCCTGCGCTGCGAGCCGCCGTCGAGCGTCGCCTGGCCGACCTCGGACCGGATGACCGGGCACTACTGACCCTGCTGGCCGTCGCGCAGGATCAGGCGACGGTCGTCGAACCTCGGTCGTTGGGTGCCTTGCTGGGCGTTTCGGCGAACCACGCCGGTCTCGGTCAGCGGTTCGCGGCGGCGGTCGGCCGGATTCGTCTCGCGGGGGTGTTGCCAGCCGGCTGGCGGGCAAGCGAGCGCCTGATGCTCCCGCCTGCCGTCGCGGACGTCCTGCTCGGCGACCTGTCCTCGATCGATCGGTCGGTGGCTCGCGAGGCGCTGGCGACCGGGCGCGATTTCCTTCTGGACTCGGCGCTGGCGGCAGCCGCCGACGGGCGCAGTGACCAGGTCGTCACGGCGCTGGGATCGGCCGGTGATCCCGGGCGGAGCGTGCTCGCGGTGCCCGCCATGGTGGGTCTCGGCCGGACGGGCGACGCCCGAGGTGTGCTGAGCGACCTCGTGGCAGGCACGACCGGACGAGACCCGGCAATCCTGCTGGCGACCGCTGTGGCGGGTATCGCCGACGCGACTCCACGGACGACGGTGCGCCACCTGATCGCCGCCGCCGAGGCTCGCGAGGCCACACCCGCGCTCGATCTCGATTCGCCGCACGCCCTGGGGGCGCTGGTGGCGGTGGCCGCCGGTGACAGCGCCACTGCGGCACGGCTGCTCGTGGCTGCCCAGACGGGCATGGTGGGTGGTGAGCACCTGGCGCGCCGTCACAGCCTGTTGCTCGACTGGGTGCGACTGCGCTCGGGGATCTCGCACTCGGGGATCTCGCACTCGGAGATCCCTCACTTGGGCGGCGGCACCGACGCCACCGTCGCCGCCACCCTCACCGCGGCGAGGCCGGTGGAAGGGTCGACGGCCTCGCGTCGCGATCGCTTCGTCGCGACTGCCCTGGCAGTGGGCCGGGCTCGCCGCAGCGCCGACGTCCTCGCCCTGCGCACCTGCTGGGACCGGGCCGGCAACGAGCTCGCCCGGTGCGCGGTCGACCTGTTCGCGATCGAGTTGGTCGAAGAACTCGTTGTCGCGGCGGCCCGTCTCGACAACCACCGACACGCCCGAGACATGATGGAGACGCTGCAGGGCTACGCCGTCGACGCTCCCGCGCTGTGGCGCTGCTCCCTGGCGTGGATCGACCTCCAGGTCGCGGTCGTCGACGACGACGCCGAATCAGCGGAGTCGGCCGCCGAACTAGCGGCGGTCGCGTCTGCGACAGCCAGCGCCGGACCGCGCCAGCGCAGCCAGGCGGTCGCCGCCCGGGTCTGGGCGCAGGCCCTCGCCGGACGGGTGAGCGGCGACGAGGTGATCGAGGCGGTCGCCGGCTTGGTCACCGACGCCGAATTGCCATGGGAGGCGGGTCGCCTGGCCGGCCAGGCTGCGGTCCGCACCACCGATGCCCGCGTCGCTCGTCGATTGCTCGAACGCGCCCGCGAACTGACCAGCAGCGGACCCGGTCGCCCCGGCGACGCGGCTGCGGGGAGCGTGCTCGGGGTGGGCGGAATGTCCGAGCGGGAGATCGAGGTCGCCACCCTGGTCCTGGAGGGGCGAACCCACCGAGAGATCGGCGTGCAGCTGTACATCTCGCCAAAGACGGTCGAGCACCACGTCTCTCGGATCCGCAGCAAGATCGGGGCGAGGACCAAGGCCGAGTTCGTGGCCGCGCTGCAGAGCCTGGTCAGCTCGAACCACGCCCCGTAACCCTTGCGGTGACCCCGATGATCGCGATGGAATCCCCTATGCCCGGTTCTGCGAACTAGGGGTCGCCCCGATGTGGCGGCCGTGATCTCGGAGCAATCTTGGCCTCAGCCCAACCGACCGGGAAGGGCACCACACAGAAGGGTTAACGATCATGGACGTACAGACCGCCAGCGCCGAGGTTGCCGCCTACATCAAGACCGCCCTGGACTACATCAGTGGCGGACAGGAGCCCGACGCAGCACTCGCCGCGGCCGAGGCCGACACAGGGATCACCGCCGACGCCCTCGACTCGGCCGACACCGGCCAGACCATCGACTTCCTCTGCGGCATGGAGGGCCTGCCCGCCCAGTACGACGCCTACTTCTCGGCCGTCGCCGACAGCTACGCCTCCTCGGGCAGCGTCGCCGCCGGTGGCAGCGCCTCGGCCGCCGCATCGGCCTCCGCATCGGCCGGCGCCGCCTCCGCCGGTGCCGCCTCGGCCGCTGCCAGCGCCTCGGCCAGCACCATCGTCAACAACTACCCGCAGTACATCGAGAACACCTACGTCGAGAACACCAACAACGAGTTCGACTTCAACGACATCGACGGCGACATCGACATCGATCTGGACCAGAGCGAGACGACCGTCGACGGCGACGGCAACGTCGTGACGTCCGGCGACGGCGACGTCAACGCCGCCACCGGCGACGGGTCGTCGGCCGCTCAGGCCGGCGTCGCCGGAGACGCGGTGTCCAACTCGGGTGACGGCGCCGTCACCGGGTCCGATGTGCAGGGTCAGGTCAACACCGGCGACGGTGCGGTCCTGGTCGAGGGCGACATCGACTCTCCGGTCAACACCGGCGAGCTGACCGGTATCCAGGCCGACGGCAGCGTCAACGACTCCGTCGTCGGCGGCGAGGGCGACACGTCAGTGATCAACCTGTCTGACGCCGACATCTCGGACGCCAGCGTCAACTTCGGCGAGGGCAACTCCAGCAACGCCAGTGACAACGACGGCAGCGTGCTGGGCGACGGCACAGCCATAGGCAACGTCAGCGACTCGGCCGTGTCCCTGGGCGAGGGCGACGCCGACAGCATGAGCGACTTCGACGTAGAAGGCGACGGCAACCAGCTCGGGTCGGACAACACGATGGACGCCCCTGCCGAGCCGTTCGAGGAGCCGACGGTCATCTTCGAAGCCGTCCCGGTGCCGGCTGACGCCCCTGCCGAGGAGGCTGTTCAGGACGCCTGATCCGGATGGCCCCGACCCGGCGACGCGGCGGTGGCGGTAGCGCAGACCAGGCAGTTCTGCGCCGGCCGTCACCGTCGCGCTCACGGCGTATCAGGGTCTCTCAGCCGATATCCATGTCAGGTTGTGCGAGGGGCAGATGGTGACGGACAACGGAGCAGCCGCCGCGGCGGCGCTGATCGCACTTGGACTCAAGGCGTGCACCGCCTACAGTCGCGACGACCTGGCCCGCCGCCTCCAGACCGCAGCCGCCCGGCTGTCCGATCCCAGCATCCACGTGGTCGTGGTGGGGGAGTTCAAGAAGGGCAAGAGTTCACTGGTGAACGGTCTCGTCGGGGCGACCGTCTGCGCCGTGGACGACGACATCGCCACGGCGCTGCCCACGTACATCCGCTACGGCGAGCAGGCATCGGCCAACCTGGTGTTCGGCGCGGGAGAAGCCGAGACCCGGCGCGAACCCATCGCCCTCGCCGATATCCGCGGCTACGTCACGGATGCGGACCCGGCGACATCAGGAACCCGATCATCGCCCACCGCCGTGGAGGTGCTGCTGCCTCGAAGCATGCTCAAGCCGGGCCTCGTCATCGTGGACACGCCTGGCCTCGGCGGACTCGGTTCGCGCCATGCGGCGGCGTCGCTGGCGGCGACGTCGTTGGCGGATGCGGTCATCTTCGTGACCGACGCGTCACAAGAGATCACGGCAGCCGAATTCGACTTTCTCAAGCGCGCTCGTGACATGTGCCCGACCGTCGTGTGCGTGGTGACGAAGCGTGACTTCTATCCGGCATGGCGGCGCATCACGCAACTCGACACCGATCACGTCGCAGGTCTGGGGACCATTCCGGTGATCGCCGTGTCGTCGGTGCTG
This sequence comes from Micrococcales bacterium, assembly GCA_031398915.1. Taxonomy (GTDB): domain Bacteria; phylum Actinomycetota; class Actinomycetes; order Actinomycetales; family JBBAYJ01; genus JANNOG01. The sequence goes on along the minus strand of JANNOG010000055.1, from coordinate 73,797 downwards.
CGAGCCCAGGCCGTGAGTGCCAACGATCGGGATCTCAACGCCGAGTCCGGGTTCGCCGACCTGGTGTCCTTCGTCACGGCGCAGGTGACCGGGTCCGCTGTGGCCACCATCGTGAGCGACGTCGCCGCCGAGGTGGAGGCGGTCGCCGGGCAGCTGACTGCTGAATTCCACGCCGAGCGGGCCGCTCTTGCCGATCCGGAGGCGGCGCAGCGGGTCGCCGAGGACCTGTCGGCGGCGAAGCGCCGGGCCGAGGCTCTGAAGGAGTCCGCAGCGCGGTGGAGCACGACACTCGGCGACGGCATCGCGGACCTCACCGCCGACATCGACTTCGACCTTCGGGCCCGGATCCGGCAGGTGCTCAGCGAGTCGGACAGCTTCCTCGATTCGTCGGACCCCGCGGACACCTGGTCCGAGATGCAACCGTGGCTGGAGTCTCGGGTGTCGGCGGAGGTCGTCACCAACTACACCCTGCTGCGGGACCGAGCGGTAGAGCTCAGCCAGGTGGTGGGCGAGCACTTCCGGCAGGCGGCCGGCGACGTCTACCAGGCCGTGTCGGTCTACGACCCCACCCCCCGCCTGGAGTCGTCGCAGGCCTCGGTCAAGGCATCCGCCGGATTGGACCTCGAGAAGATGACAGCACGCAAGCAGGCCATGGTGCTGCTCAAAGGCAGTTACGGCGGGATTCTCATGTTCACCCTGCTGGGAGGAATGGTGGGCCTGAGCCTCACTGCAGTCGCTATTCCGATCGGTCTCCTGATGGGCCGCGCCGGGTTGCGCGACGAGCGGAAACGTCAACTCGCCTCACGCCAGACGCAGGCCAAGAATGCGGTGCGCAAGTACTGCGACGAGGTGTCGTTCGTCATGGGTAAGGATTCGAGGGACACGTTGCGTCGTATCCAACGCGAATTACGGGACCACTACAGCCAGCGCGCGACGGAATTGCAGCGTTCCACCACGCAGGCGCTGACCGCCGCGAAGGAGGCGGCCAACCGGACCGAGAGCGACCGGGCGTCACGCACCCGCGACGTCGATGCCGAGATCGCTCGGTTGACGACGTTGAGCGACCGCGCTCGTGGCATGCGCGCTGCGGTCGGGCAGGCACAGCCGTGACGTCCGTGCTGCTGGAGCGGGCCCGAGGTGTGGTGGAGGCCGCGGCGGAGGTGTATCGAGGAAGCCCCGAGGGGGAGCAGCTGCTCGGCGTCCTCGGCAGGCTCGACGAACCGTTGCGGGTGGCCATCGCCGGCCGGGTGAAATCAGGAAAGTCCACACTGCTCAACGCCCTGGTGGGGGAGCGGCTGGCGCCCACCGACGCGGGTGAATGCACCCGCATCGTCACCTGGTACGTGGATGGTCACACCTACCAGGTGACCCTGCGCCTACGCGCCGGAACTCACCGCCAGACTCGATTTCACCGCGAGGACCATTCCCTCGTCATCGATATCTCCGGAGTGGCTGAGGAGGCCGTCGAGAGCATCGAGGTGATGTGGCCCTCACGGGCGTTGCGTACCGCCACCCTGATCGACACCCCCGGTGTCGGCTCGATGACCGCCCATACGTCGGCGCGATCGTGGGAATTGTTGGTACCGCAGGACGAGGCAACCACTGCGGATGCCGTGATCTACCTCATGAAACACCTTCACGCCACCGATCTCGAATTTCTCCGGGCATTCCATGACCACGAGGTGTCGCAGCCGAATCCGGTGAACTCCATCGGCGTCCTGTCCCGGGCGGACGAGATCGGCGTCGGGCGACTGGACGCGATGCGCTCGGCTCGCACCATCGCCCGACGGCTGGCGGCGGACGGGAAGGTCCGTCGGGTGATGCAGACCGTGGTACCGGTTGCCGGGCTGCTCGCCGAAACGGCGGCGACGTTGACCGAGGTCGAGGCGAAGCACCTGCGGGTGATCGCCGAGATTCCTGTCGAGGACTCGGAGGCGCTGTTGCTGACGGCGGATCGATTCCTCACCCGGCAGCCGGGCCTGGGCCTCACCGAGATCGAGCGACAACTGCTCCTGGACCGATTCGGACTGTTCGGGATCCGCCTCGGCGTGTCCCTGCTCCGTCGCCGTCCTCAGTTGACCGCATCGGATGTGGCCCGCGAGCTGACCGAGCACAGCGGACTGGACGCACTGCGGGGCATCCTCCACACCCTGTTCTTCGAGCGACGAGACGTCCTCAAGGCCCGATCGGCGCTGCTCGGCGTCGAGGCGGTGGTGCGGCGACGGCCGGTTGCTGGATCGGACACCCTGGCAGCAGCTGTCGAAGAAGTGATCGCGTCGGCTCATCCCTTCCACGAGATGCGAGTGCTGTCGTCGATCCGGGCAGGGACGGTGGCAGGTAGGCCAGACGTCCTCGACGATCTGGAACGGATCATCGGGGGTGAGGGTGGCGCGCCACGGCAACGGCTCGGCCTGCTCGACACGGCACCCGTCGACGACGTGCGTGATGCCGCCGAGGCATCGCTGCTGCGCTGGCAGCGCCGCGGCGCCAACCCCCTGACGTCACACGCCCTCTCGGTGGCGGCCACCGTCGCGGTCCGCTCGTGCGAGGGAATCCTCGACGACCTACGTCAGGCCTCGTAGCCCCCGAGTGGTGCTCAGTCGAAGGCGTCCCAGTCGCCGGTCTCGGTGATTGTTCCCTCGATCGCGCCCTCGGTGACGAATGCCCCCTCCCCGGGATAGGCGTCCTCGGGCGCCTGCGTCACCTCCGGCAGATCGGGCATATCGGGTATGGATTCTGACCAGCCGAGCTCGGGCGTCGCATGGTCCGCGGTCGCTGACGGGTCGTCGGTCGGGTGTGGGCCGTCGTCGCTCAGGCCGAATTCGAGCTCCGCCGCGTCTGGTTCTGGGTTGCTCATGTCGTCCGTACCGACGTCGACGGTGTCATCGACGGTGTCGTCGGTGACGGGAATCTCGTCGATCGTGATGTCGTCAGCGAACGCCATGGTGGCCGGATCAGGCGACAAGCCATCCCCGGCACCACCGAGCAGACGCAATCCTTCGACTGGATCCGCTTCGCCGAGGGTCCACGCCGTGGTGAACGGGGACAGCGACTCGGCGACGTCCAACGGCGCGGTCTCTGCGTAACTGGCCAGCGCCTGTCCCACCAGATCCGTCGGCAGCCCGTCGAATCCGGACCCGTCGGGTGCATCCACGCCAGGCGCGGTCACGGTGGGGGAGTCACCCTGCAGGATGCCGTCGAAGGCGTCGCGCAGTGAACGGGCTTCGGTCATGGCTCAACGGTAGGCAGCCGGGGGAGTTCGGCCGTCGGGGACATCCCCCTACACCCCCCTAACCTGGCCGTGAGGACTGCCGCTGCTGCCCCGTTCATGAATAGCCTGCACCCGTAGCGGACGATTCGTCCGCCACACCCGGCAAGCGCCGGGCCGGCGGCTAACGGAATGCTTGGAGCCACATATGTACGCACTCGGCATCGACCTCGGAACCACATTCACGTCAGCCGCGGCGTGGCGCGATCAACGGCCGGAGATCATCTCGCTGGGAACCCGGATGGCGGCCGTGCCGTCGGTGGTCTACGCCGCGCCGGACGGCAGTTTCCTGGTGGGGGAGGCCGCCGAGCGGCGAGCACTGGCCGAGCCTCACCGGGTCGCCCGAGAGTTCAAGCGTCGTCTCGGGGACCCCACGCCGCTGCTGCTCGGTGGGTCGCCGTTCTCGGCCGAGCAACTCGGTGCCCGCCTGCTGCGCACCGTCGTCGAGACCGCCGCGGCGCGTGAGGGTGCGCCACCGGATGCCATAACGATCTGCCATCCCGCCAACTGGGGCCCGTACAAGACGGAGTTGCTCGACCAGACTGTGCGGCTGGCGGGGTTGGACCCGGCGATCGTGTCGCTGCTGTCCGAGCCCGAAGCGGCCGCGGTGTTGTACTCGCACAAGCAGCAGCTGCCGGTGGGTGCCGTGGTTGCCGTCTACGACCTGGGCGGCGGGACCTTCGACGCGGCCGTCATGCGGACCACCACGACCGGGTTCGAGCGGCTCGGACGACCGGAGGGCATCGAGCGCCTGGGCGGCATCGACTTCGACGCCGCCGTCTTCGCCCACGTCGCCGCCTCGGTGTCGAGCGCACTGGACGCCCTCGACGAGGACGACCCGGCAGCCATGTCGGCGGTCGCCCGGCTTCGCGACGAGTGCACCAAGGCCAAGGAGGCGTTGTCCGAGGACACCGACGTCTCCATCCCCGTTCTGCTGCCCACGCTCACCACCGAGGTGCGGCTCACCAGATCCGAGCTCGAAACCATGATCCGCCCGGCCCTCAGTGACACGGTCGACGCCCTTCGCCGCGCGTTGGCCGGAGCCGACGTCGTGCCCGCAGACGTGCATTCCGTCCTGCTGGTGGGCGGGTCGTCACGGATCCCGTTGGTGGCGCAACTGGTGGGGGCCGAACTGGGTCGACCGGTCGCCGTCGACGCGGATCCCAAGCATGCGATCGCGCTGGGTGCCGCGTGGGCCGCAGCAGATCGGCTGCCCGGTCGGGCGCCGCGAGTCGCCCCCGCGCCAGCGGCGCGCACCGCGCCGGCCGTGGCAGTACCGGCCGCCGCCGCCGCCGCCGCAGCAGCAGCGGCAGCGGTCGCTGGACCGGCCGCAGCCGCCGTCGCCGGACCCCTCCTCCCGGTCGCTTCCAGGCAGCCGTCGGCCGATCAGACGACTGCGATGGCCATACCCCCGGGACCTGGCGCACCCAACACCGAGACGTCACCCGCTTCGTCGTCGACGGCGCCACCTGCAGCGCCTCGGCCCCAGGTGGTGGGGACGGCCGATCTGCCGGTCAGGGCGCCCGTCCCGGCGCCCACGTCGCTGCGCTACGACGACGAGGACGACTACGCGACTGGGGTGCCCGAACCGCGCCGAGGTGCGGGACTGAGGCGGGGGTTGATCGTCGGCACGGTGGCCGCGTTGGTGGTTTTCGGCGGAGTCGCGGCGACCGCCACCATCTTGCAACCCTCGACCGAGCCGGCGATCGAACCGACGACGACCGCGGCGCTGGACACCGACGGCGACGGGCTCAGTGACGTCCGTGAGGCTGAACTGGGCACCGATCCCGAGGCGAGGGACACCGACGACGACGGGCTGGACGACGCCCAGGAGGTGAACGACACACGCACCGACCCGACGTCCAGTGACACCGATGGCGACGGCGTGAGCGACGGTGGCGAACTGAGCGCAGGGTCGGACCCGTTGGTCGCCGAGGCAGAACCCACGACGCAGCCGTCACCCACCACGTCGCCGACGACCTCGGCCAGTGCGGGTGGCGGTGGCGGCGGGGGAGTGGCGACTCCACCCGACCGCGACCGTGACGGACTCAGCGACCAACGTGAGTCGGACCTCAAGACCGACCCCGACGATGCCGACACCGACGACGACGACGTGAAGGACGGCCGCGAGGTCGACGTCCTGGGCACGGACCCGGTCGATTACGACACCGACGACGACGAGCTCAGCGACGGCGAAGAGGTCGCCCTGGGCACGGACCCGCTCGTCGCCGACAGCGACGACGACACCCTCGCCGATGGTGTCGAGGTCGCCACGACAGCCACCGACCCCTTGAACGCCGACACCGACGGGGACGGCGTCGACGACGGAACCGAGGTCGCCAACGGCACCGATCCGAACCAGCCGCCGCCGACCCCGACGCCCACACCGACGGTAGGACCGACCATCGGCACCGCGACGTTCGTCACGGTCCCGCCGGTGTCCCCGTGACGCCTCCGTAGCTGCGCGACATGGCAGTTGCGTGACCTGGCAGTTGCGTGACACCGCCAGTTCCGTGACGCGCCTGCCTGTAGCGGGGCGATGCCGGAGGCGCAGGAACGCGTCGGCCCTGAGATCTGGTTTTGTCATAACTTCTCTTATCGGCGCCGTCGACGGAGCCGCCCAATCCGTTCAGCGACCTGCACCGAACCATCCATACCTCCGGGGAACACCCCGCTGGGGGCGGTCGTTGTCGGTGGGACGGCGATCGCGTAGCGAACGACCTCGGGTCCGCCGAGGTCTGGACGGCCTACCCGTCGGAAGGGTGAGGACATGAGCGAACGCAACCTGCGAGGCTCCCGCCTAGGCACCGTCAGCCTCGAATCGGAAGTCGCGGTCGAACCTGCGCCTCGCCAACTGGCGGCGTACGACTGCCCTAATGGGCACGTGACAACAGTGCCGTTCTCGATCGAGGCCGACGTGCCGTCGTTGTGGGAATGTCGCTGTGGCGCCGAAGGCCTGCTCCGTAACGCGCAACGCCCCGAGGCGAAGGCGACCCGTCCCGTTCGTACTCACTGGGACATGTTGCTCGAGCGCAGGACCATCCCCGAGCTGGAAGAACTGCTCGAAGAGCGGCTGGCCCTGCTCAGGGCAGGAAAGCTCAAGCTGTCCGCGTAATCAACCGGCGCAGTTGGCCCGCGCGGTGGCGGGCACCCCACACGGTGACCCGCCACAACGCCTCGGCGACGATCGCCCTACTCATCTTGGATCTGCCGGAGACGCGCTCGACGAAGCTGATCGGGACCTCGACCACGCTCCCCCCGCCCTGGAGTACGCGCCACGTCATGTCGATCTGGAAGCAGTAGCCCGACGACGTGACGCGCGCGACGTCGAGGGCCACCAGCGTGGCTCGTCTGAAGGCGCGGAAACCGGCAGTCGCATCGTTCACATCAATGCCCAGGGCTATCCGGGTGTACAAATTGCCACCCTGGCTGATTATCTTGCGCGAGGTGGGCCAGTTCTCCACTCCCCCGCCACGGACCCAGCGCGATCCGATGGCCAGATCTGCGCCTCCCATCACCGCCGTCAACAGTGACGGGAATTGCTCGGGTCGATGGGACCCGTCCGCGTCCATCTCACAGATCACCTCGTAGTCGCGCTCCAGCGCCCACGCGAACCCTGCCCGATAGGCTGCGCCCAGACCCTGCTTGCCACTGCGGTGCAGGACGTGCACGCGCTCGTCGCTGTCCGCCTGGCCCTGCGCCCACCGCCCGGTGCCGTCGGGCGAGCCATCGTCCACCACCAGCACGTGAACCGACGGCGCAGCGTCCAGCAGGCCGGTCAACGTCACCGGGAGGCTGTCGATCTCGTTGTACGTGGGAATGCACACCACCGTGCTGGGTACGTTCACCGGCGGCGGGCCCGCCCGATCCGGACGCCGATCAGCATGACGCCGGCGATGGCGACGAGGATGGCGACCACCCATTCGGGGCCTTGTCCCAGATACGCCGACGGTGTCAGACCCGACCGCAGCGGAACCTCGGCGACCAGCGAATCAGCTGTGAACAACTCGGTGGTGCGCGACATGGCACCGTCCGGCATGACTACTGCGCTCACCCCCACAGTCGATGCCTGGACGGTCGTGCGCCCGTATTCGACAGCGCGGAAGCGGGTCATCGCCAGTTGCTGGGTGCTCTCGTCACTGAACCCGAACGTGGCATTGTTGGTCGGCACCGCCAGCAGTGTGGCGCCCGCCCGGACCTGGTTGACCACGACGACGTCGTCGGCCACCTCGAAGCAGATGACGGGACCGATGACGGCTTCTCCGACGGTCAACACCCGTGGCCCTGGGCCCGGGGCGAAGTTGCGCGGCACCTCGTCCACCAGGGGTGTGATCGCCCGGAAGAACGCCCGGTACGGAATGTATTCGGCGAACGGTACGGGTCGCTGCTTGGCGTAGCGGCCGTCGGCGTCCCCGCGATAGCCCGTCCCCGGCTCCCACACCAGAATCGCGTTGGTGAGGTCGTCGCCCGGTTCGCGCAGTACGGCACCCACCAGAACCGGTGCGTCGATCGCGTCGGTCGCCGCCGAGATCACCGCCTCAGCATCCGGGCTGCGGAGCGGGTCGATGTCGGAGGCGTTCTCGGGCCAGATCACCACGTCCACCGGGTCGACCTCGCCCGAGTCGATCCGCTGCGCCAATTCGCGGGTGACGCCGGCGTGATTGTCCGTGACGGCGCGTCGCTCGGCGTTGAAGTCCAGACCGGCACGCGGCACGTTGCCCTGGATCGCGGCCACCGTGATCGAGGTGTCCCCTGCCCGTCGGGTGTCCGCTGCCAGCTGGCCGACGCCGACCCCCACCACCACGGCGACCACGGCCACGACGGCCGGTACGGCTGCCACCACGATCGGGCGCACCCCGCCACCGTGACCTCGCAGCCGGATGATCCGGACCGTCATGAGGGCGATGGATGCCGAGACCGCCACCACTGCGAAGCCCACCCCTGGTGCGCCACCGAGCGGTGCGAGCCACACCAATGGCGAATCTGCCTGCGAGAACGCGATCCGCGCCCACGGGAAGCCGCCGAACGGGGCCCGTGCCCGCAAGGCCTCCGCGGCGACCCAGACCGCCCCGGTGGTCAGGGGCAGTGACCACGCCCACCCCCGGCGTTCGGCGAGGCGCCAACACGCCGGCCACAGCAGGCCCACGGTCGCCAGCAGGGCGGCCTCCAGCAGGGCGAGAGCCAACCACGGCAGGGCGCCCACGAGGGTGCCGATCCAGTAGAGATGCGGCACCAGGAAGGCGAGCCCGAACAGGACGGACATCCCGAAACCACCGGCGGCGCTCCGCCCGCGCACGGCGAACAGCAGCAACGCCGGCGCCACCAGCGCCAGTGGCCATGCCCCCACTCCTGGAAAGGCGGTGTCCAGCAACAGCCCGCCGGCCACTGCCGACGTCGCGGCGAGCAGCCGCGGCATCCGTCCGGTGGCCTGCCCCGGACGGGCCCCGTCGGCACCCGGATCGTCCGGTGAGGCTGTCGGTGCAGGAGGTGGTGGCGGTGCCGTGACAGTCACCGGATCAGGGTAGGACCCCGGCGTCGAACACGACGATCCCGTCGACGACCGTGCGCAGGCACGCCGGACGTTCGCGACCGCCTGAGACATCGGGTAGGGGGGCGGTGCCCGAACGTGGATCGGTACTCCATGCCTGCACCCGGTCGTCCGGCGCCCACACGACCAGCTGATCGGCATTCCAGACGGCGAACGAGGCCACGGCCCCGGGAGCCAGCACCCCCGTCGGGGCGGCCTCCCCGGTCGTGAGTCCCCCTGCGGCTCGGTGCGCACCGCGAGTGTGCGCGGCGAAGGCAGCCCGAGCACTGATCCGCTCACCAGGCTCGAAGTGCGAGGTGGCCGCTGCGACAGCACCCCACGGGTCGAAGGGGGTGACGGGTGAGTCCGACCCCATCGCCAGCGGGACACCTGCAGCCGCCATGCTGGCGAAGCGATTGAGGCGTCCGCCACGCTCCTCGCCCAGGCGACGCCGGTACATCCCCTCCGGGCCGCCCCAGATGGCGTCGAACGCGGGTTGGACGCTGGCTGTGGCACCGTGACCGGCGAGGCGCGCGATCTGGTCGTCGTCGGCGGTCTCGACGTGTTCCAGCCGGACCCTGGCTCGGCGGACCACCGCCGCTCCGTGACGCCCGGCGACCTCGTCGAGGCCGTCGAGTACCGCATCCAGTCCCGCGTCGCCGATGACGTGGAACCCCGCCTGGACGCCCGCGATCCCACAGGCTGTGACGTGCCCGGCAACGTCCGCCGCCGACAGGTACAGCCGGCCACTGGCGTGGTCGTCGCCCTCACGCCCGTCGATGTAGGCCTCCCGCATGGCCGCGGTTCTCGACCCGATCGAACCGTCGACACACAGGTCGCCGCCGAGGCCGGCAATCTCGGCGGTCGCTCCGGACGTGGCCAGGGCCTGGGCTATCGACTGGTCTGCGGCGAGGGCAGCCCAGTAGGCGATCACCCGGACGCCGACCTCTCGCGCAATGAGCAGCAGGGGGGCGAGGTCGTCGAGGCCCACCAGGTCGGGACCGGACATCTCGTGGAGGTAGCCGATGCCGACCTGCGCGGCCGCACGCAGTGCCGCCAGGTGAGCCTCGCGCCGCTCGTCGGGGGTCAGGGTGCGCGCTGCGGCGCGGGCAGCGTGGTGGGCGTCGGCGCGGACCAGCCCACTCGGTGACCACCCGGTCCGCGACGTCAGGCCGGCGGCGTCGGCCAACGACCACGAGACCACGGCCGAGTGGACGTCGATTCGGCTGAGGTAGACCGGGCTTCCGCCACCCGCGAGGCTGAGCTCGTCGATGGTCGGTGGACGTTGCTCGTGCAGAGCGGCCTCGTCCCAGCCGTGGCCGGTGATCGTCGCCCCCGGTCGCCGGTTGGCAGTTGCCCGGACGCGGTCGAGGATGTCGGTGACCGTGGTGGCCGACGCCAGGTCCACACCGATGTGCTGCAGCCCGGTATCGAGGCAGTGCACGTGAGCGTCCACGAACGCGGGTGTGACCAGCGCTCCGGCGAGGTCGACCACGGTGAGGTCACCGGATTCGGCGAACGTCGACGCGGCGCTGTCGGAGCCCACCCACGCGACGGTCGCGCCCTCGACGAGCATCGCCTGCGCATCCGGGTAGGCGGGGGTGTGCACGTTGCCGTGGCGATAGAGGACTCGGGCGGCTCGCGCGTCGACACTCACCGGCACATCGTCTCGCGGCGTAGCGTCGGGGCCGTGGCTACCCTGTTGGCCGTCGACGCGGCCACCCTGTATTTCCGGGCGTTCTTCGGCGTCCCGGGCACGTTCCGCTCCCCCGACGGGGCTCCCGTGAACGCGCTCCGCGGCTACCTGGACATGACCGCGACGCTGATCGACCGATTTCGACCCGATGCGTACGCCGCCTGCTGGGATGCCGATTGGCGACCGGCCTTCCGAGTGGCCGCGGTCCCCTCGTACAAGGCGCACCGGGTCGTCCGGGTCCGGGTCCGTGACGATGCGGCCGACGCCGAGGAGGTACCGGACGAGCTGAGCGTGCAGGTTCCACTCATCGCGCAGGCGTTGGCCCTGCTGGGCTTGGCCCGGGTCGAGGCCCGCGGATACGAGGCGGACGACGTGGTCGCCACCCTGGCGGCTCGGTGGTCGGCGGTGCGCGACGTGAAGGTGGCGGGCGGCGATCAGGATGACCGGGTGGATGACGTCGTCGTGGTGAGCGGCGACCGCGACCTGTTCCAACTGGTCGACGACGCACGCCGGGTTCGGGTGGCGTACATCGGCAAGGGCGTCGCCAACCTCGACGTCGTCGACCAGGCCGGGCTGTTGCGCCGCTACGGCGTCAGGTCGGGGCGGGACTATCTCGACATGGCCGTGCTACGCGGCGACCCCAGCGACGGACTGCCCGGGGTCAAGGGAATCGGCGAGAAGACGGCCGCGGACCTCGTCGGCAGGTTCGGTGGTCTGGACGGACTGTTGGCTGCTGCGCGCGACCCCGACACGACGATGGCGTCGGGTCATCGGAGCAAGCTGGTGGCCTCGGTCGACGACATCGCGGCAGCCCGGATCGCTGCGACCGCGGTGATCGACACCGCGCTCACCTCCTACCCTGCCGGGGAGTTGCGCGAGGTCACAGGTCTGCGCAGCACTCCCCCCGACGTGCCGGAACTGGCTGCCTTCGCCGATCGGTGGGGAATCCGATCGACGGTCAACCGCGTCCTCGCGGCGCTCGACCGCCTGCGCCCCGGCTAGGCGACGGTGGACTCGACGACCCCACGACGCACGTGCGAGATGGCCGTCGTGGCCGCGACGCCCAGCGGGCTGGCGGCCCCCGACAGGGCGGCCACCTGGTCGAGGACGTCCAGGGTCTGGCGGCACCACCGGACGAAGTCGCCCGGGGTCAGGTCGCTGCCGTCCAGCACCTCTGCCAGGCCCATTCCCCGTGTCCACCGATGGACGACTCCCGCGAAGCCGACGTCGGGTTCGGGGGTCGGTGGCAGCCGGTGTTCGATCTCGAGGTCTCGCACCCGGGCCCACACCCGAGCGGTGTCCTGCATGGCGACCGCGACTCGGGCCCCCTGCGGTCGAGGTGACGCGGGCGCCCCCTCGCGGCGTGCCTCGTACACCAGGGTGGAGACCGCCGCCGCGAGTCCCGGTGCGTCGAGGCCGTCCCAGACTCCCTCACGCAGGCACTCGGCGATGACGAGGTCGGCCTGGCTGTAGATCCGCCTGAGATGCTGGCCGTGCTCGGTCACCGTGTCACCGTCGAGGTAGTCGAGTGACTCCAGGACCTCGCACACCTGATCGAAGGCGCGCGCGATCGACGCCGTCCGGCCCTCGATCCGCCGCTGGGTGACCTGGTGATCGGTCGTGGCGCGGGCCCGGCGATCCGCCCATCGGAGGTGCTCGGCGAGGTCCGAGCAGCCGTGACACGGGTGGGCCCGCAGTCGGCTCCTGACCTCGACGGCCGCGGCATCGCCGCTGTGGCGGGCGGGCTCGTGCGTGTTGCGGTGTGGTGCCGGAGTCCCTCGATCGGCCAGGGCGGTACGCATCTTGGCAACCAGCTCGCGACGCGAGCGAGGATCGCCGATCGCGAAATCTCGCGGGATCCGTACCGTCGCGGCGGCCGCCAGCGACTCGTCGACGTCGTTCAGCGGGATTCGACGGATCTGCCGGTCGGAGGTGAGAACTGTCGGATTGCCTCCGGAGGCACCACCCGCGTCTCCGGGATCCAGCACGATCACCCAGCCGGCGACGCGCCCGCCCGGTACCCGGATGACGTCACCCCGGTGGAGGACGCCCGAGGCGACTGTTCGTCGCGGCCCACGGGCCAGGCGTTGTTCGGTGTCGTCGGCGGCCCGTCGCAGATTCAGGTACTCCTCGATGTCGCCGAGATGGCATCCCATGGAGTCGGTGTATCCGGCGATCGCCTCGGCCTGGCGGCGCGCCTGGCGGGCGAGGCCGACGACTGACCGGTCGGCCTGGAACTGCGCGAACGAGGTTTCGAGGATCTCGCGGGCTGCCTCACGACCGACGGTGTCGACCAGGTTGACGGCCATCGAGTACGTCGGCCTGAAGCTGGAGCGCAGCGGGTACGTCCGGGTCGAGGCGAGCCCTGCGACATGATCGGGGTCCAACCCGTCGGCCCACAGCACGACGGCGTGACCCTCGACGTCGATGCCACGGCGCCCCGCCCGTCCCGTCAGCTGCGTGTACTCCCCCGCCGTCAGGTCCGCATGGGTTTCTCCGTTCCACTTGACGAGACGTTCCAGAACGACCGATCGCGCCGGCATGTTCACGCCCAACGCCAACGTCTCGGTCGCGAAGACCGCCTTGACCAGGCCTCGCTGGAACAGCACCTCGACGGTCTCCTTGAAGGCCGGCAGCAGGCCTGCGTGGTGAGCGGCCAGGCCACGCTCCAACGCCTCCAACCACTGGGTGTATTCGAGGACGGCCAGGTCGGAGCTGGGGATGGCAGCCGTCCGTGCCTCCGCGACCCGCCGGATCTCCAGACGTTGTTCGGGAGTGGTCAGGCGCAGGCCGGAGTGCAGACACTGGGCGACCGCCGCATCACAGCCCGCACGACTGAACACGAAGATGATCCCCGGCAACAGCCCGTGACCGTCGAGGGTTTCGACCACGGCAACCCGGCTGGGGACACCCGCGCCACGCTGGCGACGCCCGCCACGGGGTGGGCGCCCCGCACCGGGACGCTGGGTCCGTTCCGCCCGGCTGTGGGCGCGCGCCAGAGCGACGAGTTCGGGGTTGACCATCACGTCGGCCTCGCCCGGTGTGCCGAGCACGGGATCCCCCTGTGGATCGACGAAGAGGTCGTGCAACCGTCGCTCCACGAGGACGTGCTGCCACAGCGGGACCGGGCGATGTTCGGAGACCACGACCGAGGTGTGACCGCGCACCGTTGCCAGCCAGTCGCCGAACTCCTCGGCGTTGCTGACGGTGGCCGACAGCGAGACGACTCGGACGTCCTCGGCGAGGTGAATGATCACCTCCTCCCACACCGCGCCACGGAAGCGGTCGGCAAGGTAGTGGACCTCGTCCATCACCACCCAGCCGAGCCCGCCCAGCGTGGGCGAGTTGGCATAGATCATGTTGCGCAGCACCTCGGTCGTCATGACCACCACGGGCGCCTCGCTGTTGATCGAGACGTCCCCGGTGAGCAGCCCGACGGTCGCCGAGCCGTGGGCTGCGGCCAGCTCGGCGTACTTCTGATTGCTGAGTGCCTTGATCGGGGTGGTGTAGAACGCCTTCCGCCCCTCGGCGAGCGCGTGGAAGACCGCGTACTCACCGACCACCGTCTTGCCTGCGCCGGTCGGAGCCGCGACCAGCACGCCCTGCCCGGCGGCCACCGCACGGCACGCCTCGATCTGGAAGTCGTCGAGGTCGAACGGCAGAGTGGCGATGAACCGGCCCAGTGGTGAGCGTTGTTCCTGTTGGCGGGCTTGGGCAGCGGCGAACCGCTCTGCCGGGCTGGCCATGGGCCCAGGGTACGGCCCCGATCAGCCGACGCTGCGGGCGAGGAGGCGCAGGGCGCCGGGTAGTACTTCGGCAACTATCGGTAGTGGGCCGATCCGCTCACCGTCCGCGTACGCCACGACAGGGGGACGTGAATCGGTGGTGGTGACCGTTACCCGCTTGGCCTGGCGGACCTCCACGTCGGGGAGGTCGACGTGCGTTCCCTTGTAGACCTTGGGAAACATTCGGACGAACCGCAGCGTGCTGACCGGGTGCACGACCACGATGTCGATCAGGCCGTCCACCACCGACGCAGTGGGAGCGATCTGCATCCCGCCGCCGTAGCTCGCGGTGCTGGCCAGACAGACCAGGAGGCCGTCGACGTCCCAGGTGTCGCCGTCCAGGTCCAGTCGGTACGACCGGGCCCGGTAGAACGGCAACTCGCGGGCGATGGCCAGGTTGTACCGGGCCGGACCGCGAGGCCAGCTCCAGCGATTGGCGCGTTCACTGACTGCCGCATCGAAACCTGTCGCCATCACCCCGGCGAACCGGTCACGCGTCAGGCTGAGGTCCACGCGCCCTGGGCCGTCGAGGCCGTGCCGCATGATCGCGACCGTGTCCACGGTTCGGCTGGTCCCGCTGCGCAGGCAGGCGTCGATCGTGTCCAGTGCGGCCACCGGGTCCATCGGCATCCGCCACGAGCGGGCGGTGTCGTTACCGGTGCCCGCCGGCACGACCCCGAGTGCGATGTCGTGGCTCGCCAGCAGGTTGACGGCCAGATTGACGGCGCCGTCGCCGCCGACGACCACGACGACATCCACCCCGCCCGAATCGAGCGCGGCCTCGACGGCGTCGATGCTCGCCGTCAACGAGGTCGAGTCGAATACCGCGACGTCGTGGCCCATGCCGCGAAGGCGCAGCGCAGCCTCCCGACCGACCACACCTGCCTGGCCCCGCCCCGCGAGCGGATTGACCAGCAGGCCTACCCGGCGGGTTGTCGACATGGTGCGGAGGCTAGCGGGTGGTCCGGACAGACCCGGCACGGCACAGCCGACCGACTAGGTGGCGTCGGTGTGCGCTCGGGAGGGCTGTAGTAAGTCGTCCAGGTCGTCCGGTGCGTCGTCGTGGATCGGCGCCGCCCGCTCGTCCAGTGGTGAACTCTCGTCGTCGTCGAGGTCGGCAAGTCCCAGACCCGCGAGCGTCTTGTGGCGGCGCCGGTCGATGAACCAGGTCACTGCGACGGCGAGCATGTACAGACCGACCATGGGTAGCGCGAGCGCGAACATCACCAGTGGGTCCGGTGTCGGGCTGGCCACAGCGGCGAAGACGAAGGCCAGCAGGACTGCCACCCGCCAGCCCTTCAGCCAGGTCCGGGACTCGACCAGGCCCGCCAAGGTCAGTGCCACCATCACCACGGGGGTCAGGAACGCGACACCGAAGGCCAGCAGGGTCCGGGTGACGAAACTCAGGTAGTCCTCAGAGGTGAGGATCGTCGAGGAGCCCGCCTCGGCGAAGGACACCAGGAACACGATGGCGTTGGGTACGACCGCCCACGCCAGAGCCACGCCGCCCAGGAACAGGGGGATCGCCGCGAAGAGGAATCCGACGGCGTACCACCGCTCCCGCTTGGTCAGGCCCGGGGTGATGAAGGCCCACAGCTGATAGATCCACATCGGGCTGGACAGGATGACGCCCAGCCACAGGGCCACCGTCAACTGCTGGTTGAACGCCGAGGTGAGCTTCGAGTAGTTGATGGTGGCGATGCGCTCGTCGGTGCGTGACGCCTCTTCGAGCGGTGCGATGAGCCAGCCGAAGACGGTGGGGTAGAAGTACCACCCGATCGCGGCAGTGATCACCAGTGCGATGGCACAGATGATCACCCGGTTCCGGAGCTCGACCAGGTGAGCCCGCAGAGCCATCCGGCCCTCGGGGTCGCGGCGGCGCCGAGTCCCGACGAGCTGTGTCACAGCGGGTACGTGGGGTCAGCGGTCGCGGTCGGCGTCGGCTGGCACGTTGCGTGCCGGTGCCGGAGCGGCGATGTGGTCGTCCACGACCCGACCTTCGAGGGCATCGACCGGTCGGACCTCGTCGTCGGCCTCGTCGTCCCGCTTGGCGGTCGGCGGGTTCTCGGTCTTCATCTCCTTCATCTCACTCTTGAAGATGCGCATCGACCGGCCGAGCTGACGCGCCGTGTTGGGCAGCCGACTGGCGCCGAACAACAGCAGGATGATGACGAGCAGAATGGCCAACTGAGCGGGACTGTCGAACAGGCGTTGCAGCATGAGCTACCTCTCCCAGGGTGGCGGAACACCATCGTATGCCTCGCCTACCCGTTGTACGTCACCACTGCCCGCAACGGATGCCTGTTCGCTGGCGGCCGAAATGTCGGCGAACAGCCGCCAGAGGTTGAGGACGACCTCTCGGGCCAGCAGGAACAGCCATCCGCTGCCCAGCACGATGATCAGCAGCCAGAGCAGGATCCACGGCCACATCCGGCCACGATATCCGACCCCAGGTGCTGGTCAGGCTGTGCTGGTGGAGCCGTCTCGGATCGGGGTGAGCGACACTCGCGTGGCGGCGGCGGCCAGCAGATCGGCGTTCTCGAGGATGAGACAGAAGTCCAGTAGGTCGTCGGCCGTCAACGGGGCCCCGACTCGCGACTCCAGCGCCTCGGCGGGAATGACCCACCGCTCGGCGACCACCCCGCCGGACCGTAGCAACGCGACGATGTCGTCGGTGGCAGGCTTGCGGATCTCGGCCGCGCAACCGTGGCACTGGAAACTGTAGAAACTGCGGGTCGCCATCGTGCACACCACGAGGCGAACTTGTCGCGGGGTGAGCTCGACATCCCCGCACGATGGGCACGAAGCCTTGATCGTCGTCATGTCTGCCTCTCTGCATCCGCGCAACGGGTGCACGCCTGATCGATGTCGAGTGCATGTCTCGGCACTGACGTCGGTCAACTTGACGGCCGCTGTGGACAGACTGCCGGGGAGGATCAGCCGTCGTGGCCGGCGAGGGCTGCCCTAGCCCGAGCTGCCACCAGGGCTCGCACGTCCGGCGGATCGACGACCTCGATCGCACCCTCGGACGACAGCGCGTGGCGCACGATCCGCCCTGGGTGGGTCAACGAGATCGTGGCGAGCTCGTCGTCGTCGCCGAGCGGGCATCGGCGTTCGGCGTGGAAGTACTCGGCCAGCCACCGCGTGTGGCCCTGGAGCCGCAGGGTGACGCGTAGCGGGGTGTCCGTCGGGGACGGCTGGCGCACCGGTGTCGCCGCCTGGGCCGTCGTCGCGACCTCGGTGTCGAGCTGTTCGGCATGCAGGATGCGATCGAGCCGGAACGTCCGGTGGTCGCCGACCTGGTGGCACCAGGCGTCCAGATAGTCGACGCCGTTGTCGTGCACCAACCGGTGGGGATCGACGAGACGGTCGGTCACCTCGTCGCGGTCCATCGACAGATAGCTCAGTCGGAGTTGGCGACGCGAGCGCAGCGCTCCGATCACGACACCGACGATCGGTCGAGTGTCCTCGCGAACGGCGACGAACGTCACCGGCGTCGTGGTGGCGGCCGCGTTCGACTGCGCCCCGAGCACGGCGGCGATCTTGGCTGCCGCCGAGTCCAGATCGTGGCGTTCGCCGGGTCCGACGATGCCCGCCACGATCTCCACCCCGACCAGTAGGGCGACGGCCTCCTCACCCGACAGCCGTAGTGGCCGGGCTATGGCGTCGGCGTTGCCGACCCGGACCGTGCCGCCGGACCAGTCGGCCTCGATGAGGTCGTCGGGCAGGTGCCCGGGCGTGCCGCAGACGAACACCAGGCGGAGATCGTCGACGATGGTCGCCTCGTCGACCCCGAATCGGGCGGCCACCTCGGCGATCGGTTGGCCGGGGCGCTCCAGCAGGTAGGGCACGAGGGACAGCACACGAGAGAGTCGGTCGATCGCTGTCGCAGGACCGATCGTGGGTGTGGCGTCGTCCGGAGCCGTCGATACCGGCGCTGAGACCGCATCGGCGGCCGCCAGCCGGGCGAGCAACGCCGGCGACGCGCCGCCGGCGTGGGTGAGCGCGGCTGCCCGCCATCGACGGGTCACAGCGTCCCGCAGCTCTGCCGGACCGTGGACGATGACGTCGCTCCCCTGCCCCGCCACCCTGGCAGCGAATCCCTCGACGTCCCTCATCGGGATCCGGACGACGTCGAAGCCCGGCCTGACCGGGCCGACCGATGTCGGGGCCGCGGGCTCCTGGGCGGCCATCAGCCGCAGCTGCGGAGCCTTCCCGTGGCGAATCCTCAGCGTGGCGACGACGGTCGCGGCGGGCTCGACCGGCCAGCCTCCGTCGAGATTGCCGAGGGCCCCCCGAACCTGCTCAGCCGGAGGAATCGTCACCGAACCCGGTGGCCCGGTTCGTCGCCACGGACCCACCATTCGACTCAGCCGGAACACCCGTGGGGCGCCTCGGTCGTGATCGTGGCCGGCGAGATACCACACGCCACCGCGCAGGGCCAAGGTCCATGGGTCGACGCTGCGTCGGGTCGCCTCGGTCTGGCCGGGTCGCCGGTAGCCGAACGACACCGGGTAGCGCTGCCAGGTCGCCCGGTAGAGCGGCTCGAACGCGGGCTCGCTGATCCGGACCCGCGGTTCCACCCCCGCGACCGCGTCGGGGTCGGCCTCGATGCCCAGTGCCTGGAGCTTGAGCAGTGCCCGGACAGCGGCGGGCCCGGCGCCGGCCTGCTCCCACATCCGAGCCGCCAGCGCGAGCGCCGCGAGTTCGGTCGGGGTGAGGTCGATGTCGGGCAGTGGGTAGGCCTCGACGTCGACCCGGTAGCCGTCCTCGACCTCGCTCCAGGTGTCTATGGACGAGGTCACGACCGGCACACCGATCGCGCGCAGATCGTCCTTGTCGCGCTCGAACATGCGCCCGAATGCGGCGTCGCTGGTGCACTCGCTGTACTGGGGCACTGCTGCCCGAATGTGCGACCGGGTCAGCGGACGCCTGGTGGTCAGGAGTGCGAGCACGAGGTTGAGTAGGCGTTCGGTCTTCGCCGCGGTCGCTGTGGTCCGTGCGTCGGCCATTGCTGCGCAGGCTACGAGGTGGGGGGAGGGCGAGGTCGTGGCTGATGGGGTGGTGGGGCGGTGGCGTCAGCCGGCCGCGAGGATGTCCACCGCGAACACCAACGTCGAACTCGCCGGGATGCCCTGCTGCTCCTGATCGCCGTAGCCGAGATCCGGCGGCACGATGAGTAGGACGCGGCTACCGACGGTCTGCCCGTCCAGACCCTGGGTCCAGCCCGGGATCACACCGGTGAGAGCGAATTCGGCAGGCTCGCCACGCTCCCATGACGAGTCGAAGGTCGATCCGTCGCTGTACAACACGCCCCAGTACTGCACGGTGAGGGTGTCCTCTGCGGTCACTGCGCGCCCGCTACCGATGATCAGGGGCTGGATCACCAGCTCGGCAGGGGCGTCGCCGGCCGGGACGGTGATTCCGGTGACCGCGTCCTCGTCGTCGGTCTGGACCTCCGGCAACCCCGCGGGGATGTCGGTCACGGGTTCGCCGATTGCCCGGTCGGCGACGACGCCCAGGATGTCGACGATGTACAGCAGGGTGTCCTCCGCGCTGAACGGGGCGTCCTCCGCCAGATCGTCACCGAAGCCGTCCTCGGGTGCGATGCCCACCAACAGTCGGTCGCCGATGGCACGACCCTTGATGGAGTCCAGCAGAAACGTCAGGCCCTGCGGGTCGTCGAGGGTGACGTTGACCGGGCCCTCGGCGTAGGACGACTGGATGGTTTCGCCGTCGGCGCCGTTGACCAGGGCGAACTGCACCGCCACCGTGTCGGTGTCGCCGACGGTGTCGCCGTCGCCCGCGGTGAGCACGGACACGGTGGACGTCCCGAGCTCGAACGGGGTGTCCTCGAGGGTGACAGTGGGTTCGGAATTGATGTCGCCACTCACCTGTACCGGAGAGAGCGGATCAGCTGAGTCGTCGGACCCGCCGCACCCGGCAGCGACGACGCTGATCGCGATCAGCCCGATCGCAGCGGTGCCGAGGCGCGAGGGGCGGTCCAGACGGTGGGCAAGGGGCGACGAACGGCGGACAAGCACCCGGGCAGGTTATCGGGTCACATGCCGGCGATGAGCCGGTCGACCCGTTCGTCGACGGATCGGAACGGGTCCTTGCACAGCACGGTGCGTTGCGCCTGGTCGTTGAGCTTGAGGTGGACCCAGTCCACGGTGAAGTCACGACGGTGCTCCTGGGCGGCCTTGACGAAGTCCCCGCGCAGTTTGGCCCGCGTGGTCTGGGGTGGGACGACGGTGGCCTCGAACACCTCGAGGTCTCGGGTGATCCGCTCGACCAGACCACGTCGGGCCAGCAGGTTGTACAGGCCCCGGGTTCGCGAGATGTCGTGGTAAGCCAGGTCGAGTCGGGCGATTCGGGGGTTGTCCAGGGACATCCCGTTACGACTCATGTACCGCTGCAGGAGGCGGAGCTTGATGACCCAGTCGATCTCGCGCTCGACCAGTGACAGGTCGTCGGTCTGGATCGCCCGCAGCGCCCGCTCCCACAGGTCCACGACCTGCTTGGCGGTGGTGGCGACGGCATCGCCGGTGTTGCCCGACATGTCGAGGCCACCCGAGTCCAGGAAGGCCCGCGAGCGTTCGAGGTACTCGGTTTGGATGTCCATCGCCGACGCGGTCCGGCCGTTCGCCAGCTTGACCGGCCGTCGACCCGTCAGATCGTGGCTGATCTCTCGAATCGCCCGGATCGGGTTCTCGAGGGTGAGGTCCCGGGTCGGCACTCCGGCCTCGATGAGGCGCAGCACCAGGTCCGTCGACCCGACCTTGAGCAGGGTGGTCGTCTCGGACATCGACGAGTCGCCCACGATGACGTGCAGGCGCCGGAAACGCTCGGCGTCGGCGTGGGGCTCGTCGCGAGTGTTGATGATCGGTCGAGAGCGCGTCGTCGCACTGGAGACCCCCTCCCAGATGTGGTCGGCGCGCTGCGACAGGCTGTACAGCGCGCCACGCGGCGTCTGGGTGACCTTGCCGGCCCCGGCGATCAACTGGCGTGAGACCAGGAACGGGATGAGCACGTCGGACAACCTGCCGAACTCGCCATGGCGGGAGACCAGGTAGTTCTCGTGGCAGCCGTAGGAGTTGCCGGCCGAATCGGTGTTGTTCTTGAACAGGAAGACCTCGCCGAAGATGCCCTCCTCGGCGAGCCGGCGTTCGGCGTCCACCGCCAGGCCCTCGAGAATGCGCTCGCCCGCCCGGTCGTGGACCACCAGCTGACGGACGTCGTCGCATTCCGGGGTCGCGTACTCGGGGTGGGACCCGACGTCCAGGTACAACCGGGACCCGTTGCGGAGGAAGACGTTGCTGGAGCGGCCCCAGGACACGACCTTGCGGAACAGGTAGCGGGCCACCTCGTCGGGGCTGAGCCGCCGGTGGCCTTGGAAGGCGCACGTCACCCCGAACTCGGTCTCGAGGCCGAAGATGCGCCGGTTCATGCCATCACGGTAGTTCGTGCCCCGGACACCCGCCGACCCGACACCCGCCGAGCCGGCGCCGTGCTCAGTCGAATGCCGCCTCGATCTCGGCCGTTCCCAGGCGGCGGAAGGCGCGACGGGGCCGGCCACGGTCCAGGACGGCGGCCTCGATGGCATCGACGCTGACGTCGCGAGTGTCGGCGCCCTCACCGCGCAGTGCCCGCACCGCCACCTGCAGCGCCTCGGCCTGGGTGAGGCCCTCGCGCCATGCCACACCGAGGCGGCCGGTGATCGCTTCGGCCGATGCCCCCATGGCCACGAAGCCGCGTTCGTCTCCGACCGAGCCGTCGTAGGTCAGGCGGTAGAGCTGGTCGTCGGCCTGGCTGTGCGCCACCTCGGCCACCACGATCTCTACCTCGTAGGGCTTGGATTCCTGCGTGAAGACCGCCCCCAAGGTCTGCGCGTACGCGTTGGCCAGACCGCGTGCGGTGACGTCCGCGCGGTCGTAGGAGTACCCGCGGAAGTCTGCGTAGCGAACCCCGGCGACGCGCAGGTTCTCGAACTCGTTGTACTTGCCGACCGCCGCGAAGGCGATCCGGTCGTATATCTCACTGATCTTGTGAAGTGCCTTGGACGGGTTCTCGCTGGCGAAACAGATGCCGTCGGCGTACGTGAGGATGACGACCGGCCGCCCCCGCGACACTCCCTTGCGGGCGTAGTCGGCACGGTCCTTGACCAGTTGCTCGGGCGAGACGTAGAACGGCGTGCTCACGAGCGTGCCTCGGCATCGGCTCGACGGCGGGCCAGCAGGTCGGTCACCGTTGCGGCCAGCACCGACTCCGCGATCTCCCGGTACCCACCGGCGTCGACCACCGCCACCACCGGCCAGATGCCTCGGACCGGGTCCGGTCCCCCGGTTGCGCTGTCGTCGTCGGCTGCGTCGTACAGCGCCTCGACGGCCACCGAGATGGCGTCGGCCTCCCCCAGGTCGGGCCGCCACCGCTTCTTCAGCGACCCGCGGGCGAACCACGAGCCCGAGCCGATGCCGTGGTGGTCGGCTTCGAGGTAGCGGCCACCCGTCACGTCGTAGGAATAGATCCGCCCCCGACCGCTGGCGATGTCGTAGCCGGCGAACAGCGGAACGGTCGCCAGACCCTGCATGGTCAGGCCCAGATTGCCCCGGATCATCGACGCCAGGCGGCTGGCCTTGCCCTCCAGGGACAGGGCCGTGCCCTCGATCTTCTCGAAGTGCTCCAGTTCGACCTGGAACAGCTTGATGAGTTCCAGGCCGAGGCCCGCGACACCGGCGATGCCGATCGCCGAGTAGGCATCGGCCGGGTACACCTTGACGATGTCGCTGTTGGCGATCACGTTGCCCGAGGTGGCCCTGCGATCTCCGGCCATCAGCACGCCACCCGTCAGGGCCATCGCGATGATCGTCGTCGCATGTGTCACGGGTACCGGGTGCGCGGCGGTCGGCGATGTCGGCACCACCGACGCCGAGGCGTCACCCGGTGGTTGCACCCGCGCCAGGAAGTCGACGAAGGACGCGGACCCCGGGGTGGTGTACTCGGCGGGCAATCGGGTGTCGACCCGTCGTCGGTGCGCTTCGCCCATCATCACGAGAAGCGAGCCTACTGGCCGCCCTTCTGGACGAACCCCCGCACGAACTCCTCCGAGTTCTCTTCCAGTACCGAGTCGATCTCGTCGAGAAGATCGTCGACGTCCTCGCCGGTGGCCTGGGTCGCGGGCGCGACGGGCAGAGCGTCCGTGGCATCACCCGGGTCGTCGTCGCGACGGGTGGTGCGCTGCTGGTCTTGGCCTGCCACAGGCCACCTCCTCGTGGGACGCCCGGCGAGTGCACGGTTGCCTCAGGGTACGCACCCGGGGAGATCGGTGAGGCTCATCGGGGCCTGCTGAGCGCCCTCAGCAGATCCTGCGCCGTCGCCGAACGATCGAGAAGTTCTCCGACGTGATCACGGGTGCCTCGTAACGGTTCCAGCGTGGGGACCCGTTGCAACGCACCACGACCAGGGACGTCGAAGATCACCGAATCCCACGACGCCGCCGCCACCTCGCTCGGGTAACGCCGCAGGCACTGCCCGCGAAAGTAGGCCCTGGTGTCGGTCGGGGCGTCGAGAACAGCTGCGTCCACCTCAGCGTCGGTCACCAGGCGTTCGACGGCCCCGCGGGCGACGAGGCGGTGGTATAGGCCCTTGTCGGGGCGGACATCGGACCACTGCAGGTCGACCGCCGCGAGCTTCGGGTGGTCCCAGGTCAGGCCCTCGCGGCGGGCGTAGCCATCGAGTACCCGAAGCTTCGCCACCCACTCGACGCCGGTGTACGTACTTGCCGGGTCACTGCCGAGGCGGGTCAGGACGTCTTCCCAGCGGCGCATCACCTCCCCGGTGTGCGGATCAGCCGGCCCGCCGTCGCCCAGATAGGTGACCGCTGCCTGGTAGTAGTGCCACTGCAGGTCCAGGGCGGTGATCTGGGCACCGTCTCGGGTCCGGACAGTGGCGGTCAGTGTCGGGTCGTGGCTGATCCGGTGCAACGCGGCGACGGGTTCAGCCAGGCGCGGCATGGGTTCCAGGGCCCCGTCCTCGATCATGTCCAGGACGATCGCGGTGGTGCCGAGCTTGAGGAAGGTCGCCGTTTCGAACAGGTTCGCGTCGCCGATGATGACGTGCAGGCGGCGGTAGCGGTCCGCGCTGGCGTGGGGCTCGTCGCGGGTGTTGATGATCGGCCGCTTGAGCGTGGTTTCCAGCCCGACCTCGACCTCCATGAAGTCCGCGCGCTGGCTGATCTGGTAGCCGGGTTGGGCGCCGTCCGCGCCCAGGCTGACCCTGCCGGCGCCGCAGAACACCTGACGGGTGACCAGGAATCCGGATAGACCGGCGACGATGTCCGAGAACGGCGTGGCACGACTCATCAGGTAGTTCTCGTGACACCCGTACGAGGCGCCCTTGGAATCGGTGTTGTTCTTGTACAGCACGATCGGCGACAGCCCCGGCGTCCCGTCGATCTGCTGGAGCGCCCGCTGCATCACCCGTTCGCCGGCCTTGTCCCACAACACGGCATCGAGTGGGTTGGTGACCTCGGGTGAGGAGTATTCGGGATGGGCGTGATCGACGTACAACCGGGCACCGTTGGTGAGGATGACGTTGGCCATCGACGGGTCGTCGAGGTCCTCCGGGCGATATCCGGAGTCGCTGCGTACCGAGGCCGTCATGGCGTCGGCGTGCGAGGCAGCGACGTCGGGGCGATCGGTCAGCTGACTGGGGTGGGCCGCGGTGCGCGGGACCTCGAAGCCGCGGGCATCGCGCAGCGGTGCCTCGTCCTCGTAGTCCCAGCGAGGACGTTTCGTCCACATCGTGGTCATGGCGTAGGTGTTGACGACCTGGCTGGACAACAACATGGGGTTGGCCGCCGGATCGCTGGGACACGACACCCCGTACTCGGTCTCGATCCCCATGACCCGACGCGGCGGCCGGGTGCCTGCCCCGTGAGTGGTCATGGGGCGAGCCTACGGTCAGAGATACTGACCGGTATTCGCCACCGTGTCGATGCTGCGGCCTGGTTGGGTGCCCTGCTTGCCCTGGATGAGCGTGCGGATGAAGACGATCCGCTCGCCCTTCTTGCCGCTGATCCGCGCCCAGTCGTCCGGGTTGGTGGTGTTGGGCAGGTCCTCGTTCTCCTTGAATTCGTCGACGCACGCCATCAGCAGGTGTTCGACGCGAATACCGCGTTGATCGAGGGTCAGGAAGTCTTTGATCGCCGACTTCTTTGCCCGATCGACGATATTTTGGATCATGGCTCCCGAGTTGAAGTCCTTGAAGTACAGGATCTCCTTGTCGCCATTGGCGTAGGTGACCTCCAAGAACTGATTCTCTTCCGTCTCGGAGTACATGCGCTCGACGGTCCGCTGGATCATCGCGTCCACCGTGGCCTCGGCCGAATCCCCGTTCGCGGCGAGGTCGTCGGCATGCAGCGGCAGGTGCGGGTGCAGGTACTTGGTGAAGACGTCTCGGGCGCTCTCGGCGTCGGGTCGCTCGATCTTGATCTTCACGTCGAGGCGTCCCGGCCGCAGAATCGCGGGGTCGATCATGTCCTCCCGATTCGAGGCGCCGATGATGATGACGTTCTCGAGGCGCTCGACACCGTCGATCTCGCTGAGCAGCTGCGGGACGATGGTGTTCTCGACGTCGCTGGAGACCCCCGAGCCACGCGTGCGGAACAACGAGTCCATCTCGTCGAAGAAGACGACGACGGGGGTGCCGTCACTGGCCTTCTCGCGGGCCCGGGCGAAGATGAGCCGGATGTGGCGCTCGGTCTCGCCGACGTACTTGTTCAGCAGCTCGGGGCCCTTGATATTGAGGAAGTACGAGCGCTGTTCCTTTCCGGATTCGGTGCCCTGGCCGTATTTCTCGGCGATGGTCCTCGCCAGCGAGTTGGCGACCGCCTTGGCGATCAGCGTCTTCCCGCACCCCGGTGGCCCGTACAGCAGAATGCCCTTCGGGGCCTTGAGGCCGTGCTCGGCGAACAGGTCCGGGTGGAGGAAGGGCAGCTCGACGGCGTCCCGGATGGCCTCGATCTGCGACTTGAGGCCACCGATGTCGGAGTAGTCGATGTCGGGGACCTCTTCGAGGATCAGCTCCTCCACCTCGGCCTTCGGTACCCGTTCGAAGGCGAAACCGCTGCGGGTGTCCATCATCAGCGAATCGCCGAGGCGCAACGGGGCGTCCAGCAGCGGGGCGGCGAGTCGGGCGACCCGCTCCTCGTCGGCGTGGGCCACCACCATGACCCGATCCGGCGGCATGAGCTCCTTGACGGTCACCAGTTCGCCGACCCGTTCGAAGCCGGCGGCCATGACGACGTTGAGGGCCTCGTTGAGCATGACCTCGCGGCCCACCTCCAGCATGTCGCTGGCCAGGCTCGGCGATACGGCCACCCGCAACTTTCGCCCGCCGGTGGCGACGTCGACCGTTCCGTCGTCATAGGCGGCCAGGATCGTCCCGTAGGAGGACGGTGGCTGCGCCAACCGATCCACCTCGCCGCGAAGTGTGACGATCTGATCCCGCGCCTCACGCAGAGTGTCGGCCAGTCGATCGCTGTGCGCCCGGATCCGGCCAACCTCGGCGCGAAGCCGAGTCACCTCGTCCTGCAGCAGTCGGAGCCTCGCGTCCTCGCTCATGCACCCTCCTCGGATCTGCTCGTACCCTCGGCACCGGGTGACCCCGATGGCGCCTATGGCACGGTAACCCGAGACCCGGACTCAGCCGATGGCCGCCTCGTTACGTTCGTGGTCGATCTGCTCGATCGGGCCACTGCTGCCGGTGTCGCTGCTGGTGTCGCCGCTGGTGTCGCCGTCGGTGTCGTTCCCGGCGTCGACCGCCGCCACCGGGTAGGCGCCCGGCGCGGGGCGGCGACGCCGTAGCGGTGCCTTGACGCCGTCGGCCATCCGTCGCGCGGTGACGAGGAACCCGGTGTGACCCACCATCCGGTGCTCCGGGCGCACTGCCAGACCCTCCAGATGCCACCCCCGCACGATCGACTCCCAGGCGCTCGGCTCGGTCCATCGACCCGACTCACGGGCCGCCTCGACGACGCGTGACAGCTGCGTCGCGGTGGCGACATAGACGATCAGTACCCCACCTGGCGCGAGGACTCGTTCGACGGCGGCCAGGCACTCCCACGGGGCGAGCATGTCCAGCACCACCCGGTCGACGGTGGCGGGCGCCCTGTCGGGGAGCGGACCGGCGAGCACCTCGACGAGGTCTCCCACCGTGACGACCCACGCCGGATGCCGGCGGCCGAAGAACGAGTGAACGTTGGTCGCGGCGATGGTCGCGAAGTCCTCACGACGCTCGACCGACCACAGGGTTCCGGTGTCCCCCACCGCCCGCAACAGCGACATGCTGAGCGCGCCCGAGCCGACTCCGGCCTCCAGCACCCGGCACCCGGGGTGGATGTCCCCCATATGGACGATCTGGGCCGCGTCCTTCGGGTAGACGACGGCAGCCCCTCGGGGCATCGACAGCACGTAGTCGGCAAGCAGCGGGCGCAACGCCAGGTACTCCACATCCGCGCTGCTGCGCACGACGCTGCCCTGGGGCGCCCCGATCAGCTGGTCGTGGTCCAACGACCCTCGATGGGTATGGAACGTCTTGCCCTCGACCAGCGTGATGGTGTGCAGCCGACCACGCGGGTCCGTCAACTGCACCCGGTCCCCGACCGCGAAGGTGTGGCCGTTCACCGGCGAGCCCGCGCCATGCCATCGGCCGTGGCCAGTGCGTGAGACAACGCCGCACTGCTCACCCAGGCGACGGGTCGATCCGGTGGGTCACTGCCCAGCAGGACGATTCCGGGGCCGCCGACCGACGACAGCAGCTGCACCAGATCCAGCGGGCCCGACGTCAGGGGGGCCGAGGCCCCGACGCCGAGTCGGATCGCCACCGCACTCAGCGGTGTGGTCGCCGTTGCCGCGTCGGGGACGGCAGCGGCCGCCGCTGCATCGATCACGGCGACCGGGGCACCCGCCTCGTCGAGGAGGATCGTGGTGACGTCACTGTGGTGGTGTCGCCAATCCTGCACGGTCGACCCACTGGGCAGTGCCGCCGCGGGAACTCGCGCGGGGCCCAGGTCGACGGCACGGATCAGCCGCCGGGTGCGAGCTATCCGGATCGCTGCACTGGCCGCCCGCCACAGCGTGGCCCCCAACAGGGCGATCCAGATCACCGACACCAGACTGGGGGTGCCGCCGCGCGACAGGGGCAGGCCGAGGACCACGACTGCGGCGCCGACCACGACTACCCGCCCGCCCCAGCCGGCGACCTCGGTCCCCCGGTCCTGATCCCGTGTGATGGCCCACACGATGGCTTCGGCGACGCGTCCACCGTCCAGCGGCAGGCCGGGCAGCAGGTTGAACACGCCCACGAGCACGTTCGACAACACCAGGGCGTCGAGGAGGAACCCGACCAGGCCGGTCGGGGCGACGGCGACCGTCACGCCGTACACCACCGCGGCGAGCGCGATGTTGGTCAGCGGTGCGACGACCGCGACGATGCCCGCCTGCCAGGGCGTGCGCGGCACACCCAGCGACGTGTGCCCACCCCACAGGTCCACGACGATCTCGTCGACCACCAGGCCGAATCGTCGGGCGGCGATCGCATGGGCGGCCTCGTGGGCGAGCACCGAGCCGGCCAGCAACACGGCGAAACCGAATGCCCCGGCGTAGGCGGCCGGTCCCGGACCGGTGTACTGCGACACCACGTTGGCATACAACAGCGTGATGATGGCGGCGATCACGAACCAGGACGCCGCGATCCGGATGGGAACTCCACCGACCTGCCCCAGGCGGATACCACCGGTTGTGCTGTTCACCGGGTGATCGTAGGCGTCCCCCCGCAGACACCCCAGCCGTTGTCCGGCTAACCCCCTGGCACGGTGGAGCCCGACCCGCTTGGCTTGTCCCGTAGGGCGGGCGAGCACGCCGCCCGTCACGACCGATGGGAGTGGATATGACCGACAGTGTGGCCAGCGCGAGCGATCTGACCAAGGTGTACGGCAAGGGGGAAGCGCAGGTCAACGCCCTGGACGGGATAAGCGTCGAGTTCGAGCGGGGACGCTTCACCGCCATCATGGGACCGTCGGGGTCGGGCAAGTCCACCCTGATGCACTGCCTGGCGGCCCTGGATCGCCCGACCTCGGGCCAGGTCCTGGTCGACGGTATCGACGTGTCGACCCTCGGAGATCGGGCGTTGACCAAACTCCGCCGCGACCGCGTGGGATTCGTCTTCCAGGCGTTCAACCTCGTGCCGACCCTGACGGCGGCCGAGAACATCACCTTGCCCGTGGACATCGCCGGGCGATCGGTCGATCGGGCCTGGTTCGATCAGGTCATCGACATCCTCGGCCTGCAGAACCGGTTGTCGCACCGCCCGAACGAACTGTCGGGCGGGCAGCAGCAGCGGGTGGCCTGCGCCCGGGCGCTGGTCAGTCGACCGGCGATCGTCTTCGCCGACGAACCGACCGGCAACCTCGACTCGCGGTCGGCTGCCGAGGTGCTGGGCTTCCTCCGCCGGTCGGTGGACGAGTTCGGACAATCCGTCGTCATGGTCACCCACGACCCGTCGGCCGCTTCCTACGCCGACCGTGTGGTGTTCCTGGCCGACGGCAAGGTGGTCGACGAGATGGCCGACCCGACGACCGAGGCTGTTCTGGACCGGATGAAGGGGTTCGACACCCGAGGCGCTCGGCACAGCGCAGTCGAGTCGACGACGAGCGACATGGTGGACGCCCAGTGATCAGAGTCACGCTCCGCAACATCACCGGCCGGATCGCCACCCTGGTCCTCACCGCACTGGCTGTCGTCCTCGGGACTGCGTTCGTCGCGGGATCGCTGGTCTTCACCGACAGCATCGACCGGACGTTCTCGCAGCTGTTCTCGTCTACGTCGGTGGGCACCGACGTCGTCGTCCGGGGCGCCGAGGGCGCCGGCTCGACCGGATTCGGAGACGGCCGCGTCCCGGTGCCGCTGACTGTGGCCGACGACATCGCCGAGGTCGAGGGGGTCGCCGCGGTGACCCCACAGATCCAGGGCCTGGCGTTGATGGTGGGGGCAGACGGCACTGCGGTCCGCAACGGCCAAGCTCCCGGACTCGGGTTGGCGTTCAACCCCGACGACACCAACGCGTCCCTCGTGGCCGGCAGGGCCCCGACCGGACCGGACGAGATCGCCCCCGAGTCCATGACGCTGGAGCGTTCCGGGCTGGCCATCGGTGACGCCACCAAGGTCGTCAACGGCGGCGAGCCGGTCGACGTGACGATCGTCGGCGAGGTGGAGCAGTCGAGCCCGAGCATCGGCGCGACCTTCATCTACTTCGACCGCGACACGGCCGTCGCCGCGTTCGCCCCAGACGGCGCGGTCGCCGGACTGGACGTCCGGGGCGACGGTTCCCGCTCCCGCGTGGAGCTGGTGGACGAGATCGCCGCCGTTCTACCCGATGGCACCGAGGCGATCACTCAGGACGTGGTCACCGAGGAGAACGAGGCGGCCCTGGGCACGGCTCTCGGATTCGTCAATACGTTCCTCCTGGTGGTGGCCGGCGTGTCGCTGCTGGTGGGGGTCTTCATCATCTTCAACGTGTTCTCGATGCTGCTGGCCCGGCGCACCCGCGAACTCGCCCTGCTGCGCGCCGTCGGTGCCTCGGGCAGCCAGGTACTCGGCTCGGTCCTGGTGGAGGCCGTCGTGGTCGGTCTGATCGGCAGCGTGTTGGGGCTCGGCGTCGGTGTGGGCATCGCGGCAGTACTGCAGGTCGCCGTCGGCACCCTGGGCTTCGAGATCTCCGGTGGGCTGCCGGTCGATGCCACGACCGTCATCGTGACGGTCGTCGTCGGTGTGGTCGCCACCGTGGTCTCGGCCATGCTGCCGGCCGTGCGGGCCTCGCGTGTCGCGCCGGTCACGGCATTGCGCGACGACGTCGCACTGCCCGAGCCACAGGTACGCATCCAGGCGGCGATCGGCGCCGTTCTGGCGCTCGCCGGTACCTCGGCCCTGCTGATCGGGCTGTTCCGTGACGTGTCCGAGCCGTTGTACTTCGTCGGTGCGGGTGTCCTGGCCACCTTCATCGGGGTTGCTGTGGCGTCACCGGCGTTGGCCCGCCCCGTGGTCTGGCTGGTGTCACTACCCTCGGTCGCACTGTGGGGCGCGGTCGGCCGCCTGGCTCGACAGAACGCGTTGCGCAACCCGCGACGAACAGCCGTCACCGCAAGTTCCCTGATGATCGGAATCGCCCTGGTGGGGGCGGTGTCCATCGCGGCGAGCAGTATCAATGCCAGCCTGGCGGAGACGATCGAGAACGACCTCGATGCCGAGTACGTGCTGTCCAGTGGCCAGACCGGGTTCTTCCCGACGACCGTAAGCGACGAGGTCGCGGCGCTGGACGACGTCGACACCGTCGTGCCGGTACGTGCCGTCGTGCTGGCCCTCGGTCCGGCTCCCGGTGATGCCGCGACCGCCGAGCCCGACGCGATCTTCGCTCTCGCGGGCAGTGCCGAGGACTACGCGCGAGCGATCGAGTTGACCGTCCTGGAGGGCGATATCGCGGCGGTTCAGGATGACGGGATCGCGGTCACCCGTGGCACCGCCGAGGGCAACGACTGGACGGTCGGGACCGTGATCGAGGCCCAGCCGGGGGTCGCGTCGCAGCAGTCGTTCACCGTCCAGATGATCTACGAGGACAGCGCCATCCTCGACACGTCGGGCGCCCAGGCCATCGTCGACGGTGCGGTGTACGAGGTCGCCACCCCGGTCGGCGAGCAGGGCGACAACCAGGTATTCGTGGTCGCTGCCGAGGGCGCGGACCTGGCGGCGCTGCGCACCGAGCTCAGCGACATCGTGCGGCCGTACGTCGTCGTCAGCGTCCTGGACGGCGCCGAGTTCACCTCCCAGGCCACGAACGCGGTCACCCAGATCCTGGGGATAATCTCGGCACTGCTGGCGCTGAGCATCATCGTCGCGCTGCTCGGCATCGTCATCACCTTGGTGCTGAGTGTGGTCGAGCGTCGCCGAGAGATCGGTTTGCTCCGCGCAGTCGGGCTGACCCGGACTCAGCTGCGACGAGTGGTCACCCTGGAGGGCGTGGCCACGTCCGTCTTCGGTGCTCTGTTGGGGATCACCCTCGGCGTCGTCTTCGGGTTGTCGCTCCAACGTGCCCTGAGCGAGCAGGGACTGGACACCCTCAGCGTGCCGTATCTCACTCTGGCGGTGTTCGTCGTCGTGGGTGCCCTGGCCGGGGTCCTTGCGTCCGCCGCACCGGCCTGGTGGGCGAGTCGCCGCGACATCCTGGCGTCGATCGCCACCGAGTAACCGGCCGACGAACCGTCGATCACAACAGGTCGAGGACCTCACCCGCGGCTATCCGGGCGAGGTCCTCGACCGATACCCCCGCCAGGGTGGCGAGCCGGGACCGACCGATGCGCGCGGCGATGTCGACATGACCGCGTACTCCCAGGGTGCGGCAGCCGGCCGCCTCCGCCGACGCCAGCCCGGCCGGGCTGTCCTCGATGGCGACGCAGCCGAGCGGGTCGACCCCGAGGGCGGCGGTGGCTCTGAGGTAGGGCTCGGGGTGCGGCTTGCCATGAGTGACCTGGTCCCCGGTCACCACGGTGGCGAACGTGTTCGGCGGCAACTGGGCGATCACCGCGTCCGCCAATGACGCGTACGACATCGTGACCAGGGCCATCGGAATCCTCCGGGTGCTCAGCGCCGAGATCAACCCGACTGCCCCGGGCCGCCACGGCGCACCCTCGCTGACCCGTTCCACCACCTCCCCGATCAGGTGGGACACCACGTCCGAGGCCAGCATCGGGATCCCGGTCCGCTGCACGATCATCTCGGCGCTGGTGAGCAGTCCCTGTCCGACCAGAGTCAGCCCGTCGGCGATCGTCCAGCGGCCGCCGTGCGATTCGATCAGGGAGATCTCGGCCTGCATCCAGTAGGGCTCGGTGTCGACGATCGTGCCGTCCATGTCCCACAGGACGGCGGCCGGAGCCGGTGGCGTCATGGTGTTCACGTGGCGTTGAAGTATTTCGCCTCGGGGTGATGAATCACGATGGCGTCGGTCGACTGCTCGGGGTGCAGTTGCAGTTCCTCGGACAGGTCGACGCCGATCCTCGACGGGTCCAACCACGAGACCAGATCTCGCCGATGGTCGAGATCCGGACAGGCCGGATATCCGAACGAGTATCGCGAACCCCGGTATCTCTGGCGCAGGATGCCGTCCAGGTCCGTGTCGTCGTCGCCGCCCACCCCCAACTCACCGCGGATCCGGGCGTGCCAGAACTCGGCCAGCGCCTCGGTCAGCTGCACCGAGAGGCCGTGCAATTCGAGGTAGTCGCGGTAGCGGTCGGCTGCGAACAACTCCCCGGTGGCCACGGCCACCTCCGACCCCATGGTGACCAGTTGCATTGCGAGGACGTCGGGGCGCCCTGCCGCCTCGACCCACTCGCGGGGCTTGATGAAGTCGGCCAGACACAACCGACGATCACGCTGCTGACGCGGGAAGCGCCAGCGGAACGCCACGGTGTCACTGGCCGGGCCGGTGAGCACACACACTTCGTCTCCCTCGGACCAGCAGGGCGCATACCCGTAGACCACCGCGGCGTCCAGCAGTCGATCGGTGTGGACCCGCTCCAGCCAGTGCCGCAGCCGAGGCCGACCCTCCGTCTCGACCAGGTCGTCGTAATCGCGATCACCCGAGCGCGACGGCTTGAGACCCCATTGGCCCAGGAACGTGGCTCGTTCGTCCAGCCACCCGGAGTAGTCCGCCAGCGGGATGCCCCGCACCACGCGAGTTCCCCAGAACGGTGGGGCCGGGACCACGGCATCCGCAGCGACGTCGGAGCGTCGCGACCGGGCCGGCGGCGCATCACCTGACCCGGTCGCAGCCTCACTCGCAGCCTCACTCGTGGCGTCACCCGTGGCCTCACTCGCGGTCTCGCTGGTGACGCGGGCCGTGGGAACCGCTGCGATCCGCCGCGGGCGTAGGGCGGGCAGCGCTGCGCCGGGGATGCCGCGGCGCAGCGCGACGATGGCGTCCATCAGGCGCAATCCCTCGAAGGCGTCGCGGGCGTACCGCACCTGACCGTCGTAGATTTCGGCCAGGTCGTTCTCCACATAGGCGCGGTTGAGCGCCGCCCCTCCCAACACCACAGGCCACCGGGTGGAGACGCCTCGGGCGTTCATCTCCTCCAGGTTCTCGCGCATCACGACGGTGGATTTGACCAGCAGGCCGGACATGCCGATCGCATCGGCTCCGGCCTCGTCCGCGGCGCGCAGAATCTCGGAGATGGGCTGCTTGATCCCGAGGTTGACCACGTCGTACCCGTTGTTGCTGAGAATGATGTCGACCAGGTTCTTGCCGATGTCGTGCACGTCACCCTTGACCGTGGCCAACACGATGGTGCCCCGGCCGCCGGATTCCGCGCGCGGCATGTGCGGCTCGAGCCGGGCGACGGCGGCCTTCATCACCTCGGCCGACGTGAGGACGAAGGGTAGTTGCAGCTCACCCCGACCGAACAGTTCGCCGACCTCGCGCATCCCCGGAAGCAGGTGATCGTTGACGATGTCGAGTGGGGCGTGACCCGCGGCCATGGCCTCGTCCAGATCGGACTCGAGGCCGGCGCGTTCGCCCTCGACGATGCGTCGGGTGAGCCGCTGGGTCACCGGTAGGGCGAGGAGTTCGGCCATTCGGTCGGCGCGGTCGTCGGCGGCGCTGACCCCGTCGAACAGTTCCAGGAACCGGGTCAGCGGGTCGTAGTCGGGTCGTCGGCGGTTGTACACGAGATCGAGGGCGACGTCGCGTTGGTCGTCCGGGATTCGCGAGAGGGCCACGATGCGCGACGGATGAACGATCGCCGATGTCAATCCGGCCTGGGTCGCCTCGTGCAGGAACACCGAGTTGAGAACGGCCCGCGCCGCCGGCGACAAGCCGAACGACACGTTCGACACCCCGAGCGTCGTGTGGACCTCGGGGTGCTTGACGGCGATGACCCGTATCGCCTCGATGGTGGCCGCGGCGTCGCCACGGGACTCCTCCTGGCCGGTGGTGATCGGAAAGGTCAGGCAATCCAGCAGGATGTCGTCGGCGGCGAGGCCGTGAGAAGTCAGATCAGCGACCAGTCGATCGGCCACGGCGACCTTGTCCTCGACGGTGCGGGCCTGGCCCACCTCGTCGATGGTGAGCGCCACGACTGCCGCGCCGTGCTCGATGGCGATGTCGAGGATGCGCCGATATCGCGAGTCCGGGCCGTCGCCGTCCTCGAAGTTGACGCTGTTGATCACCGGGCGCCCCGGGGTCAGTTCGCATGCCGCGGCGATGACCTCCGGCTCGGTGGAGTCGATGACCAGGGGAAGGGTGGATGCCGTGGCGAGTCGGGAGACCACCTCCCGCATGTCGGCGACCCCGTCCCGACCCACGTGGTCGACCGAGACGTCCAACAGATGGGCGCCGTCGCGAGTCTGGCCACGGGCGATGTCCACACACTCCTGCCAGTCCCCCGACACCATGGCGTCACGGAACCGGCGGCTGCCGTTCGCGTTGGCGCGCTCCCCGATCGCCAGGTAGGACAGTTCCTGGCGGAACGGCGCCAGGGTGTAGAGGCTGGCGGCGCCCGGCTCGACCAGCGGGTTGCGCGGCTTCGGCACCACTCGGACATGTGGCGCCGACACCCGCTCGACGACCGCGGCGAGGTGCTCGGGGGTCGTCCCGCAGCAGCCGCCGATCAACGTGACGCCCAGGTCCGAGACGAAGCGGTGGTGAGCATCGGCGAGTTCGTCAGGAGTGAGCGGATAGTGGGCCCCGGCCGATGTCAGCTCCGGAAGTCCGGCATTGGGCATGCACGAGACGATCCCCGGGGCGTGGCGCGACAGGTAGCGCAGGTGTTCGCCCATCTCGGCGGGTCCGGTCGCGCAGTTGAGGCCGATCCCGTGCACCCGCAGGCCGCGCAGCATGGCCACGGCGGCAGGGGTCTCGGTGCCCAAGAGCATGGTGCCGGTGGTCTCCACCGTGATCTGGACGACGATCGGTAGCGAACGATCGGCAGCCGTCATCGCCCGGCGGGCACCGACGACGGCGGCCCTGGCCTGCAACGGATCCTGGGTGGTCTCGATCAGCAGCAGGTCGGCGCC
Organism: Micrococcales bacterium; assembly: GCA_031398915.1. Classification (GTDB taxonomy): domain Bacteria; phylum Actinomycetota; class Actinomycetes; order Actinomycetales; family JBBAYJ01; genus JANNOG01. The sequence goes on along the minus strand of JANNOG010000055.1, from coordinate 37,400 downwards.
GCCGTCGACGAGGCCGCTGACTTGATCGGCGTAACTGTCGCGCAGTGCGGCGAAGCTCACCTGTCCGAGCGTGGGCAGGCGGGTGCCCGGCCCGATCGAGCCGATGACCCACCGTGGGTGACCGGGGGTGGACCACGCGTCGGCGGCCTCGCGGGCGATGCGGGCGCCGGCTTGGCTGAGCTCTCGGATCCGCTCGGGGATGTCGTACTCGGTCAGGTTGGCCAGATTGGCGCCGAACGTATTGGTCTCGACCGCTTCGCAGCCCACGTCGAAGAACGCGTCGTGCACCGCCCTGACCAGGTCCGGGCGCGTGACGTTGAGGATCTCGTTGCACCCGTCCAGGCCGTCCTGATCTGCCAGGGTGATGTCCGCCTGCTGCAGCATGGTGCCCATGGCGCCGTCGGCGACTACGACCCGTTCCCGCATGGCGGTGACGAGTTCCTCCACGCGTGTGTCCACAGGGCGTGAGTCTAGGTACCCGTAGGCTGACTCGACGGCGGGCATGACGACAGAGGACGGACGGTGCATGACGGGATCCGACGCGGCCCAGGCCGACGCCACAGTGCTGGTGGCGGCCTTCAAGGGGTGGAACGACGCGGCCGACGCCGCCAGTGACGCGGTGTCAGCGTTGCACCTCGCCTGGGACGTCCACGAGATCCATTCCCTCGATCCGGAGAATTACCACGACTTCCAGGTCACTCGACCTGACGTGACGACCGGCCCGGACGGTTCACGGTCGGTGTCCTGGCCCACCACCCGGGTCAGCGAGACGCGGCGAGGCGGTAAGCGGATTCTGCTGGTGGACGGGATCGAGCCGTCGATGCGATGGCGCACATTCGCCCGCGAGCTGGTGTCCTTCGCGGTCGCGGAGGGGGTGGAGACGTTCGTCACGCTGGGTGCACTGCTGACCGACGTCCCGCACAGTCGACCGATCCCGGTCAGCGCCACGGCGGACCACCCCATCGCGCGCGCCAGGTGGGATCTGGAACCGTCCTCGTACGAGGGCCCCACCGGCATCGTCGGCGTACTGCAGGCGGAGGCGCTGGCAGCCGGACTGCCGGGAGTGTCGCTGTGGGCCGCGGTGCCGCATTACGTGGCGACCCCGCCCAATCCGAAGGCGACGTTGGCCCTGCTGGGGCGCCTGGAGGATTTCATCGGAGTCCCGGTGCCGCTGGGTGACCTCGTCGACGACGCCGCAGCGTGGCAGCGGGGAGTGGACGAACTCGCGCAGGAGGATACCGAGATAGCCGAGTACGTCCGCCAGTTGGAGGAGGCCAAGGACACCGCAGACCTGCCCGAGGCCAGCGGCGAGGCGATCGCGCGGGAGTTCGAGCGCTACCTGCGCCGCCGCCAACCACCTGCCGGCGGCTAGGTCCACCGGCCCCACGGGCTCGGCTGCCCAACCACCCTTCTACGGGTCCGCTACCGACCTCAGAGCCGGACGCCCAACAGCGTGTCGACGGCCCGCGACACGATTCCTGGACCGGACACCTCGTCCCCGCCGTGCGCCAACTGGGCGTCGCACCACGCATCGACCGCCCGCAGCGCGGTGGGTGCGTCCAGATCTGCTGCCAGCGCGGCCCGGACGTCGGTGAGCAGCCGATCCGCGGACGGGCCGACGTCGCGCGACACCGCTTCACGCCAACGACCCAGGCGGTGGGTCGCCGCCTTGGCGGTGGCGTCACTCCACGACCAGTCGGTTCGGTAGTGGTGGTCCAGTAGCGCCAACCGCAGCGCCGCGGGGGCGAGCCCATCAGCCAGCGCCTGGTGGACGAAGACCAGGTTGCCGCGTGACTTGCTCATCTTCTCGCCATCGAGGCCCACCATGCCGGCGTGGGCGAACAACTGGGCGTACGTGATCTCGCCGGTCATCATCCGGGCGTGCGACGCGCTCATCTCGTGATGGGGGAAGGTCAGGTCCGACCCTCCGCCCTGCACGTCGAATCCCATGCCGAGGTGCTCCAGGGCCAGCGCCACGCACTCGATGTGCCAGCCGGGGCGCCCGGCGGGCAGGCCACGCGCGGTCCACGACGGTTCGCCGACCCGGGCGACCCGCCAGAGCAGGGCGTCCAGGGAGTGGCGCTTACCGGCGCGGCCCGGATCACCACCACGCTCGGCGAACACCTCGAGCATCCGCGGCTCGGAGAGGCCGGCCACCTCACCGAAGTGCCTGTCGCACGTCATGTCCGCGTAGATGTCCGGGTGGTCGCCCGCCACCGAGTAGGCGGCGCCGCGGGCGAGGAGCCTGGCGACCGCGGCCGCGATGAGGTCCATCGACTCGCTCACGGTGACGAAGTGATCCGGTGGGCGCACTGCCAGGGCGGCCATGCCGTCTCGGAACACGGTGGTCTGTCGCCGGGCGAGATCGGCCCAGTCGTCCCCGGCGGCGCTCGCCCGCTCGAGGAGTGGATCGTCCACGTCGGTCACGTTCTGCACGTAGGTGACCTCTAGTCCCGCATCCAGCCAGGCGCGGTGCAACAGATCGAAGGCGACGTAGGTCGCCGCGTGTCCGAGGTGCGCCGCGTCGTAGGGCGTGATGCCGCAGACGTACAGCGAGGCTGTGGACCCGGTGGCCGCAACCCGCTGCGAGCCGGTGGCGGCGTCGTAGAGGCGGACCGTCGACCCCTGACCGGGCAACGCCGATGACGACGGGGTGGGCCAGGAGATCACGGGCGGAGCTTACGGCGCTTCAGAAGGCGGGCCACGGAATGGGTGGCCAGTGGCCCGACGGCGACGGGAGTCGGCCCGCCCGGAGCACCCGCTGCACCCGGTGACGGGTGCGGGCGATCTCGTCGGTGTCCAGTAGGGCGTGGAGCCGCTCCCCCAGATCCCCACCGAGGTCGGCGTCCAGTCGTTCGAGGCGGGCACGTTCGCCCTGGCGCAGCGACTGACCGGCCCAGCCCCACAGCACAGTCCGCAACTTGTCGTCGGTGTTGAAGGTCAGGCCGTGGTCCACCCCGCGGACCCGACCCGCCCGGTCGGTCAACAGGTGCCCACCCTTGCGGTCGGCGTTGTTGACCACCACGTCCAGCAACGCGACGGCCCGTAGTCGCCCGGTCGCCGCGTGGGCCAGGACGACGGGGTCACCGTTCTCGCCGTCCGCGGTCAGCACCGTCAACCAGCCACCGGGTACCGCGTCGGACGCGAAGATGTCCACCAGTCCCTGCCCCGGCTCCGCACCGTCGGAGTCGACCCAGGCTTGGACGCTGCCGGGACCGAAGGGTGCGTCGTCGCGCAGCGCGGTGGGCGGCACCACGTCCAGTCCGGCCGCGTCGGAGACGACGAACGACGCGACCTCACGGGCGGCGAGAGTGCCGGTGGGGAAGTCCCAGAGTGGCCGCTCGCCCGCTATGGGCTTGTAGATGGCGCGTCGAGTCGTCGCACCCAACGACACGTCCACCAGCAGGCAGACGTTGGAGGCACCGGAAATGCGCCCGACCACCTCGATGCGCCCGTTGGCCAGCACGGTCACCGTGCCGGCGGGGTCGTCCGGGTAGCAGGCCTCAGCAGCGCCACCGACCTCAGCCGGCGCATCGCTCGTGGGGTCGCTCTCGTCGTCGGCCAACGGCTCCGCCGTCACCGGCGATACCCGTTCTGTCGGGGGCAGACGTGACCCGACGGATCGAGCGCCTCGTCACAGAAGGGGCACGGTGGGCGGCCGGCAGCGACCAACGCGCCCGCCCGACGGACGAACGACCGGGCTGCCACCCCGTCGATCGTGACCCGCAACATGCCCAGCGTGGGGTCCGCCTCGACCGCAGCCGCGGGATCGGTGACGTCGGTCCCCTCGGTGACCTGCAGACATTCGATCACCACCCGCAACCGGTCCGGATCCCATGCCAGGCTCATCACCCCGACTCGGAAGTCCTCCTCGATGGGCGCGGTCAGGGGGTCGTTGTCCAGACTGGACTCGGTAGCGCCAACCGGGACACCGGACGCCGGTCCGGTTCGGCGCAGCACCATGTCCAGTAGTTCGTCGACCCGTTCGGCAAGGATGGCCACCTGCGCCTTCTCGCAGGAGACGGACGTCACCCGACCCCCGCCGCTCGCCTGGAGGAAGAACGTCCGCTGTCCCGGCTCGCCGACCGTGCCGACGACGAAGCGCTGCGGCGGGTCGTAGTCGTATACGGGCACGGCGCGACCCTAACCGGCCGCAACGACACGGTGGGCGCCCGCGCCACCGCCGACGACGGCGTCACTGGTGGCGCGGCGCCGGGTCCGGGCAGGTGCCACCCCACCGAGGTCGCCTCCGACGTCGTTGACTCGCTGCACGAAGGGCCGTAACGAGGTGTAGCGAATGACCGTCACCGAGCACGGGTCGACCACGATTCGCTGGAAGGCGTCCAGATGCACGCCGAGGGCGTCGGCGACGATCGCCTTGATGATGTCGCCGTGGCTGACGGCCAGCCACACGGCGCTGTCGCCCGCGGTGGCGGCCACCCGGGCATCGTGGTCCCGGATCGCGTCCACCGACCTGGACTGCATGCCTCGCAGTGATTCGCCCCCGGGAAACGTGACGGCGGACGGATGGGCCTGCACGGTGCGCCACAGCGGTTCGCGACTGAGGTCGCGGATCGAGCGGTTGGTCCAGTCGCCGTAGTCGGCCTCGGCCAGTCGGTCGTCCAGACCGACCTCGGGGCGGCGGCGGAATCGACCGCGCGGTCCTGGCACTGCCAGCAGGACACCGGTCGTCTCCTGGCAGCGTTGGATCGGGCTGCTCACTGCGGCCGCGAGTGGCACGGCGGCAAGCCTGACGGCCAGTGCGGCGGCCTGCTCGCGCCCGGTGTCGTCGAGTGCGACGCCGGGGGTGCGTCCCGCCAGCACCCCCGAGGTGTTCGCCGTGCTCCGCCCATGCCGGACGAGCAGCACGGTGGGCATGTCACCCAGGGTAGGTCAGGCGCTCAACAGCCCGACCGCCAACCCGACGTACACCAGGGCTGCCAGGCCGACCCGGTACCCGACGAAGACCGTGAACCGCTGGGTCGACACGAACTTGAGGAACCACGTGATGACGACGAGAGCCACCCCGAACGCGATGACCGTGGCCACGATCGTGGGTCCCCAGGTCACGGGTGCCTCGGGCGTGCCGATCAGGCGCACCTCGTACAGCCCGGAGGCGATCACTGCAGGAATGGCGAGCAGGAACGAGTATCGAGTGGCCGCCTCCCGGGTGTAGCCGAGCAGCAGGCCCATGGTGATCGTTCCGCCCGACCGCGACACGCCGGGAATCAGCGCACTCGCCTGCGCGAGTCCGAAGAGCACGCCGTGGCGCCAGGTCAGCTCGGTGAGCGGGCGGTCCGTCTTGGCGACGGTGTCGGCCCACCACAGGACGAGCGCGAACACCCACAGCGTGGTGGCGACCAACCACAGGTTGCGGGCACCGGTCTCGATCAGGTCACTGAAGGCGAGACCCAGAACGCCGATGGGAATGGAGCCGACGATGATGAGCCATCCCATTCGGGCGTCGGGGTCGCTGTGCGGGCGTCGACCCAGTACCGCAGCCACCCAGGCGCCGATGATCCTGGCGATGTCACGGGCGAAGAGCACGATCACCGCCGCCTCGGTGCCCAGTTGGGTGACGGCGGTGAAGGCGGCGCCCGGATCGGCGCCGAGCAGCTCACCGACGATCCTCAGGTGGGCACTCGACGAGATCGGCAGGAACTCGGTCAGGCCCTGCACCACACCGAGGATGGCGGCGTCGACGTAGCCGACGCTCACGCGCCGACGCCGGACGTCCGCAGGGCCTCGGCCGCCGCCTCCAACATGGCGACCCGCGCTGCCACGGTCGGGGCGAACGGCATCACCGAGACGGTGGTGGCACCGGCGGCCGACAACTCCGCCAGTCGCTGGGCGATTCGCTGGGGTGGTCCCAACAGGCTGACCCGGTCGATGAACTCACTCGGCAGGGCCGCCGCCGCCTCGGCGCGTCGCCGGGTGAGGTACAGATCCTGCACGGTTGCTGCGGCGGTGGCGTAGCCCAGCCGAGCGGCGATCTTGGCGTACACGTTGTCCTGGCGCCCGCCCATCCCCCCGACGTACAGCGCGGCGTAGTCACGTACCGGGTCCGCCGCCGCAGCGATGTCGTCGGCACTGTCGGTGCCGTCGGTCGCCACCAACGGGCAACCCACGACGACGTCGTCGACGGCCGCGGCGATCCCGGGCAGTCGATGAGCGCGTCCGGCGTCGAACCTGGCGACCGCCTCCGCGACGGTCGTGGTGTCGGCGAAGGACGACAACCAGCCGTCGCCGATCTCGGCGCACAGGTCGAGCGCCCGTGGCCCGACGGCGGCCAGGTAGACCGGGACGTGCTCGCGCACCGGTCGCATGGCCAGCGACATCGCGCGCGCGTCGCTGCCGGGCGGTGGGATCCGGACGTGCTCGCCCGCGTAGCTCAACGGGGCACGCGCCAGGGCCTGGCGAACCGCCTCGACGTACTCCCGTAGACGAGCCAACGGGTGGCCGAACATGACGCCGTGCCACCCCTCGGACACCTGCGGTCCCGAGACACCCAGACCGAGCCGAAAGCGTCCGTCGGACAGCGAATCGATCGTGGCGGCGGTCATGGCGGTCATCGCGGCCGATCGGGCGGGCACCTGCATGACCCCACTGCCGAGGCCGATGCGAGTGGTATGGCCGGCGAGCCAGGCCAGCGGCGTCACGGCGTCGCTGCCGTACGCCTCCGCGATCCACACCGCGTCGTAGCCCAGCGCCTCAGCGGCGCTCACCAGGCTCAGTTGTTCGGCTGCGCTGGTGGTGCTCCACGAGGCGAGGTTGAGCGCAAGGCGCAGCCCAGGTCGAACGGGTGCGAGGTCGCTGGGTCCGTGGGCCATGTGTGCGGAGCCTACGGTCCGGACGGCGTCGCCCGCCTACAGTTCCCGCCGTGGAGCAGCGCTATGTCGGCAGCAGTGGGCTGCGGGTTTCCCTTCTCGCCCTCGGGACACTGGCGTGGGGAGACGAGACCGACGCGGCGAGCGCCGGCGACCTGCTGCAGGCCTTCGTCGCCGCCGGCGGTACGACCGTCGACGTCACCGCGGGCATCGGTGCCGGCGCCGCGGTCCTCGGCGGGGTGCTCGGCCGACGCGTGTCACGCTCGGACGTGGTGCTGGTGGCTCGCGCCGGGCGCTGGGGAAGCATGGCCTCGTTCACCGACGACCTGTCCCGACGCGGGCTGCTGCAGGCCCTGGATGCGACCCTGACCGACCTCGGCACCGACCACGTCGACGTGTGGCTGGCGCATGGCTGGAGCGACGACGTGCCACTCGACGAGACGTTGTCGGCGCTGCGGTATGCGCAGGACACCGGTCGAACGCGATACGTCGGAGTGAGTGAGCACCGTGGCTGGCACGTGGCGCGGGCCGCCACCGCGCACCCGGGTCTGGTGGCGGCCTCAGCGGAGTGGTCGTTGGTCGCCCGCGGCGCCGAGGCCGAGTTGGTACCTGCCTGTGCCTCGTTGGGTGTGGGGGTGTTGGCGACGAGCCCACTGGGACGCGGAGTGCTGACCGGGAAGTACCGCACGGGTGTCGCTCGTGAGACACGTGCGTCGGGGGCACGACAGTCACGCCACATCGCGCCGTATCTGACGTCGCGGTCTCGTTCGATCGTCGATGCCCTGGCGACGGCGGCCGACGGCCTCGCGATGACTCCCGCGCAGGTGGCGTTGGCGTGGTTGGCGGGTCACGACGAGGTGGCCAGTGCAGTGGTCGGTCCGCGTAACGCCGATCAGCTCGCGGGCCTGTTGGATGCGCCGATGGTCTTACCGGAGGAGATCGGCAGCGTCCTCGACGAGGTCTCCGCGCCGCTCGCCTAGCTGGTCAGCCCAACCGGGGAGCGGATTCGCTGCGGTCGAGATCGATGTCCACGTCGTCGTCGAGATCGGTGACTGTGCCGTCGATCGCCACCGCGGCCTCGATGTCGTCGTCGTCATCGAGGTCGTCGTCCTCGTCCTCGTCGTCGAAGTCCTCGTCGTCCTCGGAGAGAACGAACGGGGTGACCTCGTCGAAGGCCGTGAAGAGCGCCTCGTCGTATCGCTCGAACGCGCTGGCCAGAGCGTCGTACGCCTCGACGACGGCAGGGTCGAGTTCGCTCCGGCGCTGCGAGGCGGCCGTGAAGTGGCGCTCGAGCATGGCGATGAGCTGGTCAAGCGCGGCGCGAGCATCAACGGTCATGGTCAAACCGTAGCGCGCACGAGCAGTGTTGCCGGGGTGACTAACGGGTGACTTCCGTGTCAGGTCCAAGCCGTTACCGTGGCGGGGTTGCATGCCGAGCAGACGGCGAGGCCACAATGGGGTGATGCCCGGCCTTCCGCTCTCTCGCCTGTCTCGTGCCGTCGAGTACGAGTACCGCGTGGTGACGATCGCGCGCGGCGTGTCCCGCTCCGAAATCAGGCGGCGGTTGACCGAGGACGCCGAGTACGGCCACTGGGAGTTGGCGCGGACCCGGATCTACCTCGGCGGCAACCGCAAGGTGTGGCTGCGGCGCCGGGTGATGCGGGTGGAGGGCACTCTCTAGCACGTCCTGATCAGTCGGCGGAGGGTCGCGGCCCCGAATCGCAGCGCATCCACCGGAACCCGCTCGTCGACCCCGTGGAACAGGGCTGCGAAGTCCAGGTCCGGCGGCAACCGCAACGGAGCGAAGCCGAAGCCACGAATTCCCAGCCGGCTGTAGTGCTTGTTGTCCGTCCCGCCCGACATGCAGTAGGGCACGACACCGGCGCCCGGATCTTCGGCGATCAGTGCGGCCGACATCGCATCGACCAGGGCACCGTCGAAGCCGGTCTCGAGGGCGACGTCGCGATGGACCACCTCGATGTCGATCCCCTCGCCGGCGAGTTCCGACACGATCGACGTGACCTCGTCCTCGTGACCCGGGACGAATCGCACGTCCAGTAGGGCGGACGCGGTGGCCGGGACCACGTTGTGCTTGTACCCCGCGGTGAGGACCGTCGGGTTGGCCGTGTTGTGGAGCGTCGCCTCCACCCAGGTCGCCGTGCTCCCCAGTTCGCGGCGCAGGCCGATCGGGTCGTCGAGTGGCAGCGGTCGACCGGTGATCTCCTGCCAGGACTGGGCCATCGCCGCGGGGGTCGCCGTCACGACCAACGGCCAGGCGTGCTCGCCGATCCGGGCGATGGCGCCCGCAAGCCGGGTGACCACGTTGTCGGGGTGGATGTGCGAACCGTGTCCGGCACGCCCGTGAGCGGTCAGGCGGAGCCACAGAATGCCCTTCTCGGCGGTCTGCAGCAGGTAGATGCGCCGTTCGTCGACCGTCACGCTGAACCCACCCACCTCGCTGATCGCCTCGCTGACCCCGTCGAAGGCGCCACGGTGGGTCCGGGTGAGGTAGCCGGCCCCCAACGCGCCGCCCGCCTCCTCGTCGGCGGTGAAGGCCAGGACGATGTCGCGCGGCGGCGTCTCGCCTGCCTGGCTCAACTCTTCGACGACGCTGAGGATCATGGCGTCCATGCCCTTCATGTCCACCGTGCCGCGGCCCCAGAGGTAGCCGTCGCGAACATCGGCGGCGAAGGGCGGCGACTGCCAGTCGCCGGCGACGGCGGGCACGACATCGAGGTGACCGTGCACCAGCAGCGCGTCGCGATTCGGGTCCGCGCCCTCCCAGCGGGCGATGACGTTCGCCCGGCCGGGTTCGGACTCGACGATGACGGGCGCCAGTCCGGCGTCGGCCAGCACCGTGGCCACGTACTCGGCGGCCACCCGCTCGCCCGGGCCGCTGCCGTCGCCGTAGTTCGAGGAATCGATCCGGACGAGGTCTCCGCAGATGTCGACGACCTTGTCTTCGGCAGTTCGTGTGTCCGTCACCGTGGAAGCGTAGTCAGCCGCTCCGGCGCCGGTGGTACCGTGCTCGCTGCTCCTCGTCCGGGTGGCGGAATTGGCAGACGCGCTAGCTTGAGGTGCTAGTGCCCGCAAGGGCATGGGGGTTCAAGTCCCCCCTCGGACACAGCGCCGACGTGCTTCTGCCACGCCGGCGGGGGCCTCGGCTCACGAGACCCTGTCAGGCCGCCGAGCAGTGCGCTCGAAGGTCTGCGCGATGGTCGTCGCCGACTTGCCGGTGAGGGCGGCGATCGTCTCCGTACGGGTGGTGAGGCGCCCGGTGCGAATGTCGGCGAACAGGCCGAGCATGCCCTCGACCAGAGATGGTGGGCGGCCGGCACGTTCGAGGCGTTCGGCGAAGTCCTCGGGAGTGACAGGCACGTACGTGATGGTTCTACCCATAGCGGCGCCCAGGGCGGCGGCGATTCCGTGCCAGTCGAGGAGTTCGGGGCCGGTGAGGTCGTAGCTGCGGCCGATATGGCCGGAGGTGGTCAAGACGGTCGCTGCCACGTCGGCGACGTCTTGCCAGGCGACGGGGGCCGTGTGGCCCTCGCCGGCCGGTGCGAGAAGATGGTCGCCGTCCCGCACACCGGCACTGGTCAGGAGCGACGATTGGTAGAGGCCCGGGCGCAGGAAGGTCCTCGGTACCTGCGCTGCGTCTATCCGGGCTTCGGTATCGGCGTGCCATCGTCCCTGGGGGAAGCCGGCTCCCTCCGCGGGATTGAGGAACGAGAGGTAAGCCAGGTGGCGAACCCCCGCTCGCTGCGCCGCCGCGACGACGTTGCCGTGCTTGACCAGCCTTGCGGGAGCCGGTTCGGGCAAACAGACGAAGAAGGCTCGCTGCACTCCGGCGAACGCCGCATCCAGTGACGCGGGGTCCGCGAAGTCTCCGACTGCGACCTCAACCCCGGGTGGCAGGTGCGCCGCCCGTGAGGGATCGCGGACCAGGGCCCTCACGTGCTCGCCGCTCCGGGCAAGCGTGGACACCAGTCGACCTCCGACGTTGCCGCTGGCGCCGGTCACGAGAACGGTCACCGAGTAGCCGAAATACCGGCGTCAGGGGCGTTGCACAGGTCGGCGAAGCGGTGCACACGGGCGTGAGAGTCCATGGCGTCTCCTAAGGTGAGCGGGGTTCACTTACGAGGACTAAAGTGAGGGAAGTTCAGGTTGTTGTCAAGGAAGGAGCCCACCTGGTGAACGACGTGGATCCACCGCACCAGCGCGGCGACGCCGTGCGCAACCGTGCCGCGATCCTGGACGCGGCGCGGCGGCTTACTGCCCGGTCTGGCGCCGAGGTGAGCGTCCAGGACGTCGCGACCGAGGCGGGGGTGGCAGTTGGGACGATCTACCGGCACTGGCCCGCCAAGCAGGACCTGTTGCGGTCGGTCCTCGTGCGCCGCTTGGACGAGGTCGCTGCCGACGCGGAGGCGTCAGACTCTTTCGAGCAGTTCTTCGACTCCGTCACGCACCTCTGCGTGCGCGACCGCCCCCTGCTGAATCTGCTCGACGAGACCTCGGTTCAGATCGCTACCGAGTCGTCGGCTCAGGAGGGCGCCGTGGTCAGGGATCGGCTGGACTCAGCCCTCGCCGACCTGATCGAACGTGCTGGCCACGAACGTCGTCTCCGAAACCAGGTCGCCCCGAACGACGTGCGCGTCTACCTGATCGGTCTTCGGGCTGCCCTGTCCTGCCCGGACCCGGATGCGTGGCGCCGCCACCATGCCATTTACCGGGACGGTCTTTTCAGGACACCGCCGTGAACCACGGTCGCGGCGGAGGTCACAGGTCCGCGGCACTCATGCCGGCTGGGGCCACGACCAGTTCGTTATCGCGGGGTCGTCCTCGCCGTGCTCGCGGGTGTAGGCGCGGGCGTCGCGTCGGGCGTCCGACATCCGCTGACGCAGGGCAGCGACGGAGGCCCCGAGCGTCGGCACCCGGTCGATGACATCCATCACCAGGCGGTACCGATCGAGGTCGTTCATCATCACCATGTCGAAGGGCGTCGTGGTCGTGCCCTCCTCCTTGTAGCCCCGGACGTGGATGTTGCGGTGGTTGGTGCGGCGGTAGGTCAGCCGGTGGATGAGTGACGGATACCCGTGATAAGCGAAGATCACCGGCGTGTCGGTCGTGAAGAGCGCATCGAAATCGGGGTCCGACAGACCGTGGGGATGCTCGGTGTCGGGTTCGAGGCGCATCAGGTCGACGACGTTGATCACCCTGACCACCAGATCGGGAAGCTCGGTGCGAAGCAGGTCGGCGGCCGCCAGTGCCTCCAGGGTCGGCGTGTCACCGGCGCATGCCAGGACGACGTCCGGCGCTGTCGACGCGGCTGTCGGCGAGCTGGCCCACGACCAGATCCCCAGACCCCGTGTGCAGTGGGAAATCGCCTCGTCCATCGTCAGATACGTCAATGCGGGCTGCTTGCCGGCCACGATGACGTTGACGTACTGCCTACTGCGCAGGCAGTGGTCGGCCACGGACAACAGGGTGTTCGAGTCCGGTGGCAGGTACACCCGAATCACGTCGGCCTTCTTGTTGACCACGTGATCGATGAAGCCGGGATCTTGATGCGACAGGCCGTTGTGGTCTTGGCGCCAGACGTGGCTGGTCAAGAGGTAGTTGAGCGAGGCGATCGGGGCTCGCCACGGGATGCCGTTCGTGGTCTTCAACCACTTGGCATGCTGGTTGAACATCGAGTCCACGATGTGGATGAACGCCTCGTAGCACGTGAACAGACCGTGGCGGCCGGTCAGCAGGTACCCCTCCAGCCAGCCCTGGCACAGATGTTCGGACAGCACCTCCATGACCCGACCGTCGACGGCGAGATGGTCGTCGCCGGGAAGTACGTCTGCGTTCCAGGTGCGGTCCGTCGCCTCGAAGACCGCCGTCAACCGGTTCGAGGCCGTCTCGTCCGGACCCATGACACGGAAGGTCTGAGGGTTGGCCGTGATCACGTCGCGCAGCAGTTCGCCGAGCACCGCCGTCGCGCTGCTCGACTCGACTCCGGGGCTGGTCACCGTCACGGCGTAGTCGCGGAAGTCCGGCATGACGAGGTCACGCAGCAGAAGGCCGCCGTTGGCGTGCGGGTTGGCGCTCATCCTCCGGGCCCCGTCCGGCGCCAGCGCCTGGAGTTCCGGTATCAGCGCTCCGTCGTCGTCGAATAGTTCGTCCGGGCGGTAGCTGCGGAGCCAGGTCTCCAGTAGCTCGCGGTGGGCAGGATTGGTCCGGGTCTCGGCCACGGGCACCTGATGCGAGCGGTACGTGCCCTCGACGGCATGGCCGTCGACGGTCCGGGGTCCGGTCCAGCCCTTCGGGGTGCGGAGCACGATCATGGGCCACGTGGGTCGGGCGCTCGACGTCGCCCCGCGCGCGTCCGCCTGGATGGTGGCGATGTCGTCCAGTACGACGTCCAGCGTGGCCGCCAGCTGGGCGTGGACAGCGGCGGGGTCGTCACCCGATACGACGTGTGGCGCATAGCCGTATCCCCGCAGGAGTGCGTTCAACTCGGCATCGGGAATGCGGGCCAGGAACGTGGGATTGGCGATCTTGTACCCGTTGAGATGCAGGACGGGCAGGACTGCACCGTCGGTCACCGGATTGAGGAATTTGGTCGAGTGCCAACTGGCCGCCAGCGGTCCTGTTTCGGCCTCGCCGTCGCCGACGACGCATACGGCCAACAGGTCGGGGTTGTCGAAGACCGCACCGAAGGCGTGGACGAGGGCGTAGCCCAGCTCGCCCCCCTCATGGATCGAGCCGGGCGTCTCCGGGGCCACGTGACTGGGGATTCCACCGGGAAAGGAGAACTGCCGGAAGAGAGCCCGCATGCCGTCGGTGTCGCGTCCGATCGTGGGGTACACCTCGGAATAGGTGCGTTCCAGATAGGCATTGGCCACCAGTCCGGGACCGCCGTGTCCGGGGCCGGTGACGTACAGCGCGTCGAGGTCGCGCTCTCGGATCACCCGGTTCATGTGCGCGTACACGAGGTTGAGCCCCGGTGTGGTGCCCCAGTGACCGAGGAGTCGCGGCTTGATGTGTTCGGCAGCCAGCGGCTCGCGCAACAACGGGTTGTCGAGCAGATAGATCTGCCCCACGGACAGGTAGTTCGCCGCGCGCCAATAGGCGTCGATGAGGCCGAGGTCCTGTGTCGAGACGGGTGACGGCATGACCGACTCCTGACATAGCTACCGGAGTCACTGGGTGGCCGGGATCATGTGTGACAGTAGGCGCCGCGGGTGGACCCCGCCATTCGTGGACCCGACCACCTGCCCTTCCCGGTCACGAGTGATGAGCGCCATGATCGGCCTATGGCGCTCGACCTCCCGCAACTGTCCGGCGCCGGGGCGTTCCTCACCGACGGTGGTCTGGAGACCAGCCTCGTGTTCCACGACGGCATGGACCTGCCGGACTTCGCTGCGTTCCCGCTGCTCGACACGGAGGTGGGGCGAGACGCGCTGCGCCGTTACTACGTGCCGTACCTGGCGCTCGCCGCTCGCAGTGGCGCCGGTTTCGTCATGGACACACCGACCTGGCGGGCCAACCCTGACTGGGCGGCGCGTGCCGGGCTGGACATGCACGCCCTCGCCGACGTCAACCGCCGGTCGGTGGTGTTCGCATTCGCTCTGGGCGCCGAGTACCCGGACGTGACGACCGTGGTCAACGGTGTCATCGGCCCACGCGGCGACGGGTACGTCGTCGGCGACACCATGACTGTGGAGGAGGCCATGGTGTACCACCAGGGGCAGGTCGACGCGTTCGCCGAGGCGGGCGCGGCCATGATCAGCGCAGTGACGATCACCTACGTCCAGGAGGCGATCGGTATCGCAAGGGCAGCAGCGGCGTCCGGGCTGGCCGCCGTCGTCTCGTTCACGGTGGAGACGGACGGTCACCTGCCGTCCGGCGCCACCATCGCCGAGGCCGTCACACGGGTCGACGAGGTCGCGGGCGACGCGGTGGCTTACTACATGGTCAACTGCGCCCATCCGACGCACTTCCTCGACCAACTCGACCCCGGCGCCGCATGGTCGTCGCGCGTGAGGGGTGTCCGCGCCAACGCATCGCGGTCGAGCCACGCCGAACTCGACGCCGCGGAGGAGTTGGACCGTGGCGACATCGGCGAGCTGGCCGGGCTGTACACGGCCCTGGATCGGGTTCTCGACCTGCGGGTGGTCGGGGGCTGCTGCGGGACGGACATCGAGCACGTGACGGCGATCGCCGGGGCGGTCAGCTCGACCTGATGACCGGCTCGGTGACGTTGAGCGTCCGACCGAGGACCACTACGGGAGGGTGCGGTCGCGGGTCGCCCAGAACGCCACTGCTGCGGCCGCTGCGACGTTGAGGGAGTCGACGCCGGCGTGCATGGGGATCTGGACGGTGGTGTCCGCGGCCGACACGGCAGCTGGTGTCACCCCGTCACCTTCTGTTCCCAGGACCCAACACAGCCGTGGCGGTGCGGCGGCGGCGAACGAGGTGAGGTCGACGGCGCCGGGGCGCACACCGAGCGCGGCCACGGTGAACCCCAGGTCGCGCAGGTGCCCGGCGGCTGCGGGCCACCCGGTAATGCGGGTCCACGGGATGGTGAACACCGACCCCATCGAGACGCGCACACTGCGCCGGTACAGCGGGTCAGCGCATCGCGGAGTGACCAGGATCGCCTGAATCCCCAGCGCGGCCGCCGAGCGGAACACCGCGCCCACGTTCGTGTGGTCGACCAGGTCCTCCAGGACCGCCACCCGCGTTGCCGGGCCCACGACATCCGCGACGGCGGGCAGGGCCGGGCGGTGCACGGCGGCGAGGGCGCCGCGGTGCAGATGGAACCCGGTGACCACTTCGAGGATCGATTCCTCCGCGACGTACACGGGCGCGTTCATCGCACCGGCTGCCGCCATCACGTCGCCGATCTCGGCCAGCCACCGGGGCGCCACGAGCACCGAGCGCAACCGGTGCCCGGCTGCCAGGGCGCGCCGGATCACCAGGCTGCTCTCGGCCATGAACAACCCCTCAGCCGGTTCGCGGACCCGCCGCAGCGCGACGTCGGTGAGCGAGGTGTAGTCGACCAGCCGGGGGTCGTCGGGGTCGGTGACGCGGATGACGGTCGGCCCGGCGTCGTGGCGCGCGCTCACGTGGTCACCAGCACCACGATCGCCGCGCAGCCCACCACGACGATGGTTCCCCTGAGGACGACCGGCGGCAGCCGACGCCCGTACCGGGCACCGAGGGCGCTGCCCACGGTGGCGCCCACCGCCACGACGGCGACCAGCGGCCACCGGACCAGAGAGGGTGCAGCGACCACGAAGACCAGCCCCGCGACCAGGTTGACCGTCGACGCCAGGACGTTCTTGAGGGCGTTGACGCGTTGCAGGCTCTCGGTCAGTGCGACGTCCAGCATGCCGATGAGGAGCACCCCCTGGGCGGCGCCGAAGTAACCGCCGTAGACGCCCGCCCCGAGGACGCCGACCCCCAACAGTGCGGTGTGCTCCCCCGATGTCTCCGCAGTGTCGCCTCGGGCGCGCCGACGCGCGGACCGGGCGCTCAGCCATGGACCGGTGATCACCAGCACGACGCCTCCGGCGACGAGGGCGGGAACCACTGCCTCGAAGGCAGCGGCGGGCAGGACGAGCAACAGTCCGGCCCCGATCGCACCTCCCGCGGCACTGAACACGACCAGTCGTCTCGCGCGTGCCGCCTGACCTCGCAGTTCCCGGCGGTACCCCCATGCTCCGGTCACCGAGCCGACGACCAGACCGATGTTGTTCGTGATGTTCGCAGACACCGGAGGTACCCCGAGAGCGAGCAGCGCCGGGAACGTCAGCAGCGTCCCCGTACCGACCAGCGTGTTGATCGCACCGGCACCGATCGAGGCGAGGACGACCACGACCACCAGTGCCCACGAGTCGGTGCCGAACACCTCGACGATCACAGCGCCAGTGTGGGGGTGGCTGCGGTCAGGGGGCGCCCGCTCCGCGCGCGGTCTCCTGTGCCACGACCGCTTCGCGATCCGAGAGCCTGGACAGGCCGGCGACGGCTCGCGACATCCGCGGGTTGGGTCGCAGCGTGTCGGCGTGGCGGTCGATGTAGGCCCAGTAGCCGGCGGTGAACGGACAGGCCTTCTCGCCCACCCGGACCTTGGGGTCGTAGCGGCAGCCGCCGCAGTAGTCGCTCATCCGGTCCAGGTAGGCCCCGCCGGACACGTACGGCTTGGTGGCCAACACACCGGCATCGGCATGCAGCGCCATGCCGACCACGTTCGAGACCATCACCCATTCGTAGCCGTCGACGAACCGGGTGTGGAACCAGTCGGTGACCGCGGCAGGGTCGTAGCCGCGCTGGGACGCCCAGTTGCCCAACACCATGAGTCGGGGGATGTGGTGAGCCCAGCCGTTCTCACGCACTCCCGCCAGCACGTCCGACAAGCACCGCGCCTGGACGGTGCCGTCGGCGTCGAGGTCCGAGAACCAGTCCGGCAACGGGGCGTGGGCAGCCAGCGCGTTGCCGGTCCGGTAGGTCGGACCACCTCGCCAGTACATGTGCCAGATGTAGTCGCGCCAGCCGACGACCTGGCGGACGAAGCCCTCGACGCTGGACAGCGGCGCGTGCCCCCCGCGGTAGGCGGCCTCGGCGGCGCGGGCCACCTCGACGGGGTCGAGCAGGCCGAGGTTCAGCGGCACGGACAGCAACGAGTGCGCCATCCACCGGTCCCCCGCCAGCATGGCGTCCTCGTACGGACCGAACTGGGTCAGCCGGGTTCCGATGAAATGGTTCAGGGCCGCAACTGCCTCGTCGCGAGTGACCGCGAAGCGCCGGGGGCCATCGTCACCGACGAACCGGACTCCCTCGGCCTGGAGCCGGTCGAGGTCGCGGCGCACCTCGGCGTCGATGTCGTCCTCGGTAGGCCACCACGGACCACTCACGTCGACGGCGTCGGCCAGCGTGTGCGTCTTCGGCGGTGGTTGCCGGTTGTCGTGGTCGAGGTTCCAGGTACCGCCCGCCGGTTGACCATCGGCCTCGACCAGCAGGTCATGGCGTCGGCGCTGTTCGCGGTAGAAGTCCTCCATGAGCAGCCGCCGGGAGCCACGACCGTCGGCCCAGGTCCGGAACTGCTGCGCCGAGGCGGCGAAACCGCGTTCGGCGACGACGGTCACCGCGCCGGCCTCGACCCCCTCACCCGCGGCCAGCCCTGCCACGAAACGCCGGGCGGCGAACGACGTCGGGTCGCACACCGTCACCGGGGCTTTCGCGCTGACCTCGGCCATGGCCAGACCCTGGGCATATGTCTCGGCCCGGACCAGGCGCACCGTGTCGGGCGAGGCCCGCGCCCGATGGCGCAGGGCCGACAGGATCAGGTGGGCCTTGGCCCGGTGGTAGGTCCGACGGCGCCAGGTCCTGTCCGACTCGATGAGCAGGACTGCCTGGTCGGCCCGGTCGATGAAGTGAGGTCCCAGCTGGTCGGCGAAGCACCAGCGCGTCGACGAGGGCTCCTGGTCGCTCGCGCGAGCGTCGCTCACTCCTGGGGACGAGACGGGTCAGGCGACGCGGTGGGCGGCGTCGATGGAAGAGCGGACGCCCTCGCCCCCTCGGCCACACGGGTGGCGTCGGCCACGCCGGCGTTCGCCTCTCGCAATGCCTCGGCCGGGTCGTCCAGCGACATCGCCTCCAGTTTCATGCCCTGGATCTCCTCCGTCGGGTCCCCCAGGTATCCCGCAGACGGGCGGGCAGTGCCGTCGAAGGCGCGAGCGATCCCGGACAGCGCCTCGGTCAGCTCACTGGGCACGATCCACATCTTGCTCGCCGACCCGTTGGCGATCTGGGGTAGCACCTGCAGGTACTGGTAGGCGAGCAACTTGTCGTCGGGATTGCCGCGGTGAATGGCCTCGAAGACCTGCTGGATCGCACGCGCCTCACCCTGTGCGGTGAGGATGGCCGCTTGGGCGGTGCCCTCGGCGCGCAGGATGGCTGCTCGCTTCTCGCCCTCTGCGGTGAGCACCTGGGACTCCTGGACCCCCTGCGCGGTCAGGATGACGGCGCGGCGATCACGCTCGGCGCGCATCTGCTTCTCCATCGAGTCCTGCACGCTGGGGGGCGGATCGATGGCCTTGAGCTCGACCCGGTTGACGCGGATCCCCCATTTACCCGTCGCCTCGTCCAGCACGCCGCGCAACTGTGCATTGATGTTGTCGCGACTGGTCAGGGTCTGCTCCAGGTCGAGGGACCCGATGACGTTACGCAACGTGGTCACGGTGAGCTGCTCGATGCCCTGGATGAAGTTGGCGATCTCGTAGGTCGCCGACTTGGGGTCGGTCACCTGGAAATAGATGACCGTGTCGATGCTGACCACCAGGTTGTCCGAGGTGATGACCGGTTGCGGCGGGAAACTGACCACCTGTTCGCGCAGATCCACGGTCGCCCGCGGCCGGTCGATGTACGGGACCAGGATGTGCAGTCCCGCGCTGAGCGTGCGGGAGTACTTACCGAGGCGCTCGACGATGACCGCGCTGGCCTGGTTCACGATCCGGACGGCCCGCAGGACGGTGACGGCCGTGAGAATGATCAGCAGGACGAGAACACCGGTGAACAGGACTTCCCTCATTGTGGTTCGCTCCCTGGGGTGGCGGTGGATTGTGGGCCGACGACGGCCGTGGCACCGTCGATCCGGATGACAGTGACATCGGTGCCGGAGGGAAAGGTCGCTCTGGCGTCCACCGTTCGGGCGGACCACGTCTCACCGGCCAGTTTCACCTGCCCGCCACGATCGGTCACGTCGGCGATGACCACGGCGGGTCGACCGACGAGGGCGTCGGCGTTGGTCGACGTCAGAGGTGTCGAGCGGTCGATCCACCGCTTGATCAGAGGGCGGACGAGGACGAGTCCGAGCAGGCTGACGATGGTGAAGGCGATGGCCTGTCCGGTGAATCCCTGGCCGACGAAAGCGGCGGTCCCACCCGCCAGCGCACCGAGCACCAGCATCGAGAAGACGAAATCGAAACTGGCCAGCTCGATCAGGCCGAGGATGATCGCCACTGCCACCCACAGCAACCACTGGGATTCGCGAAACAACTCCTCCATGGCCGTCACCCTCCCCGATGATCTCAGCGTGCCCGCGCCGTATAGCGATGTCCGTTGTGTTCCACCGTCAGCGGCAGGCCGAAGGTCTCGCCCAACGCCTCACTTGTCAAGGTCAGCGGTAGCGGTCCTGAGGCGACCACCCGGCCGGCCCGCAACAGCATGACGTGGGTGAAGCCCGCCGGGATCTCTTCGAGGTGGTGGGTGACCAGCACGATCGCCGGTGCGGCGGGCAATGTGGCCAATCGCCCGAGGCGCGCCACGACGTCCTCGCGGCCCCCCAGGTCGAGGCCGGCGGCCGGCTCGTCCAACAGCAGCAGTTCGGGGTTGGACATCAACGCCCGGGCGATCATCACGCGCTTGCGTTCGCCCTCGCTGAGGGTCGTGAACGCCCGCGCCGCCAGACCGGCCACGCCCAATCCGCCCAGCAGGGCACGGGCGCGGTGAACGTCGACCTCGTCGTAGTCCTCCTGCCACCTGCCCAGTCGCGCGTACGCGGCGGTCAGGACGACGTCGAGGGCGCTCTCCCCGCTGGGGATGTCGTCCCCGAGCGCGGTGCTGGCCAGGCCGATCCGTGGCCGCAACTGCGCCACATCGACGCGACCCAGCGTCTCGCCCAACAGCCGGACCCGCCCGCTCGTGGCGTGCTCGGCGGCGGCTGCGAGGCGCAGCAGGGTCGTCTTCCCGGCACCGTTCGGCCCGATGACGATCCATCTCTGGTCCGAGAGCACCGTCCAGTCGACGTCGGCGACGAGGGCGAAGCCGGAGCGGACCACGGTGACCGCCCGCATCGACACGACCTCGTCGCCCATGGCACGTCACGCTAGTGCCCTGCCTACCCTGCGGTCGTGAGTCTTCCCCGCTCGGCCGCGCTGGCCGCCTGGATCGGAGCCGTCGTCGCTGGTCGGGTCAGCGCCGCCGACGCCGTGACCGCAGTGGTGGACGAGGAGGTCCACGAGACGGTCTTTCAGCACGTCGAGACCGAGCTGATCGCGACCACCGGATTGGCACTGCCCGACCCGGGCTATCTGTTCGACCTGTTCGTGCTGGTGACGGCCATCGCCGAACAGGTGCCACCGGTGGTTCGCGTCGTGCTGCCCGCCCCCGGGGACGCCCTCGGGGTGCCGCGTGGGAGGGGACTTCTGGGCTGGGCCTGCGATGCGGGTGAGTGCGTGGTCATCGACACCGCAACGGCGGCCAGCGCGCCGTGGGGCCTGGCTCTCGTGCCCGACGTCACAACCTTCGGGAGTGTCGAGGACGAGGGCGTCCGGGTGACGTGGAACCTCTGGACGACCCGCGGCGACCCGGCCGCGCCTGCCCTCAGCAGTGTGGCCGAGGCTGACCTGTCGCTGCGGACGGTGCTGCACGACGTGACGCGTTCGCTGGAACGGTTGGACGTGGCGACCTGGCGGCGCGGGGACGGGCCCTCGATGGCCGAGGTGGCGGCGGCGGCACACCTGCCCCCTCTGCCTGACACGTTGTCCACCCGCTCGCGCAGCCTGCTGATGTCCGCGTCAGAGGTACTGGCCATCGTCGACGCCGCGACCGGCGACGACGGCGGGGCAGTGACCGGACACGAGATAGGTCGCCGCGCCGACGCGTTGGTGGGGGCACGTCGGGCGGCGCGCCGCGCGATCGAGGCGGCCGTCAACCTGCCTGGCTGAGCGCTGCGGCGCTGCGGTAGACGTCGATGGTCCGCCGGGCGATGGTCGGCCAGGAGAACGCCTCCTCGACCCGGCGACGTCCCGCGGCACCAAAGGACCGCGCCCGGTCCAGGTCGGAGACGGCATCCGACAGCGCTGCGGCGAGATCGTCCACGAATCGCCGCGGGTCCACCGGAGTGCCGCTGCCGTCGTCCAGCTGGTCGATCGGTACCAACCAGCCGGTGGTTCCGGGTACGACCACCTCCGGAATGCCTCCGGTCGCCGTACCCACGACCGCGGCGCCGCACGCCATGGCTTCCAGATTGACGATGCCCAGTGGTTCGTAGATCGAGGGGCAGACGAAGACCGTGGCATGACTGAGGAACTGGCTGAGGTCCTCACGCGACAGGACGACGTTGATCCAGACCACCGGGGCGCTACGGCGGGCACGCAGCTCGTCGACCAGACCCTTGACCTCGGCAAGGATCTCGGGGGTGTCCGGTGCTCCGGCGACGAGGACGAGCTGGACGTCGGCGGGCAGGGTCGCGGCGGCCCGCAGTAGGTAGGGCAACCCCTTCTGGCGGGTGATCCGGCCGAGGAACACCACCGTTCTGGCATGGGGTTCGACGCCGTGGGCGGCAAGCGCCGTCGTCTCGTCGGTGGGCCGCCACAGCGACGTGTCCACCCCGTTGTGGATGACGTGAACCCGGGCCGCGTCCAGGAACGGGTAGCACCGCAGGATGTCCTGGCGCATCGCGGCGCTGACGGCGATGACGGCGGCCGCACCGCGATACGCGGACTCCTCCACCCATGACGACATGCGATATCCGCCACCCAACTGTTCGGCCTTCCACGGTCGCAGCGGCTCCAGACTGTGAGCGGTGAGTACGTGGGGACGCCCGGTCAGCAGTGACGCGGTGTGCCCGGCCAGATTGGCGTACCAGGTATGCGAGTGGACGACGTCCGGGAGCGGATCCGACGCGGCGATATCGGCCGCGATCCGCAGGTCGACGCCGACGGTCCGAACCGCGGGATTGGCTCCGGTCAACTCCTCGACGTCGGCGTAACCCGTCACCGTCATGCCGCTGGCAGCGCTCGCCTGCGCCCCGAACGCCCGCACGGACACGTCGACGTCGGTGGCGGCCAATGCGCGGCTGAGTTCGGTGACGTGGACGCCGCCACCTCCGTACACCGCCGGCGGCCATTCCCTGGTGATCAACTCGGTTCGCACGATGCCGACCGTAGTCGCGGCCACTAGTGTCGGGCTATGGCGCAGCGGACCAACGGAGCTCACGTACTCGCCATCGTGCTCGCCGGCGGAGAGGGCAAACGGCTGATGCCGCTGACCGCTGATCGGGCCAAGCCGGCGGTGCCGTTCGGTGGCAACTACCGCCTGATCGACTTCGCCCTGTCCAATGTCATCAACTCCGGGTACCGCCAGGTCGTCGTCCTCACCCAGTACAAGTCGCACTCACTGGACCGTCACATCTCGCAGACCTGGAGATTGAGCACGATCTTCGGCAACTACGTCGCCACGGTCCCTGCGCAGCAGCGGGTCGGCAAGCGGTGGTTCCTCGGCAGCGCGGACGCGATCTTCCAGAGCCTCAACCTGGTGCACGACGAACGGCCCGATTACATCGTCGTGGTGGGGGCCGACCACGTGTACCGGATGGATTTCTCGCAGATGCTGCAGGCCCACGTCGAGGCCGGGGTCGGGTGCACCGTTGCCGCCATCCGCCAGCCGTTGTCCCAGGCCGACCAGTTCGGTGTGATCGAGATCGACGCGGCCCGCCCGGACCGGATCGGACGCTGGCGGGAGAAGCCCAAGGACGCGGTGGGCCTGCCCGACAGCCCCACCGAGGTCCTGGCCAGCATGGGCAACTACGTGTTCACCACCGATGCGTTGATCGACGCCGTCACTGGTGATTCCGACGACGACGACTCCGCGCACGACATGGGCGGGGACATCGTGCCGTCGTTCGTCGCCCGTGACGACTGTGGCGTGTACGACTTCATCCGCAACGACGTGCCGGGGTCCACCGACCGCGACCGCGATTACTGGCGCGACGTCGGAACCCTCGACGCCTTCTTCGAATCACACATGGACCTCATCTCGGTCCACCCGGTCTTCAACCTGTACAACTACGAGTGGCCGATCATCACGGCGCCGTCGTTCTACCCGCCGGTGAAGTTCGTCCACGGCTGGCACGGCCGGATCGGCCATGCCGTCAACTCGATCGTCTCGCCCGGCACCGTGGTGTCGGGTGGGCTGGTCGAGAACTCGGTCCTCAGCCCCAACGTGTACGTCCACTCGTGGGCCACCGTCACCGACAGCGTGGTGATGGACAAGGTCATCGTCGACCGCCATGCCGTCGTCCGTCGGGCGATCATCGACAAGGACTGCATCATCGGCGAGGGGGTTCGGGTCGGAATGGACGCCGAGGTCGACCGGGCCCGTGGGCTTACCGTCACACCATCCGGAATCACCGTCATGCCCAAGGGCACACACCTGGAGATTTGATCAATATGAGCGACGCAGTCCCCGACCCTCGCCCCGTCCGTATCGGTGTCCAGTTGCAGCCCCAACATGCGGAGTACGACCAGATCCGTCGTGCCGTGGACGCCGCGGAAGCCCTGGGTGTCGACGCGATCTTCAACTGGGACCACTTCTTCCCGCTGTACGGCGAGCCCGACGGCAAGCATTTCGAGTGTTGGACCATGCTCGGCGCGTGGGCCGAGCAGACCTCACGCGTCGAGATCGGCGCGCTGGTCACCTGCAACTCCTACCGCAACCCCGAACTGTTGGCGGATATGGCCCGCACCGTCGACCACATCAGTGGCGGTCGGTTGATCCTGGGAATCGGGGCCGGCTGGTTCCAACGTGACTACGACGAGTACGGATACGAGTTCGGCACGCCGGGTGCTCGCCTCGCCGACCTGTCGGAGGCGCTGCCTCGAATCGAGAGCCGACTGAGCGCACTCAACCCCGCCCCCACCCGCCCGATTCCGGTCCTCATCGGTGGCGGTGGCGAGCAGAAGACATTGCGCTACACGGCCCGCCATGCCAATATCTGGCACGGTTTCGCGGACGCCGAGACGCTGGCTCACAAGCACGCCGTGCTCGACAAGTGGTGTGCCGAGATCGGTCGCGACCCCCTCGAGATCGAGCGTTCCGCCGGTGTGGACGGTGACCCCGACCAGTTGGGCGAGCAGTTGCACGCCGTCGGGACCCGGTTGTTCACGATCGGAGTGGGCGGTCCCGACTACGACCTCGGTGCCGTGGGCCGCTGGGTCGAATGGGCCAAGCGCCGCAACAACGCCTGACCGGGCTGTGAGGCCGTCCGGCGCGGATTCTCGCACCCTGCTGGTCACCCTGGCCGGCGACGACCGACCGGGGTTGACCACCCGTCTGTTCGACACCGTCGCCCTCGGCGGGGTGGATGTGCTGGACGTCGAGCAGGTCGTGGTGCGCGGTCACCTCAGCCTGGCCGTCCTGCTCGCCGTGTCGCCGGTCGCGCCGGGCGATGTCCCGGAGGACCTGTCCGCCAGGATCGCCACCTTCGCCGACGAGCACGATCTGTCGCACCGTGTCCTTCCCGGCACCGGTGACAGCGCACCTGGCGCCGGCTCCCGACTGCACGTCGCCGTGCTCGGTCGCCCGCTGTCACCGGCGGCCGTGGCGGCCGTCACGTCACGGCTCGCTGCGGCCGGGGCCAACATCGACCGGGTCCGTCGACTCTCTGCCGAGCCGGTGACGACCATCGAGCTCGACGTGTCGGGGGTGATGGACCTTCGGGCGCTGCGCCGGGACCTGACGGCCACGGCGGCGAGTCTCGGCGTGGACGTCGCCGTGTCGCCGTCCGGCCTGGCCCGCCACGGTCGGCGCCTGGTGGTCCTCGACGTGGATTCCACCCTGATCCAGGACGAGGTGATCGAACTACTCGCCCATCAGGCCGGGTCGGGGGCGGAGGTCGCCGAGGTGACCGCGCGCGCCATGCGCGGCGAGATCGACTTCGAGGATTCGCTGCGCATCCGGGTGGCCACGCTGGCCGGCCTACCCGACGAGGTGTTTCGGACCGTCGGTGCCCAGATCCGGTTGACGCCGGGGGCGCAGACGCTGACCCGTACCCTGCGACGCCTCGGGTACACCCTCGCGCTGGTCTCGGGTGGGTTCCGGCAGGTGGTGGACCCGTTGGCCGCGTCACTGGGGATTCGCCGGGTGCACGCCAACTCGCTCGAGGTGGTGGACGGTGTGCTGACCGGGCGACTCGACGCACCGGTCGTGGATCGCAGGGCGAAGGCCGACGCCCTGCGGCGCTTCGCCGGCGACGACGACCTCCCCATGTCTCGCACCGTGGCCATCGGTGACGGCGCGAACGATCTGGACATGTTGGCGGCAGCGGGGCTGGGCATCGCCTTCAATGCCAAGCCCGTCGTCCGGGAGCAGGCCGACGCCTCGGTGACCATGCCCTATCTCGATTCGGTGCTCTTCCTGCTGGGTCTCACCCACGACGAGATCGCCGAGGCGGACGACCTCTAGTCGACTCGCGGGTCGTGCACGGCAACCAGGCGGGTGGCCCCGCGCTCGACCCAGCCGCCTTCGACCGTGATCACCGCGGCCGACCCGGTGCGCAGGCCCTCGACCACACCGGCGACGGCCAGCGGATCACTGCCCGGGCCCGCCAGCAGGTGTGCCACTTCGGACAGCGCGGGCTCGTGCGCGCACACCACGACAACCCGCTGGTCCTGCGCATACAGCTCGACGGCGTCGAGGACGGCCTGCGGCGTCGCCTCGTACAGCGACGCCTCGCTGACCACCCGTACTCGGGAGCGTCGGTCGGGAGCCCACTGATCGGCCACCTCGTGCCACGTCTGCGCGGCCCGGGCGGCCGGCGACACCAGGGCGAGGTCGGGGACCAGGCCCTGGGTCTCCAGCCGGGTGCCCATGGCCCTGGCCTGCTCGACTCCGGCCGGTGTCAACGGGCGGTCGTGATCGGCAGTGGCGGGCGGTCGCGCGGCCTTGGCATGGCGGACCAGCAGAAGAAGTCGATCGCTCACGCTCCCACCGCGTGAACCCCGCCGTCGACGTGCACGATCTCGCCCGTGGTCGCCGGGAACCACCCGCTCAGCAGGGCACAGCAGGCGCGCGCCGTCGGGGTCGGGTCGCGCAGGTCCCACCCGAGCGGGGCGCGCTCTCGCCAGGTGTCCTCGAAGCCCTCGAAGCCGGGGATGGCGCCCGCCGCGGTGGTCCGCAACGGACCGGCAGCGACCAGATTGACCCGGATCCCGTCAGGACCGAGGTCACGCGCCAGGTAGCGGGCGGTCGACTCGAAGGCCGCCTTGGCCACGCCCATCCAGTCGTACACGGGCCAGGCCACGGAGGCGTCGAAGGTCAGCCCCACGACCGCCGACCCGCGGCCCATCAACGGTCGCGCTGCCATCGTCAGTGACTTGAGCGAGTACGCCGAGACGTGCAGCGCGGTTGCCACGTCCTCCCACGGAGTCTGGAGGAACCCTCCGCCGAGGGCCGACGCCGGGGCGTACCCGATCGAGTGGACGACGCCGTCGATGCCGTCGACGTGTTCACGGCACCGTTGCGCCAAGGCGTCGAGGTCCGCGACGGAGGTGACGTCCAACTCGACGATCGGCGGCGTGACGGGCAGCCGACGCGCGATCGTCTGGGTGACCTTCATGGTGCGCCCGAACGAGGTCAGGACGACCTGGGCGCCTTCCTCCTGTGCGATGCGGGCGACGTGGAAGGCGATCGAGGTGTCCTTCAAGACGCCGGTTATCAGCAGGCGCGAGCCGTCGAGCAGTCCCATGATGTGGCGTCCGTTCTCCGTTAGTGACCCATGCCCAGGCCGCCGTCGACCGGCACCAGGGCGCCGTTGACATATCCGGCGGACTCTCCCGCCAAGAACTCCACGACCGCGGCCACGTCGGCGACATCTCCGAGGCGACCCGCCGGTATCGCACCGAGGTACGTCGCGCGTCGGGACTCGTCGAGCGCCGCGGTCATGTCGCTGTCGATGAAACCAGGAGCTACGACGTTCGCCGTGATCCCGCGTCCGCCCACCTCGCGCGCCACCGACCGCGCGATGCCCACCAGACCGGCCTTGCTCGCCGCGTAGTTGACCTGACCTGGGGAACCGTAGGTGCCCACCACAGAACCGATGAGGATCACCCGACCCCAACGACGACGAATCATCGACGTACTGGCGCGGCGAACGCACCGCCACGCCCCTGTGAGGTTGGTGTCGACCACCGTGACGAAGTCCTCCTCGGACATGCGCATCAGGAGTTGATCGCCGGTGATGCCGGCGTTGGCCACGAGAACCTCGACGGGGCCGTGTTGCGCCTCGGCCGCCGTGAAGGCCGCGTCGACGCTCGACGAATCGCTGACGTCGCACGACACTGCGAACAGGTCGGCCTCACCCGCCTCACCCGCCTCGCCCGAGCGGGTGGCCGCGGTCACCGTGAAACCCGCACCGGCCAGTCGAGCGGCGATCCCCGCCCCGATACCCCGGTTGGCCCCGGTGACCAAGGCGTGTCGACCCACGGGCGCGACGCTAGCCCATGGCGGCGCCGCGGCAGTGATCCGACGATCCGGGGTCGAGTCCCGCCAGGACCCGCGGTGATGTCTCCGCCCGGGGTGCGTACCGTTACAGGGTGGCGCAGCGACTGAATCCAGGGGCGGAACCTGCGGGTCTGTCCGACCGAGCGGGTCGCGACGAGCCGGTGCAGCGCATCACCACCGCGCGACGCTCGCACAGCGCCGACATGACGGTACGGATGCGCAACTACGCGATCTCGATGGGTATTCGGACGGCCTGCGTCATCTGCGTCGCCGTCATCGACCACTGGACGCGGTGGCTGTTCGTCGCCGGCGCGGTGGCGCTGCCGTACATCGCCGTCCTGTTGGCGAACGCCGGCCGCGAGCGTGTCCCCTCCGTTCCCGTCACGGCGCTGGCACCCGACCAGATGCCCGCCCTCACGTCCACCCCGATCGTCGCGACCCCGCACCGGAACGAGCCGTGACGTCGCAGATGGTCCTGGACGAGCAGGTCGACCCGGACGATGTGGTCTGCAGTGCCAAGGGGTGTCGCGACGGCGCCGCGTGGGTCCTGGAGTGGCGCAACCCGCGGATTCATGGTGAGGAGCGACGC
This sequence comes from Micrococcales bacterium, assembly GCA_031398915.1. Taxonomy (GTDB): domain Bacteria; phylum Actinomycetota; class Actinomycetes; order Actinomycetales; family JBBAYJ01; genus JANNOG01. The sequence goes on along the minus strand of JANNOG010000055.1, from coordinate 8,711 downwards.
AAGACCTGGGTGGCATGCGCCGCCCATCGCGAGTCCCTGTCGTCGTTCCTGGCGTTACGGTCGTTCCTGCTGGATGTGACCGAACTACCGTCGTGACCGCAGCCGTGACCCGAGACCGTGCCCTGCCCTGGTGGCGAGAGCTCCTGTCACAGCCGCGCTGGTTGGCGGGGCTCGCGGTCGCGGTCGTGTTCGCCTGCGTGTGCGTGGCGCTGGCGCAGTGGCAGTGGCACCGCAAGGAGGTTCGCGATACCCGCAACAGCGCCGTGACCGCGAACTACGATCGCTCGCCGGTCGTGGTGTCGGGGTCCTTGCCGTCGGTGGAGGCCGAGATCGAGTGGACCCCGGTGCGAATTCGGGGCACCTACGACCCGTCCCGGACAGTTCTGGTGCGCAACCGCCCGCTGGGAGGTGCGAACGGTTACCTCGTCGTGGTGCCGTTCAGCCTCGCCACGGACGAGTCACGGGTGTGGTTGGTCCGTGGCTGGATCCCTGCGGGAGACGACGCCGCCGTGGCACCCGTCCCGCAGTCACCGGCGCGTGGACCGGTCACCGTGGTGGCCCGGCTTCGGGTCGGTGAGGCGACCGCGGGCGCACCGGACCCGATCCCTGGACAGGCGTACCGCGTCGACCCTGTCGGTCTCGCGCAGGCCGCCGGGTTGGACGGCGTGCCGGATCCGACCACGCAGCAGACGTGGGCCGGGTACGGCGTGGTCGCGTCGGAGGACGCAGCCCCCCTCGGCGAGGGTGTCGTCGCCACGCTCCTGCCAAGACCCGATATCGATCCCGGCCCTCACCTCGCCTACACGATCCAGTGGTATCTGTTCGCCGCCGCCGGGGTCCTGATCTGGGCAACGTTGTTCCGTAGGGAACGGTTGACGGGGTCGGGTGACGACGCCGGGGTGCGCGAGGTGTGGACGTATCGTCCCGGCGGTTAGCGGCCGACGTCTCCGATCCGGGTCCAGCCGCGCCAACTCACGGACGGCGAGTGACGAGTGCGCGACACTGCGCACATGGATCTGGGACTCGACGGCCGCGTGTACATCGTCACCGGCGCCAGCCGTGGCCTCGGCTTGGCGACCGCGACCGCGTTGGTCGCCGAGGGGGCCCGCGTGGTGCTCAACGCCCGGAACACCGAGAACCTGGACGCAGCGGCGGCGAGTATCGGCGGCCCGGATGTCGCCCTGCCTATCGCCGGCGACCTGGCCGAGCCGGACCTCCCCGAGCGATTGATCGCCTCGGCGCACGCGCGGTTCGGGCGCCTCGACGGTGCCGCCATCTCGGTGGGCGGGCCGGCGGCCGGCGCCGTGCTCGTGGGCCCCGCCGACGCCGGGCGCCAGGCGATCGACTCGGTGTTCCTGGGGACTGTCGCGATGATGTCCGCAGTCGGGCGGGCGGCCGGCTTCGAGGGTGCCGCCATCGTCGTCGTGCTGTCGTCGTCGGTCCGTCAACCACTGAGCGGACTGGCCGTGTCGAACGGACTGCGACCCGGCCTCGCCATGGTGGCCAAGAGTCTGGCCGACGACCTGGGTCCGGCCGGAGTACGCGTCAACACCCTGCTGCCGGGTCGGATAGACACCGACCGAGTGCGTGAGTTGGACGATCGGACGTCAGACCCGGAACTCAGCCGCCGCCGTAACGAAGAGGCGATCCCGCTCGGCCGGTACGGCCACGTCGACGAGTTCGCCCGGGTTGCGGCGTTCCTGCTGTCACCGGCGGCGTCCTACATCACGGGCACCGCACTGGCCGTCGACGGCGGCTTCACCCGAGCGCTGTGACCGGGTCGGAATCGGTGGCGGTGCCGGCGGGGCTGCCAGCCAGGGACCGGTCGTCGACCAGGCCGAACTGGGTGCGATACAGGGTCGCGTAGAGACCTCCGGCAGCGACCAGCGTGTCGTGGTCGCCCGTCTCGACGACGCGACCGTGGTCGATCACCACCACCAGGTCGGCGCCGCGCACGGTGGACAACCTGTGGGCGACGACCAGCGCGGTCCGCCCGGCCAAGGTCCGTTCCAGCGCCTCCTGCACCCGTGCCTCCGACGTCGAGTCCAGGTGTGCGGTCGCCTCGTCCAGCAGCACCACGCCGGGGCTTCGCAGCAGCAACCGGGCGATGGCCACCCGCTGCTTCTCGCCACCGGACAGCCGATGGCCGCGGTCCCCCACCACTGTGTCGAGCCCGTCCACCAGCCCGTCCACCACGTCGAGGACGGCCGCGTCGGCCAACGCGCGACGCATGTCCGACTCACTCGCCTGCGGCGCGGCGTAGGACAGGTTGGCGCGCAACGTGTCGTGGAACAGGTGGGCGTCCTGGGTGACCACGCCGATGCGTTCGCGCAACGAGTCGAAGCGCGCCTGCCGGACGTCAACCCCACCAAGAACCACGCGACCGGCGACGGGGTCGTACAACCGCGAGACCAACGACGTGATGGTGGTCTTGCCAGCACCGCTGGGGCCGACCAGGGCGACGAGCGAACCGGCAGGAGCGGTGAAGCTCACGTCGTCCAGGACCACGCCGGGTTCGGCGTGTTCGGTCACGGCGATGTCTTCGAGTGACGCCAGGGACACGTCGTCCCGGTTGGGGTAGGCGAAGGTCACCGACTCGAATCGCACCTCGAGGGGACCGTCCGGTAGCGCGACCCCGTCGACGGGCTCACCGACCAGCGGGCGCAGATCGAGGATCTCGAAGACGCGCTGGAAGCTGACCAGTGCCGTCATCACGTCGACGCGAATATTGGACAGCGCGGTCAACGGTCCGTACAACCGCCCCAGCAGAGCCGACAGGGCGAGAAGCGTACCGATGGTCAGTACCTCGTCGATGGCCAGCAGACCGCCGATCCCGTACGTCAGTGCCGTGGCGACCGCGGCCAGCAGACTGAGCGACACCAGGAAGACCCGGTTGACCATGGCGATCCTGATCCCCACGTCGCGGACCCGGCCGGCTCGAGCCGAGTATTCGCCCTGCTCGGTCGCCGGGCGGCCCATCAGCCGCACCAGCAGTGCCCCGGCGACGTTGAACCGCTCGGTCATCCTGGTACCCAGTTCGGCGTTCAGTGAGAACGCCTCGCGGGTCAGTCCCTGCAACCGGGCGCCCACCCACCGGGCGGGCAGCAGGAACAACGGCACCAGGGCCAGCGACGCCAACGTCACCTGCCAGGACAGGTACAGCATGGCTATCACGACGCCCACCACCGTCACCAGGTTGCTGACCACTCCGGACAGCACCGCCGTGAATGCCTGTTGGGCGCCGATCACGTCGCTGTTGAGTCGGGTGACCAGAGCCCCGGTCTGGGCGCGCGTGAAGAACGCGATGGGTTGTCGCTGCACGTGGGCGAACACCTGGGTGCGCAGGTCATAGATCAGGCCCTCGCCGATGGTCGCGGAGAACCACCGGTTCGCCAACGTGACCGTGGCATCGACGACGGCGACGAGGAACACCGCGACCGCAAGACCGAGCACCAGTTCCCGATCGCGCTGGGCCACCCCATCGTCGACGAGGCGCTGCAGCAACAGGGGCGACACCACCACCAGTGCCGCAGACACGACGGTCAGTCCGAGGAACACGACGATCCGCGTCCGATACGGACCCGCGTAGGACAGGACGCGTCGCCATGTTCCTCGTTCGACCGGACGCCGGATCACACTGCGATCACGAGAGAGACCCCGCAGGGCCGACAGTGGTGCCGAAGGACTCACACCCCAGTGTCGCGCCCCGCCTCAGGCCGTGGTCTTGCGGTTCGTAGCCCCACCTCGACCTCGCAATGTCACCTTGTTCTCGGTGAGGATCCGGTGGACGAAGCCGTACGAGCGACCCGTCTCTTCGGCCAGGGAGCGAATGCTCACCCCCGATTGGTACTTCTCCGACAGTTCGGCCGCCATCTTGTCGCGCTCGGACCCGGTGAGTCGGGCCCCCTTCTTGATCCCCGCCATGCGTCCCTCCTCGTTCGCTGTAGCGCCATGATCACGGATCGTGTCGCCCGGCGCCAGTCCGAAATCTCAGGCAAGCGCCACCAGATCGGCGTATGCCTGACTCCACAGATCTTCGTCCCCATCGGGCAGCAGGACAACCCGCTCCGGATTGAGCGCCAAGACCGCCTCTTCGTCGTGCGAGACCAGGACCACGGCTCCGGCATACCGACTGAGCGCACCCAGAACCTCCGCACGGCTGGCCGGGTCGAGGTTGTTCGTGGGCTCGTCGAGGAGCAGGACATTCGCGCCCGACACCACGAGGGTGGCCAACGCCAGCCTGGTCTTCTCGCCGCCGGAGAGCACCGATACGGGCTTGGCGACATCGTCACCGGAGAAGAGAAACGACCCGAGGACGGTACGGACCGCGGTGTCGTCGAGGTCGGGCGCGGCTGAACGCATGTTCTCCAGCACACTGCGATCCGGGTCCAGCGTCTCGTGCTCCTGGGCGTAATAGCCCAGGCGCAATCCGTGGCCTGCGATGACCTCACCGGAATCCGGGCGCTCCACCCCGCCGAGGATGCGCAGCAGTGTGGTCTTGCCCGCGCCGTTGAGACCGAGGATGACGACTCGACTCCCCCGGTCGATGGCCAGGTCGACGCTCGTGAAGACCTCGAGGGAGCCGTAGGACTTGCTGAGGCCCTCGGCGGTCAGAGGTGTCTTGCCACACGCCCGCGGCGTCGGGAAGCGGAGGGCGGCGACCTTGTCGGCAGAGCGGGTGTCCTCCAGCCCGGCCAGCAACCGGTCCGCCCGTCGGGCCATGTTCGCCGCGGCGGTCGCCTTGGTCGCGGTCGCCTTCATCTTGTCCGCCTGGGTCTGGAGCACCGCGGCCTTCTTCTCGGCGTTGGCGCGCTCGCGCTTGCGGCGGCGTTCGTCGACCTCGCGCTGCTTGCGGTAGGCATTCCAGCCCATGGCATAGACGTCGAGGACCGAGCGGGTGGCGTCGAGGTGCGCCACAGTCGTCACGGTGGCGTCGAGCAGTGCCTCGTCGTGGCTGATCACCACGAAGCCCCCGGGCCAGGTACGCAGCCGATCACGCAGCCACACGATCGAGTCAGAGTCGAGGTGGTTGGTCGGTTCGTCCAGCAGGAGGGTGTCCGCGCCCGAGAACAGGATCCGTGCCAGTTCCACCCGGCGTCGCTGGCCACCGGACAGGGTGACCAACGGCTGCCCGAGGACGCGTTCACCCAGGCCGAGGTTGCCGGCTATCCGGGTCGCCTCGGCGTCCGCCGCCCAGCCGCCCTGTGACATGAAGTCGGTCTCGGCCGCCGAGTACCGCCGTATGGCCCGTTCGGTCTGCTCGGTGGTGGCACCGACCATGTCGACCTCCGCCTTGCGCATCCGCGCCAGCGCGTCGTCGATGCCCCGGGCGGACAGGATCCTGTCGCTGGCGATGACGTCGAGGTCTCCGGTGCGTGGGTCCTGTGGCAGGTAGCCGATGGTGCCGGCCCGCGTGATGGACCCGGCGGCGGGCACCGCGTCACCGGCGATGGCCTTGGTCAGCGTGGTCTTGCCGGCGCCGTTGCGGCCCACCAGACCCACCCGGTCGCCGGGGCCCACCCGCAACGAGGCGCCGGACAGCAGCAACCGCGACCCTGCCCACAACTCGACGTCGGACACGACGATCACAGCTCACCAGCCTCTACGCCTGTCCCCGAACGAGTCCCCCACTCCCCACTGTAAGCCGAGTGGGCACGTGACGCCGAACCACGGCACAGTGAGAACGTGCGATTCGACAGCGATGACGTGGACGTCTCCCGTGTGTCCGACCGTCGTGGCCGGCGCGGGCCGGCGGTGGCGGCGGGCGGTGGACTGGGGATCGTCGGCCTGCTGCTCGTACTCGCCTTCCAGTTCTTCGGGGGCGGGACCGTCGACCCCTCCGTGCTGCAGGTCCCGGCGGGCGAGCAGCCGGGCCAGCAGGCCGACGAGACCAGTCAGGATCAGTTGGCGCAGCGGTGCAACGCCGACGGGGCTCTTCAGCAGTACACCGACTGTCGACTGATCAAGGTCTTCAACGTCGCCGACGACACGTGGAGTGAGGAGTTCGCCGCCCGCAGCCTGGACTATCGTCCGCCGGCACTGGCGTTCTTCTCGGACAACGTGACGACCGGTGGGTGTGGGGCCGCGTCGGCCGAGGTCGGACCGTTCTACTGCCCCGCCGACGAGACGATGTACTTCGAGCTGGAGTTCCTCCAGGTGCTGCAGGACCAGTTCGGCGCGCCCGGCGAGTTCGCTCAGGCCTACATCGTGGCCCACGAGTTCGGTCACCATCTGCAAACCGTGATGGGAACCGAACAACAGGTCCGTCAGGCCCAGTCAGACGACCCGGCGAACGCCAACGAGTACGCGATCGCCATGGAGTTGCAGGCCGACTGCTACGCCGGGGTGTGGAGCAAGCTGGCAGACGCCAACGAGGGCGAGGGATTGGTGCTGACCGAGGCCGACGTCGACGAGGCGCTGGGCGCCGCCGAGGCAGTCGGCGACGACCGCATCCAGAGCAAGACGTCAGGTCAGGTCAATCCGGAGACGTGGACCCATGGTTCGGCCGAGCAGCGGCGCGAGTGGTTCCAGCGGGGGCTCAGCACCGGAGACCTGACGCAGTGCGACACCTTCCAGTGACCGCGACGGATGCGCAGTTGATCCGGGACCGGGCATGATCGCCCGATGAGCACTGAGGCCCCCGCCGTCACGAAGCCGCATCGACGCCGTTCGGCCGTCGTCGATCTGTCCCTCATCGCCGTCGGTGCCGCGATGATCTGCGTCCTCGGGCCGCTGTCGGTCGGTGGCCCGGTGCCAGGGACGTTGCAGACGTTCGCCATCGTCCTCATCGGGCTGCTACTAGGTCCGACCCGAGCGGTCGCGGCGACCGGTATCTACCTGCTCGTGGGGCTGTTGGGTGCGCCGGTTTTCGCCGGCGGCGGGTCCGGCGTGGCCGCGTTCGTCGGTCCGTCCGGCGGGTTCCTGCTGTCGTTCCCACTGGAGGCGCTGATCGCCGGTCTGACCGGGCTGCTGGTGGTGCGCCACGCCGGGGCCCGGCTGCGCCCGTGGTTGTTCGCTGCTGGTGGCGCGATTGCGGCGTTCTCGGTGTTCCCCCTCGGAGTGGCGCTGTTCGCCGCCCGCTTCACCCCCGAAGGAGCCGCGGTCGCGGGGGTCGACCTCCGAACCGCTCTGAGCTTCGCGCTTGCGCCGTTCGTCGTCGCGGACCTGATCAAGGTGGCGTTCGCCGCGCTCGTCGCCACCGGGGTGCATCGCGCGTACCCGCGGTTACTCGAACGCTGAGCCCGCAGCAGCGCCTGGTCACCCGGGTTCGCCTGGACGACGTCACGGTCCGGGCGGGCGAGGCGGTCATTCTCGACGGAATCACGGTCGAGTGGACCCAGCCGCGGATCGGGGTGATCGGCGCCAACGGCTCGGGCAAGTCCACGCTGCTGCGGTTGCTCAACGCGCTGGCGGTGGCCGATCGAGGGTCGGTGACCCTCGAACTGTCGACCGGTGAGGTCCTCGACCCGGCCCGACGCCACCGCGAGTCACGTACCGTCGTCGGGTTCGTGTTCAGTGATCCCGACGCGCAGATCGTCATGCCCACACCCGCCGAGGACGTGGCGCTGTCGCTGCGCCGGCTGCGGCTGTCGGTCGCCGACCGCAATGCCCGGGTGGTCGCCGTACTGCGTGACGCGGGGCTTGCGGAGCGAGGTGACGTTCCTGCGTTCGCACTGTCGAGTGGGCAGAAGCAACTGCTGGCGATCGCCGCGGTACTGGCGACCGACCCTGGCCTGGTCGTGCTGGACGAGCCGACCACCCTGCTGGACCTGCGCAACAGTCGGGCGATCGAGGAGCGGATCGCCGGGTTGGCGGTGCCGGTGGTCATGGCCAGCCACGATCTCGACCTGGTTGCCCGGACGTGTGAGCGGGTCCTGGTCATCGACCGTGGCCGGCTGGCAGTCGACGACGATGCGGGCAACGCGATCCGCGCCTACCGACGATTGGCCGAGGTGCCGTGATCCTGGCGCAGCCGTTCGTCTACCGACCCGGTACCAGCCTCGTCCACCGCCTGTCGGTGGCACCGAAGCTGCTCATGCTGGGTGTCGGCTCGTTGGCCGTCACCCTCCTGGACTCCCCACCCGTCGACGCGGCCGGTGTCCTGGCGGCCGTCGGCCTGCATGTCCTGGCCGGGCTGCCGTGGTCGGTCCTGCGACGCAGCCTGATTCCGGTGGCATGGATCGTGGTCCCGGTGGTGGCGTACCTCAGCGTGCTCGGTCAGTGGCGATCGGCGCTGTCGAGCGCCGCCGACATCTCTGCGCTGGTCGTGGCGGCGTCGGTGGTCACGGCGACGACGTCCCCCGCGGCGTTGCTGGACACGTTGGACGCGGGTCTGGGCTGGTTGTGTCGGTGGCGTGTGGTGCGGCGGATGGTGAATCCCGAACGGGTGTCGCTGGCGATCTCGCTGACGCTGGCGGCGATCCCGGCGGTCGCGCGATGCGTGGAGGACGCCCGGGTGGCAGCCACCGCTCGTGGTCTCGAACGAAGCGTGCGCGCCCGGGTGGCACCGGCGGTGATCCGCAGCATCGGGCACGCCTTCCGGATGGCCGACGCACTGACCGCTCGCGGCCTGGGCGACTAGCCCGCCGACCCCGCCTGACCAGACCCGCCCCGCCTCACCCGACCCGCCCCGCCTCACCCGACCCGCCCCGCCTCACCAGACCCCCCCCGCCTCACCAGACCCGCCAGCCGACCCGCCGCCCCCCCGACCC
>JANNOG010000052.1:0-2817 GCA_031398915.1 Micrococcales bacterium | reverse complement strand
TCTTGCCGGGAGCAGGCTCATTGATCGGGAATTTCACCCGTCCGTCGCCGCTGGACATCACTTTGGACATCAGCGAAGTGAAGTCGGTGGCAATGTCTTTGTCGTCGAAGCTGATGAGGTTTTGGAAGCCTAGGACGTCCTCGTACCACTTCACCCAGACGTTCATCTGACCAAGCTCGACGTTGCCGACACAGTGGTCGACCGCCTGGAACAGCCGCTTCGGCGCACCTGCGGGGCGAACGACGGTGCTCTCCTTGGCGACGTAACCGGGCAGGTAGGGACCCTTGTACGCGGACCGGTCGACCAGCGTGTGGCGGGTCTCGCCGTAGGTCGCGATGGCGGCCAGGCGCACAGTGCCGTTGTCGTCGCTGACGTCGTGCGGCTCCTCCAGCACGGTCGCGCCCTGCGAACGGGCGTGCGCGACGCAGCGGTCGACGTCGTCGACCTCCAGCGCCAGGTCCACGACACCGTCACCGTGCCTGCGGTGGTGCTCCAGCAGGTCGCTGTCGGGCAGCACGCCGCCCTTGACGACGAAGCGCGCCGACCCGGACTTGAGCACGAACGACTTGTGGTCGCGCTGCCCCGTCTCGGGACCGGCGTAAGCGACGAGCCGCATCCCGAAGGCGACCTGGTAGAACCACGCGGTCTGGGTGGCGTTGCCGACGACGAACACCACGGCGTCCATCGACCGCACCGGGAACGGGTCCTTGGTGGCGTCGTAGTCGACCAGGCCGACGAGCTGCCGGAGCTGGTCGTAGCTCACGTCGTCGAGCTGCTGGTCGCTGCGACTCAGAGTCCCGGTCATGGTGTTCCCCTCCGTTTGGCCAGTTCGGTAAGGAGAGGATGTGTCGTGAGGGCATCCTGAGCAACACTCAGTGAAATCACTGAACATTTTGTATAGTGATGCATGACTTCAGGCGAGCACTTAGAACACTCTGACCAGCCGCTGGACGTACTGGACGCCCGGCTCCTGCTGCTGCTCACCGACGAACCCCGCCTCGGGGTGCTGGAGTGCTCCCGCCGGCTCGGGGTGGCGCGCGGCACCGTGCAGGCCAGGCTGGACCGGCTGGTGGAGAAGGGCGTGCTCACCGGCTTCCCGCCCGCGCTGGACTTGGCCGCGATGGGGTACACGCTCACCGCGTTCGCCGTGTTGGAGATCGCCCAAGGGCGTCGGCAGGAGGTGTCGGACGGGTTGGCGGCGATCAACGAGGTGTGCGAAGTGCACGCGACGACCGGTCAGGGGGATCTGTTCGTGCGAATGGTGGCCAGGTCCAACGCGGACCTTCAGCGGGTGATCGACGAGATGGTGGACGTGCCGGGGGTCGAGCGCTTGTCGACGTCGATAGCCCTGTCCACACCCGTGCCGCCACGCGTGCGACCGCTGCTGGAACGCATCACCTGATCCCGCGAGTCGACTCGCGGGATCAGCGGAGCAGGCGGCGGAGGATCTTGCCGCTGGGGGACTTGGGAATGGCGTCGACGAACTCGACGCTGCGGACCTTCTTGTACGGCGCTACGCGGGCGGCGACCCAGGCCATGAGGGCGTCGGGGTCGGTTGAGGTGGCGGACACCACGAAGGCCTTGGGAGCCTCGCCGCCCTCGGCGTGGGGGACGCCGATCACCGCGGCGTCGAGCACATCGGGATGGGTCAGCAGCAGAGCCTCCAACTCGGCGGGCGCCACCTGGTAACCCTTGTACTTGATCAGTTCCTTGAGCCGGTCGACGATTCGAAAAACCCCGTCGTCGACCCGCGCGATATCCCCGGTCCGCAACCAACCATCCACCACGGTCTCCGCTGTGGCAGTCGGGTTGTCCAAGTACCCCGCCATCACCTGCGGTCCCCGCACCCACAGTTCGCCCTGGGCGGCGTCCTCGCCGGTGGCCGGATCCACCAGCCGAGCCTCGGTAGAAGGCAGCAACAGCCCCACTGAACCAGCGGGCATCTCGGCGAACCCGTCCTCCGGCACCAGCGTGATGCCAGGAGAAGCCTCGGTCATCCCGTAGCCCTGCCGGATCGGACACCCCAGCACGGCCTCCGCCCGTTGCGCCACGGCGATGTCCAGCGGGGCGGCGCCGCAGATCCCGTACCGCAGCGACGACAGGTCGTGGCCGCCGCCGCCGGAGTTGGCCAGGCCGAGCACCATCGGCGGGGCGAGGAACGTCCTGGTGACGCGGTAGTCCGCGATCATCCGCAGGTGGGCGTCGTGGTCGTAGCGCGGGAGCGTCACGACGGTGGCCCCGTGCCGCAGGCCCATGCTGAGGATGATCGTGAAGCCGTAGATGTGGAAGAACGGCAGCACCGCGCCGAACACGTCGTCCGGCGTGATCCGCCAGACCGCCGCGTTCTGCTCGATGTTCGCGACCAGGTTGTGGTGGGTCAGCATCACGCCCTTGGCCGTACCCGTTGTGCCGCTGGAGAACGGCAGCAGCGCCACGGCTGTCGTTGGGTCGATCGCCACGGCAGGCGCGGTGCCCGCCAACTCCCCGAACGGCGTGAACCCCGGTGCCGTGCCGAGCACGAACCGGTGCTTGACGCCCGCCGCGTCGGCCCCGTCGGCGTCCGTCGCCGCCGCGGCCGCCCACGGGCTCACCGCGGCGGCGTTCGCGGCGGCCCGTTGCTTGTCGATCAACACGGTGGTCAGCACCGGGTTGACCGGCGTGGCGGTCGCTCCCGCGGCCAGCGCGGCGTGCAGCCCGAGCACGAACCGCGGCTGGTTGTGGCTGATCAGCGCTACCACTTGCCCCGGCCCGATGCGAAGCTCAAGGAGCGTCCGCTATCACAGTGACCAAATAGAACGGCTACATCTGAGTGCTTTG
>JANNOG010000038.1:0-21929 GCA_031398915.1 Micrococcales bacterium | reverse complement strand
GGTGAGCTGCAAATCGGCGCCTGACGGGGTCGCGGCGACCTCGGTCGCCACGTCAGTTACCGATCACCTTCTGGAACGCCTCGCTGAACGTCGTCTCCTCGTCCGCCGACAGCGACCGGAACGGCTCGACGGTGGACAGCGTCTCGTCGTCGGGGAAGATCAGTTGGTCCTCGACGAGGTCGGGGTCGACCTCGGCCATCGCCTCCTGAGCACCCTTGACCGGCGTGATGTAGTTGACGTAGGCGGCAACCAGTGCAGCCACCTCGGGGTCATAGTAGTTGTTGATCAACGCCTCGGCGTTGGCCTTGTGCGGGCTGCCGATCGGGATCAGCAGGTTGTCGCTCCACAGCGTGCCCCCGGACTCGGGGATGGCGAACCCGAATTTGCCGTCGGTCTCGAAGTTGAGCGACACGATGTCGCCGGACCAGCCGATAACGGCGATGGCATCGCCGTTGAGCAGGTCCTCGCGGTAGCTGTTGCCGCGCACCTGGCGGATCTGGCCGGAGGAGATCTGCTCGTCCAGCACGTCGAGCGCCGCCTGGAACTCGTCGGGTCCCCACTCACCGGCGATGTCGACGCCTTGTTCCATCATGATCAGACCAAGGGTGTCCCGCATCTCCGAGAGGACCTCGACCCGGCCCTTCAGTTCTGGGGCCCACAGGTCCGACACCTGGCGCAGCCCACCGGGCAGCAACTCCTTGTTCCAGGCCAGCAGGCCGAATCCGCTCTGCCACGTCAGGCTGTTGGTTCGGCCCGGATCGAAATCCACCTCGGCCAGCGAGTCCAGGATGTTGACCTTGTTCGGGATGGCCGATTCGTCGAACGCCTGCGTGTAGCCCAATCGGATACAGCGGGCCGCCATCCAGTCCGTGAAGCAGATCAGGTCCTGCCCGATGTCCTGGCCGTTGGCCAGCTGACCCTGGATCTTGCCGAAGTACGTCGCGTTGTCCTCGATGTCCTCGCTGTAGGCGACCTCGATGCCGGTCTCCTCGGTGAAGGCGAGCAGTGTCGGGGAGGTCGTCCCGTCATCCTCCAGGTCGATGTAGGCGGTCCAGTTGGCGAAGTTGACGACCTTCTCGGACTCGGACAGGTCCTGGGCAGCGGTCAGTGACGCCGTCGACGAGCCGGTGCCGCCGGTGCCGCACGCGGCGAGGGCACCGACGCCGAGACCGGTCAGCAGGCCACCGCGCAGCACGTTGCGCCGCGTGACGGCGGCACGAACCAGCGGGCGGAGTTCGGGCGGGATTCGATCGAGACTGGGGCGGGCAGGCATTTCGATGGACTCCTTGCTGGGTGGGGTGGTCTCAGCTGTTGAGGTTGGCCATGACGTGCTTGATCCGGGTGTAGTCCTCCAGGCCGTACATCGACAAGTCCTTGCCGTAGCCGGAGTTCTTGAACCCCCCGTGGGGCATCTCGGCGACGATCGGGATGTGCGTATTGAGCCAGACACACCCGAAGTCGAGGCGACGACTCATCCGCATCGCCCGACCGAAGTTGCTCGTCCACACACTGCTGGCCAGGCCGTACTTCACACCGTTGGCCCACCCCAGGGCCTCGTCCTCGTCGGTGAATCGCTGCACCGTGATGACCGGGCCGAAGATCTCGTCCTGGATCATCTCGTCGTCCTGGTGCAGGCCGGCCACCACCGCCGGGCGCATGAAGTACCCCGCACCGAGTTCCGACACTCGATCGCCCCCGGTGACGATGTCGGCGTGGTCGGGGGTACGCGCCAGGAACCCGGCGACCCGATCCAGCTGGGCCACGTTGTTGACCGGCCCCAGGGCGGCATCGTCGTCATCCGGCATCCCGGGCTTGGTGGCGGCCGCCTGTTCGGCCAGGGCTGCCACGAAGTCGTCGTAGATCCCCGCTGCTGCCAGTACTCGAGTGGCTGCCGTGCAGTCCTGCCCCGCGTTGAAGTACCCCGCGCCCGCGATCCCGGCTGCGGCGGCCTCGATGTCGGCGTCGTCGAACACCACCACCGGGGCCTTGCCGCCCAGTTCGAGGTGTGAGCGCTTGAGGGCGGCGGCCGCAGCGGCAGCCACCTCCCGACCGGCACGAATGGATCCGGTGATGGCCACCATGTCGGCCCGGTCGTGGCTGACCACCAGCCGGCCTGTCTCACGGTCACCGGTGACGACGTTGAACACTCCCGGCGGGAAGAACTCGGCGGCGATCTCGGCGAGCAGCAGCGTGGTCTCGGGAGTCGTGTCGCTGGGCTTGAGAACGACCGTGTTGCCCGCCGCGAGAGCCGGACCGAACTTCCACACCGCCATCATCATCGGGTAGTTCCACGGTGCCACCTGGCCGATCACCCCGACCGGCTCACGACGGACGAAGGACGTGTGGTCGGGCATGTACTCGCCAGCGGACTTGCCCTCGAGCACCCGCGCAGCCCCGGCGAAGAAGCGCAGCTGGTCGACCATCGGCGGGATCTCCTCCGACGCGGTCAACGCGTGCGGCTTGCCGGTGTTGGCGGCCTCCAGCGCGACGATCTCGTCCGCGCGGGCCTCGACGGCGTCGGCCAGGCGCAGCATCGCCAGCTGGCGGGTCGCGGGGGTGGCGTCGCGCCAACCAGGAAAGGCGTCGCTTGCCGCGGCGTAGGCCCGGTCGACGTCCTCGGCGCCGCTGATCGGCGCCCGGGCCACCACCTCGGCCGACGACGGATCGACGATGTCGGAAAAGGAGTCGGTGGCCGGGTCGGTGTACCCACCGGCGACGAAATTGCGCAGTCGGCGGACGTCTTTGGCCGTAGTCGCAGTCATACAAGGACCCTAGTTCTCCCGCGACGACATCGGTAGCCCCAGACTTGGATCAATCAGGTTTCCGTCGCGTAAATCGAATCTGAATGACGGGATCCGTTGTCGAGAGGGGTTATGACGCTTGCCACTGACCGTCGATGCGGCGACACTCGTCTAGTGACCGGCCCCGCGGCGCCACCATTGCTGGACGATGTCGGCAAGCGCATCGTCGAAGAGCTCCAAGCCGACGGCCGTCGTGCCTACGCCACGGTGGCCACCAACGTCGGGTTGTCCGAGGCCGCAGTCCGCCAACGAGTACGTCGAATGATCGATGGTGGGCTCCTGCAGATCGTCGCCGTGACCGATCCGCTGCAGGTGGGTTTCACCCGCCAGGCGATGCTCGCGATCCGGTGCTCCGGCGACGTGCGTGAGGTGGCAGACGCCATCGCCGCCCTGCCCGAGGTGTCATACGTCGTCCACGTCGCCGGCGGCTTCGACCTGCTGGCCGAGGTGGTGTGCGAGGACGACGACCACCTGCTCGACCTGCTCAACGGACGCGTCCGGCGACTGCCGGGGGTTCGTACCACCGAGACCTTCGTTTATCTCAAGCTGCGCAAGCAGCGTTATGACTGGGGAACCAGATGACCGCACAACTGTCCACGCCGACTCCGACTCAAGCCCTCACACCGACACCCACAGCGACACCCACAGCGACACCCGCGTCCGACCATGCCGGCAGCGTTCCCACCCACTTCTCCGCCGACCCGGCGTTGGGCACCACGCCGCGCGGCACCGGACGTGCCCAGGCCGCTCGCGATCACCTGTGGATGCACTTCTCACGACACTCCGGCCTGGTCGCCGGGGAGGACCCGCAGGTGATCGTGCGTGGCGAGGGCCACCACATCTTCGACGCCCACGGCAAGCGCTACATCGACGGCCTGTCCGGACTGTTCGTCGTCCAGGTCGGGCACGGCCGGGAGGTCCTCGCCGAGCGGGCTGCCGCCCAGGCACGGGAGCTGGCGTTCTTCCCGCTGTGGTCCTACGCCCATCCACAGGCGATCGACCTCGCCGAACGCCTCGCCCACTACGCACCCGGCGACATCAACCACGTCTTCTATACGACAGGCGGCGGCGAAGCGGTCGAGAGCGCCTGGAAGCTGGCCAAGCACTTCTTCAAGCTGACCGGCAAGCCCAACAAGACCAAGGTCATCTCGCGGGCCATCGCCTATCACGGCACCCCGCAGGGCGCGCTGGCAATCACGGGCATCCCGGACATGAAGGCCATGTACGAGCCGCTGGTTCCCGGCGCGTTCCGGGTGCCGAACACGAACATCTACCGCGCCCCCACCGACGAACTGCGCCGCGATCCCAAGGCGTTCGGCCGATGGGCTGCCGACCGGATCGCCGAGGCCATCGAGTTCGAGGGCCCCGACACGGTTGCAGCGGTGTTCCTGGAGCCGGTCCAGAATGCGGGCGGCTGCTTCCCGCCGCCGCCCGGCTACTTCGAGCGGGTCCGCGAGATCTGCGACCGGTACGACGTACTGCTGGTCAGTGACGAGACCATCTGTGCATTCGGCCGGGTCGGATCGATGTTCGCCTGCAACGACTTCGGCTACACGCCGGACATCATCACCTGCGCCAAGGGAATGACGTCGGGGTACTCGCCGATCGGCGCCATGCTGGCCTCGGACCGGCTGTTCGAGCCGTTCACCCACGGCTCGCAGATGTTCGCCCACGGGTACACGTTCGGCGGTCACCCGGTGTCGGCGGCCGTCGCCATGGCCAACCTCGACATCTTCGAGTCCGAAGGCCTCAACGACCACGTCAAGCACAACGCACCGGCATTCCGGGCCACCCTGGAGAAGCTGCTGGACATCCCGATCGTGGGTGACGTCCGCGGTGAGGGGTACTTCTACGGCATCGAACTCGTCAAGGACCGCCAGACCCGCGAGACGTTCGACGCCGACGAATCGGAACGGCTGTTGCGCGGTTTCCTGTCCAAGGCGCTGTTCGAGGGCGGCCTGTACTGCCGGGCGGACGACCGGGGCGACCCCGTGGTGCAGTTGGCGCCACCGCTGACGATCGGCCAGCCGGAGTTCGACGAGATCGATCAGATTCTCCGCTCGGTGCTCACCGAGGCCTCGAATCGGTTGTGAGTCACGACGTGTTGTCGCTGTGGCACGAGCAGGCCGCCGCGGCCGGCGACGACCTCACCGCACGGGCACACCTCGACGGTGACACCGAGGCGGACGTGGTCGTCGTCGGGGCCGGGTACACCGGGCTGTGGACGGCGTACTACGTGCTCGCTGCCCGGCCCGATGCGCGCGTGGTGGTCGCCGAGGCGGAGATCGCGGGTTTCGGCGCCAGCGGTCGCAACGGCGGTTGGTGTTCGGCGCTGTTCCCGCAGGGGGTCGCCGCGCTCAGCCGCCGATACGGCCGCGCCGCGGCCCTGGACATGCGTCGGGCGATGATCGGCAGTGTCGATCAGATCGGTCGGGTCGTCGCCGCCGAGGGCATCGAGTGCGGGTGGACGAAGGGCGGCACCATCCAGCTGGCGCGTTCGCCGGCGGCGGTGGTCCGGGCACACGCCGAGGTCGACGAGGACGCCGCGTTCGACCGAGTCGACGACATCGAGTTCCTCGACGCGGACGCAGCGTGGTCACGCCTCGCCGCGTCGCGGGTGATGGGGGCGACCTACACCCCGCACTGCGCCCGCATCCAACCGGCCCTGCTGGTGCGTGGCCTGGCGCGAGCGGTCGAGCGTCGAGGCGGGGTCGTCGTCGAGGGCACCAGGGCCACTCGGGTGAGGTCGGGCCGGGTCGACACCGACCGGGGCACGATTCGAGCCGACGTCGTGGTTCGAGCCACAGAGGCGTGGACCTCCACCCTC
This sequence comes from Micrococcales bacterium, assembly GCA_031398915.1. GTDB lineage: Bacteria > Actinomycetota > Actinomycetes > Actinomycetales > JBBAYJ01 > JANNOG01. The sequence continues at coordinate 16,301 of JANNOG010000038.1, read as the reverse complement.
GCTGGTCACCGTCGAGACGTCGTACCGGTCTACTCGTTGATGGTCGCGACAGACGTCCTTCCGGCTGATCTGTGGGCCACGATCGGTCTGGCGCGGGGCGAGACGTTCGGCGAGCACCGCCACCTCATCGTCTACGGCCAGCGCAGCCATGACGACCGCCTCGTGTTCGGTGGTCGCGGTGCGCCTTATCACTTCGGTTCAGGCATCCACCCCGACTTCGACCGCGACCCCGGCGTGTTCGTCATGCTCGAGCGGTCGCTGCGGGATCTGCTGCCTCAGCTCGGTGACGTTCGGGTCACCCACGGCTGGGGAGGCCCGTTGGCCATCCCCCGCGACTGGCACGCCGGCGTGGGGCTGGATCGGGCCTCGGGGATGGCCTGGGCCGGCGGGTACGTAGGTGACGGGGTGGGAACCGCACATCTGGCCGGTCGGACTCTCGCGGACCTCATCGTCGGCGCCGACACCGAGCTCACCCAGCTGCCGTGGGTCGGGCACACCTCCCCACCGTGGGAACCGGAGCCGTTGCGCTGGCTGGGTGTCAACGCCGGGCTGCGGCTGGCCGAGTGGGCGGACGCGGAGGAGCGGGTCACCCGGCGTCCGGCCGTGTTGGGATCGGCACTCGCCGGCCTGACCGGCCACTGAGAACAGGGCGTGTGACCGCGCTCACCCTCGGCGCCCGCTCAGCAGGTAGCGTTCTCGCGACGCGGGTCATCGGCGACCCGGACTTCTGTGGGAGGCCACATGTCGATCTTCACCAGCTCGTATCCGGCACTCGACATTCCCGAGGTGCTGTTGCCGGAGTACGTCCTCGCTGATGCCGGGAGGTGGGGTGAGTCTGCCGCGTTGATCGACGGACCCACCGGGCGGGTGCTGACCTACGACGCCCTGGACGCCGGGGTGCGGTCCCTGGCCGGTGGGTTGGCGGCGCGCGGATTCACCCCGGGACAGGTGGTGGCGGTCATCGCCCCCAACGTGCCCGAGTACGCCGTCGTGTTCCACGGCGTCGCCCTCGCCGGCGGGGTGGTGACCACGGTCAATCCGACGTACACCGCACGTGAGATGCACGCCCAGTTCGTCGCGTCGGGGGCGGTGCTGGCGGTGACGGTCGGCGGGTTCCTCGACGTGGTGCGCGAGGCGGCCGAGTCGACGTCGGTCGGCGAGGTGTTCCTGCTGGACGGGGCAGCAGGTGGCGAGTCCCTCGCGTCACTGTCGGGGGCGCCCGCGGCGAGCGCCGCTGCGGTCGGCCCCGACGACGTCGTCGCCCTGCCGTACTCGTCCGGGACGACGGGTCTGGCGAAGGGCGTCATGCTGACCCACCGCAACCTCGTCGCCAACACCGCGCAGACCGTGGCCGTCGCCCAGCTGACGCATACCGACCGGGTCATCGCGGTCCTGCCGTTCTTCCACATCTACGGCATGTCCGTGCTGATGAACTCGGCGCTGCGAGTCGGTGCCACGGTGATCACGATGCCGCGCTTCGACCTGCGGCAATTCCTGCAGTTACACGTCGATCACCGCGTCACTCGTGCCTTCGTGGCTCCGCCCATCGTGGTCGCGCTGGCCAAGCATCCGATGGTCGACGACTACGACCTGTCCTCGCTGACCCAGGTCGTCTCGGGCGCGGCACCGCTGTCGGCCAGCCTCGCCCTGGAGGCGGCCGCGCGGGTCGGCTGTGACGTGGCGCAGGGCTACGGCATGACCGAGATGTCGCCGGTCTCTCACTTCACCCCACCCGGTGGGATGCGCCCGGGGTCCGTGGGGGTGCTGGTACCCAACACCGAGATGCGGATCGTCGACGTCGTCGAGGGCCGAGACCTGGGTGTCGGCGACGAGGGTGAGGTGTGGGTACGGGGCCCACAGGTGATGCGCGGCTACCTCAACGATCCGGACGCCACCGCGACCATGCTGGACGCCGACGGGTGGTTACGCACCGGCGACATCGTCCGGGTCGAGCACGACGGGCACGTGTTCGTCGTGGACCGGTTGAAGGAGCTCATCAAGGTCAATGCCTTCCAGGTGGCACCGGCGGAACTGGAGGCCTTGCTCCTCACCCACCCCGCGATCGCCGACGCGGCGGTCATCGGCGTCCCGGACGACGAGACCGGCGAGGCACCCGTCGCCTTCGTCGTGGCCAAGGCAGGTGTCGACGTCGACACCGACGAGGTCGCCGGGTTCGTCGCCGGGCAGGTGGCCCGGTACAAGCAGATCAAGCGCGTCGAGATCGTCGACAGCATCCCCAAGTCCGCCTCCGGGAAGATCCTGCGCCGGATCCTGCGCGCCAACGTGTCCGTGTGATCGTGTGCCGCCGCCCCGTCACCTCCTCGACGGTGCGACTCGGACCACGATCGACCGGGTCCACGCTGCGTCGGCCAAGCTGGGCTCATGGCCTTCGACATCTCTGACCTGCCCGAGACGGTGACGACGTTCCTGACCGAGCGTCACCTGGCAACTCTGACCACGCTTCGGGCCGATGGTTCACCCCACGTGGTCGCTGTCGGGTTCACCTGGGACGACAGCGCTGCGCTGGTGCGGGTGATCACCACGCGGTCGAGTGTCAAGGTTCGTAACGCCCGACTCGGCGGGCGAGCGGTCGTGGCTCAGGTCGACGGCCGGCGGTGGCTGGCGCTGGAGGGCGTGGCACGCGTCAGTGCGGACGCCGACGAGGTGGCCGATGCCGAACAGCGTTACGCCGGGCGTTACCGCGAGCCTCGACCCAACCCGGAACGTGTCGTCATCCAGATAGCGGTCGATCGGATACTGGGCTGGGCCGGACCCGAATAGCGGGGACGTTCACCGTGCCGTGCATGGCACGGCATGGGTCGTGAGGTCAGCTGCGGACCAGGGCCCGGCGGCGCATCACGTCGACCACCTGGTCGAGGAAGGCGTCGACAGCGGCCTCGCGGTAACCGGCACTACCGTGTCCGGCACGGAACACGGAACGGCGCACGTCGTCGATGTCCAGGGTGGCGCCGTGGACGAGGTGGCGGTACACGATGCGACACAACCGGTCGACGTCGCGGCGACGGTAGCCCAGTCGCAACCCCGACTCGCACGGGAAGCGGTTGCCGTCACCGCGTTCGAGCTGCGCCATCACCGCCTCTTCCGCCTGTTGCGGATCGGCCGGGTCGAACTGCACCTCGCGACCCGCGAAGGCATCCTCGATACGGTCCAGAGCCGCATCGACGTCGGGCACCGAGTAGCCGTCGCGACGGAGGTCGAACCCGACGGTCCGGATGTGCCATGACGTCACCGATCCGGGCGGGCCGCCCGCGTCCCACACCTGCTTGGCGCGGTCGAAGAACTCCTCCACCTGGGCGCGGTCATAACCCCGCTCGACCCCCGACGTACGAGGGAACGTCTCACCCGGTCGCTGTGCTGCCATGGTCATCATCCTGCCTCGCTCGCCGCCAATTGTCCGCAGGCACCGTCGATGTCACGGCCGCGGGTGTCGCGCACCGTGGTCACGATTCCTGCGGATCGGATGATACTGACGAACCTCTCGGCAATGCGAGGGTCCGAGGCTGTCCATTTTGTCCCAGGCGTGGGGTTGAGTGGAATGGGATTCACGTGCACCCACCCCTTGCCGCGCCGCAGGAGTTCGCGGACCAGCAACTCGGCGCGCCACGCCTGGTCGTTGATGTCGCGGATCAGGGCGTACTCGATGCTCACCCGGCGTCCCGTCGTCTCGGCGTACGCCCGGGCGGCGTCCAGCACCTCGCCCACGGAGAACCGGGTATTGATCGGCACCAACTCGTTGCGCAGGTCGTCGTCCGGCGCATGTAACGACAGGGCAAGCGTGACCGGTAGCTCCTCGGCGGCCAGTCGTTCGATCGCGGGCACCAACCCCACCGTCGACACGGTGACCGATCGGGCCGATATCCCCAACCCCGACGGTGGCGCCTCGATCAGGCGGCGCAGTGCGGTACTGACGGCGCCGTAGTTGGCCAGCGGCTCGCCCATGCCCATGAACACGACATTGCTGATCCGTCGTCCTGCCGACTGCGAGGCCTGGACCGCCTGGTCCACGATCTCGGCAGCCGACAGGTTGCGAGTCAGTCCCTGCTGACCCGTGGCGCAGAACGGGCAGGCCATGCCGCAACCCGCCTGGCTGGACAGGCACAGGGTCAACCGGTCGGGGTAACGCATCAGCACGCTCTCGACCAGCGCCCCGTCGAAGAGCCGCCACAGCGTCTTGACGGTGTCACCGCCGTCGGCCTCTTGCCGTCGCACCGTGGTGAGCAGGGGCGGCAGCGTCGCCGCGACCAGCGCCTCCCGATCAGCGCTGGGCAAGTCGGTCATCCGTGCCGGATCGCTGGTGAACCGACTGAAGTAGTGGTGCGACAACTGCTTGGCGCGCATCGCCGGCCAGCCGGCCTCGACCAGCGACGCCACCCGTTCGTCCAGGGTGAGGTCCGCGAGGTGCCGGGGTGGCCGACCCACCCGACGTGGCGTGCTGCTGAGCGTGAGAGGAGCGCTCATGACGCCAACACCATCAGCAGGACGTACGCGACGGGAGCGGCCGGCAACAGTGAGTCGACCCGGTCCATGATGCCCCCGTGGCCCGGCAACAGCCTGCCCATGTCCTTGATATTGAGGTCCCGCTTGAGCAGGGACTCGCTGAGATCGCCGATGGTCGCGGCCGCTGTCACGGCGATGCCCAGCACCACACCCACCCACCACGACGCATCGAGCAGCAGCACGACCGACAGGGCACCGGTGACAGCGGCCAGCACCATGGCGCCGGCCAACCCCTCCCAGGTCTTGTGCGGGCTCACCGAGGGAGCCAACGCGTGGTTGCCGAATCTGCTCCCGACCACGTACCCGCCGACGTCGCTCGCGATGGTGACGATGACGAACGCCATGACTCGGAACTGCCCGTCGGGTTCGCGCAGCATGAGGATGGCGAATCCGGCGAGGTACGGCACGTACGCCGCGGTGAAGATTCCCGCGGTCACGTCGCGGATCGCATCCCCGCCCTCGATGACGCGCCACCACAGAATGGCGGTACTGGTCAGGGCGAACGCGACGAACAGCGCATCGGCCCCGGCAGCGTACGCCGAGACCAGCATGCCCACCGCGCCGACCACGGTCGGGATGAGTGGAATACGGATCCGCCGGGCGCGGAACGCGTTGGCAATCTCCCAGATGGCGACGATGACGACGATCGCGGTCAAGAAGACGAACCCGAGACTGTTGAGGAACAGCGAGGCGACCACGACCGCACCGAGGACCAATCCGACGCCGATGGCGGCCGGGAGGTTACGGCCGGGCGGCGGACTGTCGCCCCTGGAGTCGGTCGGCTCGGCGGGTGCCGCGCCGTTGCCGTTGTTCGCGCGGCGGCTGCGGCGGCTCGTGCCCCCGTCGGCCACTCCCGTCGACCGTCCGGTGGGCGGCGCCGCGGACGTCGGTGACTCGGCGAGGGCCGGGGCTGCGGGAGCGCGCCCGCCTACCGGGAAGGGGTCCATGACATCAGACCTCGATGAGCTCGGCTTCCTTGGACTTGAGGTGATCGTCGACGGCGTCGACGTAACGCTTGGTCGCCGACTCGAGCTCCTTCTCGGCGCGCCCGACCTCGTCCTCGCCCGCCTCGCCGTCCTTGACGATCCGGTCAAGCTCTTCCTTGGCGCGGCGACGAATGTTGCGCAGCGTGACCCGCGCATCCTCGGCCTTGCCGCGAGCCAACTTGATGTAGTCCTTTCGGCGTTCCTCGGTGAGGGCGGGAAGTACGACGCGAATGACGGACCCGTCGTTCGTGGGGTTCACGCCCAGATCACTGTCGCGGAGGGCCTTCTCGATGTCGCTCAGCGAACCCTTGTCGTAGGGCGTGATGAGGACGGTTCGCGCCTCGGGGATCTGGAACGACGCCAACTGCTGCAGCGGGGTCGGGGTCCCGTAGTACAGCGTGGTGATCTTGTTGAACATGGCGGGGTTGGCCCGGCCGGTCCGAATCGCGGCGAAATCGTCCTTGACGACCTCGATGGCCTTGGCCATCTTCTCGTCGGCTTCGCCGAGTGCTTCCGTAATCACGTGCTCTCCTCACTGGAACGACTCTGGCGCCGTCTCGCACCGGTGCCGGCGACGCCGGTCATCCGGTGACGAGCGTCCCGATCCTCTCACCCATCAGCGCCCGCGTGACATTGCCCGCGCCCTCCATACCGAAAACGACCATCGGGAGGTCGTTGTCCATGCACAGGCTGAAGGCGGTCGAATCGACGACCTTGAGGCCGCGGCGCAGGGCGTCGACGTACGTCACCGAGTCGAGTCGTCGGGCGGTCGGGTCCGTGCGGGGATCGGCCGTGTACACCCCGTCGACGCCGTTCTTGGCCATGAGGACAGCGTCCGCCTGCACCTCCAGGGCCCGCTGCGCCGCCACCGTGTCGGTCGAGAAGTACGGCAGCCCCGCCCCCGCGCCGAAGATGACGACGCGACCCTTCTCGAGGTGTCGGATGGCGCGGCGCGGGATGTAGGGCTCGGCGACCTGGCCCATGGTGATGGCCGTCTGAACTCGGGTGTCGATGCCCGCCTGCTCCAGGAAGTCTTGGAGGGCGAGAGAGTTCATGACCGTGCCCAGCATGCCCATGTAGTCCGCCCGCGAGCGTTCCATGCCGCGCTGGGACAACTCCGCCCCCCGGAAGAAGTTGCCACCTCCGGTCACGACGGCAATCTGGACACCGGCTCGAGCCGCCGTGGCGACCTCACCGGCCATCCGGGCCACGATGTCGGGGTCCACCCCGACGCCTCCACCGCCGAACGCCTCCCCCGACAGCTTGAGGAGTACCCGCCGGGCACCGCCGGGTCCCGAACCCAGGTGGTGAGCGACCGGCGCTGGGGCCGGCGGGGTGGCCTCGACGAACGTATCGGTGGAGATCAGGACCCGACCCGGAAACGGACGAAGCCCGTCGCCTTCAGCCCGGCCTCGCTCAGCACGGCGCCGACGATCTTCTTGTTGTCCTTCGAGAAGGGCTGTTCGAGCAACACGTTCTCCTTGAGAAAACCCTTGACCCGACCCTCGATGATCTTCGAGAGCGCGCCCTCGGGCTTTCCCTCGTTGCGAGCGGTCTCCTCGGCGATCCGGCGCTCACTCGCGAGGGTCTCGTCGTCGATCTCGTCGGCAGTGAGCGCGATCGGTGACATGGCCGCGATGTGCATGGCGATGTCACGGGCACTCTGCCGCGCGGTGTCGTCGCCCGCGCCGCTCACCGCGACCAGGACGCCGATCTGGGGCGGCAGGTCGGGACTGGTGCGGTGCAGGTAGGACGTCACGTAGTCGCCGGTGACCCGAGCCACGCGACGCAGCTCGACCTTTTCGCCGAGTGTCGCGTTGCCCTCGTCGAGCAGGGCGGCCACCGTGAGGCCCGGACTGACTTCGGTGGCGGCGAGGGCGCTGACGCTGTCTGCGCCCGAGCTGACGGCCACGTCGAGAACGCGTTGACCGAGCGCCTTGAAGGGCTCGCTCTTCGCGACGAAGTCGGTCTCGCAGTTCACCTCGACCAGCACGCCGACGGTCTCGGTCACGTCCGCAGCGACGAGGCCGTTGCTGGCGCTGCGTCCCTCGCGCTTGGTGACACCCCGGAGCCCCTTGACACGCAGGAGCTCTACGGCCTTGTCGGCGTCACCCTCGGCCTCGTCGAGGGCATTCTTGACGTCGAGCATCCCTGCGCCGGTGCGCTGGCGCAGTGCCTTGATGTCGGTGGCGGTGTAGCTGGGCATCGTCGTCCTCCCGGACCCTGGCTGATGTCGATACTCGTCAGAACATGAATGGTGATCAGGGGGTTGCGGTGGTCCCCGGTTCGGTGGAGCCGGTGGCCGGTACCTCAGGCGCGTCAGCGGCTGGGGCTTCGACAACCTCCGGTCGGGTCGGCGCCGGCTCGGAAACGGACTCGGGCGCCGGAGCCACGGTGGTGTCGGGGGTGATGGGCGCGGTGGCATCGGCAGTCGCGTCCGGGGCGAGCGATTCCAGCTCCGCGGTAGCGTCCGCCGCATCCACAGCCGGAAGGGCGGTGAGTGGGGCGTCCTCGACTGCTGTGGCTTGCGCCGGGACCTGAGCCGCCGCACCAGCGAGGATCTCGCGCTCCCACTCGGCCATCGGCTCGGCGCTGGCCTCGCCATTGGACGCGGCTCGGGCCGAACGCGCCATCAGCCCGTCGGCCACCGCGTCGGCTATCACGCGGGTGAGCAGCGCCACCGAGCGGATGGCGTCGTCGTTGCCGGGGATCTTGTAGTCGACCTCGTCCGGATCGCAGTTCGTGTCGAGGATCGCGACGACCGGGATGCCCAACTTGTGCGCCTCGTCGACCGCGAGGTGCTCCTTCTTCGTATCCACGATCCACACGGCGCTGGGGATCTTCGCCATGTCGCGGATCCCGCCCAGGGTCTTCTCGAGCTTCTCCTTCTCACGACGGAGGACGAGCAGCTCCTTCTTCGTCAGAGACGAACCGGCCACGTCGTCGAAGTCGACGTCCTCGAGCTCCCGCAGGCGCTGCAGCCGCTTGTTGACGGTCTGGAAGTTGGTGAGCATGCCACCGAGCCACCGCTGGTTGACATAGGGCATTCCCACCCGGGCAGCCTGCGCAGCGATGGGCTCCTGCGCCTGCTTCTTGGTCCCGATGAACATGATGCTTCCGCCACGGGCGACGGTGTCACGGATGAACTCGTACGCATCGCCGATCAGCGTGAGCGACTGCTGGAGGTCGATGATGTAGATGCCGTTGCGCTCGGTGAAGATGAACCGCTTCATCTTGGGGTTCCATCGCCGGGTCTGGTGCCCGAAGTGGACGCCGCTCTCGAGCAGCTGACGCATAGTGACGACGGCCATGCCGACGCGCTCCTCTCGGCGCCCGCACCGGGGCGCCAGTCTCGGTTACATCCGCACGGGGCGGATCCTGGTGCCCCAGCCGCCTGGTCCACCCCTGATAAAGGGACCGAGGCCTGCGACCGGCCCGCCAGGCGGCGGGCGATTGGCACGTGATGTCAGCCGCCGTAGCGACTGCGCCGCCCAGGGTACCCCAGCTGGACGGACCAGATCCCACGTCCGGGCATCCACAACCACGACCAGCGGTCCGGGTCCACAACCCCCGAGCCCTCACCCGCCCCGACCGTGAAGATCCAGGATGGTCTACCGCGTGAGAACGACCCATCCGAGGCGCCCCCTCCACCGCACGATGCGGACGACCATCACCTGCGTGGTCGCCGTGGCTCTTGTGTGGCCCGCCACGACACCGGCGCCCTCGCACGCGAACTCCGGTGCCGGCTCAGCTGCGTTCACCGCGCCCGTGGCGCCCGCCACCGTTGTCCGAGGCTTCGTCGCGCCACGTCATCGTTACGGGCCCGGGCACCGCGGGGTGGACCTGGCGGCCCCGATCGGTGCACCCGTCCTGGCCCCGGCTCCGGGCGTCGTGGCGTTCACCGGTCAGGTGGCCGGGCGGCCTGTGGTGGCCATCGACCATCCGGGCGGATTGCGATCGTCGTTCGAACCGGTGTCGAGCCAGGCGGTGGCGGGCAGCATCGTCGCTGCCGGGGCAGTCATCGGTGCGGTTTCGACCGCTGCCCCGACGGCTCACTGCCCGATGAGTTGTGTGCACTGGGGCGTGCGCCGCAATGGTGACTACATCGACCCGATGAGCCTGCTGCACCGACGTGTCGTGTTACTGCCGGCACGTAGCGACGTTCGCCGCTACGGCGCGCGGCGAGCACCTATTCGGCGGACCCGAGCTTGGCGCGCAATTGCAATACGGCTTTGGTGTGCATCTGGCAGATCCTCGACTCGGTGACCCCCAGGACCCGACCGATTTCGGCCAACGTGAGTCCCTCGTAGTAATAGAGCGTCACGACGATCTTTTCGCGCTCGGGCAACTGGTTGACGGCCTGCGACAACAAGAACTTCGTCTCTTCGGACTCGAACGCCTGAACCGGGTCCTCGGCCTTCGTGTCCTCCAGCGTGTCGATCAGGGACAGTTTGTCGCCGCGTTCGCCACCGACGTTCAACAGTTCGTCGAGCGCGATGACGTTGACGTATGAGACTTTCGAGAAAATCTGCTGTAACTCGGACACCGTGATGCCCAGACGTTGGGCCACCTCGGGATCGGTTGGTGCCCGATGGAGCTCGCTCTCGAGGGCGGCGTACGCACGCTCGACCTCTCGGGCCTTGCTGCGGATCGACCGCGGGATCCAGTCGATCGAGCGCAGTTCGTCGATGATCGCGCCCCGGATGCGACTGATGGCGTACGTCTCGAACTTGATGGCCCGATCAAGGTCGTATTTGTCGATCGCGTCGATCAGGCCGAAGATCCCGTACGAGACGAGGTCGGCGTGTTCGACGTTGGACGGCAGACCCACTCCCACGCGACCCGCGACGTACTTGACCAGTGGCGAGTAATGGATGATCAACCGCTCGCGGATCGAAGGCTCGCCCGTCGCCTTGTACTTGCCCCACAGTTCGGCCAGCGCCTCGGCATTGCGATCGCGTTCGGCAGCCACCTCGTCCGCTGCATCGTCGGCCACCGGGTCGTGCGTCGCCTCACTCACCACAATAGGCGAATGGTGCGATTCCTGCGGGCCGGCTTGAGACGGAACCATGCCGGCTGAAGCGGTGCGTGTCTGCATCGGTAACGGTCTCTCCGTCAGGCTCGTGGATGGGCTTGGGCGTAGGCCGCCGTCAACCTGGACAGAGATACATGGGTGTAAATCTGCGTGGTCGACAGCGTAGCGTGACCGAGTAACTCCTGTACGCATCGGAGGTCTGCGCCACCGTCAAGGAGGTGTGTCGCTGCGCTGTGTCGCAATGCGTGTGGCGAAATCATTCCTAATCCGGCACCGACGGCGATTCGGTTCACCCGGTCGCGGGCTTGACGAACACCCAGGCGACCCCCGTGGGTTCCCAACAGCAGGGCATGCGCTGAATCGGGTGTCACGAGATCGGCCCTGCCGTTACGCAGATACTCCGCAATGGCACGTGCCGCGGGCTCTCCCATGGGCACTGTTCGTTCCCGCGAGCCCTTGCCGAGGACGCGAAGAAGGCGGACATCGATATCGACGTCATCGAGGTCCAGGCCCACCAATTCCGCCACGCGGATGCCGCTGCCGTACAGCACCTCTACGACGACGTGATCACGGCGCCCGATCGCGCTCACCGCGGCGTCTGCGGCACTGTCACACAGTCGTGATGCGTCAGAGGCTGACAGCGGTCGCGGCAGCGACCGGCCCGGACGAGGTCCGCCAAGCGCCGTGACGCTGCCCCCCGACGGCGACACGCCGGCTGAGTCGAGCCACCGGGCGACCACCCGGGCAGCGGCCGCGCGTCTCGCGATGGTGGCGGGCGCCCACCCGAGGTCGCGGCCCGCCCGTAGCCAGCGCCGGGCGTGGGGCAAGGACACGTCGGCAGCGGACTCTCCGCCGTGATCGGCCACGTGCCTGAGCAGAGACACGACGTCGCCGCGGTAGGCCCGGACCGTGTTGGGTGAGCGCCCGGACATCACGCCGAGCCACAGCACGAAGTCCTCGGCGATCACCTCCACCCACTCGGGTGTTTCCCGCTCGGCGGCAGCCTCCATGTCCGCACTTATACGCCGCCTCGTACCCACCCCCCGTCACGGCGCGCAGCCACGCCGGTGATTTCCAGATCGAGTAGTAGCGCCCGGACATGATCGACGTCGAGACCCGTCGCCAGTGCGATCTGAGCCGTGGTGCGGGCCGTGGTGGCAGTGATGTACGACGCGACGCGCGCCGTATCGGCCGACCCGTCCCCGTGGCCAGGCTCTGCCGGGAGCCCCCACCACCCCTCGCCCATGGCGCCGGCGAGCTGGACGACCTCGGCCGCCGAACAGACCAGGGACGCGACCCCGTCTCGGATCAGGTCGTGACATCCGGCGCTGGTGGCGGATGTGATCGGCCCGGGAACAGCGGCCACGGCGCGGCTCAGCAGCGCCGCTACCCGCGCGGTGTTCGCCGCACCGGACCGAGCCGCGGCCTCGACGACGACCGTCGCCACCGTCATGGCCGCGATCACCCGGTTGCGTTGCAAGAACCGCCATCGGTGCGGGCTGGCACCGGGCGCCAGTTCGGACACCACGCCCCCACCAGCGGCGACGATAGCGTCGAGCAGGCCGGCATGCCCTGACGGATAGACCCGGTCGACGCCGCACGCCAGCACGGCAACGGTTGCGACGACTCCCTCGGTCTGGCGGGCACCCACCAAGGCCCCCCGGTGTGCAGCGGCGTCGATTCCGTAGGCCGCCCCGGACACCACCGGCCACCCGTGCTCGACCAGGTCTGCCGACACCTCCATCGCGGTGTGCTCGCCGTAGGCCGAGCAGGCGCGCGCGCCCACCACGGCGATGCCGCGCCGTTGCGTCCCGCCGTGCGCCGGCAGCGACCCACGCACCCACAGGCACGCAACCGGCCCCAACTCGGCGGGTTCGAGGTCGTCCACCCCGACCGGCCATTCCGGATCACCTGGTACGACCACTCGAATACCCAGGCGCGACACCGCGGTGAGCAGACTTGGCGTGGACGTGCTCAGGCCGGTGTGGCGTGCTCGCCACCGTTGCGGGCCCCGCCCCGCGTCCAACTGATCGACGACGCCCTGCCAACCGTGTTCGGCGACCGCATCACCCAGGGCGGCGTCCCCGGGCTCGACCACCCGTGACAGGTGGGCACGGGCCACCCGCACGCGCGGGTCGACGTCACCGGCTCCGACGTCCGGCCCCGATGGCGCCGGGTCGCGGGTCATGCCGCCCCCCGGGTCCGCAGCTCGAGTGCCTCGTCCACGTCTGCACGAGACGGAGTCTCGCCACCCCGCAGGTCACTGATCGTCCAGGCGACTCGGACGCACTTGTCGAGGCCGCGGCCCGTGAGAATGCCCGCGTCCACGGCCCGCGTCAGCCGGGCGAGGTGTCCGACGGGCAGGCGGTACGGAGCCGAGCGAAGCACTCGACCGGGCACGGCGCCGTTCGTTGCCACCCGCCATGCAGCCCACCGCCGCGTAGCCACGGTTCGGGCCGCGGCCACCCGCTCGGCTACGGGTCCACTGGCCTCACCATCACCGTCGGCACCCCACCGGGTGGCGCTGACCGGAGGCAGATCCGCCTGCAGATCCACCCGGTCCAGCACCGGACCTGACAGCCGGGCGGCGTATCGGCGACGAACCGCCGCTGGACACCGGCAGGCGACCGCCCCCTGACCACCGCACGGACAGGGGTTGGCCGTGAGGACCAACAGGAACCTGGCGGGGAGCCTGGCCGTGCCGCGGGAGCGCTGAATGACCACTTCGCCGACCTCCAGTGGTTGTCGCAGCGCCTCCAACACCCCGCGCGCGAACTCGGGCGCCTCGTCCAGCAGAAGCACCCCGGCGTGAGCCCGACTGATCGCCCCGGGGCGGGGCAGCCCGGCGCCGCCTCCGACGACGGCTGCGACCGAACTGGTGTGATGCGGATCCTCGAACGGGGGTCTGCGGATCAGACCCGTCGGAGCCGCCGATCCCGCGATCGAGTGCACGGCGGTGACCACCAGCGCGTCAGCGTCGCCGAGATCGGGCAGCAGACCCGGCAGTCGCGCCGCCAGCATGGTCTTGCCGGCCCCCGGTGGACCGTGCAGCAGCAGGTGGTGGCCGCCGGCCGCGGCCACCTCGATGACGCGTCGCCCCAGCGGCTGGCCGACGACGTCGCGCAGGTCCGGGCCGTCGCCACGCTGTCGCGGCACGTCAGTCACGTGGCCCCGCCGGTCGCCGTGGCCGCCACTGTCCGGTAGTACCTCGCCGCGATGGTGCGCGAGGGCCTGCGCCAGGCTGGTCACAGCCGTGACGTGCGCCTCCGGTACCAGGCATGCTTCCGCGGCGTTGGCGGCCGGGACGACGACCTCGCGTGCCCCGGCTCGCACCAGCCCCATGACGAGGGGCAACACGCCGCGAACGGGTCGCACCCGGCCGTCCAGCCCCAACTCGCCCAGGTGGGCGACGCCGGCGACCTGAGCAGGCACCTGCCCACTGGCCGCCAGGACGGCGATACACATCCCGAGGTCCAGGCCCGACCCGACCTTGGGCACCGAGGCCGGCGACAGATTGACCGTCACTCGTGCCTGAGGTGGTGAGTACCCGGTGGCAAGCAGCGCGCTGCGGACCCGGTCTCGGGATTCCAGTACCGCCGCATCCGGCAGCCCCACGACGGACCAGGCGGGCAGCCCGGCGCTGACGTGAGCCTCGATCTCGACCAGATGACCGTCCAGGCCCACCAGAGTCGCCCCGACGGTGCGCCCGAGCCCCACGTCACCCCACCGCCCGGACATGGCTGATCGTGGCCGCCGCCCCATGGACCAATTGCACGGCGACCACGTCGATCCTCAGGTCACCGTGCGAGTGAAGGCCACCCCGCCCCACCTCGCGCAGGTAGAGCCCCGCCAGGCGCCGCAGCCGGCTCACCTTGTCCGGCGTCACGGCGTCCAGCGCGGTGCCGAACGCCACCGACCGACGGGTCTTGACCTCGACCACGACAGTGGTGGGGCCGTCGCCTGCCACGATGTCGAGCTCGCCCGGCACCGCCCGGTCAGGACTGCGCCAATTCCGGTCGAGGACGACGAACCCGTTATCGACCAGGTAGTCGGCCGCGAGCTGCTCGCCGTAGCGGCCGATGTCGTCCGAGGCTGTCGTCACCTGCTGAGCGTGAACCCCTGGAGCCCGGCCAGGCGTGGACCTCGACGTCGATTGTGGACCGGCGCCGACCCGGCCGCCTGTGGATACCGGCTAGGGCCGGGGCACCTGGAGGTCGGAAGGCGCCAATTCCTCGACGTTGACGTCCTTGAACGTAATGATCCGCACGTTCTTGACGAACCGAGCCGGCCGGTAGACGTCCCACACCCAGGCGTCGGACAGGCGGACGTCGAAGTACACCTCGCCCGAGGCCGACCGGGGTTGCACGTCGACACCGTTGGCCAGATAGAACCGCCGCTCGGTCTCGACCACGTACGTGAACAGGCCGACGACGTCCCGGTACTCGCGATACAGCTGGAGTTCGAGGTCCGCCTCGTACCGTTCGAGGTCTTCGGCGCTCACGACGCCACCTGGTCGAGTCGGTCGTCGACGCCCAGCACGAGGACATCCTGCCCTGGTAGCTGCCGTCCGCAGGACAGATTCCACGACCGCCGATGCAACGCGGTCGGGCCATGACGGCGCAGCGCGGCACTGTGATCGGGCGCCGCGTACCCCTTGTTCCCGGCCCAGCCGAAGCGGGGGTCGGCCTCGCCGTACTCGATCATGATTCGATCCCGGGCGACCTTGGCCAGCACCGATGCCGCGGCCACCGCGGCGCATCGCTGATCGGCCTTGACGACCAATTGGACCGTGGTGGTCGTCGGCTCCGGCAGATCGGCGCTGCCCACCGGGAATCGAGGCATCGGCGGACGTGTCACCCAGTCGTAGGAGCCGTCGAGCACCACATGGTCGACGGCCAGCGTGAGGGATTGCAGTGCCCGATACCCCGCGACCCGCAACGCCGCGAGAATCCCCCAGGCGTCGATCTCCTCGTTGCTGGCATGCCCGACCGCCCACGCCGGTGCCCACTGCTGCAACAACGGTTCGAGACGTTCCCGTTCAGCCGGACTGAGCCGCTTGGAGTCGTGCACCCCACGGGGCGCCGTCGCGGTGTCCGACCGGACCGCGACCACCCCGACGGACACCGGGCCGGCGAGTGCGCCGCGGCCCACCTCGTCCACCCCGGCCACCGCATGCAGGCCGCGCGCGCGCAACAGTGCGCGAGCCAGACGCAGCGATGGAGGCGGCAGCTGACTGCGAACCCGACCCGCTGGTGCCGGGCTCATTTCACTCCGTCGAGCCCGCCGACCCCGTCGAAGGTGGTCTCGGGACGACCCAGCCAATTCAAGTTCTCCAACGGCCACGAGACGAGGAAGGCGCGGCCCACGACGTTCTCCAACGGAACGGCACCCGCACTCAGGTCCCCGCCATTGCCGTGATAGCGCGAGTCACGCGACACACTCCGATGGTCGCCCATGACCCAGACACGGTCCGGCGGCACCTCGACGGTGAATTCGTCGCTGCTGGGCTGGTCGCCGTTGAACAGGTACTCGGTCTCGTCGATCGGCTGGTTGTTGACCAGCAGACGACCTTCACTGTCGCAACACTTGACCGTGTCACCCGGCAGACCGATCACCCGCTTGATCAGGTGCTCCCCGGAGTTGGCCGGCAGCAGACCGATGAACGTCAATGACTGGTTGACAAGGCTCTGGTCGGCGGGAGGGGTATCCAGCCAACCACCCGGGTCCAAGAAGACGACGACGTCTCCGCGCGCGGCGCCGAG
>JANNOG010000010.1:0-20331 GCA_031398915.1 Micrococcales bacterium | reverse complement strand
GAATCGGGTACGACCCTCCTCCCCCACCCGCTCCAGCGTCGACAGACGCCCCGCCGCGAGGAATTCACGATGCCTGCACGTTCCCGGGTATGGGTCGCCGAGCACCCACTGTCCACGTCGATCTCCCGCCGCACCGTGATGCGTGGCGCCGTGTCCCTGGGAGGCCTGTCCGCCCTTGGGCTTTCCCTGTCAGCCTGCGGATCCGGCGACAGTCAGGCGCTGGAGGCGGATGCTGTCGCCTCGCCCGAAGGCGTGACCCTCAAGCTGATGGTGAACCAACCTCACGTGACGGCCTTCACCGAGATTCTCGCGCCGCTGTGGGCCGAAGAGACCGGCGGCACGATCGACGTGACGGCCATCCCCTACGACCAGCTGACCAGCAAGCAGATCCTCGACGTCCAGGGCGGCGCCGGCGAGTTCGACGTGTTCGACTACTTCTACTTCGGCCTGGGCGCGCTGGTGGACGCCGGGGCACTGGTCGACCTCACCGAGTGGATCGACGCTCGCAGCGACATCGACGTCGCCGACTTCCTGCCGTCGGTGTACGACCCGTACACCCTCTACGACGGCAAGCGTTACGGCCTGCCCTATGACGGCGACATCCACGTCCTCTTCTACAACACGGAGCTGCTGGATCGATTCGACCTGCAGCCGCCCACGACCTGGGACGAGTACGACGAGATCGCTCGGATCGTGACGACCGAGAGCGGCGGCGATTTCTACGGCGCGGTCATCCAGGGTCAGCAGGTCCCGGTCATCCTCGGCTGCTCGTTCATCAATCGTCTGGCCGGCTTCGGCGGCAACCTCGTGGATGCCGACGGAAACCCGACCCTCACCTCTGACGAGGCTATCCAGGCGGCGGAGAGTCTGGTGGCCGTCAACGAGTTCGCCCTCCCCACCCCGTTGCAGATCGGTTTCGACCAGGCCAACACCGCATTCCTCACCGGTCAGGGCGCGCTGATCGACACCTGGACCGACATGTCGCTGCGCGCAGGTGACCCCGAGCTCTCCTCGATCGTCGACAAGTGGGGCGTGACGTCGATCCCGGTGGGAGGCTCCAACACCACTCCGCGGACGGCACTCAACGCGGGGTTCGGAATCGGTGTGTCGTCGGCTTCGCAGCACAAGGCCGAGGCCGCACTGTTCGTCCAATGGGCCAGCACCGCCCAACAGAATCTGGTCCAGGCATCGACGGCCGGTGCGGGCATCGACCCCAACCGGACCAGCGTCCTCGAGTCCGACGACTACGCAGCCGCCACGCCGGTGGCGTACGACACCATCCGGCAGAACCTGTCAGGCGACCCCCTGGTGTGGCCCAAGCAGCCGGCAGCAGCCAAGGCCCTGCAGGACCTCGTCGACCAGCTGGCCCTCGCCATCCAGGGCGACAAGGACGTCCCTGCCGCCCTGCAGAGCGCCCAGGAATCATGGGAGAAGGAGTTCGGCGTTTGACGTCCGGCGTGGCGACCGCACCCGCAACCGCGACGGCGCACCCGGACGCCACGACGGGCGTCGCTGTGCCACCCCCCCGGGCCAGGCCACGTCGACGGCGTCGGCCGGGAGAGCCGCCACTGGTGTTCGCGGCACCGGCGGGTGTCGGACTCCTCCTCCTGTTGGTGTACCCGACCGTCTACCTGCTGGCCCTGGCCTTCACGGAGTCGTCCCTGGGTCGGCCGCTCCAGGAGTTCAGCGGCCTCGACAACTTCGTCACGGCCTCCGAAGCGTTGGCGTTCCGTGGCTCACTGGTCAGGTCGACGGTGTTCGCCCTGCTCGGGGCCGCGGTGACGTTGGCCGTTGGCACCGCCCTGGCTGTGCTGCTCCGCACTCGCGGTGGGCGACTCGGCCTCGCCGGGTCACTGCTTCTGCTGCCGCTGGTCACCCCTCCGGTCATGGTGGGCGTCGCGTGGAAGCTCATGCTCGCCCCCGTCGGCGGTGCATTGACCGGGGTCTGGGAGGCCGTGGGAATCGGCGGATTCAACCCGTTGGGCACCGGGACCGGCGCCTTCGCCACGTTGCTGGTGATCGACATGTGGCAATGGGCGCCGTTCG
This sequence comes from Micrococcales bacterium, assembly GCA_031398915.1. GTDB lineage: Bacteria > Actinomycetota > Actinomycetes > Actinomycetales > JBBAYJ01 > JANNOG01. The sequence goes on along the minus strand of JANNOG010000010.1, from coordinate 18,285 downwards.
TGACGCTGCTCATCTTCGCCGCCCTCCTGGGCGTGCCCGACGACCTGCTGGAGGCGGCCCAGCTGGACGGCGCCGGGGCCTGGCGGAGCTTCACCGCGGTGGTGTGGCCGATCATCACGCCGACCGCGCTGGCGGTCGTGCTGTTGAAGGTGGTCATCGGGTTCAAGGCATTCGACACGATCGTCGTCGTCACCGAGGGGGGTCCCGGGCTGGCGACCATCCTCGCTCCGTTCGAGATCTACCGGACCGGGCTCCGCGGCGACTTCGACATGGGGGTGGCCGCGGCCGAGACCCTCGTATTCGGCGTCGTCGTGGGACTGGTCACGACGGTCCTGACGGTCGCCCGCGCCCGCGTGGTCCGGGCCCAGGGCTGAGTCGTGCGACCGACCACGCAGCCACCGCGACCGGTGGCGGCCGTCCTGTCCACCTCCCTCCTCGTGGTGATCGCCCTCGCCGGAGCGGTTCCGATCCTCTATCTCCTGTCACTGGCGTTCCGTACGAACGACGACGTCCTCAATGGTGGCTTCCTGCCGTCGGTCATCTACTGGTCCAACTGGGGCCGAGTGTTCGAGACCGTGCCGTTCGCGACGATGCTGGCCAACTCGTGGCTCGTGGCCATCGGGTCGGCCCTGCTCACCGGGGTGGTCGCGGTTCCCGCCGCCTACGTCACCGCCCGCTCACGTCGCCACGGCGACCGGCTGGCGACGCTGGTGCTCGCCAGCTATGTCGCGCCCCCGGTCGTCGCCATGGTGCCGCTGTACTTCCTGCTCAAGGGCGTCGGCCTGACCAACAACGTTGTCGGGTTGATCCTGGTCACCGGGCTGGCCAACGTGCCCGTCGCGGTCTGGCTGCTGGACGGCTTCGTCCGGCGACTGCCCGTCGACATCGAAGAGGCCGCATGGTTGGACGGGCTCAGCCCGGTTCAGTCACTGCTGCGGATCGTGGTCCCGCTGATCTCACCAGGGATCGTCGCGGCCCTTCTGGTGTGCCTGTTCCTGGCCTACAACGAGTTCCTGTTCGCTGTCTCGTTCTCGCAGAGCACCGACAGTCAGACCCTCACCGTGGGGTTGTCGCTCTTCCAGGGTGACCGGCGGGTCCAGTTCGGGCAGCAGGCGGCCGCCTCGGTGATGGCGATCGCCCCGATGTACGTCCTCGCCGTCGTGGCCCAGCGCTGGCTGGTCTCCGGCCTCACCCATGGAGCGACCCGATGACCGAGTGGTCCAACCAGATCCACCTCAACGCCTTCGACATGACGTGCGTCGGGCACCAATCGCCGGGGTTGTGGCGCCATCCCGAGGACCAGTCGCACCGGTACACCGACATCTCGTACTGGACCGAACTGGCCCGATTACTGGAGCGGGGCCGATTCACCAGCTTGTTCATCGCCGACGTCGTCGGCTTGTACGACGTGTACCAGGCGTCGCCACATCCGGCGATCGTCGACGCCGCGCAGGTGCCGGTCAACGACCCACTCCTGGCGATCTCGGCGATGGCCGCAGTGACCCAGCACCTCGGCTTCGGCATCACCGTGAGCTCGACGTACGAGAAGCCGTACGCCTTCGCCCGGACCTTCTCGACCCTGGACCACCTGACCAAGGGCCGAGTGGCGTGGAACATCGTCACGTCCTACCTCGACAGCGCCGCACGCAACCTCGGCCTCGATCACCAGGTGCCACACGATCAGCGCTACGCGGTCGGCGAGGAGTTCATGGAGGTGGTGTACAAGCTGTGGGAGGGCAGCTGGGAGCACGACGCGGTGATCCGTGACCGGGCCACCGGGGTGTACACCGATCCCGCCAAGGTCCACGCGATCGAACACAAGGGCGAGTACTACGAGGTACCGGGCATCCATCTGTCCGAGCCGTCGCCGCAACGCACCCCCGTGCTCTTCCAGGCGGGGGCGTCGCCGCGCGGGCGCGCCTTCGCCGCCCGGCACGCGGAGGCCGTGTTCATCACCGGGACCCGCACCGATGTCCTCGCGCCTCACGTCGCCGACCTCCGTCGCCGCGCCGAGGCCGCCGGGCGCGACCCCAGAGCGTTGAAGATCTTCGCGCTGATGACCGTGATCACCGCGCCCACCGACGACGAGGCACACGCCAAGCACCGGGACTTCCAGCGCTACGCCAGCCTGGACGGGGCGCTCACGCTGTACGGCGGCTGGAGTGGCATCGACCTCTCGCGCTACGACCCTGACCAGCCGCTGCGATACATCGAGACCGATGCGGTCCGTAGTGCTGTCGAACAGTTCTCCAGTGCCGATCCGGACCGCGAGTGGACCCCGCGGGAGATCGCCCGCTGGGTGAGCATCGGCGGGATGGGCCCGGTGGTGGTCGGGTCCCCCGCCACCGTTGCCGACGAGATCGAGCGGTGGGTCGCCGAGGCCGACATCGACGGCTTCAACCTCGCGTACGCCATCACGCCGGGCACCTTCGTCGACCTGGTCGACCTGGTGGTCCCCGAACTGCAGCGGCGTGGCCGGGTACGAACCGACTACGTCGGGGCGACGCTGCGGGAGCAGCTGTACGGGCCCGGCACCGCACTCGCCGAGCCCACTCATCCCGCGGCGGGGTACCGGCGATGACCAGGTCTGCGGCGCCCGCGCACGTGATCACCGACGACGCGGAGGCACTGGCCGTTGCCGAGAAACTGGCGTCGACATTCGGTGACGGCGATTCCCGCAGAGACGCCGACCGACTGTTGCCTCACGACGAGATCGCGAGCGTGGCGGCCTCAGGACTGCTGGGGATCACGGTGCCGCGCGAGTTCGGCGGCGCCGACGTCTCGACGCGCACCCTGGGCGAGGTGTTTGTCACCTTGGCCGCCGCCGATTCCAGCATCGGGCAGATCCCGCAGAACCACTTCTTCTTCGTCGATGTCCTCCGGCATGCCGCAAACGCGGCGCAACAAGCGTTCTTCTACCGCGAGGTATTGCAGGGGCGGCACTTCGGGAACGCGCTGTCCGAACGGGGCGGGCGCACCGCGATGGACTTCCAGATCGGATTCGCCCGTCAGGACGACGGCACCTGGGTCATCGACGGGACCAAGTACTACGGCACGGGGACGCCGTTCGCCCCGTGGATCCCCATCTACGCGAACGACGGGACTGCCGGCTCGGCGGGTCGGCTGCACGCGGCGTGGGTCCCGGCCACGGCGCCGGGAGTCACCGTGGTCGACGACTGGGTCGGCATGGGCCAACGCACCACGGGCAGTGGCACGGTGACATTCGACCAGGTCAGCATCCCTGACGAGTATGTCGTCCCGGCATGGCGAATCTTCGAGACGACCGAGACCTTCGGCGCCTTCGGCAACTACATCCACGCCGCCATCGACGCGGGAATCGCGGTGGCCGCCCTCCGTGACGGCGGTGAACTGATCCGGACCCTCGCACGACCCTGGTGGGAGGCCGAGGTCGAGCACGCAGCCGACGATCCGCTGCTCGTCCAGCAGTTCGGCGAGCTGTCGCTGCTCGTCCGGACTGCCCGGGCGCTCGTCCGTGAGGCCGGAGACGCCCTGGACGCGGCGCGGGCGAACCTCGACGAGACCACGAGCGCCCACGCCTCGGTGGCCGTCGCAGCCGCCCGGGCGCAGGCCGACACCGCTGCCGTCACGGTCGCCAGCGAGATCTTCGAGCTGATCGGCACCCGCGCCGCCGCCAACGACCTCAATCTGCATCGCCATTGGCGCAACGCCCGTACCCACACGTTGCACGACCCCCGTCGCTGGAAGTTGCAGCACATCGGCCGGTGGGAGCTGTCCAGGATCGCTCCGCCGCGCAACGGCATCGTCTGAGCCTCCGCTGACCCATCGGCTGAGCCATCGCCTGAGCCATCGCCTGACCCATCGCCTGAACAGGAGCCCTGCATGTCGGACAACGCCCACGACCACTGGATCGCCGTCGCTCGGACCGTCGCGGCCACGCTTGCCGTCGACGCCGTCGAGCGAGACCGCGCCAACGCACAACCGGTCGCCGAGATCCGGTTGCTGCGCGAATCCGGCCTGCTGAGCCTGCTCGTTCCGGTCGAGCACGGCGGCCACGGCCAGAGTTGGCGGACCGGATTGGAGGCGGTGAGGGTGATCGCCGGCGCTGACGGGTCGATCGGGCAGCTGCTCGGCTACCACTTCGTCAACCTGTCCAATGTCTGGCTGGCCGGGTCGCCCGAGGTGCAGGAGGACCTGGGGCGACGAACTGCCGAGAACGGCTGGTTCTGGGGTGATTCGGTGAACCCGGTCGAGGCCGACCTGGTCCTGACGCCGCGCGGCGACGACCCGGCGGTCAGTGGATACGTGCTCGACGGCACCAAGACGTTCTCGACGGGGGCGAGCGTCGCGGATGCCATCATCGCGACCGGGACAGTCACCACGACGGGCGAGCCACTGTTGGTCGCGATCCTGCCGCAGCAGGGGGGCGTGACCTTCGGCGGTGACTGGGACAACCTCGGCCAACGGCTCTCGGCCAGCGGCAGTGCCACGTTCGCGGCCGCGCCCGTGCCGCCCGAGCACGTGGTCGGGTCACTCGCCGCCGAGCACACCCGCCCGGTGGCATCGGTGATCACTCCCGCGATCCAGGCGGTGTTCGGCAACCTGTACCTGGGCATCGCCGAAGGGGCCCTAGCCGCCGCTCGGGACTACACCACCTCGTCCTCTCGGCCGTGGGCACTGAGTGGGATCGAGGCCGCGACCCAGGAGCCGTATGTCCTGGCGACCTACGGCGGCCTGGCGGCCCGACTCGACGCAGTTGCCGCACTGGCGGACCGGGTGGGTGACCGCATCGACGCCGCCGTGGCCCGAGGCGCCGACCTGTCCTGGGACGAGCGGGGCGAGCTGGCCGTCGCGGTGGCCCGACTCAAAGTCGTGTCCACGGAGGTGGCACTCGACGTGACCACCGCCGTGTACGAGGTCACGGGCGCGCGGGCGACCAGCAACCACTACGGATTCGACCGCTTCTGGCGCAACGTGCGCACCCACACGCTGCACGATCCCGTGGCCTACAAGCGGCGCGAGGTCGGCGAGCACTACGTGTCCGGTACCTACCCGCCGTTCACGCTGTACACGTAGGGCCTGGCGTGCGGGTCGACATCGCAGGCCGAGGCGCTCTCCGCGACCCGTCCACATGTCAGAAGCCGCCGGCCGTGTTGCACTGACGCACCTGGACGATGCAGTCCTTGACCCGCTGAGCCATCGCCTGGGTGTCCCAGACGAAGAACCCGTCGCCGTGCATCGACGACTGCATCCCTGACGACAGGCGGAATCCGTTGACACTGCCGCTCGTCGGGTACGAGATGGAGAAGGTGACCGACGGGATCGGGACCGGGTGGCTGCTGGGGCAGACGCCACCACCGACGCCGTTCGAGAGGTGCGCCTTGTGATTGGGGCTGTCGAGGTGCTTGCCATCCCAGCAGTCCGGAAAGCGCATCGTGTAGTGAAGGGTGCCGCCGTCGCCGCAGACCGGCCAGTTGCCGTCGGCGCTGCGACTGCGGCCCTCGAGGGGTCCACCGGCGCAATAGAACGCGGCCGTCGAACCAGCAGGTGTGGGGACCTGCCGACTGGCGTCGCCGACGACCACTCGCAGCCCGTTGGGCATGGGGACGGTCTTGGTCTTGTCGCTCAGCAGCGAGCCGTAGTACACGATCAGCTGCTTCGGCTCGACCGGTTGGCCGTTCTCGTAGAGCGTCGGGATCCAGTACGAGGACAGATCCTCCATCGGTTCACAGCTGCTCGGCCTGAAGCGGGTCAGGGTCTCGGGCGTCGAGAAGGCGTCAGCGGATTCGTTGCCGAAGAACGAGTGCATGTGAGCGGCGCCCGACTGGCCCGGGAAGACGATCGGGTCGTCGGTCAGTCGATGACTGAAGACGCACGTCGCGTTGAACTCGGCGTTCCGTGCGGAGTTGGCGGGCGGGGTGTTGGCAACGGTGGCCTGGAACTCGGCCAATTGCGCTGCCCACGCGGCTTGGTCGACCGGGATCCAGCCGTTGGCCGGAACACCCGTGCCATGAGCTGAGTGCGTCGTGGTGGGTGCGGCGGTCGGGGCCTGCGTCGCGGCGGCCGAGGTCGCCGGTGTCGCCGCCGGTGTGGTGGTCGAGGGCGGTGTGGTGGTCGAGGGCGATGTGGACCCGGGTGGGGAGGTGGACGACGGCACCGCGGTCGGCGCGGGGGCCGTGGAATGTCCACCGGCTCCGTGACCACCCGGGGTGGCTGTCGCCGGTGGTTGGACGCCCTCGAACGAGAACCAGTTGATGTTGACGAAGTCATGCGGCTGATCGCTGTCCATCACGACGAACACGTCGTGGACACCACCCGGCGAGGTCCGGGTGTCGACGCGTGTGGCCCAGCTCTGCCACCCTCCGGTCCTGGTCACGGCGATCTCGGCAAGGACAGGGCCGGTGGGGGCGTCGAGGCGGAGCTGGACGCGGCCGGTGCGGTCCGCGTAGGCGGCTGCGATGCGCACGGACGTGGTCAGGGAGCGCCCGACACCGAGGTCGATGTCGTCGAAGCGCAGCCAGTCGCCGCTGGCGAGCCAGCCGACGTTGCGTCCGCCGCCCGCGTCGGACGTCAACTCCACGCGGGCGCCGGACTGCTCGGTGAAGGCCGCGGCCTTGATCGCGCCGGGCGGGAGCGTGCCCTCGGGTGACGCCGACCCCTGGGCGATCGTCACCGTGGCTGCGGTGGCGATGATCGCGGCGCTTGCGGCTACGGCGATGCGCCGTACGCGTGAACGGCGCGGCTGCGGGGCGCGATGTGACATGGGGCCACTGAACGACACGGGTTCCTCCGGGAGGGACGGCTGGTGATGGTCGGACGCTAGGCGGGGTCCGTCACAGGCCGTTAGTACGAAGCGACCGAGCCAGGTCACCACTCGGTGTGTCCGGTTTCCGACGGCGCGTCGGTTACGGTGCCCTCGCACTGTTCGCCAGCAGCCGGGGAGGCCGCGTGACCGGACTCGACGCAGACCGCGTCGAACGCGTGGTCGCCGCGGCGCTGTGTCGCACGACGCTGATCGCGCGCGCCGCTGCCGCCACGACGGCCGCCGCGGTCGGGCTGCTCGTGGTCGACGACACCGAACGGACAGTGGCCGTCATCGCCGTGGTGGTCGCCTCGACAGCGTCGCAACTGGGAGTGCTGACCCGGTGGCCGGTGGTGGTGCGCCACCCGGTGGCCTTTCTCGCTGTCGACCAGGTACTCCTACTTCTCGTGTTGGCGCTCAGTGGCGGGGGTGCGGTGTTCTTCGTACTCGCGGCCGGGTCGGCGGGGCTGGCTGGGATCCTCCTCGGGATGTCCGCCCTGTGGCTGTGGGCTGCCCAGACCGTGCAGGGGTTCGTCGCCGCGGCAGCCGTCCTCCGTTCGTCGCAACCGCCGGCCGAGGTGGCACCGTTCGTTCTCGCTGCCCCGATGGCAGCCATCCTGTGTGGGCTCGGTGCCGCAGCCGCGGCGAGCGCCCTCACCCAGCAGATGCACCAGTCGATCCGCCACGTCGTCACCGCCCAGCGCTCGGCCGCCGCCGCCGAACGGGCCCGCCTCGCCCGCGAGTTGCACGACTCCGTGGCGAAAACACTGCGGGGCATGTCACTCGCGGCCCTCGCCCTGCCCGGCAGCGTGGGACGCCAGCCCGCCCTCGCGGCGCAGCTCGCCGACACCATCTCCCGAGGTGCGGACGCCGCCTCGCGCGAGGCGCGCGTGCTGATCGGTGGACTGCGTCTGGACTCTCCCGACGAGAGCTTCGGGGAGACCCTGCGCCGCATCTGCGGTGCGTGGACGGCACGGACCGGGATCGCGGCGCAGGTGGCCCTGGACGCGGTCGAGCCCCCCGTCGGCACTCGGTACGAGCTGTCGCGGATCGTCGACGAAGCCCTGACCAACGTCGCCCGTCACGCGGGAGCATCACAGGCACGGGTGGTGCTGGCGGAGCGCCATGGCGTGGTGACGATCCTCATCGGTGACGACGGGCGAGGATTCCGCGTCCCCCGCGACCTCGTCGACCTGCAGCAGGCCGGGCACACCGGTCTGGTCGGGATGAGTGAGCGGGCGCGCACCGTCGGCGGCGAGCTGACCGTCGACTCCTCCCCCGGCGGCGGCACCCTCGTCAAGGTCCGGGTGCCCGCATGATCGGCGTCCTGCTCGTCGACGACAACCCGACCATCCGGGCGACCCTGCGGACCCTGCTGGAGGCCGAGCCGGGTATCGGCGTGGTCGGCGAAGCCGGTGACGGTAGATCCGGCCTGGCTGCGGCCCAGCGACTGCGACCGCGAGTCACGTTGCTGGACTACCGGATGCCGATCGCCGACGGGCTCTCGGTCGTGGAGGAGGTGTCCGCCTGTTCCGCGGTCCTGGTCCTGACCAATTCGGCCGAGGAGCAACTGGTCGCACCGATGTTGCGCGGGGGGGCCCGGGGGTACCTCGTCTACGGCCAGTTCAGTCCGCCGGACCTGGTCGCAGCGGTCCGTGCAGTCGCCGCAGGACAGGGCTGGCTGGTGCCCTCGGCGGCGTCCGTGGCGACCAGCGCGCTCCGTGACGCTCATGCCCGGCGCCGCTCGGCGACCACCCGAGCAGAGGCTCGGGCGGCCCACCGCGAGAGTTTCGGCCTGTCCGAACGCGAGCGCGAGGTAGTCGAGTTGGTCGTCGAGGGGCTGTCCAACGCCGACATCGCCGACGTGCTCGGGCTGTCCGGGCACACCGTCCGCAACCACCTCACGCGGGCGTTCGGGAAGTTGGACGTCGCCAGCCGCACTGCGGCGATCGCCCGCTGGCAAGGACGGCGATAGCAGGTGTCGACACCAGCGCTCCGTCGTCGCGATGGCGGCCGTGACCGGCGACCCATGCTCGGGATCGCCGTACTCGCTGTGGGCGTGGCGGCAACGTCGATCGTCGTGCCGCCCCTGGTCCTGTCGTGGTCCGGCGACGACGCACGGTCGGTGGAGGCAGGTCGACGTGTCGCTGCAACCGGTGGTTCGGCGTCTCCATCGACCACCCCGTCGTCGACACCGTTGACGCCCAGCACCAGCGCCGGCACCGCGACGCCGAGCGCCGGGACGGCGACCACCTCGGCCACGATCACCACGACGACGCTCCCGTCGCCCGCGACCACCACGCCAAGCACCGCCGCGCCGACGTCCGCGGCTTTCGTGCCCCTCACGATCGACGCGACGGATCCGCGAAATCGCGCGTCCGGCACCGAGGCCACGCTCTGCCCGGCGTGTGTCTCGGGCAGCCGGGTCAAGTACCTCGGCCAGGGGCACACCCTCGTCGTCCCTGTGACGGACGTGCCGGTCGCGGGTCTGCGGACGATGACGATCGTTTACACCTGCGACGGCACGCGTCCGCTTCAGGTGTCCGTCGCGGGCGGCGTCCCCGTCTCGCTGTCGCTGAGCGGGATCGGGTGGGAGACCCCGATGCGGGTGACCATCCCCATCGATCTGCCCGCGGGCGACAGCGACATCGCCTTCTTCGGCGCCGACCCTGCCCCCGACCTCGACCGGATCATCATCGAGTAGTCAGTGAGGAGCCCGGCCCGTCGAGCGGGCCTCACGACACAGCGTTCAGCCATGAAAGTGCCCGCTCGGCTGAGTCTCGGTGTCGGGCATCGACAGTGAGCAGTCTTGTGCGAATCGTCTCCGCATGGACCAAGCCAGCGCGGAGATGCCACTGAGATACGCACAGGGTTGCCCACGCCGGCCCGGTCGACCAAACCCTCCATCGCCAGGAGACGCCCAGTTGCGGCGATCGAGATGACTGGCACGCTCGTCACATGACGGTGGAGGACGTGCGCCTGGTGAGCCTCGTCATCCATATCGCGGCCGGCAGTGTGGCCGTGGTCGTCGCCATCGTCGTCATGAGCGCGCGAGCTCACCAGGACTGGGCGACCCGGTGGGGAATGGCATACGTCGGGTGTGTGCTGTCGGTGGCGGTGAGCTCGCTGGTCCTGATCCTTGTCGCCTCCCCCCTCCCCACGCCTGTGCAGTACGTCCTTGCCGTCATTGCCGTGGCCACTGCCGTGGTCGCCGTCGTGGGCTATCGAATGGCCCGACGCCGCCGATCCGGGGTGGCCTCGTCGAGACCGGTGCAGTTGCGTCTCATGTGGGGCAGCGTGACCTCCCTGGTGTCAGCGATTGCCGTCGTCTCGGCTCCCGTATTCGTCTGGGTACCCGTCATCATCGCCGGGTCGGTCCTCACCGAACTCGGCTACCAGCGGGCTTCGCGCGATCCGGCGTGGGCATGACCACTTCGCCTGATCCATCGGGATTCGATATCTCGACGCTTCGTCGTGAGGAGGTCCGCGCCGCGACCGAGGTCCTCTCCGAAGCGCTGATCGACGACCCAGGTTGGGTGGCGGTGGTGGCCGACCGGGCACGCCGTCGGACGGCGCTACGGTCGATCACGGGCGTCGCGGTGCGTGACGCGATGCCATTCGGCCACGTCCTGGCAGCCCGCACCGATACCCGAGTGATCGGTGTTGCCGTGTGGCTACCGCCGGGCAGCTATCCGATGAGTGGACGGCGAAAGGCGGCAGCGGCTCGAACCATGCTGGGGTTGGCCGTCCGCCTTCCCCGGGATATCCGACACCTGGCCCGATTCGGGGACGCGATCGACGCAGCCTTTCCGACATCACCCGTCTGGTATCTCCAGGCGCTCGGTGTTCATCCGGATGCGCAGCGGCAAGGGTTGGGGCGTCGACTGATTCGACCCGCCATTCGCATCGCCGCCGATGCGGGGATCGCGTGTTATCTGGAGACTGCACTGCCGAGCAACATAGGTTTCTACCAGGAACAGGGCTTTTCCCTCATCGCCCCACCCGCTCCCCTGGTCGCCGGTGGAGCGCCCATGGCACTGATGGCAACCCAACAGGTGGTCCGCACATCGGCCGACGACTAGTCGACCCGGGCACCGACGATCGCGATCATGTTCGGTGACCTTTACCGCGTCAACAGGTGCCGATAGCGCAACAACCCTCGCCACGCCACGCCAGCACGCCCTCGCGCACCGCGATGCCGGCGACGACCAGCCCGGCCACCGGGTCCGCCCAACTCCAGCCGAAGAGCGCGTTGAGTGCCAGGCCCACGAGCACCACCACCGAGAGGTAGACGCACAGCAACGTCTGTGTGGCGTCAGCGACCACCGTCTTCGAGCCGAGGGCCTCACCCGTGCGCCGCTGGGCTCGCGACAGCAACGGCATGACGACCAATGAAGCGGTCACCAATCCGATCCCGAGCGCTGACGTGTCCGGCTCCCTGCCGGCGGCGGCCAACGCCCGCATCGAGTCGACGACAACGAGGGCAGCCAAGGAGAAGAACGCCACGGCCATCAACCGCAGGGCAAGGCGCTCCCGATCCTGGGGAATCACGTGAGAGAACTGCCACAGGATGATGAAGGCACTGGAGACCTCGATTGCGGAGTCCAGACCGAAGGCGAGGAGCGCGCTGGATCCTGTGACCACGCCGACGGTAATCGCTACGGCGCCCTCGGCCACGTTGTAGCCGGCAGACAGACCGGCCAGAGCGCGGGCCCGCCGGCCGAGGCGCCGGCGCTGGGCGGTGTCGAGAGGTGGGTGAGTCGGCCTCACCTCCACCGTCACGATGCGGAACCTTCGCCGTATGTGGGGCACAGCGTCACGGAGTCCCCGGTCGCCGATAAGAGACGTTCGGCTGCGCCCAGGAGGGCGAGAATCTCCGGGCCCACCGCCAGGAACCACAGGGACGCGGAACCTTCCGGTCGGGAACCAACCAGACGGCAGTCACGCAGGCAGGCAAGGTGTGCCGACACCGTGGATTGCGCCAACCCGAGATGGGCGGTCAGGTCTTTCACCCTGTGCTCGCCCAGGGCCAGATGGCGCACGATCGCCAAACGAGCGGGATCCCCCAGACTCCGGAACATGCATGCCGCCGCTGTCAATGCCGCGCGCTCGTCGACCTCACTGTGGGCTTCGAGACTCGGTTCGAGCGGCTTGATCATCGTCACCTAACGATGATAGGAGGCGCCGTGGTCACGTCAACTGTCGTGACGTGTCGGGCGATGCCCGACGTCGACGTCAGGGCCGCGGCTCCGGAACTCGGGACCGGGATATCAGCTGCTGGCGGACCGGACCAGCGATGAGCCACCCCGTCAGGACCACGGTGAGCCATCCGATCCACTCCACCAGCGCCCCGGCCTTCGCCGGGTCGGACACGAGCAGGATGGCCCCAAAGAGGACGGAGCAGGCAACCGCCCACGCCAAGACTGCCCGTCGCCACTGGGCCCATTCCTCTCGGACACGGGCCGGACCGGATCCCACCGACCTCTGGGGCGCCGGACCTCCGGCGTAACGATGCGCGACCCAGGCGTCCACGGCCCTGATCGTTTGGTGGCCGAATGCCACCGAGAAGCCCAGATACAGCGCCGCGAGGCCGTGCGCGGTCCCGGCCTCGCCGCCACTGCGAAGGTCGATCGCGGTGGCTCCGAGCAAGACCACGTCGACGATGGGAACGCAGGCCAGCAGGACCACTCCCAGCCGTGGCCGACGCAGCGCGTACCGGGCCACGAGGCCGGCTGCGAGCACCACCCAGAACCCGATCTCGCACGCGATTATCAATCCAACGAGCATCGCTCCTCCTCGCATCAGCCGTACAGTCGTACGACATCGTACACTCGTATGGTGACGGTCATTAGCGCGACCTCGACGCCGATGAAGATCGCAGAGGCCGCCGTCGACGTGGTGGCACGCGGGGGCTTCGACCGCCTCAGCGTCCGGACGGTTGCCCAGGCCGCCGGCGTCGCAGCCGGAACGGTCCAGCACCACTACTCGACGCGCACCCAACTCCTCCTGGCCGCCTTCGATCACACCATCGCCGCCGTCTCGGCCCGGATCACGATCACAGAGGTCGACGAATCCCTCGCCCTCCAACTGGGTCGACTGCTCCGGCAGATCCTGCCGCTGGACGATCAGCGGATGCGGGAGTGCCTGGTCTGGGTCACCCTCTGCGCCGCCGCCCCCCACCATCCCGAACTCGCGGACAGCCACGCCCGTGCTGTCGGACTGCTGCGGTCCTCCCTGATCGATCTCCTCCACGAGGCGCGTCAGAGCGGGCGCCTCGACCCCACCGTCGACCCCGCGGCCGCCGCCGGGGTGCTCGCCGCCGTGGTCGACGGCCTCACTCTGCAGGGCCTCGCGGGCGCGACCACCCGGTCGCACCTGACGTCTGTCCTCGACGTCGCAATTGCCCTCACATTGAGCGCCGGCCGAGGGTAACCACGCAGGAATGCATCGACCGCCACCTGGGCGGAGCGGGACCACCCCTGGCGCGGGCACCGCGATACGCACGAGCGAATGCCGATGGGAGTGCCCGTGTCGACCCCACCATGTACAGGAGCATCCGAACGAGAACTCGACCGCAGTGACGAAGACCCTCCGATCTGTACCTGAATACAGAATGATTTTTGTGCAAGCGACGACGACGATTCGGGTCCGGCGCGTGACACGGGATCGCCTGGCAGCTCTGGCCGCCGGACGGGACAGACCGCAAACGCGGTGATCGACTCGACACTGAACCTGTGCCCGTTCGGAGTGATTCCAACGGACAGGCTCTGGATCGGAACGGCGCGTCGCCACTACGCGGCGGAACTGGACCGCGGACGCCTCGAGCTCACGCGAGAGCGGCGTGCCAGCCGCCCCAAACAAGAACGAACGCCTACGCTCCCGCTACTGGACTCGAACCAGTAACCTGCCGGTTAACAGCCGGCTGCTCTGCCAATTGAGCTAAGCGGGATCGGTGTGCACGGCGACCATGGCTGGACCGTCCGACGCGGCAGCAGGCTACTAGACCGGCTGCCCGTCACAGGTTACTGGCTCATGACGACCGGCACGTCGGGGTGGACGTGACGGATGACGGTCCCGTCGCGGAAGATGGTGCCGTCCGCGCACCGCGCCTCCACCTGGCCGCCACCGAACTGCTCGGCATACAGCTTCGCGTACAGCCCGTCCCGTCCGACCAGCTCGGTGTGGGTGCCGCTCTCGACCAGTCGACCCCCGTCGATGACATAGATGACATCGGCATTGAGCACTGTCGACAACCGGTGGGCGATGGCGATCGTGGTGCGCCGAGAGGTGGCCCGCTCCAGCGCCTCCTGGACCAGACGCTCGGACACGGTGTCCAGTGCACTGGTCGCCTCGTCGAGGATGAGGATCTTGGGGTCCTTGAGGAGTACCCGGGCAATGGCCAGGCGCTGCTTCTCGCCACCGGACAGCCGGTAGCCGCGTTCGCCGACCAGGGTGTCGTAGCCCTGCTCGAACGACATGATCCGGTCGTGGATGTTGGCAGCCCGGGCGGCCGTCTCGATCTCGGCCATCGTCGCGTCCTCACGGGCATAGCGGAGGTTCTCGAGGATCGACGAGTGGAACAGATAGGTGTCCTGGGTGACCATCCCGATGGCGGCGGCCAGGGACTCGGTCGTCACGTCGCGCACGTTGTGGCCGTCGATCAGCACGTCACCGCGGGTCGCGTCGTAGAGCCTCGGCACCAGGTACGACGTCGTCGTCTTGCCCGAACCGCTGGGTCCCACGATGGCGCACAGCTGTCCGGGGGCGACCCGCAAGGTGACGTCCTGCAGCGCCCACGCGGGCTCGTCCGCAAGGTCTGTGGAGAGGGTTGCGGGAGAGTTCGGGTCGGCCGTGGGCGTTTCGGTCGGATAGCTGAACCACACCCCCCGCAGGCGCACGTCGCCGGTGATGTCCGACGGCAACCGGGCGGCTGCGGGGGCGTCGACGATCGACGGCCGCAGGTCGAGGTACTCGAAGATCCGACGGAAGAGGGCGAAGGACGTTTGGACGTCCAGTGACACCTGGAGCAACTGGACGGTCGGGAACAGCAACCGAACCTGCAGGGTCGAGAACGCGACGATGGTCCCGGAGGTGATGTCGCGCCCCGCGACGATCGAGAACCCGGCGACCAGGTACACCAGTGCTGGCGTGACGCCGAGGAAGGCCTGGACGACGGAGAAGAACCACTGGCCCGTCATCGCCTGCCGCACCTGCAGATCGATCTGCCGGGTGTTCTCGGTCCGGTAGCGCTGGATCTCGGTGTTCTGCCGGTTGAAGACCTTCGCCAACAAGACTCCGGACACCGACAACGACTCCTCGGTGATCGCTGTCATGTCGGACAGTGACTCCTGGGTGCGTTTGGCGATCCGCTGGCGGACCCGCCCCACGCGTACCTGCAGCAGGATGAAGAACGGCAGCAGCGCCACCGAGACCAGGGTGAGCTGCCACGACAGCAACAGCATGGCGATCAGGGACGCCAGCACCGTCACCGAGTTGGTGAGGATCGACGACGCGGTATTGGACAGGACGTTGCTGACGCCACCGACGTCGTTGGCCAACCGCGACTGGATGGCGCCGGTCTTGGTGGCGGTGAAGAACGCCAGCTCCATGCGTTGCAGATGCTCGAACAACCGCGAACGCAGGTCGGCCATCACCTGCTGGCCCAACCTGGTGGTCAGGTAGGCCTGCCCCACGCCGATCAGGGCAGAGATCACCGGGATCGCGATCATCCCGGCGACCAACCAGGCGAGCAGCCGGAGGTCCACACCCGAGTCGTCGACCGGGAACAGTGCCCGGTCGAACACCGCCTGGGTGAGGAAAGGGGTGACCACGCCCAATCCGGACGTCACCAGGATGAGGGCGCCGATCCCCACCATCTGCCGCCGGTAGGGCAGGAACAGTCGCCAGACCCTGGAGCCGGTCGATCGTTGATCGTCGGTCGTGCCTGTGCCCACGGTCGGCCGTGCCGCATCGTCAACGCTCACAGCTGCGAGCTTGACATGCCCGGTGTGTGCTTCGGTCCACCTAGGGCCGAGACCGAGGACCCAGCCCCACCTGGTCACGCACCGCGTCCTCGGCCTCGGCCACCGCGGCCGCCACGTCGGCGCCACGCAGGTCGACGCCGGGTCCCGGCACGATCTGGATGAACGGGCCGCCCGTCGCGCCGCGTCGCGCGGTCACCGCGACCGTGCGTCGACCGCGCAACTCGACGGTCCGGGTCAGCAGCACGCTGTGCTGCACCCGTTCGCGGATCACCCGGGCCAGCCTGTCCCCGTAGCCGCGCCCCAGGAGCAGGGCCCGCTGAGAGCCGTCCACCAGAGACACGTCGATCACACCGACCTCGGCCTCGAGGGCGGCGGCGACCACCTCTACCCAGGGGATCGGATCGGCCAC
Organism: Micrococcales bacterium; assembly: GCA_031398915.1. GTDB lineage: Bacteria > Actinomycetota > Actinomycetes > Actinomycetales > JBBAYJ01 > JANNOG01. The sequence continues at coordinate 2,111 of JANNOG010000010.1, read as the reverse complement.
CAGGTCGCGGGTGGTATGGGCGACGGGGCTCGCCGGGTCCACGGCCACGTCCACGTCATCAGTGTCGGTGTCGGTGTCGGTGTCGGTGGCCGCGTCCAGGTCGGGCCGGGAATCCCCGACGATCACCAGCCGGGCTGTGGTGGCCAGCGCCCAGCCGCCCCCCACCAGATGCGCCGACGCGAGCAGCCGCTCGCCGGCCGCCAGCGCGGCGACGCGCACCGTCTGCGACGGGGGGCGCTCCAGGCGCCCGAACACGCTCATCCGCCCATCACCCGGTCCCGAAGGGCGCGCTGGCGTAGATGCGCGGCATGCAGGTCGGCGCTGGTCTGTCGGTAGGTGTCGACCTCGACGGACGGATCGAGGCGGGTGAGGCGGCGGGTGAGGTCGATCACCGTCTGGGTCACCTCGACCTCGGCCACCCGGGCGACCATTCCTCGGGCATACCTGGCCACCTCCGCTTCACCCGCTGGTAGGTCCATCACCGCCAACTCGGTGACCAGCGGCGCGACGGTGCTGGGCACGAAGTCACCGATCGCCGTCACCAGGTTGGCGCTGGAGCGGCCCGACACGCCACCGACCGCACGCAACGCCTCGTGAATCGCGTGGTGCGCCGGCGAGCGAAACGCCCCCTCACCGAGGGCATCCACCTCGGCCGCCACCAGGTCGGGGTACTGCAACGCGCACGCCAGCGCCATCCGCTCGGCAGCGACCATCGGGTCCCGATCGATCATCGGGGCAGGCCGATCCGGCTCGCGCCCACCAGGTCCGCCGCGATTGTCCGGGCGCGCCACCCGCGCGACCCGGGACACCACGAATCGCTCGTCCAGGAACCCGGTCCAGCGGTCCAGGCTGACGGCGTATCGATGACGCAACGCCGGGTCCTTGATGGCGGCCACGATGGGAGCGGCGGCGTCCAGGGCCGCCAATCGCCCCTCCTCGGTATCGAGATTGTGATCGGCGAGGGTCGAGCGGATCGCGAACTCGAACAGCGGTACGCGGGCGGCCACCAGGTCGCGAACCGCCTCGTCGCCATCGCTTCGTCGCAGCTCACAGGGGTCCTTGCCGGTCCCCTCGACGGCGACGAAGGTTCGGGCGACGAACCGCTGGTCGGAGTCGAACGCCTTGAGGGCCGCCCGTCGCCCGGCCGCGTCACCGTCGAACGTGAACACCACCTCGCCGGCGGCGTCGGTGTCGCCGATCAGGCGGCGAACCACCCGGGTGTGCTCGTCGCCGAAGGCGGTACCGCACGTGGCGACCGCCGTACTCACCCCGGCCAGATGGCAGGCCATGACGTCGGTGTACCCCTCGACGACGACGATCTGGCGTGCCCGAGCGATCTCCCGCTTGGCGAGGTCGACGCCGTACAGCACCTGGCTCTTCTTGTAGAGGGCGGTGTCCGGGGTGTTGAGGTACTTCGCCTCGATCCGGTCGTCGTCGAACAGGCGGCGCGCACCAAAACCGACGGTGTCACCGGTGACGTCGCGGATCGGCCACATCAGCCGACCCCGGAACCGGTCGTACATCCGGCCGGTGCCGGAGCGACCCACCAATCCGGCAGCCACCAACTCGTCGTCGGTGAAGCCCCTGCCCCGTAGCTCGGTGAACAGCGCGTCGCCACTGCGCGGAGCGAAACCCACCCCGAAGGTGGCGGCCGCGGCGGCATCGAAACCCCGCTCCTGCAGCAGGGTGCGCCCGGCGACGGCATCGGGTCCGGTGAGGGCCTGGACGTAGAACGCCGCCGCGGCGGCGTTCGCCTCGACGAGACGCTGACGAACCCCGCTGGCGGGCCTCGACCGACCGGCTGCTCCGGCGCCGTCTTCGTAGCGCAGTTCGACGCCGGCCCTGGCCGCCAATCGCTCGACCGCGTCGGTGAACCCGAGGTGGTCGATCTTCATGACGAAGGCGATGACGTCCCCGCCCTCACCGCAACCGAAACAGTGGAAGAGCCGTGTGTCGCAATGCCTCGCACGCGACATGGTCAAACGGCGGCGCGGCGTCATCATTCACATGTCGTCGCAGATGGGGCACGTCGGCGCACCCAATCGCACGGTCTACTGCATGACCAAGCATGCAATCGAAGGTCTGACGAAGGCGATGGCGGTGGAACTCGC
>JANNOG010000107.1:0-2092 GCA_031398915.1 Micrococcales bacterium | reverse complement strand
CCGGATGCAGCCGTGCGAGGCGGCCGTACCCAGCGCCCCCGGGTCGTCGGTGCCATGGATCGCGATCTGGCCGTCGCCGTCACCGAACTGCGACAGAGTCTCCGACCAGGCAGCGACCCCGAATGCATAGGGCCCGTACGCGCCGTCTGGATCCGTCTCCAACATGTCGGTGACGAAGAATTCACCGGTCGGGGTGGGATTGGCGGCGGTGCCGACGGCGACCGTGGTTCGAAGGATCTCGATGCCGCCCTGGGTGAGCACCAGGCTGCGCTCGCTGAGGTCCACGCTGATGTGATGGCTGACTGCCCGGACGTCGATGTCGGCTGCCGGGATCCAGCCGGTGGCATTGTTCGGGCGGGCGGGGATGACGACGCGGAACCAGGAGCCGTCGGCCGTGGCCTCGACGATGCGCAGCACGCGGTCAGTGCCGTAGGGCGTGGTGGCCTCGACGGTGACCGCGGGTGCGAGCGGATCGGGCTGACTGTGGACATCCACACCGCCACTGATGGCGGCAACGGGGTAGGCAGTCTGCGGGGCACTCGTCGTTCGGCTCGCAGTCGGGGTGGGACTGGACGGCACCGCCGCGGCGGGCGGTGCGGACGTCTCGATCGTGGCTGTCGGCAGCGGGTCGGCCGCCCACGCGGGGGTGCAGCCGGTCATGGCGAGGGTGGCGATGACGGCGGCGATGACGGTGGCGCCGAGGGTGGTGATGGTCAGGGGTGTGTGGATCATGAGGGTCTCCTTCACGGGCGAGGGCTGGGCGGGTGCGGCATGCGGATGTCCCGTGGGGGTCGACTCACGGGTTGACGAGGGGGTTGACGAGGGGGTTGACGAGGGGGTGGGAGGCGACCAACCCCGCCCACAGGCGGATGTGGGCGGGGTGCGGTGGTCATCCGGTGAAGCTGGGGGTGCCGGGGCGTGGGGCGTCGCACTCGTCGGCAGTCGCCGAGACGAGTACGCCGGGGCCACCGGCGCTGGGGATCAGGAGCTGACCGCCCGGGTCAATCGCGGCAGGCGCGTCGTCGCAATCAGCAGGCTCGGGCTCGTCACTGGGGTCCGGGGTCGGCTCGTCCGTGGGGTCGGGCTCGTCACTGGGGTCCGGGGTCGGCTCGTCCGTGGGGTCGTCGCAGCTGCTGTTTCCCTCGCTGTCATTCACGCACCCCACCAAGTCGTCGGAACCATCGCCCACGGCCGGGTTGACGGTGGGCTCCGGGTCGGGCTCCGGCTCCGGCTGCGGCCAGTCGGGGTCGACGGGTGCAGGGGCGAACTGGTCGATGCCGGATCCGCCGGCAGTGGCGCTTGGCGCAAACCACACGCTCGCTGCGACGGCGACCAGCGTGGTGGCGGCCAGGGTCGCGAGGACTCGGTGGGGGGTAGTGGCGGTGTGTCGCATGGGATTCCTCCTGTGTGTGACCCGGCTCGGTTGCCGGGTTCACAGGAGGAGACGCCGCAGACGGTGCAGACCTGACAGTTTTGTCGGCGGCTATTTCAGCGTGCCCATCATGGAGTCATGAGGCCGAGGCCGACCCGCCAGTGGGACCTGGTCGCCACCCCCTACCCAGCCTCTGTGCGGTCAGGCAGTGTTGTCGCCCATGCCGCGGCAGGGACCCCCCGGCTGTAGTAGTTGATGGGGGTGTCACCGTAGTCACCATAATCGGTGAATGTGCCATTCAGGGACCCCGCTCCACCGACGTCATAGAACACGACCGCGACCGTGTCACCATGCGGGTTCGACACATACATCTTCCGCGAGTACCCATCATCGAACGTGTACGTCGACACCAACCCCGCGGACAGGCCACCAAAGTGGTACATGGTCTCCGCCCCCACCCATGACACGGATGGGCTGTCCGACGTCGCGTCCGGGTACGCATGACGGGTGACCATCTGATAGCCCGGCCTACACATCTGGCACGGCACGGGACTTTCTTCGGTGCTCAAGGGAGCTTGAGGGCAGCAAAGTCAGGCCAGAGTGGCCAAAGAAGAAGTAGAGAAAGTAGCCAAAAATCATACACATAATTGATCCACGTGATCTCTTCTCCGTGAAAAAGCTGATGACACTTAAAATTATGCCGGCGATCGAAACGAAGCC
>JANNOG010000103.1:0-6724 GCA_031398915.1 Micrococcales bacterium | reverse complement strand
CGACTATTGAGCGCGGCGCGGGATTCGGACAACCAGTCCATCAGTTGATCCACGACACTCACAGCACGACGGGCCTGATCGCATATCGCCAGACAAAAGAACTCGACCCACGGGCCCCACTCCCCAGTCTGACTGACTCGGAGTAAGTGATCCTGGTACTCCGTCCGGCGCTTCAGGAACCACGGGGACAGGGTGATTGCTGGCTCCTCGAGGTCGCCCGACTGCAGCAGCTGAAGCGTCGCTACCAGCCGTCCGACCCTTCCGTTTCCATCTCCGAAGGGATGCAGGGACTCGAACTGGTAATGGGCGACCGCCGCCTTCAGCGGTCCCGGCAAGAAGCTGTCTGTATTGATCCAGCGCGTCCATTGCTCCAGCCCGGACGTGAGGCGATCGTCAGGCGGCGGAGGTATATACCGTGCTTCCTGGACGATACAGTCCCTCGGCCCGATTACGACTTGATGTCGGCGCACTTGTCCCGCGTCCTTGACAGGGACCCGCGAACCCTCCGCTAATATGCCCTGCAGGTCGCACAACATATTGACTGACAATGGGCGCTCGGTGATCCATTCGAAGGCCGCATTAGCCATCCGCTCATAGGCGCGAATTTCAAGGACCTCGGCTGAAGACGGTTTCGTCTGCGGCAGCCGCGCCTCAAGGACCTCAGGCAGGGCCGCAAAGGTCCCCTCGAGCGCAGATGTGTCCAGCGCCTCCCTGATGAGAGCTGGCTGGATGAGCAGCCGCGGGTTGGGAAGGCTGGCGCAGGCCTGTCGTAGCTGACCGAGTGAGCCAGTGGCCTGTGCGACGGCCGCCCAAGCCCGGGGCGACACCTCAGGCACTTCGGGCAGGGCGTCCGGAAGGTATGCGAAGTACTCGTACGTCCGCAGCTGTTCGTCAATCCCGCTGATCGGGACGAGCTGTCCGACGGGGCTACCACGGAGCGCCTCAAGGTCCACAACGTTAGGCTACCGTCGATTGGACCTAATGTCTGGGCTCCACCGTGTCCAAGGGCCTTAGATCACAGTCGTGTAACTTAGGACCTCGACGTCATGTCCCAATGTTGCGGGGCCAACGTTAGGTCGCTCCTACCGAGGCGAATGGCTTCGGTCACAGCCGGGGGTCCACTGGCTCGGACTCCAGCGCGAGCACAGCGAAGACGGCTTCGTGGACGCGCCAGAGCGGCTCTCGGGCTATGGCGCGCACGAGGGACTCGATGCCGAGGGCGTACTCGCGGGCGGCCCATGCTTGTGCAGCAGGAACCCGAGGTCACTCGCCTGAGGCATCGTCGTGGTCAGGGTCATCAGCACCGGGCCAGTCTGCCCGGCGCACTTGCGAGCATGGCGACGAGGAGCTCTCAGTCCCCTCGCTGGCGTGGATAACCCGGTTCCAGGGCTAGACCCCGCCGTTCGAGGTGCATTGTGCTGCTCAGTGGAGGGCGAGGGATTCGAACCCCCGGTGACATTGCTGCCACTGCGGTTTTCAAGACCGCCGCCATCGGCCGCTCGGCCAGCCCTCCTACGCGCGACTTCGCAGCGCCGCCCACAGTTTGGCACGACCGCGCATCGCCGTGTCGACTACACAGGTGCAGGATCCAGCGTGCGACGACTCTCGGCCAGGACCGATTCGACGATCGGTACGTAGGTCAGTCCGGCCTTGTCCGTCGACAGTGCCGCCCGCAGGCGATACGCCTCGATGACATCGGTGTCGGTGAAGCACGCCCGCGACAGCGGCAACCGTGACAGCCAGCCCGGGCTGTCGTAGGTCCGGCCTGAACCGAGGAGGGCGAGGGCCTGCCCCGCCATTCGGCCCTCGATCTCCAACAACCCCCGCTTACGGTTGCCGGCGACGCTCTCCAGGCCGCGCAGGCATGCCTCGACGATGTCGACAGCTGCCACCAGTTTCGTACGGCGTTCGCGATCCGAGAGATCCTCGGACCATTGTGCCGAGAGGATTTCGCTGAGCGCCGCGTTGTGCCCTCCGATGGACGCTTCGTCCCAATCTCCGATCGCCATTTTCGACCGAAAGCCCTCGGTCGCCGATGTGGCCGCCTCGGACAGGTTGGCGCAGATCTCGGCTACTGGCTGGGTCCGGTGCTGATACGCCGCGGTTGCCTTGCGGCGCAACGCAAGTCCCAAGTTGATCAGGGATCCGTTGTACTGCCCCAACCTGATTCCGGGGATGCCAGCGGCCGCGCGGTGCCGGGCGACCGATTCGTCGAAGCGATCCGTCAACTCGAAGAAGTGCCCCCACCGGGTCTCGAGTCGATGCAGTTGAACCGTCGACAATCGAACGGCTTCCGCCTCTCGCAGACTGTCCAGTCGAGTCAATGCCGCCTCGGTGGTCTTGGTGTATTCGCTGGCATCCCTCGGGCCGAATATCACGGGCAACCACGCCCTGTGTAAGTGAAAATCGATCACCAAGTCAGTGTCAGCACGAGAAACGGCTCCCCCTGTCACCAACCGGTCGAACAGCATCGACACTCGTGGTGCGATCTGATCGTGTAACGATTCCGCTCCCGCGCGATCGAACCTCCGCTCGCTCAGTCGGGCCAATTCCAGCACATCCGCCGAGTCCCCCATCGAGCTGACCCACTGCTGTATCGGAAAGGCGATGGCCGGGTACCCGGCACTGGACATCAGCCTCACCAGGTCTCGCAACCTGTCGATCGCCATCCCACGCAACAGTGCGTGATCGGCGCCGGTCGGCTTTCCGGGTGGAAACTCGCCTACGAAGAAATGGGCGAACGACAAGAAGTCCACCGAATGCGATCGCGATATACAGCGTTCGAGGATGTGACCGAATTCCTCGCTGTACCGGTCCTCGTCGCCGAGGGACACCAACAGGCACAACAGCGAGACCGGATCCATGAGCGAATCAGTCAGCTCAGGACTCGGGATCGACCGGACGCTCTTCCATCTATCCAGTCGATGACGATGCTCGCGATGCAGGGTCTGCCACGGTTGGCCCGGCGCGAAGACCAGGGCGCCTGGTCGCCACCGGATGAACAATCCGAGATCGCGCACGAATCGCTCGAACCACAATCGCCCGCCTGACGAGGCGTCAGCGACACCCGCATCGGTCCGCGCAGTGGCCAGGGAAGCCAATTCGATCGAGGCGACACCTCGGGCCAGTTCCGTCACCCCGGCCAATGAATCCTGCCACCTCGCCTTCGCCCGTGAGGTCGAGCAGGCCATCAGGCCGACCAGTGCCTCCTCGGCGCCGGCACCGAGAACCGTCCGTGCCCTGCTGAAGAGATCCCCGTCGGCGGGGGCATCTCGGGTGCGTGAAGGCTCCTCCGGTTCGGGTCGCCCTCCGCCGGAAGGCCCTTCCGTGACCGATGCGACCTCGAACCCACGCACGCGCAAGTAGGCGGCGAACTCGTCCACCTCGTCCTCGAAGACTCGGAAGACGATCGACAATGGACTGCCAGACAATGCCGTGGCCACATTCTTGCGACCCTGTTCGGGGCCGGCTCCTGGATTCCAGATGACGACAGTCTTCAAGCCCCGACGGTGCGCCCGCCGCAAGCGCAACCGAATCCGTTGTACCGCCCGGCCCTCGTTGTCGACCCAGGTCCGGATCAGATAGGCCGCGATACCGTCCTGAGACGGCGATAACAGTCGTGGGGCGAAGCTGAGGGCGATCGCACCGATCAGGAAGGTCACTCCCAGCACCAACCACGCCCGGGTACCACCGACCGCGGCGTCGACCAACAATGCCGACAGCAACCCGTTGAACGTGTCGATCAGACCCAGCACCACGAGCAGGGCCGCGGCCAGGGCGAACCCTGCGATACCGAAGGCCGCGCGGGCGAGGATCATGGAGAGAATCGACACGCCACTGCCGCGGTACAGGTGACCGTCGATCTGTTGGGCGGTGAGGGTGGGCGTGACGAGCACGTGCAGCGTGGTCTCGTGCCGCCGGATCGGCTCCTCGTTCGTGAGGCTCCGGGCGGAGAACGATTCGTGCCCACCAGCGGCATGACTATCGAGGAACAATCGCCAGAGGCCGGTCGTCACCACGGCCGGCTGCGTGGTGGGCGCATCCCCCGGGCTCTTCATGTCACACCTCTGCCAACCGATAGGTCCCGGTGAACTGCGGCTGCGTGGGGGATACGTACGAGGCCGCAAACCGACGGCGGAACCCCTCGTCGGCGCTCGACGCCTCGTCGACCAGACGGACGTAATTGGTCGGCGCAAGAGCGAGCGCACCAGGGCGGGGAACGCGATGTTCGGGGCGGGTCACGAAGACGCCCATCGACTCCTCGGGCGCCGGGAACACCAGGTCGGTGCAATCCACCAGGTCGTACACCACCTCGCGTGCTCGCAAACGAGACATCTCGACGTCGTCCACCGCGAATGCATACCCGTTGACGAACTCGCCCGGGGCTTCGCCGACATCCAAGAACACACCGTCCACGTCGCCGTGCAGGTTTTCACCCACGAGCGGCAGATGTGCCCGCCATACCCGACGCCAACCCAGCAGCAGATACTCGGTCATATCGTCGAGGCTCAGCTCACGCCCTATCGTTGCCGATGCGCTGACCGGAGACAACAACGACCCATAGGCGAACACCAGCATGTGACAGACGCTCCTCAGCAATCGCTCGGCATCGCGCCGAACGGACGGATGCGCGGGGCCATCGTAGGATCAGCGTCAGAATCAGCAAGGAGGCTCCGATGAGCGACGCAATCAAGGACCTCGTCACGGACGGGGCCGAGGTCCCCGGGGACGTGTCGGTCTTCTTCGACGCGGGGCGCACCCTGATACTGCTGAGCGGGCACATCGACCTGTCGGTCGCCGACGACCTCGAGCACGCCGGTCGTGACGCCATCGACGCTCTGCTGCCGATCCACGCCGACGTTCGCTCCGTGGCCACCATCGACTCGGTGGGGATCTCTTTCCTCATCCGGATGGCCGGGATGGCGCGTTCCGGCGGCCAGGACGTCACCCTGATCGGCCCCTCGCCACGGATCAGCGAGCTGCTGACACTGCTGGATTCGAACGACCTGTTCGTGTGGTCCGAACACGAGTGACCCCGCGATGACAGCCACCTTCGTGGAGGCCCGCCCACCGGCGTCGAAGGATGATCGGGCGTGGCGGTGGACGGTGCACGACGCCCGAGATCTGGCTCGGATTCGGGTCGCCATGTCCGACACCGCCTCGGCTGCCGCCGCCTCGACCGACAGTGCCCCGGCCAACAGCGCCTCGGCACACACGTCGGCGAGCGCGGCCGCCTCAGGACCGGGTCCGCTGCTGGCGGTGAGCAGCGAGCGCATCGGCGTGGTCTTCAGCGAACTGGCCACCAACGCGTTGCGCCACGGGACCGGCCCGATCACTGCCATGTTGAGCCGTTCCGACAACGGCTGGTTGATCGTCATCGAGGATGCCGACGTCACCCAGGGCCCCCGGTTTCGCCCCTCACGCGAGGACCGGCCCGGCGGGCATGGGCTGCGCCTGGTGACGCGACTGGCCCGGGCGGCCGGTTGGCACCGGGGCGGTGCCCGAAAGCAGGTCTGGGCCGAGGTCGGCGACAACCCACCACCGGACCTGCTGCGCGACCTCACCCGCTAGGCGACCTCACCCGCCAGGCGCCCTCACCCGCCAGGCGACCTCAGCCGTCCGGCGACCTCAGCCGCCGGCGCCCGACGCCCTATGCGCCCAACGACAGGCACAACAGGGCAACGTCGTCGGCCAGACTGGTACCGCGAGTCAGGTCGCCGAGCACGGCGTCAGTGAATTCCGGTAACGCCAGCCCGCGGTGCTTCTCACAGACCCGGATCAGTTCGTCCAGCCCATCGGCCATGCTCCGGTCACCGCGCTCTATCAACCCGTCGGTGAACAACACCAACCTGCTCCCGGCGTCGACCCTCAGCCTCGCCTCACGGCGGACTACTCCGGTCACCGCGAACAGCGGCTTGGAACGACCCTCGCCCAACAACACCGCCGACCCCTCCGGTGGCAGCAGCACGGGTGGCGGGTGACCTGCACAGGCGTACCGCAGATCGTGATGGCGGCCGTCGTAGTCGACGTAACACACCGTCGCGAAACCGATCGTCTCGCCACCAGGGAAGGCGTCCAATCGTTGCAGCGCATCAGCCGGCCCCTCCGCCTCTACCGCGATCGCCGACACCGCGCTCCGAAGCTGGCCCATCGAGGCCGCCGCGGCCAGGTCGTGGCCGACCACGTCGCCGATGACGGCGACCGCCCGGGCACTCTGACGACTGACGATGTCGTACCAGTCGCCGCCGACCGACAACCCCTCGCTACTGGCCAGGTACCGCGCGGCCGCCGCGACCCCGTCGATGGCCGGGAAGCGCCGAGGCAACAGCGCCTGCTGCAGCTTGACGGCCGCCTCGTGCTCGGCCGCCGTAGCTGCCACCCGACCCAGGGCCAGGGCGCACTGCTGGGCGACGGATTCCAGGAAGCGGCGCACCTCGTCGCCGAATCCGAAGGCCACTCCCTCGACGTCGTCGAAGCCCAACCACAGCACACCCCGCAGGTGGCCCTGGGTGCGAAGCGGAAACACCGCCCATGATCGGCCGTCGCCCGGCGACTCACGTCCCGAGGGATCGACGGAACCGGCTGCCGAGTACCACGGGTCCCCCGAACGCAAGCTCGGGACCGCGCGGATCACGGAAGGATCCGCGTCGGACCCAGCCGACATCGCTCGTGCCACGGGGTGAGCGGCTCTACCAGACGCTGCGAGCGCCCTCGGCGGCTCACC
>JANNOG010000089.1:0-26287 GCA_031398915.1 Micrococcales bacterium | reverse complement strand
CAAGGAGGGTGAGATGTTCACCCTCCTCGGCCCCTCCGGCTGCGGCAAGACCACGACCCTGCGCTCGATCGCCGGTCTCGAACAGCCCGACGCCGGCCGGATCACGGTCGCCGGGCGCCCGCTCTTCCACAAGGGCCCCGGCGTGAGGTCGATCGCCGTCCCGGCCAACAAGCGCGGCCTCGGCATGGTGTTCCAGTCCTACGCCATCTGGCCGCACATGACGGTGTTCGACAACGTCGCCTTCCCGCTCCAGGTCCGCAAGCGCTCCCAGCGCCCCTCGAAGAAGGGGATCGAGGAGAAGGTGATGCGGGTGCTGGAGACGATGGAGCTCTCCCCGCAGGCGGGTCGGCAGGCGACCAAACTGTCGGGCGGTCAGCAGCAGCGACTCGCCCTGGCCCGAGCCCTGGTGATCGAGCCGCCGCTGCTGCTGCTGGACGAGCCGCTGTCCAACCTGGACGCCAAGCTCCGCGAGTCCCTGCGCTACGAGCTCAAGCGGCTGCAGCGCGAGCTGGGCATCACGTCGATCTACGTCACGCACGACCAGATCGAGGCCCTCGCGCTGTCCAGCCACATCGCCGTCATGCAGGCGGGCAAGGTCGTCCAGCTGGGTAAGCCGCGCGAGGTGTACGAGTCGCCCAACAACCGGTTCGTCGCCGAGTTCATCGGCACGTCCAACTTCATCGCCGGCACGGTGGGCCAACGCGACGGGCTGCACCACACGGTCGACACCACCAACGGCCCGCTGTACCTGGAGTCCTCGGCCGACGTCCCCGTAGGCGACGAGGTCGTCGTGTCCATCCGACCTGAGGCGGTCGACCTGGCGACCGAGAGCTCGTTGGGTGCGGTCCGCAACGAGTGGCACGGCACCGTGGTAGCCCGCGCCTTCCTCGGCGACGCGGTCGACCACGTGGTCGCCGTCGGCAAGTACGAGCTGCGGGCACGGGTGAACCCCAGCGTGTCGATCGAGCCCGGGACCCGGGTCTACCTGCGGCTGGACCCCTCCAAGATCTCGTTGGTCCCGGTCGGCTGATGGCGGGCGTCCCCGACGTCCTGCGCAACCGCGACTTCACCCTCTACTGGTCCGGCGTCGTCCTGTCCCAGATCGGCACCCGCGGCACGGTGGCCGCGAACTACTACCACGTGTACTCGCTGACCGACTCGATCGCGTACACCGGTCTGGTCGGCGCGGGTCAGGCGGTCGCCCTGCTTCTGCTCTCCCCCCTCGGTGGTGCGCTCGCCGACCGCTACGACCGGCGACGGCTGCTCCAGGTGGCCCAGGCGAGTGCCCTGCTGGTGGCGCTCACCCTGGCGGTGCTGACGCTCAGCGGTGTCGTACAGGCCTGGCAGGTGGTCGTATCGGTGCTGTTGACCACAGCCGCCGCGACATTCGACCAGCCCGCCCGGCAGGCGCTGATCCCCGCGCTGGTCCCCCGCAAGCAGATCCCCGAGGCGATCGCACTGCTCAACCCGTCCCGCGAGGTCGCCATCCTGGCCGGGCCGCTCATCGCGGGCGTCCTCATCGCCGTCGGAGGGCCGGGCGCGATGTACGCCTTCGACGTGCTCACCTATGCCACCCTCATCGTGGTCCTCGCGCTCGTGCGAATCCCGCGCCTCACCCCGACCGGGGCCGCTGCCGGCCCCGTGTTCGCCAGCATCGCCGAGGGCGCCCGTTACGTCGTGCACCGGCCACTCATCACCAGCCTGATGGGCCTCGACCTGTCGGCTACGGTCTTCAGTGCCTATCGCGTCCTGCTGCCGGCCCTTGCGGCCGACGTGCTGCTCGTCGGACCGACCGGCTACGGCGTCCTGTCTGCGGCGCCGTCGGCGGGCGCGCTGCTCGCCACGTACACGATCTTCCGAGTCGTGAAGGACTCACGGCGCCAAGGTCGGGTACTGCTGGCGGCGACGGCGCTCTACGGGTGCAGCGCCTTGTTGTTGGCCCAGTCGCGCACCATCTGGCTGGCTGTCGGTGCGGCGATGCTGCTCGGCGCGTTCGACGCGATGGCCACGACCATTCGTCACGCCGCGGTGCAGGTGGACACGCCGGACGAGATCCGGGGACGGGTGACGGCCTTCTATCAGATGTCCTCGCGCGGCGGCCCGGCCATCGGCGACGTGATCGTGGGGGCAGTGGCCGGGGTGGTCGGACCGGTGGTCGCGCTGACGGTCGGGGCCGCGGGCCCGGTGCTGGTTGCCCTCGCCTTCGCCGCCCGACCCAACGTGGTCCGTCGGTATCGGGGTGGTGTGGACGACGAACCGGCTGTTCCCGCGGCCGGGCGGACCCCCACCTCGACCCGGCCCTGACACCGCGCCCCAGGCGTACCGGCGCGTCCGGCGTACCGGCGCCTCAGGTGAACCGGCACCTCACGTGTACTGGCAGACCACGTCCACCAGGGCGGGGGTGCCGGTGGCCAGGACGTGCGCGGCTGCCCGCCGGACCGCGTCGCCGACCGCGTCCGGGTCGAGTACCGGCCCCTCGGCCCACCAGCCGAACGACCGGGCCAGCGTCGCGAAGTCGGGCGCAGGGGTGTCGATCGCCATCCCGATGTGTGCCCGATCCACCGGGGTACCGCGCTGGCGCGCCAGGCGCTCCTGGTGCTCCCAGTCGTTGTAATAGGCGCGGTTGTTGAACATGACGACCAGCAGCGGCAGCTCGTACCGGCTGGCCACCCACAGCGCCCCCGCATCGAACATCAGGTCGCCGTCCGGCTGCAGGTCGACCACCAGTCGACCGGTGCCCTTGTGCGCCAGGGCGACGCCGAGGGAGATGCCGATCTGGGTCGCGGTGCCCAGCTGACGGCCAGGGTGGCGGTACGGGGCGTCGAAGTCCCACGTTCGCAGCGCCCACTCCCCCGCCGTACCGGCGGTGAGCACCCAGTCGTGTTCGCGCACCACGGCCCACACCTCCTGGGCGAGCCGGGCGGTACTGACCGGGACCAGGTCCGCCCGCTCATCGGCGGTCTGCTGCCACGCGGCCCGGGTGCGATCGTGGCGCTCGGTCACGTCGGCCCGCCAGCTGTCGCGAACGGCACGGCGAGCTTCGTCCTCGCCGTCGACCAATGACCGGCACGACGCCAGCAGCAGCGGCAGCGCGACCGAGGTGTCCGCGGTGACGGACAGGTCGGTCGGCAGCAGCTCGGCGTAGTCCTCGCTCCACGACGAGATGCCGACATCGTTGAACCCCAGGTCCAGCACGACCACGCCGTCGGCCAGCCGTGAGGTGATGGTGCGCGTCACCGAGTCCAGCTTCTGGGTGGACTTGCCCATGTCCTTGACATCGAGGAACAGCACGCAGTCCGCGTCTTCGAGTGCCGTGGTTCCGGACACTGCGAGCGGGTGACGGTTGGGGAAGTTGAGTCGCCAGTGGGTGTCGTCGACACCGCAGCCCAGCACCTCGGCGAGGGCGACGAGGTCGTGGAAGGACTGCGGGTGTCGGCCGCTGTACCCGGCGACCACCACCGGCCGCTCCGCCGCGCACAGCCGCCACGCCAGCTGTTCCAGCGCCGCGGGGTCCGGCGCCGGCGGTGACGGAACGGCGGCCAACCGGGGCAGCTCGTCCAGCGGCACCGGGACCTGCACGCGGGATTCCTGCAGGCCCGCGTCGAGGGCCACGTAGACCGGACCGCGGGGCTCCTCCATCGCGATCCGGTACGCGCGGGCGAGGACCGTCGTGACCGACGGGAGCGAGCGCGGTTCGTGGTCCCACTTGGTGTACGCCCGGACGGCCTCGCCCTGCACGTTGGCGCTGTGGATCCAGTCGATGTTCGGCCGACGCCGGTCGTGCTCGGCCGGCCCGGATCCGCCGAGCACGATCACCGGGGTTCGGTCGATGTAGGAGTAGTAGACGCCCATCGCTCCGTGCAACAGCCCGACCAGGTCGTGCAGGATCACCGCCATCGGTTCCCCGCAGGCTTTGGCGTAGCCGTGCGCCAGTGCCACTGCGATCTTCTCGTGCGGCACCTCGATCATCTCGATCTCGTCGCCGCCGTAGTTGACCAGCGAATCGTGCAGGCCGCGGAACGACGAGCCGGGGTTGAGGGCGACGTAACGCAGGCCGAGGCCGCGCAGCACGTCGACCATGACGTCGGATCCCCAGACCGGTTCGTCGTACGGGGCGTGATTGACCATGGTGATCCCTTCGCGGACCTCAGTGCAGCGTGACGGAGACCGTCTTCTCGCGGGTGTACGAGACGAGCTCCTCGGGACCGTTCTCCTGGCCGATGCCGCTTCGTTTCCAGCCGCCGAACGGCATGCCCGTCGGGCGCGAACCCGTCCCGTTGACGTACACGTACCCGGCCTCGACGGCGGCGGCGGTTCGCAGGGCGGCATTCAGGTCGCGGGTCCACACGTTCGCCGTGAGTCCGAGCGGCAGGGCGTTGGCGCGAGCGATCACGTCGTCGACGTCGCGCCAGCCGAGCACGCTGATCACCGGGCCGAACACCTCCTCCTGGACGACCGGCATGTCGTCGCTGAGGTCGCTCAGCACGGTCGGGGTCAGGTAGTAGCCGCGTGGCAACCCCGCCGGGCGGTCACCGCCGTACGACACGGTCGCGCCGTCCCGGCGGGCCTGCGCCACCCAGCCGACCACCCGTTCGTAGTGGGCGCGGAACGACAGCGGACCGACCTCGGTCGCCTCGTCGTGCGGGTCACCGATGACCATCTCGGCGAGGCGGCCGTGCAGGGCGTCGAGGAACCGTGCCCGGATGTCGTCGTGGACGTACAACCGCGATCCGGACCCACACGACTGTCCGGTGGACCGCGCGATGTTCATGCCGGCGACCGCGGCGCGGGCGGCGCGGTCGACGTCGACGTCGGCGAACACGATGACGGGGTTCTTGCCGCCCAGCTCGAGGCTGACGTGCTTGATCTCGTGGGCGGCACCGCGCAGCACGGCACGCCCGGTGGGTACCGACCCGGTGAACGCGACCCGTGGCACGTCGGGGTGCTCGACCAGGCGGGCTCCGACGACGTCGCCGGCTCCGGTGACGACGTTGAGTACGCCCGGCGGCAGGATGTCGGCGGCGATGGCCGCCAGCTCCAAGGCGCTGAGCGAGGTCTGCTCACCGGGCTTGAGGACTACGGCGTTGCCCGCCGCCAGCGGCGCGGCGCACTTGCCGGCGGCGAACTTGAACGGGTGGTTGTACGGGATGATCCGCGCCACCACGCCGTAGGGCTGACGCAGGGTGTACGTGAGAGACGTGGCCCCGGGTGGGGCAGTGCTGCCGCGCGTCTGCGACGCGATCCCCGCGAAGTACTCCAGCTCTGCAACCGCGCCGTCGACGTCGGCTCGCATCGCCGTCACGGGCGACCCGCCGTCGGTGGTGTCGAGGCGGGCCAGCGGCTCGCGCTGCTCGCGTAGTGCCGCCGCCAATTGCCGCAGCAGCGCAGCGCGCCGGTTCCAGCCGAGTGCGGCCCAGGCCGGGGCGGCCTCGCGTGCGGCTGCGACGGCGTCGTCGACATCGGCCGCGGTGCCCGCGGGGAAGGTCCCGACGACCATCTCGGTCGCCGGGTCGACGGCCTCGAGGACTGCCCCGTCGGAGGCGTCGCGCCAGGCACCGCCCAGATGCATCCGTCGGTGCCGGACCTCACCGGCCGCTGCCACCGTCGACCCGACCGCGGACTCGTCGGCCGTCATGCCGGTGCCGTCCGGACGTGGACCACCGCTACTGCGCCGCCCTGCGCCTCGGCCACTGCCCTTGCCATCACCGCGGGCAGGTCGTCGGGGTCGCGGACCGGGCCCTCGGCCCAGCAGCCGTACGAGCGGGCCAGAGCGGCGAGGTCGACCTGGGGATCGCTGATTCGCATCCCGATCCAGCTGTTCTCGGCCGGCCGGCCGCGGTGCTCGGCGACCTCCACCTGATGGGGTTCGTCGTTGTAGAAGCTGGAGTTGTCGTTGACGACGACCAGGGCGGGGATGCCGTAGTGCGCGGCCGTCCAGAGCGCGCTCGATGCCATCAGCAGGTCTCCGTCGCCGATGATGCCGACCCCGAGGCGACCCTGGTCGCGGGCGGCGAGCGCGCCACCGACGAGGGCGCCGGGACCGTAACCGACCCCGCCACCACCGGAGTGGCCCAGGTAGCTGCCCGCACCGGGTAGCTCCCACACCCCCTCAGGCCAGGTGCGCGTGTTGCGCAGGCACAGCAGGTGGTCCACGCCGCGGACGGCCGTCCAGGTCTCGGCAACCAGCCGGGCAGGTGAGATGGGGCGGTCGTCCCAGCGCGAGCGCAGGTACGCGCTCTGCTGCCGCCTCAGTCGGGCGACCCGATCCACCACGTC
Source organism: Micrococcales bacterium (assembly GCA_031398915.1). Taxonomy (GTDB): domain Bacteria; phylum Actinomycetota; class Actinomycetes; order Actinomycetales; family JBBAYJ01; genus JANNOG01. The sequence goes on along the minus strand of JANNOG010000089.1, from coordinate 20,011 downwards.
GCTGCGACGCCGGTCGGCGGTGGCGGGGTCCACCCGCTGCAGCAGCGCCCCGTACAGCAGGTCGAGGCCCAGCAGCGGGTCGGCCAGCAGCTGGACGTCGCGACCCGGGGGCGCGCCGAACGCGTTGGACCAACTCGGCATCCCCAGGTCGCCGGTCGACAGGTCGATCACCTGTGGGTCGTCGGCCTGCAGGGCGCTCGAGTCGCCGCGTGGCCCGCGTGACCGGCGACGCAGCAGGGCGTTGAGGTCCACGACGTCCACCGCGAGGACCACGTCTGCGCTAGCGATCAGGTCGGCGTCGCCGGTGGCGTTCTGCGGGTGCAGGGCCGCCATCACGACGTGGTTGCGGTCGTCGCGGTAGCTCGCCCCCAGAAGCTCGACGACGGCGGTCACGGCCGCGGTGGCTCGCGGGTCCAGCCCGATCCGGCCGGCCACGACCACGGGCGACCGTGCCGAGGCGAGCAGATCGGCCGCCGCTGACAGCGAGGCGGGATCCGGGGCCAATGGTGGCGCGGCGCGGTGACGGCCCAGGTCGGGCAGGCGGACAGGTGAGCCCAGTGATTCCTCCTGGACCCCGGCGTCCAGGCTGACGTAGGACGGCCCGCGGGGAGCCGACATCGAGCGTTGCGCGGCGCGTACGACGTCGTCGACGCCGGCTTGCGCGGTCATGGGTTCGGCGTCCCAGACGGTGAAGTCGCGGACCAGCTGCGCCTGCGTGGTGGCCGAGTGGATCCAGTCGATGGGGCGACGACTGGCGGGGTCGGCCGGTCCGCTGCCACCGAGCACGAGCAGCGGGGTCCGGTCGCAGAACGCGTCGTAGACGGCCATCGAGGCGTGCATCAACCCGACCAGGTCGTGTACTACGGCGACCCCGAGGAGTCCGGTCGCCTTGGACCAGCCGTGCGCCAGAGAGACCGCGACCTCCTCGTGCAGGCACAGCAGGAGTTGCGGGTCGTGGTTGCCACCGTGATTGACCAGCGAGTCGTGCAGTCCCCGAAAGGACGAGCCGGGGTTCATCGGCACGTACCGGACGCCCAGTGCGCGCAATGCGTCCACGATGGCGTCACTCCCCCAGGCGGTCGGGCCCGGCTCATCGATGAGCCCTGACGGCCGTTCGATGCGTGAGGTAGGTGTGGTCATGCCGCCGCGGCTCCTTTGCCCGGTGTTTGTCAGGATCAGCTGCCGTCAGGACTGATGGCCTGATGGACTGACCATTGTGGATGGTGCCAGCGCTGAGCCTCGCCGTGCAAGCGGGTCGGGGGAATTCGTCGCCCGCCCGCGTGCTTGAATCCCCTGACCGGCAAACCAAACCGGTCAGGCGCGGACGACGGAGCCCTCGCACCATGTGGTGCCGCGGCGACCCCGCGGTCCTGACGCGCGGAGGTTCGCATGTTCTCTTCCTTGGCCGACACGTACATGGGCCGCGACGGCGTATCCCCAGCCATGATCAGCGCTGGTGAACCATGGTTCCGAGGTGGTCGGCCTCGGCGCGACAGCGGCCTGCTGCGCGCGACCGTCGCCCGGCTGGGCCGCCTTCTGGGCTCGTCACGGCAGGTGCAGGTCGAGCGACGCCGAGGAGATCTGAACGCCACCTGACGTCGTCGGCCGAGTTTCGGCCATGCCAACCGCGATGGCGGAAACCGCTGCGCCTCGTCAGCTTTGCTAGTCTGCTGAGCTGGCGGGTGGCACATCGAACGACCGCAGCCCCCGGCGTCGTGACACTCCCAGGCATCCGGAGGTTGGCTTGAAGCGAGTCGTTGTCCTGTTGCTGGTCACGTTGGCCGGATTCGCGGCGTGGCGACAGTGGAGCCAGCGTCGGCGCGAAGCTGCTCTCTGGGCCGAAGCGACCGACTCGGTCTGACCTCGGCTGCTCCGATCCCGGGGACGTGGCGCAATTGGTAGCGCACCTGCTTTGCAAGCAGGGGGTTAGGGGTTCGAGTCCCCTCGTCTCCACCCAGGTCACACGATCAGCTCCACGTGCCGGGGGAAAATACTGTGAGTATTTCGGCCGAGGTGGGTCACGCTGGGGCGCGTGGCGCAGTTCGAAACCCCTTCCCATCACCCACAGGCTTCGTACGTCGATGCAATCGAGGAGTTCCAGCTCGACGGCCTCCACACCGACCTTGACTCACAGTCATTGCGGCATGTGGAGGCGTTTCACGAGCATTTGATGGTCATCGCGTCGGTGGAAGACGAGGCCGTCGTTGGAGCGCACGGCCGGGTGCCCGAAACCAGGCTCTGGTGGGTTGACGGCGGGGTCTTCCTGGGCTCGCTGAGGATCCGTCACCGCCTGACCGAGGCCCTCCGGATGGATGGTGGCCACATCGGATACTCCGTGCGCCCCAGTGCCCGCCGGCGGGGCCACGCGACGGCAATGCTCGCCGCCGCTCTGCCACGGGCGGCACGGCTGGGTATCGACCCGGCGTTGATCACGTGCAACCTCTCAAACGACGCCTCGCGGCGGGTAATCGAGACGAACGGGGGTGCACTCTTCGACGCGGACGACACCATGCTCAGGTTCTGGGTCCCTACCAACAGCCCGGAGGTTGGGCGTCCCGATTCGTCGTGACCGAGCTCTGTGTGAAGACGGTGGTTGTGCGAGGTTTGGTCGCCAGCAGCTGACGAGGGTGGGCGACTGGTTGAGAAGTCGGGCGCGGTGGACAGCGCGATCGACCCGCCTCCTCAGGCGCCCTCTCGAGGCTCCCAGCGTTGCCCGGTGATGGTCTCGTAGATCCAGACGTAGCGGGCCCGGGTCTCGGCGACCACCTCGTCCGGAACCTCGGGACCGGGGTACGTACGGTCCCAATCCGCCAGCGTGGCCGACCAATCCCGGACGAATTGCTTGTCATAGGACATGGGGACGGTGCCTGGTGACCAGTCGGCGAGGCGCCAGAAGCGCGACGAATCAGGGGTGAATATCTCGTCCGCCACGATCAGGTCACCGTCGGTGGTGATGCCGAACTCGAGTTTGGTGTCCGCGATGATGATTCCGCGATCGCGCGCGAGGTCGGCGGCCCGGCGGTACAAGGCCAACGTCAGAGATTCGAGTCGCGCAGTAAGGTTCTCACCGTGTAGCCGTGCCATCTGATCACGGCTGATGTGTTCGTCGTGTTGACCATCCGGCGCCTTCGTCGACGGGGTGAAGATGGGCGTGTCCAGGCGGGCGGCAACTGGCAGGCCAGCAGGTAACGACGATCCAGAAATAGCCCCTGAGGCCCGGTACGAGTCCCAACCGAGACCCGCTAGGTACCCGCGAGCGATGCACTCGACATCGACCATCGTGACCGGCCGGACCCGGATGGCTCTGCCTCGCCACGGGCCCGGGACATCTTCGCTGATGACGTGGTTGTCAACCAGGTCCACCAATTGCGAGAACCACCACAACGACAACTGGGTGAGAATGGCGCCCTTGTCGGGGACGGGTGTGGGCAGAATGACGTCGTACACCGAGATACGGTCACTCGCCACCATGACGAGGTCGGGTCCGTCACGGTAGATGTCACGTACTTTTCCCCGCCGGATCAATTCCACCCGGGGGTTCTATCACACGGTTAGGCGGTGAACATGCCGTCGGCCAATCGGTCGAGCAGGATGACTGTCAGGACGGCACTGCTCACCACCGTGAGGACACGCAGCCACCGGGGCCAGCGCGGCCACCACATCGCGGGGACCAACAACACCGGCCATGCACCCAGGGCGAACCGGATCGTGCTGGACAACAGCGTGCTGAACAGCGGTGCGAGCCACGTCACGGCCGCTATCGCAGGCGCCTCGGCGGGGACCCGCCCTCGTCGGGCGAGTGAGGTCAGCGCCGCCACCCCGACCAGAACCGCCGCCACACACACCAGATCCAGCACCACACCCTCTTGTGGGCCGGGATCGCCCAACGTGCGGATCGCGCCGATCACGGGCTGCCACGGCGGCGCGAGCGTCCGGCCCCATGCCTCTTGAGCCTCGGCCCAGCCGAACGGGTCACCCAGCTCGAACCACTGGCGGGCCATGACGGCGGCCAGGCCCACGGCCGACGCAGCGATGTATCCCAGGGCCACCCGGTCCACCCGACGGAGCCGGACGACCCTCACCAGCGCGAGCACCGGGCCGACTCCGACCCCCACCAGTCGGGCCGTCGATGCGGCAACCAGGGCGGCCATGGCCCAGCCGTGACGTCCACGCCGGCCCGCCCATGCAGCGGCAGCGGTCGCCGCGATCAGCAGACCATCGCTGTAGAACGACCACACGAAGTACGACGTCGGGGTCAGCGCGAAGGCGATGACGGCTCGTCGTGCCGTTGCCGAGTCGACCCAGGCCCGGCACGCACCCCATACCGTCACGAAGGCAGCAGCAGCCACCGCGTTCGCGACTACGAGGGCTGCGGCGCGAGGCTCGCCGACGATCAGCTGCACCGCCTCGCTGAGCCACACCACACCTGGGAAGAAGGCGACGTTGCTGAACTCGGAGTACCCGCCCTCGGGTCGGACGTATCCGTCCTGCTGAATCGATCGGTAGAACGACCCGTCGAAAGCGAAGGTCGCCGCGATCGGGTCACCTCCGGCAAGCGCAACGACCAGGCCATGGCCTACCCGCCAGATCGCGAATACGACCAGCGGGAATGCCACCCCTCGCAGTCGCTGCCACACTCGCCCAGCATGACCGACCTGAGTCCCCGCGTGCCCGCCACAGTCGTCAGAGCCGACGAGGGCGAGGTCGTGTCGGTCGGTGGGCTCGACCACCGCTTCCTGTTGACCGGCGTGGCCACCGCCGGCCGGCTGGGTGTCGAGGTCTTCGCGCTACCTGCCGCGACCACCGGAGCGCGCCCGCACATCCACGACGCTCACGACGAGACGTTCTACGTCGTGTCGGGTGAGATGACGTTGACCACCGAGGACGGCGACACCGTGCTGCACCCCGGTGACGTCGCGCATGCGCCCAGGGGATCGGTACACGGCTTCGCCAACGACGGTACGGAGCCATTGACAGCCCTCTGCCTGTACACCCCACCGGGTTACGAGCAGTACTTCCGCGACGTCCACGCTGCCGAGCAGGACGGGCAGGCGGTCACCCCCGCTCTGATGGCGCAGTTGAGGGCGCGTCACGCGAGCCGGACCCTGTGAGGGTTCGCACCACGAGCTTCGCCGGCCGGAGTTGGCCCGTGACGGTACGAGTAAGCCTCGAACCGTCCGATTCGTGCCACCATCTGCCGATGGGGCACCGCTGGGGACTGGTCGCGGCGACGCTGGTCTCGGTAGTGGCGTCGATCGGGATGGCCGGTACGCGGCAGCCCGAACCGTCGGTCAGCGCCGGGCGTCTGGCGTCCCAGGCCCAGATTCGCACCGCCGTCGATCCTCAGACACCCCCCGCGTCGGCTGACGTCGAGGCGGTCGACCCCGGCGTACTGGGCCTCGTGCCGGATGATTCAACGGCACGACCAGTCGCGACCCTCGGACCCACTCCCCCAACGGACGATGCGGCAGTGGCCGCCGCCACACGCAGAATCAACGCCCAGGCGCGTCGCCCGCAGCAGGTGCGAATCGCCGTCACCGGTGACGTCCTGTTGCACCTGCCGGTGGTGAATGCCGCCACCGGGCCGACCGGCCGTGACTTCGCCCCGATGTTGGCGCCGATCGCAGCTGTGGTGCGTGAGGCCGACCTGGGGCTGTGCCACCTCGAGGTGCCGTTGTCACGAGACGGGAGCGCACTGTCCGGCTATCCGGTGTTCCAGGGCCCGCCAGAAATCGCCGCGGCCCTGGTCTCTACGGGCTACGCCGGGTGCTCCACCGCATCGAATCATTCGATGGACAAGGGCGCTGCCGGAGTCAGGTCGACTCTGGACGTCTTGGACGCGGCAGGCCTGGGGCACGCGGGAACCGCTCGTTCACTCGGCGAGGACGCCACGCCGACCTTGTACCGCGTGGCGACCTCGGCTGGTCGAGACGTCGTCGTGGCCCATGTCTCCGCCACGTACGGCCTCAACGGGTTCGTCGTGCCGGCCGATCAGCCATGGCTGGTGGACCCGATCGACCCGGTGACCGCGATCACGGCCGAGGCGTCGCTCGCTCGCGCTGCCGGCGCCCAGGTGATCGTCGTCAGCGTGCACTGGGGAGAGGAGTACCAGGTGGAGCCCTCGGCGTACCAACGGGCAGTCGCCGCCGAGCTGCTCGCATCACCCGACGTCGACCTCATCGTCGGCCACCACGCCCACGTCGTACAGCCCATCGAGCGGGTTGGGGACAAGGCCGTGATCTACGGCTTGGGCAACCTGCTGTCCGGGCAGGGCGGGCGGCACACGCCCGGTACGCAGGACGGCGTCGTGGTCACCGTGACGATGTCGGTCTCGGGCGCCGGCGAGGTGGCGGTCACCGACATCGGCTACGTTCCGACCTGGGTCGAGCCCACCTCGTACCGCGCCCTGCCGGTGCCGGCGTCGCTGGCCGACCCGAGCCTCAGCCCCGATCGGCGTGCCGCCCTGGAGGCCTCCCTCGACCGGACGGTCACCGCGATCGGCGCCGGGGCTGCTCAGACGCCGTGGCAGCCAGGTGCCCCGGGGCCGTGAGGGTCCGATCAGTTGCTGCGCGCGTCCTGTGTCCGGTCGGTCGAGTCGCCGGTGACCACGTCGAGTGCGTCGGTCTCGGGCTGCTGTTCGTCGGTGTCGTCGCCCACAACCCCGGGTGAGGAGGTGTCGCCTCCGGTGGGCGGGTAGGTCGGGTACGGCTGCGCCCACGGGTCGACATCGGTCGAGCGGCGACGCAGCACGACGAACACCGCAGCCCCCAGCGCTCCGAGCGCCGAGATCACCAAGAAGATCCGACCCAAGCGACCACGCCGAGACTTCTTGGTCTTCGCCACTGCCTTACCGCTGAGCACAGCGGCGGCCCCGATCAGTCGCTCGTCGCGAGCCTCGGTCACGCGCGCGGCAGCCGACTGCGCCGCATTCACCACCTTGGGCAGGACGTCGTCGACGATCTTGTCGCGGGTGGCGTCGACGGCAGGCGCAATTTTGCCGGCCGCAGCCTCTATGCGGGGCGCTGCCAGCTCGACACCGCGTTCGCGGGCGGCCTCGAGGCGCGGGGCGGCCCAGTCGCGGGCATGCTCGATTCGAGGGCTCGCGTACGACGACCCCCTGTCCCACAATTCGCGAACGGTCGGGCCGACCGCTGCCACACCAGCTCCGACGTTCGCGCCGACACTGCTGCCGACGGTCGCCAGTTCCTTTGCGGCCTCGTTGGCCAGCCGTTCTGCGCGACGCTTGTTGTTCTTCACCGCTCGTGTCCTTCCGCATCGCCGATCGCTGTGTGCTGCTACGTCCATCCTGCCTCGTCATGGGTGCGGGCGCGACCGCCACCATGCGATGACAGACTGCGTGTCCATGTATGGGACCCACACCGGAACGATCGTCACTTCTCTCGGCGCGATCGACTTCGAGCTGTACGCCAACCACGCGCCCAAGACGGTCGACAACTTCGTCGGCCTCGCCACCGGGGCCAAGACCTGGCAGGACCCCGCCACCCGGGTGGAACGCCACGATCCGTTCTACGACGGGCTGGTCTTCCACCGGATCATCCCGGGCTTCATGATTCAGGGCGGCGACCCACTCGGGACGGGCACCGGCGGGCCGGGCTTCCAGTTCGACGACGAGATCCATCCCGAGCTGACCTTCACTGCGCCGTACCTGTTCGCCATGGCCAATGCCGGCAGTAGAGGCGGTAAGGGCACGAACGGGTCGCAGTTCTTCATCACGGTGGCACCGACCACCTGGTTGCAGGGCAAGCACACGATCTTCGGCGCCGTCGCGTCCGAAGCCGGCCGCGCAGTCGTCGACGCAATCGTCGCCACCCCGACCGGCCGAGACGACCGGCCCGTCACGCCCGTGACGATGACGTCCGTCACCGTCAGCAAGATCTCACCCAGCCAGACCGCTTGAGCGACGCCCCACGCCATGAGTGATGCCGCGGCCACGACCACGAGCGAACCCGTCTGTCCGCGGCATCCCTCACGGATCAGCTACATCAGATGTCAGCGTTGCGATCGCCCCACGTGCACCGATTGCCAGGTCGCGGCGCCGGTCGGCTTCCAGTGTGTCGACTGCGTGCGCGAGCAGCGCCGGACCAACCCGGCCGCCCGGACCGCACTCGGCGCGAGGGTCGGTAGCGGGCGACCGGTTGCCACCTATGCGGTGCTGGGTGTGCTCATCACGGTTTTCGTGGGCCAACTGCTCTCGCCACTGGTCACCGAAACTCTGGCGTTCTCACCATTCGTGTCACGCCAGGAACCCTGGCGCTTCCTGACCGTGGGTCTGGTCCACTCCCCGGGGTTTCCGCTCCACATCCTGCTCAACGGGCTGATGCTGTGGCAGATCGGGCGAGAGGCCGAGGCGGTCATGGGTCGGTGGCGCTACCTGGCCGTATTGGCGCTGTCCACGATCGGTGGCTCGGCCGCGGTCCTCTGGTTGACGCCTACGACGTCCGACTCGTGGTTCGGGGCAACGGTCGGGATATCGGGTGCCGTATTCGGCCTCTTCGGGGCCTTCTTGGCCATCGAGGCCGCGAAGCGGCGCCCGATCGGGCGGCAGCTCGCCACGATCCTGGTGTTCGCCCTGCTGGGCATCGTCGTGCCCTCGATCTCGTGGCAGAGCCACGTCGGGGGGTTGGTCGGCGGTCTCATGGCGGGCGCCGTGCTCGCGCTCGCCCCTCGCGCCAAGCGGCTGACCTGGCAGGTCGTCGGGCTGGCGGCCGTCCTGGTCGTTCTCTTGGCGCTGGTCGCCATTCGCTGGGTGGTGGTGGACGGCTGTCTGGCCGTCCCGGGCCCTGGCGGCGGTTACTTCATCCCCAGCTGTGGATAACCCTGAGGATAACTACAGCGGTGTAACTCGTCTTGGTACCTGACGTGACGGTCAATGCCAGCGGGTGAGTAGGACGAATCCGACGAGGGCGACACCGAAACCTGCCGCGATGTTCCACGGCCCGATCCCGGGCACCGGGTATGCCAACTGCGTGACGTATGCAGTGACGATCCAGATCAGACCGATCACCATCAGGACGACCATGACGGGTGCGTAGAACCGCTGGAAGCGGGCGAACCGCGACGTGGTGGCACCCGGGATCACTGCCGGCTTGGGCGGGGGAATGTACGCGGGCTTCTTGCGCGACTTGGACTCGGGCACCGACCAAGGGTAGAGGACGGCACAATGGGGTGGTGGGCCGTCGACCGGGTGCTGCTGTCGGCGCCGTGATGGGAGTCGCGGGGCTGCTGTTCGTTGCCAGCGCCGACACCGCGCAGGGGACGAACCTGCGGACGGACGTGTCCGACCTGGCCCAGCTGGTGTCGACAGAGACGCGTCGCGCCGACGACCTCGAGACGGATCTGGTGGCGCTGCGGCGAGACGTCGACGACGCTGCCGAGGCAGCCGGGGCCGGCGATGCACTGAGCCGGACCCGCGCGCGGGAGGTCGACCGGTTGGCGCCCGCCGCGGGGATGACAGACGTCACCGGTGCCGGCGTGGTGGTGACGCTCGACGATGCACCCGACGACCCGGCGGTCCGCGCCCGCGCCGACAGCCCCGACGACCTGCTGGTTCATCAGCAGGACGTACAGGCGGTGGTGAATGCGATGTGGCTGGCGGGTGCCGAGGCCGTCATGCTGATGGACCAACGCGTGATCTCGACCAGCGCGGTCCGGTGCGTCGGCAATACGCTCAGCCTCCATGGCACTCCGTACTCACCACCCTACGTCGTGACAGCAGTGGGCGACCCTGATCGGTTGTCCGATGCTCTGGACCGGTCTGCAGAGATCGACACCTACCTGACGTACGTCGAGGCCTATGGACTCGGTTACACGCTGTCGCGTGAGGATTCACTGGACATTCCGGCCTACGTCGGGCCGTCGTCGCTGCAATATGCGCGCATCGCGGAGGAACCCACCGGATGAGCCGATCCGTTGCCAGTCCGTGGGTGGGTGACTTCCCGGTCCAACCGCGTTTCGTCAGCTCCCCGCCCCCGGTCACCCTGGGCGTGGTGCTGCGGGTGATCGTGCGAACGCTCGGCGAGATATCGATAACTCTCGGTGTGGTGACATTGCTGTTCGTCGTATGGCAGCTCTGGTGGACCGACATCGAGGCCAACCGCGAGCAGTCCCGGCTGACCGAGTCGCTGGAGTCCCGATGGGAGACATCCCCAGTGATTCCCGCCGCCTCCTCACCTATCGCGGTGCCGGCGCCGGTCGCCGTCGAACCCGTGGCCGAGGACAGCGTGGTGGCGGGTCCGGTTGCGGGCACTCGCGCGCCACTGGCTCCGGCCGGTGACGCCTTCGCGATCCTGCGGCTGCCGTCGTTGGGGGCGGGCTATGAGGAGCCCGTGTTGGCCGGCACCGGTTCGGCCACCCTGCAGCGTGGGATCGGGCATTACAACGGGACCGCCGGTCCGGGCGAGATCGGCAACTTCGCCCTGGCTGGACATCGCACCACGTACGGTGCGCCGTTCAGTCGGGTGGCCGAGTTGCGCGACGGTGACCCGATCGTCGTCCAGACGGTTGCCGGCTATTACGTCTACCGGGTGTCGGCGACCGAGATCGTCAGTCCGGCAGAGGTCGGCGTGATCGCACCTGTGCCCAACGACCCGGCCGCAGCCCCCACGTCCGCGCTGATCACGCTGACCACCTGCCACCCGAAGTACAGCGCCAGGCAGCGCTACATCGTCCACGGGGTGTTCGTGGCGAGCGCTGCGTCGATGGCCGACGTCCAGACCGTGCTGGCGCAGGGTTGAGCGAGGGGGATGTCGTGTACGAACTGCTGTGGCGGGTATTGCCGGGTCCGGGAGTCGTGAAGGTGGTCCTTTTCCTCGCACTCGTGTCGGGTGTGGTGGCCGTCCTGTTCCAGTGGGTGTTCCCCGCCCTCGCGCCCTATCTGCCGTTCAACGAACAGACGGTCGAGCAGACCCCGTGAGCGTCCGGATCCTGGTCGTCGACAACTACGACTCCTTCGTCTACACCCAGGTGAGCTATCTGCTCGAACTGGGTGCCGAGGTGGACGTGGTGCGCAACGACGTCGTGGCGGTGGAGCACGTGGACAGCTACGACGGGGTGCTGCTGTCCCCGGGGCCCGGCCATCCCCGCGACGCGGGGATCTGCGTCGCCGCCGTCACCCGATGTGCCGCGCGACGCATCCCCCTCCTGGGTGTCTGCCTGGGCCATCAGGCGATCGGTGAGGCGTTCGGCGCCGTGGTCACGCACGCCCCCGAACTGATGCACGGCAAGAGCAGCCAGATCGTCCACCAGGGGGCCGGCGTGCTCAAGGGACTGCCGACCCCGTTCGCGGGAACCCGCTATCACTCGTTGGCGATCGTCGAGGACACCCTGGTCGCCGATCTGGTGGTGACCGGGCGGACGCCGAGCGGGGTGGTGATGGCGATCGAGCACAGCAGCGCTCCCGTCACGGGGGTGCAGTTCCACCCCGAATCCATCCTCACCGAGGGAGGCCACCGGTTGCTGGCCAACTGGCTCGACGTGTGCGGCGACCCCGATGCGGTCGGTCGGTCGCACGGTCTCGGGCCACTGATGGGTCTGGGAGCGGCGACCCCCTGACCCATCTACTGCGTGGTCGAGGGCGGCGGGGTGGTCGGTGTCGTGGGCGTGGTCGACGGACTGGGAGTGGTGGGGGTGGTCACCGGGGCGGTCGTGGGCGGAGTCCCCGAGGACACCAGGAGGTCGATCGTGGTGCCGAGATCCACCCGTCCCGAAGCCGGGTTCTGTTCGATGACCGTTCCTTCGGGCTCACTGCTGGCAACGATCTCGGGTCGACCCTGCAGGCCGGCCTGCTCGAGCGCGTTCAACGCATCCTCGACCGGCTGTCCCAGTACGTCGATCACGGACACCTGGCCGCTCGACGTGTAGATCGTCACGATCGAGCCCCGTGCCGCCTGCGCGTCGGCAGCCGGGTCGGTCCTGGTCACCAGGCCACGGGCCACCGATGGGCTGTCCTCGGGGGTGACGTCGCCGATCTGGAAGCCTGCATTGACCAGTGTCGTCCGCGCCTCGGCCTGTGACAGCCCGACGACGGACGGAATGGCCACCTGACCCGGAGGTGCGGCGACGGTCAGCACGATCTGGGTGTCGAGCGGTACGGCGACCGCAGGGTCTGCGGCCGGGTCCTGTCGTATCACGGTGCCTGCAACTATCGCGGGGTCGGTCTGCTCCTCGTCCATTCGCGTCACGCTGGTGAAGCCCAACGCCTGCAGCTCGGCAGACGCGACCTCGTAGGTGTCACCCGTGACGTCCGGGACGGCCACGGTGACGGGCGCCACCGACACCGGGGCCGACTCGGTAGGTGGCGGTGCCTCGCCGTCGCCAGAGGTCAACACGGCAGCCAGGGCGATGACCGCGCCCAGGGCGAGCACGCCCAGCACGATCCACAACCACAGCAGGCTGCGCTTGGGAGGGTCGTCATAGTCCCTGCCGGGAAGGAAGGTGTCGTCGTAATCGGTGCTCGCCGCGGCTGCCGTGCCGGTCGGCCACGGCGCCGGTGTGGGCGCCAGACGCTGCGTGGCCTGCGCGGGTGGCGGCCGCATCGCCTGGGTGGGCGCGGCGTCCGGAATCGGCAGACCGGTGGCGACCCGGTCCAGGTCGGCGATGAACTCCTCAGCGTTCTGGTAGCGAACCTCGCGATCCTTGGCGAGGCCGCGCATCACCACTCGGTCGATGTCCGGCGACAGGGCGGCGACCAGCGTGCTGGGCGGTTGGGGCTGCTCACCGACGTGTTGGTAGGCCAGGGACACGGGTGAGTCGCCGACGAACGGCGGTCGCCCGGTCAGCAGTTCGTACATCAGGCAGGCGGTGGAGTAGAGGTCGGAGCGGTTGTCGACCGTCTCGCCCTTGGCCTGCTCGGGCGAGAGGTACTGGGCCGTGCCCAGAACCGCGTTCGTGCCCGTCATGGTGGCCCCGGTGTCGGCGATGGCCCGCGCGATGCCGAAGTCCATCACCTTGACCTCGCCCGCGTCCGTCACCATCACGTTGGCGGGTTTGATGTCGCGGTGGACGATGCCGTGCAGGTGGCTGTACTGCAGGGCATCCAGCACACCCGCGGTCACCCGCAGCGCGTCGTCGGGGGACAACCGCTGGTGCTGGGCGAGTACCTCCTTGAGGGTGCGGCCCCGTAGGTACTCCATCACGATGAAGGGCAGGTGCGTGATGCCCCCGCCGGCCTCGGGCATCTCTTCGTCGCCGGTGTCGTACACGGCCACGATCGCCGGGTGGTTCAGACTCGCCGCGGATTGCGCCTCGCGCTTGAATCGGGACTGGAAGGCAGGATCACGGGCCAGGTCGGTCTTGAGGACCTTGACCGCGACCGTCCGACCCAGGCGCGTGTCGCGCCCCGCGTACACCTCGGCCATGCCGCCGCGCCCGATCTGCTGTGCCAATTCATAGCGTCCACCGAGGACGCGGGGGACCCCGCCGAGGCCTGGATCCGAGTATCCGGGAGCGTAGCCACCGGTGCCGCTGAAGCCGTCAGTCATGTGCCCTCTTCGTCGTCCCCGTGCTCGGCACGTGCCAGGGTGGCACACACCGCACTGGCGCAGTGGTCATCAAGTGGTGATCTGATGGTTGTCGATACCAGGCTGTGACCCTGGAAGCCCCGTCTGGTGGCGTCACGGATTGAGCACCGCCTCGATGACATCGCGAGCAATCGGAGCAGCGACCCTACCGCCGCTGGTCTCGTTACCGAGTCTGCCGCCGTTCTCGACAACGACCGCAACCGCGACTCTGGGCTCCTCGACAGGCGCAAATGCGGTGAACCAGGCGTGCGGCGCGTCGTCGTTGCCGGTCTGTGCAGTGCCGGTCTTGCCGGCTACCCGAACCCCGTCGATCGCAGCAGCCGAACCCGTTCCCTCGGTGACGACCAACTCCATCATCCCGCCCAACTGGGCAGCGACGTCGGCGTCCACCGCCCTACCCAACTCGTCGGGGGAGTAGTTGGAGATCACTGTGGTGTCCGGTGCCCGGACGGTGTCCACCAGTTGTGGTCGCATCAGGATGCCGCCGTTGGCGACCGCCGACGACATCATCGCCACCTGCAGCGGGGTGACCCTGACGTCGAACTGACCGATGGCCGCCTGGGCGGACTGGGGTGGGTTCATCCCCTCGGGCACGTCGCTTGGGGTCACCCGCAGACCCACGTCGAGGTCGGCTCCGAATCCGAAGGCCTGGGCCTGCTCGCGTAGCCGATCCCCACCGAGGTCGAGTCCCAAGCTGCCGAACGTGGTGTTGCACGAGATGCGCATCGCATTGGCCAGCGTCGTCTGGTCGTTGGGCCCGCACGGTTGGCCGTCCGAGTTGGGCAGTGTGGTCGAGGTCTGTGGCAGGTCGAGGGCAGCCGGCCCGGGAAGGAGTGAATCGGGTGTGGCGAGGCCGTCAGTGATGGCCGCCGCGGCTGTGACGATCTTGAAGACCGAGCCCGGCGGGTACAGCTGTCCCGCGACTGCTCTGTTGTCCAGCGGGCGAGAAGGATCGGCGTTGAGGGCGTCCCAGGCCTGCTGCACCGAGGCCAGGTCGTGTGCCGCCAGAGTGTTGGGGTCGTACGAGGGCTTGCTGACCAGGGCCAGGATCCGCCCGGTGGACGGCTCGATAGCCACCACGGCACCGCGCTGGTCGCCCAGGGCGTCATAGGCAACCTGCTGCACCCTGGCGTCCAGCGTGAGCTCGACGATCCCGCCACGAGGCGGTTCGCCCGTCAGGAGGTCCTGAATCCGACGGTAGAACAGCTGGTCAGAGGTCCCCGCCAGGGTGTCGTTGGCGGTGTCCTCGACTCCCGCCGACCCGACCAGGATGGAGTAGAAGCCGGTGGCGGGCGCGTACAGCGCGCCGTTGGCGTAGGTCCGCAAGAATTGGTAGTCGTCGTCGACAGGAGCCGAATCGGCGACAGGCGTACCGCTGACCACGATCGGGCCCCGGTCGCGGCCGTACTCGGCGTACAGCTCGCGGCTGTTGCTGGGCCCGTCGGCGATGCTGTCGGCCGCGAAGAACTGAATCCAGGTCGTCGAGATCAGCAGACTCAGGAACAGCAGGCCGGTCACGACGCCCAGCCGGCGAATCGGCGTGTTCATCGCAGTCGCACGAGTTCGGTGGGGGTGTCCACGGGGGCGGGGCTGGGGGACTCGGGGCGCCGGGCCAGGTCCGAGATTCGCAGCAGTATGCCGATGATGATCCAGTTGCTGACCAGCGCCGAGCCGCCGTAGGCGAGGAACGGCATGGTCAGACCAGTCAGCGGGATCACCCGGGTGACGCCTCCGGCGACCACGAAGCACTGCAGCGCGAGCGAGAACGCCAGCCCTGCTGCCAGCAGCTTGCCGAAGCCGTCACGGACGCCGATGGCCGTGCGCAGGCCGCGCTGGACCAGGACCGTGTACAGCACCACGATCGCGAAGATCCCGACCAGACCGAGTTCTTCGGCGAGCGCGGCAATGATGTAGTCGTTCTCCGCGAACGGGGTCAGGTCGGGTCGCCCACGACCGAGGCCGGTTCCGATCAACCCACCGTCGGCCATCCCGTACAACCCCTGGACCAGCTGGAACGACGATCCGAGCACGGTGTCCGGATTGAACGGGTCCAGCCAGTTGCTGACCCGTGTCTGGACGTGGCTGAACAGCCGCCAGGCGATGAACGCCCCCCCGACGAACAGCAGCAAGCCGATGACGATCCACGACACGCGCTCGGTGGCCACGTACAGCAGGGCGACGAAGATCCCGAAGAAGAGCAGTGACGTGCCCAGGTCACGCTCGAAGACCAGGACACCGACGCTGACTCCCCACGCCAGCAGGATCGGACCCAGGTCGCGGGGTCGGGGCAGGCGCAACCCCAGAAAACGGGTACCGACCAGACTCAACGTGTCTCGGCCGTTGACCAGGTACCCCGCGAAGAAGATCGTCAGGACGACTTTGGCCAGTTCGGCCGGTTGAAAGGTGGTGACGCCGAGGTCGATCCAGATCCGGGCACCGTTGATGGTCTGCCCGAGTCCCGGCACCAACGGCAACATGAGCAGCACCAGGCCGGCGACGAGGGCGGTATAGGTCCGCCGTCGCAGCAGTCGATGATCGCGAACGATGATGAGGACGGCGGCCGCCCCCAGTACTCCGACTGCGGTGCCGAAGACCTGATTGGCCGCGTACCCGCTCAGCACGTCGCGACCCTCGGCCAGATCCAACCGGTAGATCATCACCAGGCCGAGGCCGTTCAACATCAAGGCGATGGGGATCAGAGCAGGGTCCGCATAGGGTGCGCGCCAGCGGGTGACCAGATGCAGGACCAGGCCGAGTGCAGCCAGGCCGACCGCATGGGTGACGATCCCGGCCGGGATCGTGCCTTCGACGGCCAAGCCGACGGCGCAGTAGGCCGATGTCGTGAGGGCGACGGCGAACGCGATGAGCAACAGCTCCCATGCCCGTCGACTGCCCGATGCGAAAGCGGCGACCGTCGTGGTCACGTGGACCCACCCGGCGCCGGCCGCTCGGCCTGCTCGCGCATGTCGGCGATCACCGCGTCGGCCTGGTCACGATCGGCCACCACGATGGTGTCGGCGACCTGCTCGCGGGTGAACGTCGGAAGATCGTCCACGGCGATGTCGGTCTGCTCGGCGATCGACGACAACCCGATGGGGCCCAGGTCCTGGGGCAGGCCACGGAAGACCGCCACGAAACCGTCGCTCTCCGCCACGAAGTACTGCGCCTGACTCCACCGCCACCCGCCGTACCCCGCCGCGGCCAGTCCGATGACCACCAAGGCCACGATCGACCACCAGCCCCACCCCGGCCCGCGGTTGGGCAGCCGACCGCGTTGATCGTCGGCGGGGCCGCTCATGCGACGCTCGTTGGTGAGCATGGCCGCGCGTGCAGCGGGGGTGTCGCGGGGGCTCAGCAGTTGAGTTGCCGACCTGTCGGTGCTCGCGATGGGTGAGGCGGCCGCGCCGACGATCTGGGGCGTGGTCGAGGGCGGGCGGTCGAGGTCCACGACATCTGCCACGATCACCGTGACGTTGTCGGGGCCCCCCGCGCGCAGTGCCAACTGAACCAGTCGCTGGGCCGTGGCTGCCGGGTCGTCACCCGCACCGAGCGTGGCGGCGATGGTGTCGGAGCTGACCACGCCGGACAACCCGTCCGAACACAACAGCCACCGGTCGCCGGGGCGACCCTCACTGACCTGCAGGTCGGGCTCGTCGCCGTGCTCGCCGGTGAGCACCCGCATGAGAACGGAGCGCTGCGGGTGCTGCTCCGCCTCCTCGGCGGTGATGGATCCCTCCGCCACCAGGCGCTGAACGTACGTATGGTCGTTGGTGACCTGAGCGAACTCGCCTTCCCGCAGGCGGTAGGCGCGCGAGTCCCCGATGTGGGCGAGGATCAGGCGGTTTCCGGCGCGCAGCATCGCCGTCACGGTGGTCCCCATCCCCGCCAGAACCGGGTCGGCGGCGACCCGGTCGAGCAGGCGCGCATTGGCCGCCGAGATCGCGTGGGCCAACCGCGACTGTGCTTCGGGCGACCCGATCGACTCGCCGTCCAGGGCTGCCAGTTCGGCGACGGCCAGCGACGACGCGATGTCACCCCCGGCATGTCCGCCCATGCCATCGGCGATCACCAGCAGGTG
Source organism: Micrococcales bacterium (assembly GCA_031398915.1). GTDB lineage: Bacteria > Actinomycetota > Actinomycetes > Actinomycetales > JBBAYJ01 > JANNOG01. The sequence goes on along the minus strand of JANNOG010000089.1, from coordinate 2,395 downwards.
TGGCCCGGCGTAGGCAGAGTCCTGGTTGTTCGCCCGGATCAATCCGACGTCACTGCGAGCGGCGTAGCGCAATGCGATGGCCATCAGCGGATCACCCTCGCACTCTCGTGTCCGACGATGCAGTGTCCAACCGGTGTTCGCCGATTCACGAACGCAACTCGATGACGGTGCGCCCGACCCGAACCGGAGTCCGTGGCGGTACCAGGCGCGCCTCGCCGACCTGATCCTTGCCGAGGAACGTCCCGTTCGTCGAACCCAGATCTTCGACCACCCAACCGTCCGGGGTGGGTGACAGCCTGGCGTGACGTCCCGAGGCGAACTCGTCGTCGACCACCAGGGTGGCGTCGGGGGCTCGGCCGATGAGGATGGGGGAGGTGCCCAGGGTGATCGTCGTCCCTCGCAGCGGCCCGTCGACGACGACCAGTTCGCGAGGTTTGCTGCGGGGAGTCTGCGGTGGGGCACCCACTGGGCCCGGCCGCGAGGGGCGGGCGTCGGCCTGAGCTGCCAGGTCGCGCCGCCGACCCGGCCTGGGCTGCGCGATGCGGGTGCCGTACAGGTCACCTCGCAGGACCCCGACGACCCCGAGAACGAAGAGCCACAGCAGCACCAGCAGACCCAACTGCAGAACAGTCAGCGTGAGTTCGCTCATCCGGCGTCTCGGACGACGATCTGGGTACGGCCCACGGTCACCACGCTGCCAGTAGTCAACAGGTAGTGGGACACCTTCTCGCCATCGACGAAGGTGCCGTTCGTCGATCCCAGGTCACGGACGGCCAGGCGGATGTACGAGCCGGTCGTGTCGACGACCAACTCGGCATGGCGCCGCGAGATACCGGAGTCGGGCAGGACTATGTCGCACGCCTCGTCCCGGCCGATGGTCGTCACGCTCTGGGCCAGGACGTAAGAGCGCCCGGCCACGTCGACCACGGGTCGCCCGCCGGGGTCGGAGCCCGGTGCGGCGGGGGCCAGCGCGCCGCGAACGGTCTGGCTCTCGACGCCCAGGAGGCCGACCTCCACGCTGTCGTCGGCGGCCAGCGTGACCTGGACCGGACCGACGAACTCGTAGCGCTGCCGGTCGGCGTGGGTGAGTACCGCCTCGGCGAGTTCGTCGGCGAGTGTCTGCGCCCACTCGGCGAAGCGGTCGTAGTCTTCGGTCGAGAGGACGACCGTGAAGTGGTTGGGCACGATGGTGCGGCCCCGGTCCAGCACCGCTGCCTTCTCGTCGAGCTCACGTCGCAACGCGCTGGCGATCTCGACGGGCTCCACCGCCGAGCGGAAGGCGCGGGCGAAGGCGCCACTCACTGCCTTCTCGACACCCTTCTCGAATCGATCGAGAATTCCCACTGCACCTCCTTCGCCGAAGTCCTGCGGCCCGCGGCGATGGGCGGGACCGCCCAGGACACCGGCGACCCCACGGGCGGTCGCTGGCCGCACAGTACCGTCGGCCACGGTGAAACTCCCGCTCCGGGCGGTCCGCCACGATCCTCGCGGTGTATGTTGTGACGTCTCGCGCGAGTGGCGGAATAGGCAGACGCGCACGGTTCAGGTCCGTGTGTCCGCAAGGACGTGGGGGTTCAACTCCCCCCTCGCGCACATCAGCCCCAGGTCGGTGACTTGGGGCTTCGTGGCGTGAGTGCCCTCGTGCACCGGGGTGGGACACCGGGCCTCTCATCCGATCTTGAGATGATGCCTCGGTGCTGCGATCAGAGGTGGCCATCGTGTTGGCGATCGCCGTCGGTGTCTCGGCGGCGCGAGGCCTGGTGTCCATCACTGCGGCGCTGACCGCGGCGGAACCGATCGCCACTCAGGCCGTGAGACTGAACGCCTCGCGAGCTCCCGACCGGCCGTACGTCGATCTGGCCTACCAATTGATCGTGGTGGTCGCGTTGTCGCTGCCGGCACTGCTGGCCATCCACCTGGCGCGACGCGATTCGTCATGGCGCGACATCGGGTTCCGCCGTTCGCGGGTGGGGTGGGCGATCGTCGCCGGGGTCGGGATCGCCGCCGTCATCGGGTTCGGTGGTCTGGGGCTGTACCTCGGCTCGCGCGCGTTGGGCACATCCTTGGAGGTCCAGCCCTCAACCCTGTCGGACGTGTGGTGGCGGATCCCGGTTCTGGTGCTCAGCGCCGCGGCGAACTCGTTCCTCGAAGAGGTGGTCGTCGTCGGCTATCTGCTCCGCAGGCTCGACCAGCTGGGCGTCTCCCCCGGGCCGGCGGCTGCGATATCAGCCGTACTGCGCAGCAGCTACCACGTCTATCAGGGGTTGGCGCGAAGGCCTGGAGTTCGCGGTAGCGGGCCATGTTGAGGCGCAACGTGGCGGCGACCTGCTTCATCGCCTTGCGCTGCGCGGCCGTGCCTACGCGGGAGACGGAGTTACCGGCGTTGATGGCGGGG
>JANNOG010000020.1:0-7971 GCA_031398915.1 Micrococcales bacterium | reverse complement strand
CCGGCGATCGAAACGAAGAAAAATATTCCAGCTACTAAGATAGCCCCACCGATAGGGGTAAATGCATCAATGCCCATAAAGATCGTGGTTGGGGCGCCAAGGGCCCTGACGACGAAGATCAGGATGCTAAACAGCACTCCCACACTCAAGGGCACTAAAAATGCGGCGCGGGCCGTCACGGTGTGCCGTACTTTCGCCAGTTCCAGGCACTCGTAAGCGTGTAGTAACTGAGGGCTCTGGCGTAGCCTTTGTGCCTAACCGACCAATTGCTGCGCAGAGAGCACGCGCGACACATGTCGGCGAGAAAGAACGAATTTGCACTTAGCCGCGACCGCCAAGATTTAAGGAAACGAATCAACGCATAGGCCAGGTCATGGGTGTCGCAAGCGTAGGTGAAGTTATAGAAGGAGCCCGCGCTGCCGGCACCCCCCGTGCAGTGATCGTCACCGGTAATCACTCGCCTGGCGATCTGATAGCCGGCAGTCGTCCACACGTAAACGGTCTTGTAATTTCGCCCAGACTGTATGAGCCAGGACCTGAACCCACTGGGTACGCTTTCTGAACCCCTCAGAATCCCACCAACGCACCACCACACAGCGTCGTCACATGGCATCTAAGAGTATGCGAACCGTATGAATTGATTCCGGCAGTATGAGCACTAAAGTTAGTGCTCCAATAAGACCGGCTATGGCGCCTAGGCGTAAACCACCGCGAAAAATCGTAGCGGCTAAACCGAGCAATGTGCCCGCAGCAGATAAGGGGACGGAAACGAAGGCTAGCACCGCGAATGGAATAATTACGACAAGCCATCCCATTGCTGGGGTGAAAAAAAAGGCCTGCACGGGTGCGGCGATGCTCCCGATAACAAGGCAGGTCGCGGCGACCGCGACGCGTCGTCCGACAGTTGCTACCTGAAGGCTGCGATCTTCGCCATTGACCGATGTCATATCAATCCATTTTCGATATAGAACTCTAGCGAATAGCTCCAAGAAGTCCATTGAAAAAGGGCTGCGGCAGCTGCGACTCTTCTCTTGGCTGGCGAGTCTTGCAGGCCGGAATTTCGTCCCCACGCAGACACAGTGAGATAGAGCCGGGAGAGAGACCCCTTACTGAAGTTGAATTTCACGACCGACCCCTGAGGATCGAAATGGCCCGCTAGGGCTGTGAAGGCGAACCCTGTGCTCCAGATTGACGACACCAAGACTGGTGCCGGCTTGTAATACGCGCCGACGAGATTTGCACCTCTCCCCCAGCGTTAGCGTTCTCCCGCAACCTGGAGCCCAGAAAGCCCAGAAATCCTTAGCTAATCCATGGGTCCGGGTACGAATTACGGGTGACCGTCTTATAGGCTGGCCTAATCGTGTAGTATTCGGCGCTTCAACTTCGGTTCGCATGATCTTCAGTAAGTGTAGGTCCAAAAGGAAGACGGGGACCATTCGGATAGGCCTCTCAAGCTATCAATTCCTGCAGGTATCACCAAGAATGATATCGTCGCACCGGCCAACATGGTCGCGGTGCCGATAAGCCGTCCACCACGAAAGAAGATGCTTACTAATCCCAGAAGTGTCCCGGCAACTGCAGACGGCACTGCGATAAAGGGAATCGAAGCAATAGCCAGTATGAGAACAGTATACCCAGTCGCTATCGCGGCGAAGAATAGTTGAATAGGGATCGATAAGCTGGCGACGACGAGCGACGTAGCGATGAGACCGAGGTTGCGGCCACGCTTCCGACGTGCCGCGCTGGACATTTTTTCGTGTATCAAACCAGGCCCGCACTTATGTAGTAACGCAGTTGAACACTCCAGGCAAGCCACTGGCCATAGGCAATTCTGGCGGCGGAGGCTCTGCCTGCCTGGTATTTCTGCAAGCGCTGCGCATCCCACGCAAACGCCGCCGGCATGACCGACACCACCTCCCCGATGTTCGACCCCGACGTGGACACGAACGCGATCGACCCGTCCACCTCCTCACGAGCCGTCACACCAGTCAGGTCCAGCGGCAGCGTCCACGACAACGCCACTCCGGACACCGGCGGTGCATCCACGACGAAGAACGACTCCCACCCCGTCGTCAACGCCTGAACCCGCAGATCCACCCCAGGCGTCACATCGGCATACGTCGCCGTGGATCCCGACAACACGGGCGCGGGCAGCACCCCAGGCCACCCCACAACAACTCCCTCACCAGACGGCTCCGACACCGCCACCGACTCGACCACAGGCACAACCGCACCCACCGCGGTCCCACCCACGTCCACGCTGACCTCCGACCGCAACGGCGCGCTGACCTGCGACCCACCAGCAAACGTCAACCCCAACGGATGCGCCACCGCAGCCACACCACCCGGCCCCGCCACCAGACTCAAATCGACATCACGCCACTCACCCGACACCGCGTCAACGAACCGGACCGGACCCGCCGCATCCTCCGTCGTCCACGTCCCATCCGGATTCACCCACGTTCGCGACATCTGAGTCCGCAGCGACAACACCTCCACCCGCTGACCCGACGAACGCGCCCCAACAGCCGCTGCAACCGGATCCGCCGCCTCAGTGACCGGCACCACCGGCTTCGCAGGCAGCCCTACTGGTGCCGCCGGCGACGTCCCACCAGCAGCCTCCGCCGGAAACCCGCCGAACAGCGATGCCGCCAACACCCACGCCGTACCAAACCCGATCGATGCCCGCCATACGGCCATAAGGCCCTCCGAGTCCGTGACGACATCCGATCGGGTCGCCGGGCTCAAGTACCCATCCCACGACTAACCCACCGCAACACGACCGCCGGATGTTCACTCAATGTTCATCTCAACGCGGCCACGGACTAAACACCCTTACCCGGGTTTCCGCAGCTGCCCATCATGGAGTCATGAGGCCGAGGCAGAGCCGCGAGTGGGACCTGGTCGCCACCCCCTACGACGTCCTCCAGCGATGGCTCGAACCGCGTGTCCTGCGGGGCACCCGGCCGTGGATCGCCGGGCGCGCCCACGGCTACACCCTTGAGGTGGCGATCGGATCAGGGTTGACCTTGCGGCACTATCCCGGAGACGTCGAGCTGGTCGGCGTGGACTCCAGCGGACGGATGATCGACATCGCCCGGCGGCGTGCCAAGGATCTCGGTCGCCATGTTGACCTCCGGCTGGGCGACGCCCTCGCCCTCGACTTCACCGACGACTCATTCGACACAGTCGTCTGCGTGTTCGGCCTGTGCGCAGTCCCGGACGAGCGCCAGGCGCTGGCAGAGATGTCACGGGTCCTGCGCCCCGGCGGATCCCTGCTGCTGGCCGACCACGTCGAGTCGACTCGGCCCGTACTGCGGGCCGCTCAGACGGCGATGGACACCCTCGGTCTACCACTGCCCGGCGAGCACTGGCGCCGCCGACCACTCCCCCTGGTTCGCGAATTGGGCTTCACCGTCGACGAGAGCGACCGCTTCTTGGCCGGCGCAGTCGAGCGGGTTGCCGCGAGTGCACCCGCAATCAGCCCCCGACGGCCAGATTTTGGTGTCGACAACTGATCAGGGCACGGGATCAGGGTTGACCATCACGTGTCACCATTGTGAGTACCAGGAGTCGGGCGAAGTTCTATTGGGCTGTACATGATGATGCGCTGGTCAGGGGCACTGGGTGACAGCAGCGACTCGAACCGCATGGCGAATGGCACGCCGCCATCCCCTCGAAACAGCTTGGTCCCAGTTGATTTCTCTGCCACCCAGTGGTCCCTCCACCAGGCCGCGAACCGCGCGTCGCATTCCATGAGATGCGCCACCAGCTCCTGAACCTCAGGAACATCCACATGACGACCGATCGAGGCTCTGAAGTTGGCCAGAGTGGATTGGGCGACGTCGTTCCACTCTACATAGCGCTCACTCAGTGCCTGGTCGAGAAACGTCAGTTCGACGAGGTTTCGGCGGGCCGCAGGTATCGCCTCGAAGTCCACCAGGAGTTCGCAGGCGCCGCGGTTCCACGCCAGTACATCCCACCGGAACCCCAGAATGTACGCGGGCACGTCGGCAGGGAGGAATCGCAACACCCGAGCCAGGCTGGGGTCGACAGACTCGGAAACCACGCGGTGCAGTGGCGGACGCTCTCCCCTGGCCAGGGCATACAGGTGGGCGCGCTCGTCAGCGGTCACGTCGAGGGCACGAGAAAGCGCGTCGAGCACCGAGGGGGACGGGCGTTCGGCGCGACCCTGCTCCAACCTGGTGTACCAGTCGACGCTGATTCCGGCCAGCGCCGCCAACTCTTCGCGCCGCAGGCCGGGGGCACGGCGACGAGACGCCATTCCGCCCGGTAATCCGGTCCTGTCGGGGGGTGTCCGGTTGCGCAGCCGCCGCAGGAAATCGGACAGTTCCTGCCCGCGATCCAGCACCACGCGGGCGAGGGTAGCAGCGCCACTACCAGGAACATCTCGACTCTGGTCACCGGTGATGCGCGATCGAACAATGGGTGTGTCGTCACCGACACCCACGAGCAATCACAGGAGATACCCATGTATCACGTCGCAGTTCACTTCGATGTCCCCGCCGGCCGACGGGACGAATTCATCACCGCCGCACTCGAAGACGGTCGCAACTCGTCGTCGACCGAGCCCGGCACCCGCCGGTTCGAACTCATCCAGGACGAGAGTGACCCCGGGCGGTTCTATCTCAACGAGGCCTACGACGACCGGGCGGCATTCGACACCCACGCTGAGGGGCCGCACTTCGCGCAGTTCTTCGCTCTCATCCGGCATTACGGCGAGGGGCCCACCTGGCTGATCCGCGGCACGACCGTCGACGACCCGGCGGGTGGCGCATCAACCGGATGACCGGGTGGTCTCCTCGCTGTCGTCCACTCCGGCTGCGTCGCCCCCGACGGCCAACGTCACCATGTCCAATCGCAATACGTGTGTGGCCAGGTAGACGGGGCGACCGTGCCGGGTGAGCACCGTGGTGAGCGAGCTCAGCTCGGCATCACGCGGCAGGCCGGCCAACCCGGTGCGGGTGCCGGTGGTGGCTCCGGGCGCCAACCGCCACAACTGCATGGCCAGTCGCGAGCGGAACTGCGGTCCGAGGGCCTGCAGCAGGGTGGACCTCCGCTCGTGGTCGCCGGTGCCCGACACCGACGACGCACTCGGGTCGGCATGCGTGACCAGTTCGAGCGCGGATCCGATCGCCGTCCCGTCGACGCGCAACACCGACTCCCAGCACAGCAACGGTGTGCCCAGGTCGGCGGCCAGCAGTCGGGCGCCCCACATGGTGGCCGGGATGACGTCGGCCCGGACCACCTCGACCTGCAGGTCGCCCGACACCTGCAACAGGTCCTCGAGTGGGGCGTGAAAGCCGGGGGCCTTACCGGGCGGCTCGGCGAGGAGGCGGCGACGGCGATCGGCGCCCCGCTGGAGGATGCCGTCCTCCTCCAACAGTCGCAGTGCCTCACGGAGCACGGTGCGACTGACGCCCAACTCGGCCGCCAACTCGATCTCGGGCGGGATGGCATCGCCCGGGGTGACGTTGCTGGCGCCGAGCGCCGCGATCAGCCGGTCGTAGACCTGTACCGACAGCGGCCTGCGGTCACGTACCGGTCCGGTGGCGAGCGCCGGGCGAGCGCCCAACTGGGCGGAGTCACGGTCGAGCGGCACCCCCGAATGATAGTGACGTCCTCGGTGATCGTTCGCCGGACATTGTCCAACAGTAGTTCGAGTCGGACCGACGTGGCATACTCAGGCCGTCTTCCGATCTGGCACAGGGGGGTCTGATGAGAGCTACCGCTGGCTCGGGCGCGGCGGTGGGCATCGTGGGGGCGATGTCGCTGGACAGTGTCATCACCCCCCAGGGCACGCCGGTCACCGCCAAGGTCGGCGGCAACGCGCTGTGGTCCAGCCTGGGTGCGCTGGCCGCGGGCGCGGCGCCACGTCTGGTCGCGATGGTGGGTGAGGACTACCCGAGCGGCGTCGTCGAGCGCGTCGGCGCCGCCGGGGTGGACGTGTCGGCTGTGGTCGCGCTGGCCTACCCGCACCCGGTCCGCGTGACGTTCGCGCACCTCAGCGACGGTGGGCGGATCCAGCCGGTCCCCGATCACCTGCTGGCCGGGCTACCGCAGGAGGTGCGCGCGCACTTCGTCGACACCACGTCACGCCCCGACGTCCTCCCCCTGGGCACGCCCCGGCCCTGCCACATCCCCGACGCGTGGCTGTACGAGGTCGACGCGTGGCACCTGCCACTGGCCCCCCTTACTCGACACCGACCCCTGGTCCATCACCTCGCCACTCATGCCCGCGGCCGATTGCAGTCGGACTGCCCGGCGCGCTCGGACCTGGTGGGCGATCCGATCACCAGACTGGGCCCCACCCTGTCAGCCATGGAGACGTTCCTGCCCAGTACGTCCGACCTCGACGTGATCACCCCGGGGCAACCGTGGCAGCAGGTCGTCGAGAGCCTGCGCGCCGCCGGTGCGCGAGGCATCGTCGTCAAGGCCGGCGCCCAGGGCTCGTTCGTCGTCGGAGTCGACGGGCCCATCTGGCATGTTCCCGCCGTCGACGTGCCGGTCGTGGACCCGACCGGTGCCGGGGACACGTACTGCGGAGCCTTCGCGGCAGTGCTGGCGGCCACCGACGATCCGGTCGAGGCAGCGTGTTGGGGTGCGGCCGCGGCGTCCTTCGCCATCGGTGTCCACGACCCGCTCGCACTCGTCGACATTCCGCCCCACGCCCTCGCCACCCGGGCCGGCGAGACCCGGGCCGGGGTCAGAACCCTGACCCGGACCCGCCAATGACCTCGTCGACCGACAGGGCGGTAGCCAGGTGAGCATGACCACGATCGGTGTCATCGGTTTCAGCCAGCGCGAGGGCGTCGAACTGCCCGCCGCGACCCTGACCGCCGCCGAAGAGGTGGGCCGGCGAATCGCCGAATCAGGGGCCGTCCTGGTGGGCGGTGGCACCGGCGGGGTGATGGCCGCCTCGTGTCGGGGCGCGAAACTGGCCGGCGGGCTGACCGTCGGGTTCCTGCCCCACGCGGCGCCCGAGCGCGCCAATCCCTGGGTCGACCTGGCCTTTGCCACGGGGCTGGGCACGGTGCGGAACCTGCTCACCGCACGGTGCTGCCAGAGCATCGTCATGGTGGGCGGCGGCGTCGGCACCCTCAACGAGGTCACCATCGCCTACGACAGCGGCGTCCCGGTGGTCGTGTTGGAGGGCAGCGGCGGATGGGCCGACCGGCTGCGGGCCGCACTGGTGGACGGGCAATGGCTGGACGATCGACAGAACGTCGCGGTCAGCTTCGCCACCACGGCCGCCGAGGCGGTGACCGTGGCTCTGGAGCGGGCGACCGAACCCCGGGTGGGATCGCGCCTGAGTGGCTTCACCGGTGCGGCCGGTCACTGACACGCGCATTGTCCGACAATGATCCGGAGTATGTTTCACTTACATTTCGTCCAACACTGAACAGTGGCCAAGTCGGAACGTCCGTGTAATCGTCGCGCAACTCATCCGCCCCCTGTCCGGGCAACACTCCGGACACAGCTCTGAGGAGGTCGTCACGATGTTCGTCAGCGAGGTCCCCGCGTTCCGCGAGTACTGGTACCCGGTCGCTTACACCGGCGACGTGGCCGACCAGCCCCGCAAGGCCCGTGTCCTCGGCGACGACTACGTGCTGTGGCGCGATCGGACCGGTCGGGTAGGGGCCGCCGTGGACGAGTGTCCGCACCGCGGCTCACGGCTGTCCAAGGGCTGGGTTGACGACGGCGACCTGGTGTGTCCGTATCACGGGTGGGCCTTCGACACGACCGGCGCGTGCACCCGGATCCCGCAGAACGACCCCGACAAGCCCATCCCACCGAGGGCACGCGCGCTCGCCGTCCTCGTCGAGGAACGCTACGGACTGGTCTGGCTGTGCCCGGGGATGCCACGCGAATCCATTCCCGTCCTGCCCGAGCTGGAGGACGCGGACTACACCCTGGTCCACGAAATGATGGAGGTGTGGGCCGCCTCGG
>JANNOG010000013.1:0-18273 GCA_031398915.1 Micrococcales bacterium | reverse complement strand
AGACTCGTGGTCACGCACAGACTCGTGGTCACGCACAGACTCGTGGTCACGCACAGACTCGTGGTCACGCACAGACTCGTGGTCACGCACAGACTCGTGGTCACGCACAGACTCGTGGGCACGGCCCATCAGAAATCGAGCCCCCGGCGGGCATGCACCCCGGTGTCGTACGCGTGCTTGATCTTGCGCATCTCGGTCACGGTGTCCGCGATGTCGATGAGCTGTGGCGCCGCGTCACGTCCGGTGCAGATGACGTTGGTCGCCTCGGCCCGCTCGGCGATGGCCGTCACGACCTCGTCGACGCCGATCCACCCGTAGGTCATCGGGTAGGTGATCTCGTCCAGGACGAGCAGGTTCACCTCGCCCGACGCCAGCGCGGCAGCCGCCGCGGTCCAGGCGTGGCGGGCGATGTCGGCGGATCTGTCGAGGTCGTCGCTCTCCCAGGTGAATCCGTCGCCGATGGTCCACCACGTCATCCCGACTCGACGCCCGACCTCTTCCTCGCCCACCCGCCACTTGCCGGACTTCATGAACTGCACGACGGTGACCGACCATCCGCGCGCCACGGCTCGCAGGGCGGTGCCGAACGCTGCCGTCGACTTTCCCTTGCCGTGTCCGGTGTTGACCATGACCAGCGAGGGCACCTCACGTCGTGCTGGTCGCTCGGCGCGAGCGTCGGGGGCGTCGGTGGTCACAGCAATCCTCCGGTCAGTCGGGCGAGCAGGTGCGTGTCCAGATGGGTGTCGACCGCAGCGCCGAGCGCCTCGAACGTGTCTTCGAGGTTCTCGCCGACGGATCCGGGTGTGTCGGCATCGATCAGAGCCCTCGATGTCCGCGGATGGTCGAAGGCGCCGTGGACTGCGATCCCGAGAACGCTGCCGCTGACCCAGCCCCGACCGGCACCCAGGCACTGACAGGTCGAGAACGGCGTCTCACGAGGCGGATCACTGGCGGGACCGCCAGGCGGATCCCCGAAGGCGACGCCGTAGCGGATCTCGTAGCCGACCAGGTCGACCCCGGCGAGTGAGGACCACGATCCGCTCAGGTTCTCCTCGAAGCGACCACTCCACGGCGCCACCAGCTTGTCCACGCCGTAGCGGGTGATGATGGGAAGCAGGCCGAGGCCGCTCACCCGCCAGGGGCCGCGACCACCCTCAACCCCTGATGGGTCGACGATCTCTTGTCCCAGAGCGAACATGCCACCGCAAATGCCGAGGATCTTGCCTCCTGCGGCCGCTCTCGCCTGAATGGCGCGGGCCATCCCGCTCCGACACATCCAGTCGACGTCGGCCCGGACGTCCTTCGAGCCGGGCAGCACCACCAGGTCGGCGTCATCCAGGTCGCGCGGGTCATCGGCCCACACCAGATCCGTGCGCCGGGCCAGCGCAGTGAACTCGTCCAGGTTGCTGGCATGCGGGCCGCGCACCACGGCAACCCGTGCCCCGGAGCTAGCGGGAGGCGTGTCGCGGGCACCGTCCTCGTCGGGCAGCGCATGGTCGAGCATCGGGACGACGCCTGCGTACGACATCCGGGTCAGGCGGGTGACCACGGCGGGAGCATCGCCGAGCAGTGCGGGATCGCCCCGGAACCGGTTGAGGATGAAGCCGGCGAGGCGGTCCTGGTCGGGCGGGTCGACCAGGGCCCAGGTTCCGTACAGGTGCGCGAACGCCCCGCCGCGGTCGATGTCCACCACCAACAGGACGGGTGCGTCGCTGAGGCGCGCGACGTGCATGTTGGCGAGGTCGCTGGACCTCAGGTTGATCTCGGCCGGGCTGCCCGCCCCCTCGCAGACGACGAGATCGACCTCCGCTGCGAGGGAGTCGAACGACGCCGCGACGTGACGCGCCAACCGTGGCGCACGCGCGGTCCACGGCAGGTCGGAGACGGCGCGATCGGGGTGGCCGAGGACGATGACCTGGCTCGCCCCACCAGCCTCGGGCTTGACCAGGACGGGATTCATCCGGACGTCCGGGACGGCACGAGCGGCCAGGGCCTGCAACCACTGGGCCACGCCGATCTCGCCGGTCCCGCCCCGACGGTCGTCGACGACACGCGCGTTGGTCGACATGTTCTGCGCCTTGAACGGCGCCACCCGCAGACCCTGGTCGGCGTACCAGCGGCACAACGCCGTGGCGATCAGGCTCTTGCCGGCCCAGCTGGTACAGCCCTGCACCATCACCGCGCGCACTGTGCACCCCGTGGCCGTCGATGGGTGATCAGGGTGAGCGCGGCGGCGGCCGCCACGGTGGCCGTGATGATGGGACGGCAGATCGCCAGGGCTCGGTGGATGTCCGAGGCATCAGGTGCGCGCCCACCGGGGTGCAGGGTGTAGACACCAGGCTTGGTCAGGCGGCGATCGAGGCGCAGCGCCATCGCGGCCATCGGCCACCCCGAGTTCGGTGACGGGGTGCGCCGCGCCTCGATCGGCCATGTCCGCCACTCGTGCCAATGGCGACCGACAAGGATCGCGGCACCGCTCATGCGGGAGGCCACGAGGTTGGCGACGTCGTCCGCGCGGGCGGCGACCGTTCCCGCGTGCTGCCATCGATCCGTCCGGTACCCCCAGCAGGCATCGGCGGTGTTGACGAACCGGTAGGCCGCCGCACCGGGCAACCCGGCGACGACGAACCAGAGCAGCGGGGCCACCACCGAGTCGGACAGGTTCTCGGCCAGCGACTCGATGGCCGAGGCGGCGATCTCGTGGCGACTCAGATCACCGGTCTCACGGCTGACGATCCGCGACAGCGCCAGGCGACCTGCGGCGATCGACTCGTCCGGCGTGCCTGACCCGTCCAGCGCAGTGGCGACCGCCTCGACCTCGGACAGCAGCAATCGTCCCGACCACAACGGCCACAGCAGCAGCCCGCTCACCACCGGTCCGAGCCAGCTCGGCAGGCGACCCACGACGCGGTGCGCGATCACACCCGCGCCGCAGGCCAGCGTCAACCCACCCAGCCACCCCACCCCTCCCAGCAGTCGCGCGCGCCAGGGCGGCCGGGCCGGCACTCGGTCACCGACGACCCTCAGGTAGGTGCCGAACCACACGACGGGGTGCCAGCGGGTCGGTGGTTCGCCGAGCCGGGTGTCCAGGGCGGCACTCACCACGACGGCGACCGAACTCAGGGCCACGGCGTGCGCACCGGGATGACGACCGGGCCGTCGGGAGTGTGGTGGACCTGAACCCGGGCGTCGTACACCTTGCTCAGCAGCTCGACGGTGAGGACGTGGCCTGGTGGGCCGTCCGCGACGACCTGACCGGCGTCCAACAGCAGGAGGCGTTCGGCGTACTGCCCGGCCAGCGTCAGGTCGTGCATCGCGGCGACGACCGTCAGGTTGGCCTCCGCCCGCAACTCGTCGACCAGGTCGAGGACGGACTGCTGGTGACCGAGGTCCAATGCGCTGGTGGGCTCGTCCAGCAACAGCACGCTCGGTTGCTGGGCCAGCGATCGCGCGAGTACGACACGCTGCAACTCGCCACCGGACAGGGTGGTGGCCAAGCGGTCGGCCACCTTCGTCAGGTCGAGTCGCGCCAGGGCGTTGGTGACGATCTCGCGGTCGGCGCGGGCCTCGACGCCCCATCGGCCGATGTGCGGTGTGCGACCCAGGAGCACCAGGTCGGCCACGCTCATCCCGGCCGGCACGACCGGGCGCTGCGGCATGAGGGCGACGGTCCGTGCCATTCGCCTGCGGGCGGCCAGGCGCGGGTCGACTCCCAGGACACTGACCCGGCCACTCAGCTGGACGTCGGTGCCGCCGCTGGAGAGCAGTCCGCCGAGGACGTGGAGCAGGGTCGTCTTACCGGCCCCGTTGGGACCGATGACCGCGACCCACTCCCCTGCCCTGATGTCGATGTCGACTCCGCTCAGCACCTCGGTGCCGCCGCGGCGCACCCGCAACCCACTGGTGGACACCACCACGTCCGGGTCTGGCTTCAGGTCACGCTCGGGCATCGGACTCAACCGTCCGCATGGCGGGCTCGACGCAGCACGATGAGGAAGAAGGGTGCCCCGACCAGCGCCGTGACCACTCCGATCGGGATCTCGGCCGGCGACAGCACCGTGCGGGCCACGATGTCGGCCGCGACCAGGAATGCCGCCCCGAGGAGGATCGACACCGGCAGCAGGACGCGGTGCGACACGCCGAACAGCAACCGGATGGTGTGGGGCACGACGATGCCGACGAAACCGATCAACCCCGACACGCTGACGACAGCCGCGGTCCCGAGCGTGGCAGCCAGGATGACCAGCAGCCGCGTGCGCACCGGGTCCACGCCCAGGGACCCGGCCTCGGTGTCACCGACCGCCATCACGTCCAGCACGCGGCGGTGGGCCAGGATGACCGCCGCGCTCAGCACGACGTAGGGCAGCACGCTCAGGACGTCGCCCCACCCGGTGGTGACCAGCTGGCCGAGCAGCCAGGCGTAGACCGACCGGATCGTCTCGTCGTAGCGCTGCTGGATGAACGTCTGGACCGAGTCGAAGAACGCCGCGACGGCAACGCCGGCCAGCACGATGACGCCGGCGGACCGCGGCCCGCCCACCGTCGAACTCAGGGCGTAGGTCGCGGCCACACCGGCCAGGCCGCCGGCGAAGGCAACCACCGGCAGGCCGAACGGCCCGATGAGGCCGCCCGAGACGATGACGATCGTCGCGCCCAACCCGGCACCGCTGGACACCCCCAGCAGGTAGGGGTCGGCCAGCGGATTGCGGAACACCCCCTGGTAGGCGGCACCTGCGAGGGCCAACATCCCACCGACGACGACACCCATGACGATGCGGGGCAGCCGGATGTCCCACAGCACGGCCCGCTGTTGGCTGCTCAGGCCCGATTCCACGCTCACCCACGGCAGCGCGTCGCCGAACTCGCGCAGGACGGCGAGTGGTCGCAGACCGGCGGGCCCGATGAAGGTCGACACGACGACGACGACGACGAGGGCGAGTCCGCACAGCGCGATCACCAGACCGTGCCGCCCGCTCCAGACCCCGTGGCGGGTACCGCTGTCGGCACCCGCCACGGCGGCCCGGTTCAGTGTCGTGGTCACCCCGCCGGCTGCAGGGTGGCCACCTGGTCGGCTGTGGACCGCAGGAAGTCGACCACCCGGGGTCCCCACCGGCTGGCGACGTCCTCGTCGACCGGGTACACCCGGGCACCGGTGACCGCCGACATGCCCGCCCAGCCGGGTCGGGCGGCGACCTGCTCGGGTGTCACACCACAGCACTGCGTGTCGGCCAGGAAGATGACGTCCGGGTCGGCCGAGACGATGAACTCCTGCGACAGCTGGGGGTATGCGTCGCTACCTGCCGCGTCGGCGATGCTGGTCAACCCCAGTGAGGCGTAGACGGCGCCGATGAAGGTGTCCCCGGTGACGGAGTAGAAGGTGTCGTCGAGCTCGTGGTAGTAGGTGAGCTGTTCGGTGCCTGCCGGGACCTCGGCGAGGATCTCGGCGATGTCGGCCTGCATCTGTCCGACCAGCTCGGCGGCGTCACCGATGTGACCGGTCGCGGCACCGACCCGCTCGATCTGGGCGTAGGTGTCGTCCAGGTCGGTGGCTGAGGGCAGCAGCAGGACCGGGATCCCCGCAGCATCGAGACCCGCGACCAGCTCACCCGGGTCGCTTGCCGCGATCACCAGGTCCGGCGCGTAGCCGAGGATGGCCTCGACGTTGGGTTCGAATCCCGAAAGGTCGGTGACGGGGACGTCCTCGGGATAGTCGGACTGATCGTCGACCGCGACGACCTGATCGCCCGCGCCCACGGCGAACAGCATCTCGGTTGCGGTCGGGCTGAGCGAGACGATGGCCTCGGGCCGGGCGTCGATGACCACCTCGTCCGTCGAGTCGCTGTCGCCGCTGGCGACCGTGACTGGAAAGGCGCCGTCGCCCGAGCTGGGTGCCACCAGGGACTCGACGGCTGCCGAGGTGGCGGCCTCGTTGGAGGCGGTGGTGTCGGTGCCGCCGCAGGAGGCGGCGACGATGGCGACCGAAGCGAGGCCGACCAGGACTGTCAGGGAACGCATGGAGATCCTCCGCTAGATCGGAGGACGTCAAACCGCTCGGGCTGCGACTGCTCGCGGCACGATCAGTCCTTCGTCCGAGGACTTACGTCGTGGCCACGAGACAGGCGACCTGGCTCGTCCACCCCTGCAGGGCCTGCGTGAGGTCGCGATGAGAGTGGAATCACAGTTGCGGGACAGCGCCGGATTCGTACCGGACTTCGCTGCCTACGTGGCACCTCGCCTGGGGGGCGGGGCGTCTGGGACGGTAGCCCCCCAGGCGAGGTGGTCGCAAGGCAATCAGCGAAGCCACTGGACGTGGTCAGGTTCGCCTCGTGACAGAGGTCAGCTCGCTGTGGCACCAACAGCGGTGCGGGAGCCCTCTGAATCCACCCGTGTCACGGTCGTCGGCTCGCCGCCACTGGCGACTTCGATCCGTCGAGGCTTGACCCGGTCGGCGACAGGAAGGGTCACTGTGAGGACGCCGTTGGCGTACTCGGCCGAGATGTGATGGGTGTCGATGCCGTCGCCGAGCGACAGCTGCCGCATGAACGTTCCGGCAAACCGCTCGCTCGCAATCCATTGCACCTCGTCAGGTACGTCGGGCCGGCGCTCGGCCTTCAACGTCAGGGTGGAGTTGTCCACATGAACGTCCACCGATGCCGGGTCGATGCCTGGCAGGTCGGCCTGCAGTACGTAGGAGCCGTCGTGCCGGTACAGATCCATCGGCATGAAGCGTGGTGTGCGGGCAGTTCCCCCTTGGACACCCAGGAGCTGCTCTGTGAGACGGTCGACATCACGGAACGGGTCGAAGCGCAGCACGGTACATCACCTCCGGTACTGGTCAGAGCCACCCGCCCCGATGACGAGCGGCTACCGTGCGGTCAGAAATTAGCACTCGGCATTGGTGAGTGCCAAGCCCGTGGCGCAGTGGCAAGCTCGTCGGGTGACACGGGTGGCGGGGATCGACGGCGTGGGCTCGGTGTGGATCGCCGTCGTGGTCGAGGACGGCGCCCTCCACTGGCAGCTCGGCCACGCATCCGAGGTCCTGGCGCTCGCGCACGAGTGTGACCTGGTCGCCATCGACATCCCGATCGGCTTCGTCGACTCCGGGATGCGGGCATGCGAGGCCGAGGCACGAGTTCTCCTCGGCGCCCAGTCGCGCAGCATCTTCCCCACTCCCCCGGCGGCGGCGATGGCGGTGGGACGGCGCGAGGGGACCACTCGCGCGTCACGTGAGCGTGCGCAACAGGCGGCGCGACTGGCCGGTGGGCAGGGCATCAGCACCCAGACGTGGGGCCTGGCCGCCAAGATCCTCGACGTCGAGGACGCCATCGATGCGTTGCCCCATCCGGCCGCGTCGCGGGTGGTCGAGACGCACCCCGAGACGGCGTTCCGGATCATGTCGCCAGGGCCGGGACCGGTGTGGGCCAACAAGAAGTCGGCCGCCGGTGTTGCCCGGCGCATGGCCCTGCTCGACGTCGAGGCTGCCGCGTTCGACGACCCAGTCCTGACCAAGGTCCCGATCGACGACGCACTCGACGCCCTGGCCGCAGCATGGACCGCGGCCCGACTGCTGCGCGACGACGCCCGCGTGTTGGGTGGCAGCGATGCCGCTCGGGCCGTGTGGTCGGACGGGACCAGCGCCCGCGGACGCGCCGTCATCTGGGTCTGACCTCCGGCATGGCTGCTGCCGCCAACCCGACGAACTGTAGTGTCCAGACCCGACGAACTGTAGTGTCCAGACGTGGCGTATCAACGACGAGTTGTGGACGGCGAGTTGGACGAACTCCTCGTCGGGGTGTCCGCCCTCGCCCTGGACGGAGCCAAGGGTGTCGGCAAGACCTCAACCGCACTACAACGCGCACGTACGGTGTATCGCCTGGACGACCCGTTCGAGATGGACGTGTTGCGCGCTGAACCGACACGGATATCGACCGGGACCCCACCGATCCTGGTGGACGAGTGGCAACGCCTGCCGTCGACATGGGACGTGGTACGACGTGCCGTCGACGACCACCGCATGCCCGGACGCTTCATCCTCACTGGGTCAGCTTCGCCGACCACACCGCCGACCCACTCGGGCGCCGCTCGAATCGTGAGCGTACGTATGCGGCCGCTGGCATTGGCCGAACGTGGCCTCGAGCAGCCGACCGTCAGCATGGCTGCGCTGCTGACCGGGGATAACAACGCGGTCGCCGGGTCCGCTGACATGTCACTGGAGGACTACGCCGAGGAGATTCTCGCCTCGGGCTTCCCCGGGCTACGCGGCGTCGCGGGACGAGCCCGTCGAGCGGAGTTGGACGGGTATCTCAGCCGCATCATCGACCGTGATATCCCTGACCAGGGCTACCGGGTGCGGGACCGGGGCGGCCTTCGGCGATGGTTACGGGCCTACGCGGCCGCGACCTCGACCACCACCTCGATGGAGAAGGTGCGGCTCGCGGCCGCAGGCGTCGACGGCAACGAGCTATCGAGGAGCACAGCACTTCCCTATCGACGATTGCTGGAGCAGCTCTGGATACTCGATCCCTTGGACGGGTGGCTGCCGTCACGCAATCGCCTGTCCCGGCTGTCCAGTCCGCCCACCCATCACCTCGTGGATCCGGCGTTGGCCGCGCGCGTGCTGGATGCATCTCTCGACACCCTGCTCAAAGGTGGCGGTGGGTTGCCGACAGTGCCACGCGACGGCACCCTCATCGGAGGCTTGTTCGAGTCGCTCGCCACGCTCTGCGTCCGCGTGTACGCACAGGCGTCGGAGGCCTCAGTGGGCCATCTACGGACCAAGGGTGGCGAGCACGAGATCGACCTCGTCGTCGAGAGGGGTGACGGCCGCATCGTGGCGATCGAGGTCAAGCTCGCACAGTCGATCACCGATCACGACGTCCGTCATCTGAAGTGGCTCCAGCGACAACTGGGCGACGACGTGCTGGACGCCCTGGTCCTCAACACCGGCCGTCGGGCATATCGGCGGGCGGACGGGATCGCTGTTGTGCCGTTGTCGCTTTTGGGCGCTTAGCCGGCTGCAGTACACGCCCAGCGGGTGGACTCAGGGCTGCGGGTCGCGGGCGTCGTAGCGCAGGAACCGTCGCTGCCCGAGAATCAGGGCGATCACGACGACGATGCAGGCCAGGCCACCCGCGATGCCGGCGACCGCCTCGGTCGTCACGCCGGCAACGGTGCCCAGTACGACGTCGCCGAGTCGAGGCCCGCCGGCCACGACGACGACGAACACGCCCTGCAACCGGCCCCGGAGCTCGTCCGGAGTGGCGGCCTGCAGGATCGTCGTCCGGAACACCGCGCTCACCGCGTCGGCCGCACCCGCCAGGACGAGTAGCGCGCTGGCGGCCACCAGGGCCCACAGCACGCGTTCGCCGTCGGGACCGGTCCGTACCGACAGCACGACGACCCCGAATCCGGTGACCGCTGCGCCCCAGACGATCACCGAGACGACCACCGCTCGACCCTGCCACCGGATCGCGCCGAGCGGGCCCGACAACAGCCCGGCCAGCATCGACCCCACGGCCGCCGAGGCAGCGAGTACTCCCACCGTAGTGGCCCCACCACCGATCGCCAGTGTGCCGACGGCAGGAAAGAGCACGCGTGGCATGGCCAGCACCATGGCGGCGATGTCCAGCAGGAACGTCATCCGGACGTTGGGCCGGGTACCCAGGAATCGAAATCCCTCGACCAGTGAGGCGAGTCCGGCGCGTTGACCGCGTTCGGTGGGGACCATGGCGGGCAGACCGATCAGCGAGATCACAGCGACGGCCACGACCACCGCGTCAGCCGTGTATGCGGCCGCGTACCCGACCGAGGCAACAAGCAGGGCACCCAGTAACGGGCCGGCTGACATGCCGAGCCCGAAACTCAGGCTGTTGAGGGCATTGGCGGCGGGAAGCAGGTCCTGGGGCAGCAACCGCGGTATCGAGGCCGAACGCGCAGTGCTGTTGAGGCCGAACAGGCCGCTCTGCGCCGCAATCAGCCCGTACAGCAAGCCGACCTGCGCGCCACCGGCCAGAGCCTGCGCCGCGAATGCGACCGCCACGACGAACATCGCCGCCGTCGCCGCAACGATGACTCGGCGCCGGTCGATGACGTCGACCAGTACCCCGCCATAGAGGCCCAGGACGATCAGCGGGCCGAGGGACATCAGGCCGACCAGGCCGACGGCGAACGTCGAGCCGGTCAGGTCGTAGATCTGCAACCCCACCGCCACCGTCGTCAGCTGCGTGCCGATCCCGGTCAGCGATGTCCCGATCCACAACCGTCGATACGCCACCGCGCGAAGCGGTGTGAGGTCCAAGAGCAGGCGGGGCACCGCCCCGAGGGTGGCACACCGAAGATCGGCGTCCGCCCTCAGTCCGGCAGCGCCGACAGTCGCACCGATACGCCGAGCGCCGTCAGTTCGGTGTCGAACGGCAACCGCTCGACGGACCCGTATCCCGCGACGGGCTCCGCTCTCGGGTCCGTGTGTCTTATGGGGCGACGATGTGCAGCCGTTGGGTTGCTCGGGTCAACGCCACGTACAGACCTCGGGGTCCGACGTCAGCAAGGACCTCGTCCGGCACGACGACGACCACAGCGTCGAATTCCAGACCTTTGGCCTCGATCGCCGTCAGCACGCTCACCCGGGCGGACGCCTCGCGCGACAGCGCCTCGACGAGCGCCGGGATTCGAGCCGACGCACCCACGACCGCAACGGTCCCGATCCCGGCAGCCAGTTCGTCGCCCACGATGGTCACGGCGAGTGCCTCGGGGGTGGTGTCCGCTGGTAGCACCTGGTGACGACGAACCGCGTCCGTACCCTCACGTACCGCCCGCGCCCGGGACGTGCCGGCGGCTGCGCCCATGCCGACCAACATGTCGTGGGCCAGATCGTTGATCGCCCGTGGCAGCCGGTAGTTGATGGTCAGCTCGGCGGTGTCCCATCGGTCCACGAGGTGTGGGCGCAGCGCCTTCGCCCAGGTGGCCGCCGCTCCTGGGCTGGTTGCCTGCGCCATGTCCCCGACCACGGTCATCGACCGTGACGGGCAGCGCCGCAGGACGGCACGCCACTGCATCGCGGTGAGCTCTTGCGCCTCGTCGACGACGACGTGACCGAAGGTGCGTGGCCCGCCCTCGTCCACCCCCGATTCGTCGGGCATCGGTCCGTCGTAGCCGGTGTACTGGGCGGCGAGACGTTCACCGTCTGCCAGCGTCTCGTTGCCGACCATCTGCGCGACCGAGCGGGCGTACTGAATCTCGTCCGCATGCGCCGCCGCGCGCGCGGCCGCAGCCCGGCGCCGCGGTTCGGGGTCTTCGCCCAGCAGTTCGGCGGCCTCGTCGAGTAGGGCGATATCGGCCACCGTCCAGGCGACCTCCGACACGGCGTCGGCGTCGGCATCGCGCAGCAGTGATTGCCGCTCACTGGCAGTGAGGTCCGGCGCAACCCGATGCAGCAGGTCCGGGTCGCGGTAGAGCCGGCGCAGCAATCGTTGCGGAGTCATCAGTGGCCAGCACCGGTTGACCTCCCGCCGGACGTCCCGGCTGGCGTGCAGCGAACGCAGCAGCTCGAGCCGGATCTCGCCGACCACCTCGTCGGTGGCGTACCCCCCGGTACGGGCGAGTCGACGCACCAGACGGTCGAGAATCTCCCGGACGAAGACGACGCGCGCCACATTGTGCGGGGACCGTTCGGCGCCGGCGGGCCGCATCGCCGCGACGACGTCGCTGGGCCGCAGCAACACCGTCTCGCCGTCGACGTCCAGCGGCACGTCGCGCTCGGGGACGCGTGGCACCGCAGCCACCGCCCGGCGCAGCACCTCGCTCATCCGCCGGTCACCCTTCAGGGCGGCGATCACCGGTTGCTCCGAACCCGACGGGCGCGTCCCCCGATGCAGGTCACCGAGTGAGATGAGGGTCGCGCCGTTCTCTCCCAGTGACGGCAGCACCTGCCCGATGTAGTCGAGGAACGCCGAACCGGGGCCGATGACCAGCACCCCCGATCGCAGTTGCTGGCGATACGTATAGAGCAGGTACGCGGCGCGGTGCAGGGCGACGACGGTCTTGCCCGTGCCGGGCGCGCCCTGGACGACCAGGACCCCACGAAGCGGGGCGCGGATGATCCGATCCTGCTCGGCCTGGATCGTGGCCACGACCTCGTGCATCTGCCCGTCCCTGGGCGCGTCGAGGGCGGCCAGCAGCGCCGAGTCGGCATCCAACGCCGCATCGGACCCGCCGGTGGCAACGGTCAGCTCCAACAACTCGTCGAACACGCCGACCACCCGGCGGCCCTCGGTGCGCAGGTGGCGACGCCGCTGCAGGCCCATCGGATTGGCTCCCGTGGCCTGGTAGAAGGCCGCCGCCGCCGGTGCCCGCCAGTCCAGCAGCGCCCGGGAGGCACCCTTCGGGTCTGCGAGCCCCACCCGGCCGACGTGAAACGTCGTCTGGTCAGCCAGGTCGATGCGCCCGAAACACAGGCGTTGCTGCGCGGCCCGCAGTTGTGCCAGGCGCTGACGGTGGCTGCGGACCAGCGCCTCGCGCTCGACCCGCGCCGCCGGAACCGATCCGATGTCGGCGGTGGTCGCCGTGTGCAGCGCCGCCGTCGCCTGGGCGATCTCGTCCTCGAGCAAGGCGTAGAGCGTGTCGACAACGCGCTGCTCGTCTCGCACCGGGTCATCGACATCGGCCCTGGCGGTGGCAGCGGGTTGGTCGTGTTCAGCGATCGTCACGGTCCAATCCGCGCGTCTCGCCAGGTTCTCATTCGAAGTTGGGACCTGCGGTACGGGTGCGCTTGATCTCGTAGAAGCCCGGGGTCCCGGCGACGAGAAGGGTACCGTCC
The DNA here is from genome assembly GCA_031398915.1 of Micrococcales bacterium. Taxonomy (GTDB): domain Bacteria; phylum Actinomycetota; class Actinomycetes; order Actinomycetales; family JBBAYJ01; genus JANNOG01. The sequence continues at coordinate 5,459 of JANNOG010000013.1, read as the reverse complement.
CAGAGCCGAGCAGCCGCCTCGCCTCGGGGAGTCGGGGTCACCACCGGCCCGAAGAACGCCACCCCGTTGAACGCCACGACCGGAGTTCCGACATCCTCACCGACGAGGCCGATCCCCTCGGCGTGACTGGCCCGGAGGGCGTCGTCGTGGTCGGTGCTGTCGGCGGCAGCCGCGAGCTCGGCGGGCAGGGACACCTCGGCCAGTGACTCGGCGATGATCGCGGCGTGGTCCATCGTCCGGCCCTGGTTGTGGAACCTGGTGCCCATCGCGTCGTACAGCGGCTTGACCACGGCGTCACCGTGGGCCTGCTGGGCGGCGATGACCACCCGGACGGGCCCCCACGCCTTGGCCATCAGCTCGACGTACTCGGCGGGCAGGTCCCGCCCGTCGTTCAACACGGCGAGGCTCATCACGTGCCAGCGGACGTCGACCTCGCGGACCTGCTCGACCTCCATCATCCAGCGCGACGTCATCCACGCCCACGGGCAGATCGGGTCGAACCAGAAGTCGGCGATGGCACGTGAGGATGCGGCGTCAACGGTGGTCTGCGTCATGTCAGTAGCCAACACCACCGGCTCCGAGTGATTCCCGAAGTCGGGGCCGCAGCGGGGAGTGACAAGATGCTCAACCATGCCGGGAACCAACCTCACCCGCGACGAGGCTAGCCAGCGCGCTGGGATCGTCGACGTCCAGTCCTACGACGTGTCGCTCGACCTGTCACAGGCGCGAACCGACGTGACCACGTTTGCCTCGACGACGACGGTGCGGTTCACCACGAGCACTGCCGCCTCGACCTTCGTCGATCTGGTGGCCGAGCGAGTCGACGCCATCGTGTTGGACGGTCGGTCCGTTGCGCCCTCGGACGTCTACGACGGGACCCGGATCATGCTGGCGGACCTGGGTGCGGGTCAGCACACCCTCGAGGTCACCGCGCAGTGCCGGTACATGACCACCGGTGAGGGGATGCACCGCTTCACCGATCCCGCCGACGGTGAGACGTACCTGTACACGCAGTTCGAGGTCCCCGACTCGCGGCGGGTGTTTCCCGTCTTCGAGCAACCCGACCTCAAGGCGACGTTCGCCTTCACCGTGACGGCGCCCGCCCAGTGGCGGGTGTTGTCGAACCAGCCCACGCCCGTCGCCACGCCCGTCGACACGCCCGTCGATACCGCTGTCGCCACGGCCGGTGCTCCGGGCGCGGACCCGTCGGGCGAATACGCGGTGTGGGCATTCGAGGCCACACCGCGACTGTCGTCCTATGTCACGGCGATCGTGGCAGGGCCTTACGACGGGATCACGGCCGAGCTGACCAGCCGGGACGGGCGAACCATCTCGCTGGGTGTGTTCTGTCGGGCGTCGCTGCTGCCGTTCTTGGACGGCGACGAGATCATCGACCTCACCCGTCGCGGCTTCGTCTTCTACGAGGAGCAGTTCGACCTCGCCTATCCGTTCGCCAAGTACGACCAGGTGTTCGTACCCGAGTTCAACGCCGGCGCGATGGAGAACGCGGGCCTGGTGACGATCACCGACACCTATGTCTTCCGATCCAAGGTCGCCGAGGCCGTCCGAGAGCGCCTCGCCGTCACCGTGCTGCACGAACTCGCCCATATGTGGTTCGGCGACCTGGTGACCATGCGGTGGTGGAACGACCTGTGGCTCAACGAGTCCTTCGCCGAGTACGCCAGCACCCTGGCCTGCGCCGAGGCGACCCGCTGGACGCAGGCCTGGACGACGTTCACCGCGGTCGAGAAGACGTGGGCCTACCGCCAGGATCAGCTGCCGACCACCCATCCGGTGATCGCCGACATTCGCGACCTCGCCGACGTCGAGGTGAACTTCGACGGCATCACCTACGCCAAGGGCGGCTCGGTCCTCAAGCAGCTCGTCCACTTCGTCGGCCGCGAACACTTCTTCGAGGGCTTGCGCGCCTACTTCCGAGCCCACGCATGGGACAACGCCGAGTTCACCGATCTGTTGCGCGAACTGTCCCTGGCGTCGGGACGGGACCTCGACACCTGGGTCCAGGTGTGGCTGCAGACCGCCGGGGTCACCACCCTGCGCCCGGTGATCGAGGGCGGTGGGGCGGGCGAGCCCATGACATCGGTGACGGTCACTCAGGAGGCCCCGGCCGAGCACCCGGTATTGCGCCCCCACCGGTTGGCGATCGGGCTGTACGACCTGCGCGACGGCGCTTCGGGGACCGAACTGACCCGCGTCCACCAGGTGATGGTGGACGTCGACGGCGCCAGCACCGAGATCGAGGAGTTGCGGGGGGTCCCTCGTCCGGCGCTGCTGCTGGTCAACGACGACGACCACGCCTACGCAAAGATCCGCCTTGATCCGGTGTCCGCGGCGACCGCCGTCGAGCACCTGTCGGCGTTGGCGGACTCGATGCCGAGGCGTCTGCTGTGGGCGGCGACGTGGGACATGACCCGCGACGGCGAGCTCGGGGCCCGGCAGTTCATCGACCTCGCACTGCGCAACGTGGCAGCCGAGACCGACTCGTCCGCGTTGTCGTCGCTGCTGTCGCAGGTGGCGGGGGCGGCGCGGATGTACGTCGCGGCCGAGTACCGCCAGGCGACGTGCGACCAGGTGGCCCACGGCTGGTGGGCGCTCGCCGAGTCGGCCCAACCGGGGTCCGACGTGCAGTTGCAGGCGCTCAGGGGATTCTGTTCGTTCGCGCGCACGCCGGAGCACGTCGCCACGTTGACCGGTCTGCTGAGCGGCGGTCGTGAGTTGCCGGGCTTGGCGATCGACACCGACCTGCGGTGGGACCTGGTGACAGCGATCGCCGCGACCGATCCGACCGGCGCCAGCGACGCCCTCGTCGCCACCGAGGCCGCCGGCGACGACACGGCGACCGGGCAGCGCTCTGCTGCGGCTGCCCGGGCGGCTCGCCCGAGCCTCGACGCCAAGGAGCAGGCCTGGTCCGCCGTGATGGCCGGGGACCTCAGCAACGCGGTGCAGGCGGCCACGATCGCCGGGTTCGCCAGAGCGCACGACCCGGCCCTGATCAGTGGGTTCGTGCCGCGTTACTTCGACGTGCTGAGTCAGGTATGGCAGACCCGGACACTGGAGATGGCCGAGCAGATCGTCGTCGGCATGTACCCGGTGACTCTGGTCGAGCGGGACCTGCTGGATCGGGCGGACGCCTGGCTGGCCGGCAACCCGGACGCGCCCGCCGGTCTACGGCGACTCATCATCGAGAACCGGGACGGAACGGCGCGCGCGTTGCGGGCCCGCGCGCGCGATCTGCTCGACTGATCCACGGGCGACACGCGTGTTCCGACGCTAAACCTGCTAATCGCCTCACCGGTTAGCAGGTTTAGCGAAGGAGTTGGTGCCATGACGTCGTTCGAGAACGTGGATGACCTGTTGGCTGGCGTCCCAGCTGATGTCGTCGTCTCGTTGCGGGGCATCGACCTCGGGGCGGGCAGCGAGTTGCTCCATGCCCACCAGCTCCCTGCTCTCCTGCACGACCTCGCCGAACGGGCACGCGTCCAGTCGATCACTGCCTCCAGTGCCATCGAGGGTGTCGTCGTCGCCGACGTGGCCCGTGCGCGGCGCATCATCGACGGTCCCGCCGTGACCCTTCACACACGCGGCGAGCAGCAGCTGGCGGGCTATCGGAAAGCACTGGACTATGTGTTCGCACACGACCGGCGGCCCCTGAACATCGGCCTGATCCTGCATCTGCATCGCCTGCTGTGGTCGGAGACCGATGTGCCTGGTGGGCACATGAAGACGGGCGACAACCTCGTGGTCGACCGAACACCGGACGGCACTGCGTCGATTCGTTTCACGCCGGTCCCTGCGCGAGAAACGGGCTTCTACATGTCCGAGCTCGTCGACCGCTTCCTCGCTGCCGCAGCGACCGGGCGCCATCATCCGGTCTTGTTGACGGGCTTGTTCGTGCTCGATCTCCTGGTGATTCATCCTTTCGACGACGGGAACGGACGGGTGGCCCGCGTGGTCTCCAACGCCTTGCTGGCCGACAACGGATACCGGGTCGGCAGGTGGGTGTCATTGGAACAGCTCATCGCCGACCGCTCCGACGACTACTACGCCGCGCTCCTGGCGTCCACCGACGGGTGGCACGATGCCCGAGCCGATCCTTGGCCGTGGCTGACATTCTTCACCGCGGTCGTCCGCGAGGCGTACGCGATATTCGCTGGACACATCACCTCGACCGCCGGACCCACGTCGTCCAAACAGGAGCGGGTGAAGGTCTACGTCATGGAGCGGGCACCGGTCGTCTTCACGATGGGTGACGTCCGGGCCGCCGTGCCTGGCGTGAGCGACCAAACGATTCGCCTGGTTCTCAGCGCTCTCAAGACCACGGGCGACGTCGAACCGGACGGCACCGGACGCTCAGCCGTGTGGCGCCGACTCACGTCCCGGTGACATTGTGGACAGCAAGAGGCGGCCCTTGGTTCATGAACTTCTCCAGGGCAAGACCGAAGCGGTCCGACGCCTCTTCTTTCGCCTCTTGGCTGCGGTGGCGGATCGGCACGTAACACCAAGGGGCTTGCCGTGTCGCTCGACAGTGAATGTTTCCCTCAGTGGCGAACAACGCCGAGGCATGCTCCTTGAACTCGCTCAGATGCCCTCGGCCATGACCTTGGCGAGGCTGTCGGCGCGAAGTGACGTGACGATGTCCTCGACCAGGACGGGTTGCCCGACGCCGTCGGCCATGGGCAACCGCCAGTTCGGGTACTCGGTGTGGGTGCCGGGCTGGTTGATCGCCCGACGGTCACCGACCGCGTCCGGCAGCGCAACCCCCAGCAACCGGGCGGGGGTCCAGGTCAGCATCCGATGCAACGCCTCGACGGTCTGCCGCTCGGTCGGGTCGTCGGGTAGCAGGCCGAGGTCGGCGAGCATCGCCAGGACGGCCCGGCGGTCGGCCTCGTCGTGGGCCCGCTCCTCGTCGACCGGCCGGGTCAGCAGACGCAACCGGTCGCGGACGTCGACATGCTCGCCGGCCAGATACCCGGCACTGGGCGGCAGATCGTGGGTGGTGACGGTGGCCAGGCAGAGTTCGCGCCACGACTGCGGGCGCAGCGGGCGGCCCTCGCTGTCCTTCTCGAACCAGAGGATCGACGTGCCGAAGACGCCACGCTCGATCAGGTAGTCGCGCACCCACGGTTCGACGTTGCCCAGGTCCTCCCCGACGACGACGGCACCGGCCCGGGCGGCCTCCAGCGCCAGGATGCCGATCAGGGCCTCGTGGTCGTAGGTGACGTAGGCGCCGTCCTGCGCGCCGCTGCCCTGCGGGATCCACCACAGCCGGAACAGGCCGATCACGTGGTCGATCCGGATGGCCCCCGCGTGGCGCAGGACCGTCCGGAGCATGTCGCGGTAGGGCCCGTAGGCCGTGCGGACGAGGGCGTCCGGTCGCCACGGCGGCTGCGACCAGTCCTGACCCTGCTGGTTGTACATGTCCGGCGGCGCGCCGACCG
>JANNOG010000136.1:0-47161 GCA_031398915.1 Micrococcales bacterium | reverse complement strand
CCACCACACCATGGCGTCCGCATCCGCGGTCATCCCACCGAGGTCGTACCACCCTCGGATGACGAGGTCGTCGGCGACGGCGGGCTTGAGCGCAGCCTCGACCGCACCTGCCACCTCGCCGGCCTCGACGCCGGGCCCCATGGGTGCGTCGGCGGCGAACACCGACCACATCGTGTACCGGACCGTCTCGTTGATCTCGGCAGCGCGGGCGTCGTCCACGTGGTGACTCATGTGCGGTCCCTCCTCGAACCCTGGATCTCGTCCAGGCTGGTCTGGCCGACGATGTCCATGACGACCTTGGCGGCGGCGAGGCGACCCGAGGCGATGCAGGCCGGGATCCCGACGCCGGCGATCATCGAGCCGGCGAGGGCGAGACCCGAGTGGGCCTCGACCTCTGCCATCACCCTAACCATGGCCTCGACGTGCCCGACCGGGTATTGCGGCAGCGAGCCCGGCCACCGTCGGACCAGGGTGTCGACGACGTCGATATCGCCACCGATCAGCGCCGTCGCGTCGCGGCACGCCGCGGCGGTCAGCTCGGCATCCGTCATCGCGGATGCGTCCGGTTCACCTGCCCGCCCGATCGACACCCGCACGATCGCCGTGTCCGGGCTGTGGGCGCCCACCCAGTCCCACTTCGCGCTGGAGAAGGTGATGGCCTTGGCCAGCACCCGCTGCGCCAGGGCCTCGACACGCGGCACCAACAACCCGGAGCTCGGGCCGCGGCTCCGCCGGCGGACGTCCACCGCCAGGGCGATCACGGCCACATCGGCCACCTGCATGGCGACCAGGTACCCGGCGGCCTGTGGGGTGACATGGCGCAACAGCTCGCCTGATACCGGACCCGGGGCGGCGAGGACGATCCCGGCCACTCGGTGATCGGTGACCCGCCCGCTAGCGTCGCGGACCCTCACCTGCCATGCGCCGGGCACCTGGTCGTCCGCCGACACGGCCAGGACCTGGTGGTGGAGCTGGATCCGACCTCCGGCTGCGGCGAACGCGTCGGCGGCTGTCACTGCCAGACGCCCCACTCCCCCACGGATACCGGCGAACGGGGGGCGCTGCGTGGGCTGATTCCCGCCCGTGACGTGAGCCACTGCGGCCCGCAATCCCACTCCGCGAGAGACCGCCTCGGTGAGCATGGGCAGGGTTGCCGCAGCCGACAGGGCCGACGCCGAACCGGCGTACACCCCGGCCAGTAGTGGATCGACCACTCGGTCGACGACGGCCGTCCCCAACCGCGAGCCGACGAACTCGGCCACCGTGACGTCGCCGTCCCAGGGCAGGTGGACCTCGGCGTCGAGGCGGGCCACCTCGTCGGGGGTCAGCAGACCACCCAGGTCCGCGGCTGTCCCAGGGACACCGAACACCGTGCCCGGCGGCAGCGGATGCCTCTGGTCACCGCGCACGATCAACGCCGACGACCGGATCGGCGGGGACACGTCGATACCCAACTCGGTCGCCAGGTCCACCGCCTCCGGGCGACGGATCAGGAAGGACTCGGCACCCACGTCGACCGATCCACCGGCGAACTCGGCCGTGTGGAGCGATCCACCCACCCGGTCCGCGGCGTCCATCACGACGACGTCGAATCCGGCCCGCTGCAGGTCCAGTCCGGCGCTGAGACCGCTGATTCCCGCCCCGACGACGATAATCGGGGGCCGTGACCCGGTCATGGCGGTCACGCCTCGAAGGCGTGGACGCGATCGACGATGCGCGCGAGCTGGTCGGGGTCGGTCTGTGGCAGCACCCCATGACCGAGGTTGGCGATGTAGCCCGGCAGGCCGGCGCCCTCGGCGAGCATCTGGTCGACCCGTGGCGCGAGAGCGCGCCACGGTGCCAGCACCAGGGCCGGGTCGAGGTTGCCCTGAACCGGCCGGGACCCCACCGCCGCGGCGATCCTGGCCGCAGCGACCCCCAACGGCAGGTGGAAGTCCACGCCCATGACGTCGGCCCCGGCGGCAGCCATCGATCCGAGCAACTCGCCGGTCCCGACACCGAAATGAATCCGGGGCACGCCGGCGTGCGCGGCGACCGCTGACAGGACGCGGGCGGAGTACGGCGCGGCGTAGGTGTCGTAGTCGGCCAGCGACAGGGCGCCCGCCCAGGAATCGAACAGTTGCACCGCGGACACTCCCGCGTCGATCTGGACGATCAGCGCGGTGGCCGCGATGTCGGCGATTCGCGACAGCAGGGCGTCCCACAGGCCGGGGTCGGCGATCATCAGGGACTTGGTCCGCTCGTGGTGGCGGCTGGGACCGCCCTCGATCAGATAGCTGGCCAGTGTGAACGGCGCACCGGCGAATCCGATGAGCGGGACGTGGCCCAGCTCGGCGACCAGCAGTCGGACGGCGTCCCCGACCGCCGACATGGCTTCTGGATCGAGGATCGGCAGCGCGTCGACGTCGGCGGCCGATCGGATCGGGTGAGCGAGCACGGGACCCACGCCCGCGTCGATCCGGACGTCGACTCCGGCCGCGTGCAACGGCACGACGATGTCCGAGTAGAGGACGGCGGCGTCGACCCCGTAGCGCCGGACGGGCTGCATGGTGATCTCGGTGACGAGGTCCGGGCGGGCGCACGCGTCCAGCATCGCGATGCCCTCACGCACGGCGCGGTACTCCGGCAACGAGCGCCCCGCCTGGCGCATGAACCACACCGGGGTCCGGTCCACCGGTAGCCCGCGACAGGCGCGCAGGAAGTCCGAGGACCCGACGGGCAGCACCCGCCGATCGTGTCAGACGCCCTGCGCGTCGCGAGGTCGGTAGCCCTCGGCGCCCGATCCGCGGCATACGCTGCGGCGGTGACCACCATCGAGTCGACGCGTGGATTCGGTTCGTCCGACGCGACGGCGAAGGTCACCAGTGCCGTGCCGGCCGCTTTCGCCGAGGCGGTCGCCGACATCCGCGCCACGAACCTGCGCAGCGAGATTCGCGTGAGCGACGTCCCGCCCCCCCGACGTGTGGCGCCCCACGCACTGGCCCTCGACGCCGCGATCGATGTGGCTGCCGTCTCTCGGCGCAGCAGCTCGCGAAGTCGTCGTCGGACCCGCCCGGGTGAGCCCGACCTGGCGCCAGGGGGCGATGGCGACTTCGACGGAACGTACGACGAGACCAGCGACCTGGCCGATGCCGGTGGGAGGTTCGTGTTGTTGCACGACCCGTCCCATCCACCGGACTGGGACGGCGACATGCGCGTGATCGCACTCGTCAAGGCCGTCGTCGACCCCGAACTCGCCGGGGACCCCTTGATGGCCGACATCGCCTGGGCCTGGCTGGTGGAGTCCCTCGACGCCGCCGAAGCCGGGTACGTCGAACTGGGCGGAACGATCACCCAGGTCACGTCCGCGTCGTTCGGTTCTCTGGCTGGTCGTAGAAGCAGCGTGCAGGTCGAGCTCCGGGCGTCCTGGACGCCCACCTCACCCGCGGGTCGTCACGTCGAGGCGTGGGCGCAGACATTGTGCGCGCTGGCCGGGGTGCCGCCCGTCGGGCCCGCCGTGATCCCGCGCTCGCCTCGCAGGTGACGCCGGGGTCGTGCGTACGGCGGGTACCTCGGATGGCCCAATCGGTCGGCCGGGCGCAATAGGCCACCTCAAGTGGCCCTGACCCGAGACCGATGGGGCTCAGGACGGCCGGACCTTCCGGCACGCTGACCTTGGAGGCCACATGACGGTGATCACCGATCGGGCGCGGCTGCCGCAGTCCCGGGGACGGTTCACCGCCGCGGTGGTATCGGCCAGCCCCCTCCTGCGTGACTCCGTGGCACGAACCCTGCACGCCCTGGGCGCCTCAGAGGTCGAGGTGCTGTCTCACGCCGGGCAGGCCCGCCGGCTGGGGCGCGGCCGACCCGGATCGGTGATCGTGGTCGACGCGCAGCTGCCGGACGGCTCCGGGATCGCCCTCGTGCAGGACCTGCGCGCTCTGGGCTGGACCCGCTCGGTGGTCCTGTCGACCACACTCGATCCATTCGCCGTCCGCGGTGCCGTGATCGCCGGGGTCCGCTGCTATCTGGTCACGTCACGACCGGCGGCTGCCCCGGATCCGCAATCCCGAGGTGAACTGGACCAGCTGTCGGCCCGCGAGGTCGAGGTGTTGCAACTCGTGGCGGAGGGGCAGTCCAACAAGGACGTCGGACTCGCGCTCGGGCTGTCGGCGCTCACCGTCAAGAGTCACCTGGCCAGGATCGCCCGCAAGCTGGGTACCGGCGACCGCGCCGAGATGGTGGCCATGGCGATGCGAGGCTCGGTCATCCGCTGACCGGCCCCCGCCCGGCGTCGCCACCGCACGGATTGCCCGACCGGCGGTGTTCTGCCTGGTTGTTACCCTCATGATCGTGGACGCGCCGCATCCTGTGCCGGAACTGGAACTGGAACCGGCACCCCAGCCTGCGCCACTGCTCAGCGAACCCAGCGGTGGGGTGAGCGCGGTCATCGACGACCAGGCGCGCCTGGATGCTGCGATCGAACAGTTGGCGGCCGAGTCGGGTCCGGTCGCCGTCGATGCCGAACGGGCCTCCGGCTATCGCTACAGCCAGCGTGCCTATCTCGTGCAGCTGCGGCGAGGCGCCTCACCCGCGGTGATGATCGACCCGATCGCCGACCTCGACCTCGGTGGCCTGCGCGAGGTGTTGGACGGGCCCGAGTGGGTGCTGCACGCGGCCAGCCAGGACCTGGCGTGCCTGGCGGAACTGGGCCTGCGCCCGCGGACGCTGTTCGATACCGAGCTGGGTGCGCGCCTGGCGGGGTACCCCCGGGTCGGCTTGGCCGCCGTGGCCGAGTCACGGTTGGGGCTTCGATTGGCCAAGGAGCACTCGGCTGTCGATTGGTCGATTCGCCCGTTGCCCGAGCCGTGGTTGCGGTACGCCGCGTTGGACGTCGAACTGCTCGTCGAACTACGCGCCGTCGTCGAGGCGGATCTGGCACGCCAGGGAAAGCTCGACTGGGCCCACGAAGAGTTCGCCGCGGTGGTCGCTGCTGCGCCGGCGCCGCCTCGCACCGATCCGTGGCGACGCACCAGTGGAATCCACGCGGTACGCAACCGGCGGAACCTGGCTGTGGCCCGAGCGCTGTGGTACGCCCGCGACGATCTGGCCCGCAGACGTGACATCGCGCCCGGTCGAATACTGCCGGACAGCGCCATCGTCGAGGCGTCGCTGCGACTGCCCGCGACCACCGCCGAGCTGGCCGCCCTCAAGGTCTTCTCCGGCCCCGCCAACCGCCGGTTGGCCACCACCTGGCTGGGGGCCATCGACGAGGCCCGCAGCCTGGCCGACGCGGACCTGCCGGCACCACCCGTGGCCGAGGGGCCACCACCGGTGCGCGCGTGGCCGGATCGGGATCCGATAGCCGCCGCCCGCCTGGTTCGCACGCGTGGCGTCGTGGCCGCCATAGCCGAAGCCCACGACCTACCACTGGAGAACCTCGTGACCCCCGACACGGTGCGGCGCCTGACATGGCGCCCGCCGGCCGAGCTCACACCCTCATCGGTGGCGGGTGTGTTGCTCGCTCACGGGGCGAGGTCCTGGCAGGTCAGTCTGGTGTCCGCCGCGATGGCCGGCGCACTGGCCGAGCCTGCCGTCGACGAGGCGGCGCCCGAGGTTACCAACGGGTAGCATCGGGTACCGGTGACGGGCGCACCGCAGCGCCTGCCGATCCTCCGGGAGGTCCCATGACAGGCCAGCTACGCGACGTGGTGTTCGTCGACGGGGTCAGGACCCCGTTCGGGCGTGCCGGTGACAAGGGGATGTACGCCCAGACCCGCGCCGACGACCTCGTCGTGCGATGTATCCGCGAACTCATGTCCCGAAATCCTGCCGTGCCACCGGAGCGGATCGACGAGGTCGCCATCGCGGCCTCCACCCAGACCGGTGACCAGGGACTGACGATCGGACGCAGCGCGGCGCTGTTGGCCGGCCTGCCCAAGTCGGTTCCCGGTTTCGCCATCGATCGGATGTGCGCGGGCGCGATGACTGCCGTGACCACGACGGCGTCGGGAATCGCGTTCGGTGCCTACGACGTCGCCATCGCCGGAGGTGTCGAACACATGGGCCGACACCCGATGGGCTCCGGGGTCGACCCCAATCCGCGTTTCGTCGCCGAACGGTTGGTCGACCCGGCCGCGCTCGTGATGGGCCAGACCGCGGAGAATCTGCACGACCGCTTCCCGCAGCTCACCCGTTCGAGGGCCGACGCGTTCGCGGCCGCCAGCCAGCACAAGCTCGCGGGTGCCTACGCGGGCGGCAAGATTCAACCGGGCCTGGTCACCATGGCCACACGTCACACCGAGCGTGGTTGGGGCCTGGCGACGACGGACGAACCACCGCGGCCCGACACCACGATCGCGACCCTGGCAGGCTTGCGGACCCCGTTCCGCCCACACGGTCGGGTCAGTGCGGGCAACGCCGCCGGGCTCAACGACGGCGCCGCGGCGTGTCTGGTGGCCGCCGCCGACACCGCGGCCGAATTGGGATTGACGGCGCGGATGAGGCTGGTCAGCTACGCCTTCGCCGGCGTCGACCCCGAGGTGATGGGTGTCGGACCGGTACCCGCGACCGAGAAGCTGCTGGCTCGCACCGGACTCGCGATCGACGACATCGGCCTGTTCGAGATCAACGAGGCGTTCGCCGTGCAGGTCCTCGCGTTCCTCGACCACTTCGGGATCGACGACGAGGACCCCCGAGTCAACCCGTGGGGAGGCGCCATCGCCGTCGGACACCCGCTCGCGTCGTCCGGGGTACGGCTGATGACCCAGCTGGCCGCCCAATTCGCCGAGCGGCCCGACGTCCGGTTCGGACTGACCGCGATGTGCGTCGGCCTGGGCCAGGGTGGGGCCGTCCTCTGGGAGAACCCCCACCACGGGCACGCCGTCGACGCAACCCGGAAGGACGCCGCATGAGTACCGCCACCCTCGACCGGCACCAGATGACCACCTTGTCCGACACCGAGCTCGTGACGTCCACGCACGTCCAACGGGTGCCGTTGCCCGGCGGGCGCACCCTGGCGCTGCTGACCCTGGACAACGGGTACGACCACACGAAGCCGACCGTGTTGGGTCCGCGGGGACTGTTCGGGCTGGCCGACGCCGTGGACGGGCTGCAGCCGGAGATCGACGCCGGGCGGATCGACGCTGTTGCCGTGACCGGTAAGCCGTTCGTGTTCGCCGCCGGCGCCGACCTCAAGGGCGCTGCCCAGGTCACCTCACGTGCGCATGCCATGGGAATCGCGCGGTTGGGCCACGACGTACTCCGCCGGTTCGGCGAGTTGGGTGTGCCCAGCTTCGCGTTCGTCAACGGCGCAGCCCTGGGTGGTGGCCTCGAACTGCCCCTCAACTGCACGTACCGCACCCTGTCGCGTGGTGTGACCGCTCTCGCGCTGCCCGAGTGTTTCCTGGGCCTGGTGCCGGGGTGGGGCGGGGCCTACCTACTCCCGCGCCTGATCGGTGCCGAGGCCGCGCTGACCGTCATGATCCGCAACCCACTCAGCCAGAATCGGATGCTGCGCGCCCAGCAGGCCTTCGACCTGGGTATCGCCGACGCACTCCTGGATCCCGCCGACTTCTTGGAGCGCAGCATCGCCTGGGCCGTCGCCGTGTTGGACGGTGAGGTCGTCGTCGAGCGCCACGACCACACCGCCGACGCCCACGCCTGGGACACCGCCGTCGCCGACGCCAGGGACTTCGTCGACACGAGGCTGAACGGGGCCGCCCCTGCTCCCTATCGTGTCCTCGACCTGGTCTCGGCCGGGCGGACCCGCAGCAAGGACGAGGCGTTCGCCGCCGAGGACGAGGCGCTGGGCGAACTCCTCATCAGTGACGAGTTCCGTGCCGGGCTGTACAGCTTCGATCTGGTGCAACGCCGGGCCAAACGGCCCGCGGGCGACCCGGGCACCTCGCACGCCCGGCCCGTCACCAAGATCGGCGTCGTCGGCGCGGGTCTGATGGCCAGCCAGCTCGCCCTGCTGTTCGCCCGACACCTGCAGATCCCGATCGTGATGAGCGACCTGGACACCGAGCGGGCCGAACGCGGTCTCGGCTACGTCAACGCCGAGATCGACAAACTGGTCGGCAAGCGTCGGATCACGCCCGATACCGCGAACCGGATGCGCGCCGCGGTCACCGTGACCACGGATACCGCGAGCTTCGCCGACGCCGACCTGGTGATCGAGGCGGTGTTCGAGCGCCTCGACGTCAAGCAGCAGGTGTTCGCGCAGTTGGAGGCCGTCGTGCGACCGGACTGCGTCCTCGCCACCAACACCTCCAGCCTGTCCATCACGGCGATGACGGCGAACCTGGCGCACCCCGAGCGCGTGGTGGGCATCCACTTCTTCAACCCGGTGGCGGTGATGCCACTGGTCGAGATCGTCCGGGCGCCGACGACCGACGACGCCACCACGGCCACCGCCTTCGCCCTGGGCAAGTCGTTGAAGAAGTCGTGTGTCGCCGTGGCCGACGCACCGGCTTTCGTCGTCAATCGACTGCTCACCCGATTCATCGGCGACATCACCATGGCACTGGACGACGGCACCGCCCCCGAGGTCGCGGACTCCGCCCTCAACCCCTTGGGCCTGCCGATGTCCCCGCTCGTCCTCGTCCAATTGGTCGGCCCGGCAGTGGCCATGCACGTGGTCGAGACACTGGCTGAGGCCTACCCCGACAGGTTTGCTGTCGCCGACAGCCTTCGTCGGGTCGTGGACGCGGGACTGCCCGGGGTGTGGTCATGGGACGCGAACGGCAAGCCGTACCTGTCGGAGCAGACCCGGGCGCTGCTGAGCGTGGGTACGACCCCGCCGACGGCCGACGCCCTGCGTGAGAGGTCACTGGACGCCCTGGCCCGCGAGATTCGCCTGATGCTCGACGAGGGGGTCGTGGCGGACGTCGCGGACATCGACCTGTGCATGTTGCTCGGTGCCGGTTGGCCCTTCCACCTGGGTGGGATCACCCCGTACCTGGATCGGACCGGGGTGTCCGAGCGGGCGACCGGCGCACGATTCCAGCCGGTGGGTGTCGCGGACGTCGCTGTGACAGCGTGAGGGATCACGGCTTGAGGATCACAGCCTGAGGGGTCACCGCTTGGGTAGGTACTGCGCACGGTAGTGATCTCTGACCCTGCGTGATACCGATCATCCGGCGGGCGGCTTCCGCCGCGGCGCCCTGCCCGCCACGCTGGACGGGTGCAGCCGTCGGGGGTGGAAATGTCCGTCCCCCGATTGCGCCAGGCTGCGCTGGCTGTCGCGGTGCTCGACGACGTCGACGTCAGCGTGCAGGACGACGGTGTGGCGGGGCCTACTGGGTGGCGACTGTCCTGGTCGGACGTGGAGCTCGCGCTGGGCCCGTGGGCAGGGCGACCGAGCCATCCGGTGACCCGGATTCGACTCGGCACGCTGATCAGAGCCGTCGAGCTGTACGCGAGCGGGGGCGCGGCAGCACTGTCCCGGTCGGTGTGGGTCCATGTCGAGCCGCGCGGGTCCGCCCTGCACCCCGGTGACGATTGGGTGATCGAACGGGTGGGCTCCGGCCCGGTCGAGGCGGGTTGGGGCCTCGGTGACGACTGCCGCCCCCTGCCGCCGACACCGACCATTCGTGGCGCCCTCGGCGAGGCGGTCACCGCCGGACACCTGGACTGGTCGCTGCGGCGCGCCGAGGTCGACCGGTTGGCGCGACTGCTCATCGAGCGTCTCGACCGTGACGTCGCCGAGCACCGTGAGCCGGTGCTCCGTCCGATGGCCGGGGTCGACGTGGCGACGTTGTTGTTGTCGCGGCGATTGCGGACCTGGCTCGCCACCCTGGACGGGACCGGGCTGGCTGCGTTGGCGGTGCCGACCCGATCCCGGGGCTGGGTGGACCTGCGCCGGATCGACCCGGCGTTCGTCACGGCCGCATGGCACGCCACCGACACCGCCTACCGCGGATTCGCCACGGCCCTCCTGGTGACCGCCGACGACGTGATCTCAGCGAGTGGCGTCAGTGACGTCCTGGGACCGGCTCTGGCTGACCCGGTCGTCGATCGGCGATCCTGGCGCGGGCGGGGCTGAGCGGCGCGCCGTCTCCTCGATCAGTCGCCGGGCGATGTCCTGGGGTTGGAGGCCGCAGTACCCCAATACCTGGTTGCGGGTGCCGTGGTCGAGGAACTCCTGGGCGATTCCGAACCCGATGACCGGGGTGTCCACGCCCGAATCAGCGAGCAGCTGGCGAACCGCCGCCGCGACCCCACCGACGCGACCGGAGTCCTCCACGACCGCGACCAGCCGATGCTCGGTCGCCGCACCGGCCAGCACGGCGGGCAGCGGCTTGACCCAACCCGGGTCGACGACGGTGGTGTCCAGGCCCTGTTCGGCCAGTCGGTCGGCGACGTCCAGGCAGGTCGGCGCCATCGCTCCGACGGACACCACGAGGACGTCGGCGTCGGGCATCCGGGCGGCACGCAAGACGTCCACCCCCATCCCCGGTAGCGGCCCACCCAGGCGGGACACCGCCTCGACGTCCACCGGCAACGCGCCCTTGGGAAAGCGAACGACGGTCGGGGCGTCGTCGACGTCCAGCGCCTGCCGTAGGTGAAGGCGCAGCCGGGCACCGTCACGCGGGGCGGCGATGCACAGCCCCGGGACGACCTGGAGGATCGACAGATCCCACATCCCGTTGTGGCTCGCCCCGTCGTCTCCGGTGACACCGGCACGGTCCAGCACGAAGGTGACACCGGCGCGGTGCAGCGCCACGTCCATCAGGACCTGGTCGAACGCGCGATTGAGGAACGTGGCGTACACGGCGACCACAGGATGGAGGCCGGTCAGCGCCATGCCGGCCGCTGCCGTCGCCGCGTGTTGCTCGGCGATGCCCACGTCGAACACCCGGTCGGGGTGGGCCGCGGCGAACCGGTCCAGGCCGACCGGGATCAACATCGCGGCGGTGATTCCCACCACGTCGGGTCGCTCGTCTGCGATCGCGAGCATTTCGGCACCGAAGGCGCCCGTCCAGGTCGGAACGGCCGCGGCGCGCTTCACCCCCGTGACCGGGTCCATCGCCGAGATCGCGTGGAACTGGTCGGCCTCGTCCGTCTCGGCGAGCGGGTAACCCCGCCCCTTCTGGGTGATGACGTGGACGATCACGGCATCGCCGAACGCCTTCGCCTGCGACAGCGCGTTCTCGACGGCCGCCCGGTCGTGACCGTCCACCGGACCGACGTACTTCAGCCCGAGATCGGAGAACATGGTCTGTGGGGCGACGAAATCCTTCACGGCAGCCTTCGCGGCGTGCAGCGCGTCGAAGACGAACCGCCCGACCGGGCCGCGTTCGTTGAGATTGCGCTTGCCCCAGTCCAGGACCTGCTCGTAGCGCGGCGAGGTACGAAGGGCGGACAGGTAGTCGGCGAGGCCACCGATGGTGGGCGCGTACGAGCGGGCGTTGTCGTTGACGACGATCACGAGGGGCCGGTGTCGGGCGCCCGCCACGTTGTTGAGCGCCTCCCACGCCATTCCACCGGTCAGGGCGCCGTCGCCGATCACCGCCACCGCGTACCGGTCGGTGATCCCCTGGACCTCGAATCCGCGGGCGATGCCGTCCGCCCACGAGATGGCGGTCGACGCATGCGAGTTCTCGACGACGTCGTGGGGTGACTCGCCACGCGCGCCGTAGCCCGACAGACCACCCTGCTGGCGCAGCAGGGACAGGTCCGAGCGGCCGGTGAGGATCTTGTGGACGTACGACTGGTGTCCGGTGTCGAAGATGATTCGATCCCGTGGTGAGTCGAAGATCCGGTGCAACGCGATGGTCAACTCGACCACCCCGAGATTGGGTCCGAGGTGACCGCCCGTCGTGGTGACGGCCGAGATCAGATGCGCTCTGATCTCGACAGCTAGAGCATCCAACTCGACATCGTCCAGTAGACGTAGATCCGCCGGCCCCTGGATGCGAGGAAGCACGGCGGCAGTCGGTGTGGCAGGCGAATCGCTCACAGAACCTCTCACTGTCGACGAACGGACCTCATCACTCTACGGAGCATGCGGACCAGTCGGATGGCGGGCGGTGTTCAGAACCGCCGGACGAACTGCTCCCCCGTCAGCGCCCGCGCCACCAGGCCGACGCTTCGGCGGTCAGCGAGCAGCGCGGCGGACTCCGCCTCCAGGGCCGCCACCACCTCGTCGAGGGTGCGCGCGTCCACCGCGTCGGCGAGTTCGGCCCGGACCATGGCCAGGCTGTCGTGCAGCACCTGCACCTGCGCTTCGACGTGACGCTGCGCCAACGGCGCCAGCGCGCGCGGATGCCGGCGCAGGACGTCGTGGTCGCGGAAGCGGGCCGGGCAGAGGTCCAGCAGCCACCCGCCGACCCGGACGGTGAAGTCCGCGGTGCCGGGCGGCGGCAACTCTCTGGGCCAACCGGGCGGGCCTGCTACAACCACCGGCTCAACCGGCGGGCGAGCGCCGCCGGGACAGCGCGTCCACCGTTGCGGCCAGCAGCAGGACGAGGCCGGTGACGACGAACTGCGCCCAGGACTCCTGGATGATCAGGGGCAGACCGTTGGCGATGACAGCGATGACCAGTCCACCCAGTACGGCGGCGATGATGCTGCCCTTGCCACCGAACAGCGACGTTCCGCCGATCACGGCGGCGGCCACGGCGTACAACAGGGTCTGGGCACCGCCGGTGTCGGGTGCCACGCTGTTGTTGCGCGAGGCCAGCAGGATTCCGGCCATGGCGGCCAGCGTCGATCCGATCACGAAACAGGTGACCCGGATCCGGGCGACGTTGATCCCGGCGCGTCGCGCGGCCTCGGCGTTGCCGCCGACGGCGAAGACGTGACGACCGAATCGGGTCCGGGTGAGCACGAAGGTCAGGCCCACCACGACGATCGCCGCGATCGGCACGATGTAAGGGACGCCGCGGATCGAAGTCAACTCGGGCCGCGACGACCGTTCGACACTCAGCGCTGCCGTCGCTCCGAATGCCAGAACGGCCAACACGATGGCGCTGATCACGAACACCGCGCCGGAACGCAATGGCAGGCCGGCGGCCACCCGAGAGCGACGGCCGAAGAGTCCGATGCCGACGAACCCGACCACGGCCACGGCGGCGAGGGTCCAGCCCACCCACAACGGCAGGTTGTCGTTCATGATCGTCCTGATGGTGTCGTCGGGCTGCCGGATCGTCCCGCCGTCGCCGATGATGGCGAGCAGGACGCCCTGCAGCGCCAGGAACGCCGCCAGGGTGACCACGAACGACGGAATGCGCAGATACGCCACGAGGGACCCCAGCACCAGGCCGATGACGGCTCCGGTGCCGAGCGCGGCCAGGATGCCGAGCAGGGTGTTGGTCGTGTCGCGCAGCACGACCGTCAACATCGCGGCGCCGACTCCGGCCGTGTAGCCGGCAGACAGGTCGATCTCGCCGAGGAGCAGGACGAACACGAGGCCCATGGCGATGAACGTGACAGCGGCGGCCTGGTTGATGAGGTTGGCGAAGTTGCCCGCCGACGCGAACTTCGTGTCCAGCGAGGTGAACAGGACGAAGAGGACGACGAGACCGAGGATGCTGCTCAACGGACCGACGTTGCCGGCCGCCAGCTGACCGCGGAACCGGGTGATGGCCTCGCGCAGCGTCTCCGATGGGGTGGCGACGGCGGCGCCGCCGTGGCTGGTGTCGTGGGTGATGTCGGTGCTCATGCCACGGCCTCCTCGGTGTCGCTGGTGTCCTGCGCCTCGACGGCAGCGGCATCGATACCGACGCCCAGGGCCGCACTACGGCCGCTGGTGATCAGCTCGACGATGTCGGCGTTGGTGGCTCGACTGGTGCTGATCTGGGCAGCCATCCGGCCCAGGTACATGGCGGCCACCCGATCCGCGACCCGCATCACGTCATTCATGTTGTGGCTGATCAGAACCACCGCGAGGCCGCGGTCGGCGAGGCGTCGAACCAGCGCGAGGACCTGTTCGGTCTGGGCCACGCCGAGGGCCGCGGTCGGTTCGTCCAGGATCACGATCTTGCTGTTCCACAGCACCGCGCGGGCGATGGCGACCGTCTGGCGTTGACCACCGGACAGACTGCTGACGGCCGACCGGACGGATCTCAGGGTCCGGACGCTGAGGCCGGCGAGGGTCTCGGTCGCCGAACGCTCCATCGACGTCTCGTCCAGGGTGACCCCACCACTGCGCTCGCGGCCGAGGAACATGTTGGAGACGACGTCGAGGTTGTCGCACAGTGCGAGGTCTTGGTAGACGACCTCGATCCCGAGCAGGTTGGCCTGCTTGGGTGAGGTCACCTCGACTCGCTCACCGTCGAACTCGTAGACCCCACCGTCGAAGGGGTAGATCCCTGCCATGCCCTTGACCAGGGTCGACTTGCCGGCACCGTTGTCGCCGACGAGAGCGGTCACCTCACCCGGGTACGCCTCGAAGTCGACGCCGCGCAGCACTTCGACGGCGCCGAAACTCTTCTGAATGCCTGTCAGCCTGATCGTGGGAACCCGCGCGTCGGGTCCTGGGTCAACCGGTGGCGTCATCGCCATCCTCCTCGTCGACGGGTGATCGGGCGACCGGGATCGGTACCCGGACACGATCGGGTCCCGGCCGCATCGGCCGGGACCCGACTGTGTCAGAGATGGAGTGTCATCTCCAGCAGTGGATCAGGTGCGCTCGGGCAGATGCCCGGGATGGGTCAGGAGATGCCCAGTTCGGCACAGGCCTCTTCGGCCGGTCCGACACAGACGTTCTCAGCGGTGGTGAAGCCGTCGTCGATGACGTCGCCCACGTTGTCGCGGAAGATGCTCTGCGGTTCGAGCAGGACCGACGCAACCGTCTCGCCGGTCTCGGTGTCCTCGACCTCGCCGGTGGCGAGAGCGTCAGCGGCAGCCGTGTCGCCGGAGATCAGAGCGATGGCCAGCTCGGCCGCGGCTGCCGCCTCGGCACGGATCGGCTTGTAGACGGACATGCACTGGGTACCCGCGAGGACCCGCTGCAGACCCTCGTCCGTGGCGTCCTGACCGGTCACCGGGATGGATCCGGCGAGGCCTTCGCGCTCGAGGACGCTGATGACGGCTCCGCCGAGGCCGTCGTTGGCAGCGGCGACACCGACGAAGTCACCGGCGGTGTCGGTGAAGATCTGCTCGAACACGGTGACGGCCTCGGTGTTGCTCCAGTCCGGGACGGCCTGGTCGGCGACCACGGTGTAGCCGGCCTCGGTGATGGCGGCCTCGTATCCCTGGCGGAACAGGGTGGCGTTGTTGTCCGTGGGCGATCCGTTGAGCAGGACGACGGCACCTTCGGCGGTCCCGGCCTCGCTCAGGCAGGTGACCAGGCCCTCGCCGATCGCGGTGCCGACAGCGACGTTGTCGAACGAGACGTAGTACTGCGCGCCGCCACCGAGGGTGAGGCGGTCGTAGTCGATGACGGGGATGCCTGCGGCGGTGGCGTCGGCGATGACGGCTGCCCCGGTCTCGGAGTCGAGGTTGACGATGAGCAGCGCGTCGACCGGCGCGTTGATCATGCCCTCGGCGATGGTCTGGAACTTGGCGGTGTCGCCCTCGGCGTTCTGGATGTCGTACTCGACACCGGCTGCTTCGAAGGCCTCTTCGAGGAAGCCGCGGTCGGCGGTCTCCCACCGGGCCGACGAGGCGGAGTCGGGCAAGATGACGCCGACGGTTCCGCCGGCGGCGACGGAGCCCTCGTCGGCGGGCGCCTCGTCACTGGCGGCGGCGTCGACGGATTCGGGGGCAGCAGAGGTGTCGTCGGCAGCTTCGTCGCCGCCACATGCGGCGAGCGCGAGGCTCAGGGCGGCTCCGGCCGCCAACAGTGTGCTCAAACGCCTGGTCATTGTGGTGTTCCTTCCCGATTATGGACGCTCGTCCCGCGACCACCGGGTGGGAAGGCCCGGCGCGGAACGGCTTCGTTGCGCGCCCGAACATATGTCGTTCGACGTCCGTGTGGAAGTGAACAGCGGTAACGGTTCGACAACACCTCGCAATCCAGCCGCAACAGCACCCTCACATGGCCGAAACGATCGGACTGTCGACCTCAGGCAGTGACCAGCTGTCGCAGGACGAACGGCAGGATCCCGCCGTGGCGGTAGTACGACGCCTCCGCCGGCGTGTCGATCCGGACCAGGGCGTCGAACGTGACGTCGTCTCGCCCCGGTGCGCGAGCCTCGACCCGGACCGTGGCCGGCACCTCACCGGCGTCCAGTGCGGTGATCCCGGTGACCGAGATGGTCTCGTCCCCGAGCAGCCCGAGGCCGGCGACCGACTGCCCCGCGGGGAACTGCAGCGGCAACACGCCCATCCCGATCAGGTTCGAGCGGTGGATCCGCTCGAAGCTTTCGGCGACCACGGCGCGGACGCCGAGCAGAGCCGTTCCCTTGGCCGCCCAGTCCCGGCTGGACCCCGAGCCGTACTCCTTTCCGGCCAGCACGACCAGCGGCACCCCGGCGGCGCTGTAGTTGACCGAGGCGTCGTAGATGAAGGCCTGCGCCCCGTCCGTG
This sequence comes from Micrococcales bacterium, assembly GCA_031398915.1. GTDB lineage: Bacteria > Actinomycetota > Actinomycetes > Actinomycetales > JBBAYJ01 > JANNOG01. Next base: position 30,704 of record JANNOG010000136.1, on the reverse strand, counting down.
GTGAAGTCACGGGTATAGCCGCCCACCACGCCGTCGAGGAGCAGGTTGCGCAGCCGGATGTTGGCGAAGGTGCCCCGGATCATCACCTCGTGGTTGCCTCGACGCGACCCGTAGGAGTTGAAATCCGTCTGCTCGACGCCGTGGTCCAGGAGGTAGCGCCCCGCCGGGGTGTCCGCCTTGATCGACCCCGCCGGGCTGATGTGGTCGGTGGTGACCGAATCACCCAGCAGCGCCAGCACGCGAGCCCCGGTGATGTCGCGGACGGGCTGTGGCTCGGCACTCATCCCGTCGAAGTACGGCGGCTTGCGGACGTAGGTCGAGTCGGGGTCCCAGGCGAAGGTGTCCCCCGACGGCGTCGGCAGGGCCTGCCACCGGTCGTCGCCGGCGAACACGTCGGCGTAGCCGCGGGTGAACATGTCCTCGGTGATGGTGGCGTCGATGACCGCCTGGACCTCGTCGGGGCCGGGCCAGATATCAGCCAGCATCACGGCACGGCCGTCGCTGTCGTGGCCCAGCGCCATGGTGTCGAAGTCGACGTCCATCGAGCCCGCCAATGCGTAGGCGATGACCAGGGGCGGCGAGGCGAGGTAGTTCATCTTGACGTCCGGGTTGATCCGCCCCTCGAAGTTGCGGTTGCCCGACAGCACCGACACCACGGCCAGGTCACCGGCCGCCACCGCGGCGCTCACCTCCTCCGGCAGTGGCCCCGAGTTGCCGATGCACGTGGTGCAGCCGTAGCCGACCAGGTGGAAGCCGAGCTTTTCGAGGTAGGGGACCAGGCCCGCCTTCTCGTAGTAGTCCATGACCACCGTGCTGCCCGGTGCCAGTGACGTCTTCACCCACGGCTTGCTGACCAGGCCACGCTCGACCGCGTTGCGGGCCAGGAGACCGGCGGCGATCATCACCGACGGGTTGGACGTATTGGTGCACGAGGTGATGGACGCGATCACCACCGAGCCGTGGTCCACGCTGGTCCGGGTGCCGTCCGCCAGCACCACCGGGGTGACCCGGCTGGCCCGCTGCGGTGAGGTCGCCGGGGCGTCGGACGCCGGGAAGGACTCGATCGAGGCCTCGTCCGCCCCATTGGTGGTGTAGTCCCCCAGCACCGACCGGAAGGCGGTCTGCGCATCGGTCAGCGCGATCCGGTCCTGCGGGCGTTTCGGTCCGGCGATGCTGGGCACCACGCCGGCCAGATCCAGTTCGAGGTACTCGGAGTAGCGAGGTTCGACATAGGTCGCCGCGGTCGGGTCGTGCCACATGCCCTGCGCCTTCGCATAGGCCTCCACCAGCGCGACCTGCTCAGCGGCCCGACCGGTCAGCCGTAGGTAGTCGATCGTCACGGCGTCGATCGGGAAGATCGCACAGGTCGACCCGAACTCGGGACTCATGTTGCCGATCGTGGCCCGGTTGGCCAACGGCACGGCTGCCACGCCGTCGCCGTAGAACTCGACGAACTTGCCGACCACGCCGTGGCGGCGAAGCATCTGCGTGATGGTCAGGACGACATCGGTGGCGGTCACCCCCACCGGGATCTGGCCGGACAACTTGAACCCCACGACTCGCGGGATCAGCATCGACACCGGCTGGCCCAGCATGGCCGCCTCGGCCTCGATGCCGCCGACCCCCCATCCCAGGACGCCCAGTCCGTTGATCATCGTGGTGTGCGAGTCGGTGCCCACCAGGGTGTCCGGGTAGGCTCGCCGCCGCGTCGTGCCGGCCACGGTGACCTCCTCGACCATCACGCCGCGGGCGAGGTGCTCGAGGTTGACCTGGTGGACGATCCCGGTGCCGGGCGGGACGACGACGAAGCCGTCGAAGGCCGTCTGGCCCCAGCGCAGGAACTGGTAGCGCTCACGGTTGCGCTGGTATTCGATCGCCATGTTGATGTCGAGGGCGTCCGGACGACCGAACGCGTCGATGATCACCGAGTGGTCGATGACGAGTTCCGCAGGCGCGAGCGGGTTGATCCGTGCCGGATCACCGCCCAGTTCGGCCATTGCCTCGCGCATCGTGGCGAGGTCGACGATGCAGGGCACCCCGGTGAAGTCCTGCATGACGACGCGTCCGGGCGTGAACGAGATCTCGGTGTCGGGCTGGGCCTCGGGGTTCCAGCCGGCGAGAGCGCGGATCTGGTCGGCGGTGACGTTCACGCCGTCCTCGGTACGCAGCAGGTTCTCGACGAGGATCTTGAGGCTGTACGGCAGGTGCTGCGCGCCGGCCACGGCGGCGACCCGGTAGATCTCGTACTCGGTGGCGTCGCCCTCCGTCGCCACGGACAGGACGTCACGCGCACCGAACGAGTCGGGTCCGGTCGCCCACTGCTGTCCCGCATCACTCATGTGTCGTCGCCCTCGCTCGTCACCTGCTCGACACCCGTGGCGGCGCCGCCACCCACATCTTGCCCGACGGCGCCCGGCGGCTCTCGGGGTGGCTGCGGGTGGGTCAGCCGGAGAGTGGCCACGCACTCGACGTGATGGGTCATCGGGAACGCGTCGAAGGCCCGCAGAGTGGCCAACGTGTACCCGTGACCGGCGAACCGGGCGATGTCGCGAGCCAGCGACGCAGGGTCGCAGGCGACATAGGCCACCAGCCGCGGACGCAGATCGGCGATGGCGTCGACCACGTCGTGCCCGGCTCCGGCCCGGGGTGGATCCAGGACCACCGCATCCACCGGAGGGAGGACGTCGGCGGCGATGGCAGCCGCGGTCGCCGCCAGGGCGGCGGCGACGTCGCTGTCGACGATCTCCACCTGCGGTCGCCGGTGCAGGTTGCGCCGGGCATCGGTGACGGCGCCGGCATCGCCCTCGACGGCGACCACCCGCCCGTCGGGCCCCACGACGTCGGCCAGGGCCGCGGCGAAGAGACCGGAACCCGAGTACAGGTCCAGGACGACGTGTCCGGGCTGCACCTGCAGGGCATCCCGGACGGCGGCGACGTACACCGCTGCCGCCGATGGATGGGCCTGCCAGAAGCCGGAACCCCCGACGCGAAACGATCCGTCGACGCCGGAGACGTCGTGCGAGACCCACGCCCGACCACCGCGCTGGACGCTGCGGCCATCCGGTTCGACGACGACCACGCCCACTCCGTCGGGCCGCGTCCACCCGGGCGGCGGCACCGCGGCGGGCCCCGCCGTGGCGTCCGGGCCGGTCGTCGACGGACTCGGCGACGCCGGGTCGGTGGCGGATCGGGAGGCGGTCACCACCACCCCCGAGGTACCGGCGGCGATCGCGATCTCGTCCACGCCCGGCCACCCGACGTCGAGGACACCGGTTGCGAGCACCTCAGGAGAGGCAACGGCGCAGGTCTCCAGCGCCACCACCCGGTTGCCGCGGTGCCCGCGCATCCCCACCGTGCCGTTCGGCGCCACCGCGAGCCGTAGCCGGGTCCGCCAGCCCAGCCCGTCGTCGGTGCCCGGACCGGGCAACGGCTCGACCATGACGGCGGGAAGGTCGTCGAGGTGGACCTTGCCGACCCGAACCAGCAGATCCCTGATCACGGCCGCCTTCCAGCGGCGCTGGCCCGGTAGCGAGACGTGTTGCAGGTCGCAACCCCCGCACCCGCCCGGACCCGAGACCGGGCAGGGAGCCGTCACCCGGTCCGGCGACGGGGTCAGCACCTCGACTGCGTCGGCGAACCAGAACGAGTCCTTGGGTCGACCCTGAGTCACGCGTGCGCGGACCTGCTCACCCTCGACGGCGTGGCGGACGAACACGACACGACCGTCGTGCCGGGCGACGGCATGACCGCCGTGCGCCGGTGGGCCGACGTCGAGGACCAGTTCGGTGCCGGCCACCGAGGCGGTCTCGTCCCGACTGCGCGGCGTGCGGCGCCGGGGAGGCCGGGTGGTGCCACTCACGAGTGCACGGTGTCGGTCACGTCGTCGTCGGCGGAACTCAATAACCAGGGCACGGAGACCACCATGACACCCGGGGATGCCTGAAGCCGACTTTTGAGCCACAGCGTCGACTGGTTGTGCAGCAAGCGCTCCCACCATCGGCCGACCACGTACTCGGGAACGAACACGGTGACCGCGTCCCGAGGGTGGCTGCGGCGCAGCGCGGCGACGTACTCCATCAGTGGGCCGGTGATCTCGCGGTAGGGCGAGTCGAGCACCTTCAGCGGCACCGGGATCTTGAGTCGTCGCCACTCGGCGAGCACCGCACGGGCGGCATCGGGCTCCACTGCCACCGTGATGGCCTCCAGCGTCGAGGGGCGTGTCGCACGGGCGTAGGCCAGCGCCCGCAGGACCGGCCGGTGCAATCGCGACACCAGGACCACGGCGTGCACCCGAGCGGGCATCGTCTCGGTGGCGATCTCCCGAATCGCCAGTTGATCACTGACCTGGTCGTAGTGACGGCGCACGAAACGCATGCCGGCGTAGACGAGCACCCCGAGGAGAACGACGACCCATCCCCCGCCGGGCACCTTGACCACCGTCGAGATCACCAGCACGCTGCCGGTCGCGATCGCACTCGTGATCGCCAGCGCTAGTCGGGCGGTCCCGGGCCAGCGCGAACGCCCCCGGGTCAGGGCGGCCTCGGCGCGTGACCGCCGGACCATTCCCACCTGAGCCAGGGTGAAGGACAGCAGGAGGCCGAGGAGGTAGAGCTGGATGAGGCGACCGACGTCGGCGCTGAACACCACCAGGGTCGCCACCGCCGCGACGGACAGGGTGACGATGCCGTTGCCGTAGGCCAGTCGGTCACCGCGATTCGCCAACTGCCGGGGCAGGTAGCGGTCCTGTGCCAACACGGCCGCCAACAGAGGGAAGCCGTTGTAGGCGCTGTTCGCGGCACTCAGCAGCACCAGGACGGCCGCGATCGCGATGATCGGGACAGCGATGCTTCCGGCGCCGAACACGGCACCCGCCAACTGCGGCAGCAGGGCGTCCTGGCCCCCGACGGCGCAGTCCCCGGGATAGCCCACCAGGTCACAGGTGTCGGCGGTGATCCGCACGTCACTGATCACCGCCAGGGTCACCACCCCTGCCAGGAGCGCGACGCTGAGGCCACCGACGGCCAGCAGCGTCAGTGCGGCGTTGCGGGCCTGTGGTTTACGAAAGGCGGGTACCCCGTTGGCGACCGCCTCGACCCCGGCAAGGGCGGTACCGCCCGACGCGAAGGCGCGCAGCACCAGCAGCACCAGCAGCGCCCCGGTTGCCTCACCGGTGGCGATGCCGTAGTCGGCACTGGCAGCGCGCGGGGTGTCACCGGTCGCCGCCCGTGCCAGCCCGACGGCGATCAGGACGGCGACGGCGACGACGAACCCGTAGGCCGGCAGGGTCGACACCCAGCCCGCTTCGCGCCTGCCACGCAGATTGACCAGCATGACCAGCACGACTCCCCCGATGGCGACCAGGGACTGGTAGCGGACCACCCCGGGCGCCAGGGCCGCCAGATTCTCGGCAGCCGCGGCGGTGGAGACCGCCACGGTCAGCACGTAGTCGACGACGAGTGCCGCCGCCGTCACCGCCCCCGTCTTGGCGCCCAGGTTCTCGGTCACCGCCGCGTAGGACCCACCACCGCCGGGGTAGGCCCGGACCACCTGCCCGTACGACACCACGACGACCACCAGCAGCAGACACGCGGCCAATGCCACACCTGGTGCCAGCGTCAGAAGGGCAACCCCACCCAGGGCCAGCACGACCAGCAGCTCCTGTGCCGCGAACGCCACACTCGACACCGGATCCGAGGCGAACACCGGCAGCGCGAGACGCTTGGGCAACAGGGTCGCGTCCACCTGGCTACTGGGCCTGGCGCGGCCCAGCAGGAGGCGCTTGGGCACCGATAGCAGGGATGTCACGAGCCGGATGCTAGGTGGCTGCGCGCCGAACGCGGCACGGATGGCTACGGTGGGCAGGTGCACTTCGTGGTCATGGGCTGCGGTCGGGTCGGTTCGCGGTTGGCCCACGACATCAACCGGCTGGGCCACAGCGTGGCGGTGATCGACCAGGACGCCACGGCCTTCCGGCGCCTGGGCGCCGACTTCACCGGTCAGCAGGTGACAGGCGTCGGATTCGACCGCGACACGCTGACAGCGGCCCGGATCTCGGAGGCATACGCATTCGCCGCCGTCAGCAGCGGCGACAATTCCAACATCCTCGCCGCCCGGGTGGCGCGCGAGACGTTCGCCGTCGAGCACGTGGTGGCGCGGATCTATGACCCGGGCCGAGCGGCGGTCTATCAGCGTCTCGGAATCCCGACCGTCGCGACGGTGCCCTGGACGTGCGATCAGATCCTGCGTCGACTGCTTCCTACGGACTCGACCCCGGATTACACCGATCCGACCGGCACCGTGGCCCTGGTCGAGGTGCCGGTGCACGAGGGCTGGATCGGGCAGCGCATCAGCCGCCTCGAAAGTGCGGCCGCCCTGCGGGTGGCATACGTGCTCCGGCTGGGGCATGCGATGTTGCCCGCCAACGACACCGTGCATCAGGACGGCGACGTGCTGCATGCGCTGATCCGGGTGGGCGCCATCCGTCAGGCGGAGGCCGTCGCCGGCCGCCCGCCGGTCTGAGGAGGCAGCAGTGCGCGTCGTCATCGCCGGAGCAGGCAGCGTAGGCCGTTCCATCGCCCGCGAGCTCGTCGGCAAGGGTCACGAAGTCCTCCTCATCGACCGTGAACCGAAAGCGGTCAAGCTGACCAGCGCACCTCAGGCGCAGTGGCTCCTGGCCGACTGTTGCGAACTCGAACAGCTGGCCGAGGCGCGGTTGGACACGTGCGAGGTCCTCGTTGCAGCCACCGGCGACGACAAGGCCAACCTGGTGGTCTCGCTGCTCGCCAAGTCCGAGTACGGCGTGCCTCGAACGGTCGCCCGGGTGAACAACCCCAAGAACGAGTGGATGTTCGACGATTCGTGGGGGGTCGACGTCGCGGTCTCGACGCCCCGGCTGATGACGGCACTCGTCGAGGAGGCCGTCGAAGTCGGTGACCTGGTGCGGTTGTTCAGCTTTCGGGCCACCGGGGCCGAATTGGTCGAGTTCACCCTGCCGCCGGATTCGGTCGTGGTCGGCCAGGCACTGCGCGACATCACCTGGCCACCGGACACGGTGCTGACGTGCATCCTGCGGGACCACACCCCGATCGCTCCCAGCCTGGACGACACCCTCGAGGGCGGCGACGAATTGCTGTTGGTGACGGTGGCGGAGGCTCATGAACCGCTGGCGGCGATGCTGGCAGCGCGAACCGGCTCGCGGTGACCACAGCCCCCGATCCGGCTTCTCACCCGGCCCCCGACCTGACCCCTGGCGTGACCCTGGACCCGACCCTGGACCTGACACCCGAGCGGGTGGCGTCGATGGCCGACGACGCCTACGAACGAATCGCCCCATTCGTCAGGGTGACTCCGCTGGAACCGCTGCAGCTGTCGGCGTCAGGTTCGGTCGACCTGCTGATCAAAGCCGAACACCTCCAGCACACCGGCTCGTTCAAGGTGCGTGGCGCCCTCGCCGCCCTGTCCGCCCTGAGCCCCGAGCGGCGGCACGCCGGTGTGATCACCGCGTCGTCCGGCAATCACGGGCTGGGCGTCGCCTATGCACTGTCCGTCCTGGGCGGCTCCGGCACCGTCTTCGTGCCTCGTCAGGCATCGTCGGTCAAGGTTGCCGCCATCGAACGATTCGGCGTCACGGTCCGGCGGTTGGGCCACGACTCGCTCGCTGCCGAACTGGCGGCGCGCGAGGAGGCGGATCGGCTGGACCTCGCGTACCTGTCTCCGTACAACGATGCCCACGTCATCGCCGGGCAGGGCACCGTCGGTCTCGACATCGCCGACCAATTGGACTCGAAGCGACTCGGCGCCGTCGTCGTGGCGGTCGGCGGAGGTGGGCTGATCTCGGGGGTGGCGGCTGTCCTGCGGCGCCGCTTTCCCGATGTGCGGGTGATCGCTGCCTCCCCAAGCGCGGATGCGGCTATGGCGGTGGCGGTTCAGGCCGGCGTGGTGGTTTCCGCCCAGGCGGAGCCGACGTTGTCGGACGGCACCGCCGGTGCCCTCGAACCCGGGGCGGTGACGCTGCCACTGTGCGAAGCGCTGGTCGACGACTGGGTGCTGATCGGCGAGGAGGAGATCGCGGCCACGATGCGCGACGTCCTCGAATCGCATCACCAGCTGGTCGAGGGTGCGGCCGCGGTCGCCATCGCCGCGGCCCGGCGGGTCGACCCGGCGACACTGACGGTTCGCGACGGCGCGGTGGTGGTGGTGTCGTGTGGCGCGAACGTCTCGCTGGACGTGTTGCGCCGCGTCCTCAACTGACCTCGTCGGGTCCTGTCAGCGTGGCTGCCGTGTGGCTGCGGCCATCGGGCGTGGTGCCCGAGGGAGGCGGTAGGGGCGTGTTGCCTCGGGCCAGCAGAATCCCGATCAAGATGACCGACAGTCCCACCATCGGCCACCCCAGCACCAGCTTCACCCCGAGTTGAATCTCCAGCGGGGCCGCAGCGAGATAGAGCGGTAGCTGGACGGCGACCCGCACCAGGTAGTTCGCCATGAGGATCGCGGTGATCTTCTGAAAGAGCCGCACCACACCGGGTTCGTGACGCCAACCGGTGAGGTCTTGGCGCGCGGCTCCGTAGACGAACCCGACAGCGGGCCAGCGGGTGAGGATCGACGCGAGGAACACCGCGCCCAGTGCGGCGTTGTAGAGGATCCCGGGCAGCGCGATCGCCTTGGGATCTCCGGTGGCCAGCGCGAAACCCGCGGCGATCGCCAGTCCGGCGACCCCCGCGAAGGCGTACTGCAACGTCTCGCGCTGGATCAGACGAGTCACCACGATGACGGCCATCACGACGCCGGCGACCGCGAGTGCGGGCCGCAAGGCATCGTCGGGCTCGGAAACCGGCCACGTCCGGAAGGCGACCAGGAACGCGATTATCGGCAGCGCCGCCTCGACGGCCCCGCGCCAGCCGCCCATGGCGCGCAGCAGTTCGGCGCGCACCACGGATTCGACGGTCGTGTGACCACTCAGCAGGGTGCTGCTCACGTATCCGCCGGAAGCAGGTGGTAGGTCGGGTTGTACACCACGCGGCGTCCTCCTCGGTCGCTGATCGCACCGTCGACGCGCAACGCACGGCCGGGCTCGATGCCGGGAACGGACGTCCGCCCCAACCAGATCAGGTCGACCGTACCCGTGCCGTCACACAGTTCGGCTTCCAGCGAGCACGAGAACTCGGTGGGGCGCACCGTGACGGAGCGCAGCACCCCGCACACGGTCGCGTGACACCTACTCGGTAGCGAATCGAGTTCCTCACCCCCGGCGGCACGTGCCACGCGACGCCGCTCGGCGGCCGCGACCGCGGAGTCCGAGGCGGACAGCCCCGGTCGGGACGTTCGTTGCGACCGCTTGTCGGCGCCCATGTCAGCGACCTCTGCGGAAGGGGTGGCCACGAGGGTGAGAATACGCCCTCGCCGACGCGGCGAACGGTCGTGTCAGGCCGTTTCGACGGCCGCCGGGGCTGGTGGTTCGACGGCGGGGGTGGCTGCGACCGGCAGGGTCAACGGCAACTGCTCCCGAGGTGGCCGGGCCTGCGTACCCCGGACGACCACACAGTCGCGGACGACGGATTCGAGAGCGTGAGTCCGGGCCGGGTCCAGCGACTCGACAGCGGTGGTGATCCCCGCGAGTGCCACCACCTCGGGCCCGGCGAACACCGCCCGCAGGAACCACCTCGGGCCGTCCACGCCGACATGACGTTGCACCCGCATCGCCTGACGTCCGTCGGGCAGGGTCGTCGGAACGGTCGTCAGGACCTCTGCGCCGAACACGCCATCGAGTTCGCGGGCGGTCCCGCCGACCTTGCGCACCGCCGCGGCGATGTCGGTCCTCACCTCGTCCCACACCCCCGCACTGCGAGGCGCCGCGAACACGGTCAGGGTGACCCGCGACGGCCCGCTGACCACAGCTGCCGACCGGGCGACATTGGTGACCTTGTCCACCTCCACCTGCAAGGACGTGTCGTCGACGGCCGGTATCCGCAAGGCTCCCAGATCGATTCGACGGACCTGGGAGTACTGATCGGTGACGTCGTAGGGCCCCACTGTCGACTCGCCGTCGTCGCCCGCCGGGGCACCCGACCCCTCACCGGCCTCGTCGCCAGGACTCCGACTCCCGTCGCCGCCCCCGTCCTCGGCCTGCCTGCCTTTGCCGCGCCCGAACCACCGACTCATGAGGCTGCTCCCGCAACCTCGACGGCCTGCGTCGAGACCCCGGTGGAGCCCAGGCCCGCAGAGCCACGGGCGGATCCGGGTAGCGAGGACACCTCGACGAAGCGGACAGCCGGCACGGGCATGACGATGAGCTGGGCGATGCGATCCCCCCGATTCAGCCGCACCGGGTGCGCCGAGTCGGTGTTGAGCAGCGTCACCAGCACCTCGCCTCGGTATCCGGCGTCCACGGTGCCGGGCGCGTTGACCACGGTCAGCCCGGATCGGGCGGCCAGCCCGGATCGCGGGACCACGAAGCCGGCGAATCCGGCCGGCAATGCCAGTGCGAGCCCCGTACCGACGATCGCCCGCTGGCCCGGGGCGAGGTCGAGGTCGGTCGTGGTGACGAGGTCCACTCCCGCGTCGCCGGGGAATGCGTGTCGCGGGAGGGGGACGTCTGGGTCGAGCCGTTGGAGAAGAACCGGCACCTCAACGTCAGGCATGGTCGGACCCTATCGACCTTCGCGACCGGCGACCGGGCCACATGGCGCGCGTGACACCCTTGATACGTGGCGAGCACCGGACCCCAGGCGCAGATCGGTCAGCTGCACTTCGCCGAACGGCTGTGGCCGGGGGTGGGGATGTGGCTGTTCGCGCTGGCGCTGTCGGCGACTGCCGGATTGGTGTTCTATCCGGCCGGGGGATGGCCGGCCGTCCTCCTGGCCGGTGCGGGTGCGGCGGGGATCGCCGGGGCGCTGTTCGCCTGGTGGTCGCCGCGAGTGCGAGTCGTGGACGTGCTGCAATCCGACCCGGGTGACGGTACTGACGAGGCCACGGAGGCTCGGGAGGAGCCCAGCCCGCAGCGGTGGCTGCAGGCCGGGCGGGCCCGCATCCCGGTCGCAGCCCTGGGGCACGCGCGCGTCCTCGATCGTGAGCAGTGGCGTCAGGCCCTGGGCCCGGCAATGGATGCCCGCTCTCATCGGCTGGTGCGTGGCTGGATCACGACAGGCGTCACGGTCGAGGTCACCGATGCCCGTGACCCGGTCCCCTACTGGTTGGTCAGCTCGCGCCGCCCGGCGGAACTGTGTCGCGTGCTGCGCGCCGAGTCACGCGCATTCTGAGCAGATCAGAACGCCTTTGCGCTCTTCGACAAGTTGGCTGCGGTGATGGACCAAGAAGCACGAGCCGCAGGTGAACTCGTCACGCTGGGCAGGAAGGACCTTCACGGTGAGGTCCTCGTTCGAGAGGTCTGCTCCGGGCAGTTCGAATCCCTCGGCCAGTTCGGTCTCGTCCTCGTCCACCGATCCGGTGGTCTTGTCGACCCGTCGAGCCTGCAGTTCTTCGATGCTGTCCTCGGCGACGTCGTCGTCGGTCTTGCGCGGTGCGTCGTAGTCGGTCGCCATGAGGCGTCGTCACACTCCAGAATTCGTCGGTCGCCCGCCCGGTCGTTCGGCCGGTCACGCGTGGTGTCTGACACGGAACGACTGGGCAGTCCTACCGCGCGACCCCGTAACGCATCAGGAGGCCGAAATGTGCCCGGCCTTTCCGGGCGTCAGCCGCCTCGGCACGCCAAGGAGTCGCCGGATTGTGCCGCACCGGTCACGTCCGGCAGTACCCGCCCACGCCGATGACGGACCTGGGGTATCGGCCGGCCCGTCCGGCGGTGGGTCACACCGGAGGTTGTGCCCAGTCCACGCCCGCAGCGGCAGGCTTGGCCACCCGGGGGTTCGGACAGCAACCCACGGGGCATATCGCCCACGACGCCTCGGTTCCGTCGACCGTCACGGGTGCCACGTCGTCACCCCGCGCCTGAGCGGCGCGCTCGACGCAGAGGTCGACCAGGCCGGCGACGAATCCGGCATCGACCCCGACGGTGGCTGCTCGGGTCATCACCAGTCCCACCGTGGCAGCGGTCTCGCGAGCCTCGGTGTCGATGTCGTACTTGACCTCCATGTGGTCGGAGATGAAGCCGATGGGGGCCACCGTGACCCCGCTGACACCCGATTCGGCCAACTCCTTCAGGTGGTCGTTGACGTCCGGTTCCAGCCACGCCTGGGCGGGCGAGCCTGATCGCGAGCAATAGACCATGTCCCAGGGCACCTCGCGGCCCAGCTGCCGCCCCGCAGCGGCGGCCACCGCGGTAGCCGTGGCGTGGTGCTGGGAGGTGTACCGGTTGCCTTCCGGACCTGCGAGGCGATCCATCTCCTCGGGAATGGAATGAGTGACGAACACCACACGAGCACCGTCGAGGGTGGGCAGTTCACGCAGTGCGCTCGCCACTGCCCGAGCGTTCGCGGCGACGAATCCTGGGTCGTTGAAGTAGTGCCGGACCTTGTCCACGGCTATCGACCGCGATTCGTCGGCGAGCGCGATGACGGCACCGGCAATGTCCTCCCGGTACTGCCTGCACCCCGAATAGGACGAGTACGCGCTGGTGGGGATCGCCAGCAGGCGTCGTGCCCCGGCGTCGTGGGCGGCTCGTAGGGCATCGACCACGTAGGGGTCCCAGTTGCGGTTTCCCCAGTAGATCGGGATATCGAGTCGGCGGGCGGTGAGCTCGTCGCGCAATGCGGCCAGCAACTGCTTGTTCTGGTCGTTGATCGGGCTTCGCCCGCCGAAGTGGAGGTAGTGCTCGGCCACCCCGACGAGGCGTTCGGGGGGGATACCGCGGCCGCGTGTGACGTTCTCCAGGAACGGCATCACGTCGTCAGGTCCCTCGGGACCACCGAACGACAGCAGGACGAGCCCGTCATAGGGCGCCAAACCGGTGGGACGAGTCAGAGTCTCGGGCACCCGGTCATCGTCGCCTGTTGCCCGGTGGATCATGACGAGGGGGTCAACACGCCGCGTCGAGACCCCGCGAAGTGGCCCGCCGATGGCACAGTGGGGCCAGGCATGGGAGGACCGATGGAGACGCTGCGACTGGTCGACGTGACCGATGACGGTCACCTCGTCCTCACGTCCGGCGACGGACGACGGTTCCAACTGGCAGTCGACGCCGAGGTTCGGGCTGCCGTTCGTCGCGACCGGGCCGCGGGTCCGCAACCGAGGAGCGACCGACCCGGTCCCCGCGAGGTCCAGGCCCGCATCCGTGCGGGCGGTGATGCCCAGTCGGTCGCGGCGGCGACGGGGTTGGACCTGGGTTACGTCCAACGGTTCGAGGGGCCGGCCCTGGCCGAGCGTCGCCACGTCGCCGACCTGGCTCGGTTGAGCACGCTCAATCGCGACGGTGTCGCCCGGCCGGTGACTCTGGAGGCCCTCGTCCTCAGTGCCTTGGCCGACGCGGGCTACGAACCGGAGTCCGCCGAGTGGGACTCACGCCGGGTCGAGGGAAGTCGGTGGGACGTGACGCTCACTGCGGCGGGACTCGGATCAGCCGACGACAACGGCGTCCGATCGGACCGTGAGGATCTGCGGGGTGCGCCGCGCATCGACCTCGACCGCAAGACACCCGACCCGCCCGCCGCAGTGGCGGTGGCGATCGAGGCCACGTGGCGCTTCGACGTCGCCACCAGAGCCGTGGAGGAACTCGACGATGCAGCGCGCCAGCTGACCCGCCTCGGGCAGCGACGCCTGGCACCCGTGCGGGATCGGGTGTTCGATATCGAGGCCGGTCGGGCGGCAGCCGGCCGCCGGCGCTCGGCCACCGGTCCGGATCCTGAAACCTCCAGCACGGCGGCTCTCCTGGAGACATTGGCCGCGCAGCGCGGCCGTCGCCCGGAACATCCTGCCAACGCCAACGCCAACGCCAACGCCAACGCCAACGGCTACGAACCCGACGACGAACCGGTGGTCACCGTGCTCCCGCTCGCTGGTGTCAGCGAGCCACTCGACGACCCCGAGCTGAGCGAGGTGTCGATCGACGCGGAACTGCTCGATTCGCTGGAGCTCAGCCCTCCCGAGGCGGCTCGTCCGAAGCGTCGGGCCGCGTCGACCCGGCGGGCACCCATGCCGCGTACTCCCAAGTCAACGCCCGAGACCTCCGAGGCCAGCGAGACCCCCCAGGCCATCGATGCCGGTGACCCGAGCCCGGCGGTGGTGGCGACTTCGAAGGTCAACGGCAAGGAACGAGCATCGGCCACCGGGGCGGTGCCGGCTCCCGAGCGCCGCGCCCGACGTGGTCGCACCGCGGTGCCGAGTTGGGACGACATCGTCTTCGGCGCCCGTAACGACGAGGAATGAGTCAGCGGGCGTCGATCAGCAACGGCACGACGACCTCCTCGGCGCTCAGTCCGCCGTGCCAACCCACCAGGGTCATCGCCTCGGCGCGGTGTCGGCGCGAGTCCAGGACGCGGATCCGCCGGCGTGCCAGGACGATGAGCTCACCCACTCGGCGCATCATCGCCGGGTCCGCCTCGGGGCCGAACCACCCGGCGGCGACGACCTCGTCCCGGGTCATCACGTCGGCGGCCTCGCCCAGACCGTCTCGCCATCGGGCGGCCACCTCGTCGAGGTGACCCAACTCGGGCCACAGATAGACGGCCCGTGGTTCACCTGCCGCCAGCCTGACACCCCGGCTCAGGTCCGGGCGCTCGGCCAGGTCGATCTGGCCGGCACGGGGGACGTCCAGCATCCCGTGGTCGGCGGTCACGATCACCAGCGTGTTGGTGGGTAGGCGCCGGACCAGGCCCGCGACTGCGCTGTCCACGTCCTCCAGTCGCCGGGTCCAGGCGTCGGACTGACATCCGTCGTGGTGGCCGGTGCGGTCCAGGTCCTCCCAGTACAGGTAGGCGAGCAGCCGGGGCGACCTCGCAGCGGCCTGCACCGTGGCGTCGACCCGGGCCTGCAACGTCTTGGCCGCCACGTAACGTCCGCCGCGCAGAGCGGCCTGTGTCAGCCCGGACGACTGGAAGGCCGCCGGGCCGATGCTCACGACGTCCACTCCCGCTGCAGCGGCACGCTCGAGGACGGTCGCCATGGGCTGCCACCGCCGAGGATCGAGGTCCTTCGGCCAGGTCAACTGGTTGACGATCCGATCACTCGCCGGGTCCAGGACGTCGAAACCCAGGATGCCGTGGCGCCCGGGCGTGGCTCCGGTGCCCAACGTTGCCAATCCGGTCGCGGTCGTCGTCGGGAAGCCCACCGCCAGCCGGGTGGGTACCCCGGCGGGGGCCTGCCTCGACAGCACTCGCAAGTAGGGGGCGTGACCGGCACGTTCGTCCAGCAGCGACGCCCCCAGGCCGTCCACCAGGACGACGACCACACCCCGGGGATGAGGCAGCACCGTCCCCAGTCCCAGCGCGTCGGTCATGTCGGGCACACCCAACAGGGCCGCCACCGAGGGCAGGACCTCGGCGAGACTGTTGCGTCCGTAACCGGGCCGGACGACCGGCGACCTCACGACCGACCCCGGGGCCGGCGGGTGCTCACGTCCGGCAGTCAGGCGCGCACCGCGGTGGCCGCCGACAGAGCTCGCACGAAGGCGAGGGCCCCCTCGACGGCGGTGGCACCCTCGGCGTCGGAACTGACCCGCAGCGCCAGGTCGTCCCCGGTGACGCTGCCGGTGTAGCCGTGGTCGCCCTCGCACTCCGGGTCCCCGCAGGTGGCCGGTTCGAGGTCGATGCGGCTGACGACTCCCCACGAGAACCCGATCGTCACCTCCCGCGGGACTCCGCCCGGACGGTAGCGATCGGGTCGATCGATGACATGAACGCTGCTGACTGCCCTGACCGAAGCCAGTGGAATGGCGTCGGCCGTGACAGCGGCGTACGTCCGCCCCGCCGTCGACAGCCGTGCCGCTGCCGCCTCGCCGTCGACCGTCGGCCCGTGGACGTGTCCCTCGGTGGGATCGGTCCGGTCGTCCGCATGCACGATCACCAGTCGCGTGGGGGTGATCGCCAGAACAGTGACGTGTCGGCGGACCTCGTCGTCGGCGTCGAACGTCGTCTCGAGGTGGACGAAGTGAGCATCGACGTGTTCGGTGGCCAGCGTCATGGACAGGACGTCCGCGACGACCACGGGATAGAACCCCGCCCGGTCGATATCGGTCATCAGGCCAGGCGGCACGCCGTCGACGCCTGGCGTCGTCCGCTGCCCAGGATCACGCATGGAGGCCATCTTGTCAGTCTGCGGCGACCGCAGGGGGCAGGGCCCGTCGCTGACTGTCCGTTCGCGATGGCGCCGGCGCCACCCGCACGGTGGCATCGAGCACCTCGCAGCCTGCCGCATGAGCCAGCACAGGCTGCAGCACCAGGCTCGACACCTGCGGCAGATCCTCGGCGAGAAGCGACGCCCGACTCAGCGCCGTCTCCAGGGCGGTGACGTCCACCGTGGCCCGTCCGCCGTGGCCGAACAGCAGCGGAGCGGCGCGGACGCCTCGCACCAGATCAGCCACGTCCGTCGTGCGCAGCGGTGGAATGCGGTAGGCCACGTCCCCCAGCAGGTCTGCCGTCTCGCCGGCGATCGCGAAGGACACGAGGGGGCCGAACAGCGGATCCTCGGCTGTCGTGATCCGGCATGCCACACCGGTGGGTGCCATCGCCTGGATGATCACCTGTCGGGCGGCATCTCCCAGTGTTGCCTGTAGTTCGGCGACGTCAGCCCGCAATTCGGTGGCATTGGACACGGCGAGGCGCACTCCCCCGGTATCGCTGCGATGGCGCAACCCGGCCGCCTTGACCACTACCGGCCAGCCGAGCTCGTCCGCGGCGACCACCGCCTCGCTCGGGTCCG
This sequence comes from Micrococcales bacterium, assembly GCA_031398915.1. Classification (GTDB taxonomy): domain Bacteria; phylum Actinomycetota; class Actinomycetes; order Actinomycetales; family JBBAYJ01; genus JANNOG01. The sequence goes on along the minus strand of JANNOG010000136.1, from coordinate 13,898 downwards.
AGGCGATGCGTTGCGGCCACAACCGCAGCCCGTAGCACTGCAGCAGCCGGGTCGCCTCGTCGCGGGTCAGCTCCCGCCCTCTCGGCTCGTCGGTCAGCACCTCGTCGATGAGATTCCGGGCATGGTGGGCGGCGACGCCGGACACACCAGGACCCACCCGAGACGCGCCGTCCTGCCCGTCGGGAGCCCACGTCCGCTCGACCAGCGGCCCCGACTCACGGCGTAGCCACTGCGTGTAACGGACCACCGCTGCAAGGGCGCGCACCGCATCCTCGGGTAGCGGATACGCCGGGACGGCCGGTGCTCCGTCAGGCCCGCCCAGGGCGCGAGCCCCCACGACGCAGGCGATGGTGGTCTTCGTCGACTGCGCGGGCATCGCCTGCGCCATGCCGCCGATCTCGTCGGTGTCCAGCGGGGGCACCAGACACACGACGATGGCGTCCACGTCGGGATTCGCATCCGCCCGACGGATCAGGTCGGCCACCGCGCCGAGGCCGGCATCGAGCGGCACGGATTCCGGAGAGGCGACGACGTCGAGTCGCCAGGAGACACACGCGTCCGCCGCCAGGGCGGCCAACGCCGCCGAGTTGCCGACCACTGCGATGCGCTGGCCCCGCGGTCGTGGCTGCGCGAGCAGGATCTGCGCCACATCGAACAGCTGGTGCAGGTTCTCCGTTCGAATCACCCCGGCCTGGCGCAGCATCGCGTCGAAGGCCCCGGGCGGTGCGTGCGAGGAGCGCACCGCATGCCCCGGCGGCACACCGAACTCGCTCACCCCGCTCTTGACCACGACGACGGGCTTGCGGCGGGCCAGGGCACGCGCCACCCGCGAGAACTTGCGTGGGTTGCCGACGCTCTCCAGGTACATCCCGACGACACTGGTGCGCGGATCGTCCGCCCAGAACTGCAGGCAGTCGTTGCCCGACACGTCCGCCCGGTTGCCTGCCGACACGAAGGACGAGATGCCCAGTCCGCGTCGGTCGATGCTGGCCAGGATGGCGACGCCCAACGCTCCTGACTGACTGAACAGTGCCAACCGACCGTGCTGCGGGATGACCGGGGCGATCGAGACATTGAGGAGGACCGTGGGGTCGGTGTTCACCAGTCCGAACGAGTTAGGGCCGACGATGCGCATGCCGTTGGCCCGGGCCACCCGCACCAGATCGCTCTGCAGCGCCGACCCATCGGGTCCGGCCTCGGCGAAACCGCCCGAGACCACGACGGCACCGCGTACCCCGGCGGCAGCGCAGTGCGCGACGACGTCGACGGCGTCCGCCGCCGGTACCGCGATCACCGCCAGGTCGACGGGTGCCGGTGCGTCACCGATCCGGCGCAGGACGGGCTGGCCGGCGATGGCGTCGGCGTCGCGGTGGACGACGTGGACCAGACCGGTGTAGCCCCCACCCAGCAGGGCGTCGAGGATGCGGCGTCCCATGGCCCCGGCACGGCGACTGGCCCCGATGACAGCGACGGATTGTGGGTAGAGCAGGGCCTTCATGCTGCGAGCCTCGGCTCGATGCTCGCGCGCCTCCATCACGGCGACCGATCGCACGGTCGGGTCGAGGTCGAAGGCGACGGTGACGATGCCGTCGTCCAGTGAGTGGGTCACGTCGTAACCGGCCTCGCGGAACACCGACAGCATGCGGGAGTTGTCCGGCAGCACGACGGCCTCGAATCGCCCGATCCGGTTCTCGCGCGCGGCCGCGGCAAGGTGTTCGAGCAGCACCGAACCGATACCGCGACCCTGATGAGCGTCGGAGATGTTGAAGGCGATCTCGGCCGTCGCCTCCGCTGCGGGGTCCAGCCGTTCGTAACGGCCCACCCCGACGATGACGTCGGCCAGGGTCACCACGAGGGCGACCCGGGCAACGTGGTCGACGACGGTGAAACGTGCCACGTCTCGGTCGCTGAGGTGGGGCATGGCTGCGAAGAACCGGAAATAGGTGCTCTGGGCGCTCTGGGCATCGTGGAAGCGGCGCAACCGCTCGTCATCGTCGGGGCGGATGGGCCGGACGTGGGCGGTCGTCCCGTCCCGGAGGACGACGTCCGCCTCCCAGTGGCCGGGGTACCCGACATCGACCATGTCAGGCACGCTACCGCCGTGGACTTCGCCGATGTCGTGCGTCGCCGGCGGATGGTCCGCTGCTACGACCCGAGCGCCGAGGTGGACCGCGGCGCGCTCGACCGAATCCTGTACGTCGCCACGCGTGCCCCCAGCGCGGGATTCACCCAGGCGGTCGAGTTCCTGGTGTTGGCGTCGGCAGGACAGCGTGACCGGTTCTGGCGGACCCAGCTGGCAGACCCACCCGACTCGCCCGACCCAACCGACCCACGCGGTTCACCCGACCCACGCGAGTCGCCGTGGCTCGCCGGTCTGCGCACGGCACCTGTGCTGATCGTGGTGACCACGTCCGAGGCGGCCTACCGCGCCAGGTACGCCGAGGCCGACAAGAGCCGCGCACGCGGACCGGACCGATCATGGACGGCGCCGTACTGGGACGTCGACGCCGGAATGTCGACCATGCTGATCCTGCTGGCGGCGGTCGACGAGGGTCTGGGGGCGTGCTTCTTCGGGCTGAACGGCCCCGAGGCCGAGCGTCGTCTCGTCGCCGAGTTCGCCGTCCCGGACGAGCGCCACTGCGTCGGTGTGGTCAGCATCGGTCACCCGGTCGACTCGGCACCGGCCGCCGGCTCCCCCACCCGTCGAGCCCGCAGACCGGTCGACGAATCCGTTCACCACGGCTCGTGGTGACCGACCAGGTCGAACCGGACCATCGCCCAGGCCCGAACCGAGGGGGTGACGCTGGTGACCCGCGACGCGGACGTCGCCCGCCACGACGTGGCGGTGCTGACCGCCTGAGCGACGGGAAGCCACAATCAGCCCATGGCACGGCGCGCGACACCTCCGCCCGACAGCACGACGCCTGACGGCAGCGACCCCGGCATCGTCGTCGACATCGACGTCGAGCAGGAGATGGAGCAGGCGTTCCTGGAGTACGCCTACTCGGTCATCTACTCGCGGGCGCTGCCGGATGCCCGCGACGGCCTCAAGCCGGTGCAGCGCCGGATCGTCTATCAGATGGCCGACATGGGACTGCGGCCCGACCGCGGACACGTCAAGAGTGCCCGAGTCGTCGGTGACGTCATGGGCAAGTTGCATCCACACGGGGACTCGGCGATCTACGACGCCCTCGTGCGCCTCGCGCAGCCGTTCACCATGCGGCTGCCACTGGTCGACGGGCACGGCAACTTCGGATCACTCGACGCCGGCCCCGCAGCCGCCCGCTACACCGAGGCCCGTCCCGCACCGGCCGCACCGCTGCTCACCGAGGGTCTCGACGAGGACGTCGTCGAGCTCCGGGGCAACTACGACGACTCCCTCACCGAACCGGTCGTGCTGCCGGCCGCCTACCCGAACCTGTTGGTCAACGGTGCGGCGGGGATCGCGGTCGGGATGGCCACCAACATGGCGCCGCACAACCTCGTCGAGGTGATCGCCGCCGCCCGCCACCTGCTCGGCCACCCCGAGGCCACGACCGAGGACCTCACCCGATTCGTTCCGGGCCCGGACTTCCCGACCGGCGGAGTGATCGTCGGCCTGCAGGGAGTGCGAGAGGCCTACGGCAGCGGCCGCGGCACCTTCCGCATCCGTGGCCGTTGCGAGGTCGAGGCGATCACCGCCCGCAGGCAGGGGATCATCGTCACGGAGCGGCCCTCCGGGGTCGGCCCCGAGCGGTTCATGGAGAAGGTCAAGGAGTCGGTCGACGCCAAGCGACTCGACGGCATATCGGGCCTGGTGGACCTGTCCGATCGGCGCAACGGGATGCGGGTGGTCGTCGAGCTGAAGTCCGGCTTCCGGCCCGAGGCGGTGCTGGAGCAGCTGTACCGGCTCACCCCGTTGGAGGAGTCCTTCGGGGTCAACAACGTCGCGTTGGTCGACGGCCAGCCTCGGACCCTGGGGCTGCTCGAACTGCTCACGGTCTACATCGATTTCCGGGTCGACGTGGTGCGGCGTCGCACCGCCCACCGCCTGGGTGTGGCCGAGCGCGACCTGCACCTGGTCGAGGGCCTTCTGGTCGCCGTGCTCGACATCGATGCCGTGATCGCGGTGATCCGCGCCAGTGACGACTCTGCGGCGGCACGCGAGGGGTTACGACAGGCCTTCGACCTGTCCGAGGACCAGGCCGAGCACATCCTCGAGATGCGGCTGCGCCGACTCACCCGGTTGTCACGGCTGGAGTTGGAGAGCCGCCGCGACGAGCTGCGGACCGCGATCGAGGGCCTCCGGGCGATCCTCGGAGACGAGACCGAGCTGCGCCGGCTGGTCGGTACCGAACTGCAGGCGGTGTCGGACACCCACGGCACGCCGAGACGTACGGTGCTGTTGGAGGCCCCTGCCGGCGAGGGAGTTCGAGCGGTCGGTCGCGCCACCGCGCCGGTGGAGCTGCAGGTGGCGGACGAGCCCTGCCGGGTGCTGCTGTCGACCTCCGGATTGCTGGCCCGCACCGCGGATGCCACGCCGCTGGTCCGGCCCGCTGCCGACACCCGGCGGATCCGCCACGACGTACTGGCTGCGGTCGTCAGGAGCACGTCGCGTTCTGAGGTGGGCGTGGTCACGTCGTTCGGACGCCTGGTCAAGCTGCCCGTCGTCGACCTCCCGACGCTGCCTGGTACGGCGAGCCCGCCGTCACTCGCCGGCGCCACCGCAGTGGCCGACCTGGTCGAGCTCGGCCCGGGTGAGCTGGTGGTCGGCGTCGTCCAACTGTTGGGCGACGGGCCGGGCATCGCCCTGGGCACCCGAGCGGGAGTGGTCAAGCGGGTCACCCCGGACCTGCCGGCGGGTCGGGACGAGTGGGAGGTGATCCGCCTGGCCGACGGCGACAGCGTGGTCGCGGTGGCGACCCTGGCGACCGGGACGGAGGTGCTGGTGTTCGTGACGTCGGATGCGCAACTGCTGCACTTCGGCGCCGATCGGGTGCGACCTCAGGGCCGGGCGGCAGGCGGGATGGCGGGCATCGCGTTGTCGCCGGGTGCGCACGTCGTGTGGTTCGGCGCCGTCGAGGCGAGCACCCCCGGACTGGTCGTGGCAACGGCGGCCGGGGCCGGGGCCGGGGCCACTCTGCCGGGAACCGGTGCCCGCAGTATCAAGGTGAGCCCGTTCGAGCTGTTCCCCGGCAAGGGCCGAGCCACCGGCGGGGTGCGCTGCCAACGGTTCGTGAAGGGTGAAGACGTGCTGCTGAGCGCCTGGGTCGGGCCAGGTCCGGCGTGGGGCGCGGACTCGGCCGGGGCGCCGGTGGACCTGCCGCCGCTGGATCCCCGTCGTGACGGCTCCGGTACGGCGGTGCGGGGGACGGTCACTGCTATCGGCGGCGTGCCCGTGTGACGGGGGTGAGTCCGCGTGACAGCGCGGCGTCCGCGTATCGGCGCCGCGGCCCTTGCCGGAGCATCGGTCGAGAGCGCGGCTCAGATGCGCAACTCGTAGGAGATGACCGTGCGACGGGTGCGAAACCCCACGGACTCGTAGAGGCCCACCGCGCCGCTGCCGTTCTCGCTGTCGGCCATCAGTCCCGCCGAGACCATGCCGTGTTCGCGGTAGGTGTGCAGCGCCTCGACGAGTAGCGCCTTGCCGATCCCGCGACCTCGGTGGCCCGGCAGCACGGCGAGGTCGTCCACCCAGCCTTCGGGCCGTTGCGGCGACGGCCAGTTGTCCGGATACAGCCCGGTCAGCAGCAACCCCACGGCCCTGTCGGGCACGTCATCAGCCGGCAGCGACGGATCGAGGGCGACCATCGAGAGGTCCAACCGGCTGGTGTCGCGCTGCAGGATCTGCCGCTGCCACGTCTCGGGGTCGAACGGCTGCGATCCGTGATGCTCGGCGAAGCCGACGTTGTTGACCCGGCGCGCCCCCTCACCGAGGCCCAGATCGCCACCGATGACGCTGAACTCGACCCCGGTGACGCCACGCTCGGGCAACGGTGAGTCGAGGGCGAGCGCCATCTCGAGGTAGGTGCGTGCCGGCTCGAATCCCTGGCGGCTCAGGAGTTCGGGCAGACCGTTCGGCCGGGGCTCCACCCATCGGTCCACCACGCCGGGCAGGTACTGCTCGTCGGCGGCGGCGAACACCTGACGGGCTCGCGCCACCTGCCACGCCACCAGGGCCCGACCCATCCCACGGCCGCGGTGGCCGGGGTGGACCCCGCCGTCCACGTGTACCCGCACGGCGTCGACCGCCCCGGGCCGCCAGGTCACGACTGCCCAGCCGACCGGCGCGGCTACGGCCGGCCCGATCGGTGTGATCAGCAGGGTGTTGGGACCCGGCGCCCACCACGGGTCGGCGAACGGCTCGGCGAGGTCACCGGCAGGCATCCGCCAGCCCACCTGGTCGGCAGTTTCGATCAGCCGGACCAGGCCGAGGACCGCGTCGACGTCGTCGCGGACCATCGGGCGGACGTCGTAGCCGGCGAGCACTGGTGCGCTGAGTACCCCAGTCGCTGCCGCCCGAGCCGCCAGGTCCGATTCAGACATCGGCGCGTGCGGCACGGAGGAGGGGCGCCGACGTGGTCACCCGCCAACCTTCAGGCGTCGATGCGGCTGCTGTCCACTTCATTCGCGCCCTCGATGAGGAAGTCGCGTCGCGGCGGCACGTCGGCACCCATCAGTAGTTCGAAGATCCGGTCGGCGGCTGCGCCGTCGGTGAGGCGCACCCGTCGCAGCGTCCGGTGGGTCGGGTCCATCGTCGTCTCGGCAAGCTGATCGGCGTCCATCTCGCCCAGGCCCTTGTAGCGCTGGATCGGTTCCTTGACTCGCCGGTTGCGACCGCGGGCCTCGCTCAGCACTCGCCGGAGGTCCGCGTCGGAGTAGGTGTACGTCAGGTCGTTGGCCTTCCCCGGCCCGCCGACCACCTCCACCCGATGCAGCGGCGGTACCGCGGCAAACACCCGGCCGGCCTCGACGAGCGGTCGCATGTACCGGAAGAACAGCGTGAGCAGCAGCGTCCGGATGTGCGCGCCGTCCACGTCCGCGTCGCTCATCACGATGATCCGCCCGTATCGGACGGCCTCCAGGTCGAACGTCCGCCCGGTACCGCCTCCGATCACCTGGATGATCGAGGCACACTCCGCGTTGCGGAGCATGTCCGCCATCGATGCCTTCTGGACGTTGAGGATCTTGCCCCGGATCGGCAGTAAGGCCTGGAACTCCGAGTTGCGGGCGCTCATCGCGGTACCGAGCGCGCTGTCGCCCTCGACGATGAACAACTCGGACCGCTCGACGTCGGAGGAGCGGCAGTCCTTGAGCTTGGCCGGTAACGCCGACGACTCGAGCGCGTTCTTGCGGCGCTGCGTGTCGCGCTGTACCCGGGCCGCCACCCGGGCCCGCATCTCGCCGACGACCTTGTCGAGCAGCGCCGTGGCCTGCGCCTTCTCTGCCCGTTTGGTCGAGGTGAGCAAGGCCGTCAGCTCTGTCTCGACCACTTTGGCGACGATCGCCCGCACGGCGGGGGTGCCGAGCACCTCCTTGGTCTGGCCCTCGAACTGTGGCTCCGGCAGCCGGACGGCGACGACGGCGACGAGGCCTGCGACGGCGTCGTCCTTCTCCACCCGCTCGGTCTCCTTGGCGTTGAGTTTCAGTCGCCGAGCGTTGAGGGTCACCTGTGCCCGGATCACTTTGAGCAGCGCCTGTTCGAAACCCGTGACGTGGCTGCCCCCCTTGGGGGTGGCGACCACGTTGACGAATGCGCGACTCACCGATTCGTAGCCCTGTCCCCACCGGACGGCCACGTCGACCTCACAGGTCCGCTCGACGTCGCGGGTCTGCAGCGCCCCGGTCAGGTCGAGCACGGGCACCGTTTCGGTGAAGGTGCCGGCGCCGCGTAACCGCCAGGTGCCGGCGACCGCCTCGTCCGGTTCGCCCCCCGGACCCGCCGCCAGGTAGTCGACGAACTCGCCGATGCCGCCGTCGAAGCGGAACTCCTCCGTGGGCGCACCCGCTTCGCGACGGTCGGTGATCGTCAGGGTGAGACCGGGCACCAGGTGGGCGGTCTGTCGGAGCCGCGCGCGCAGCTCGTCGGAGACGAAGCCGGCGTCGACCGTGAAGACGTGCGGGTCGGGCCAGAACCGGACCCGGGTGCCGGTACGGGCCTTGGTCACCCGAGCGGTGCGTTCGAGGGCGCTCGACGTGAGAAACGGCGTGAACGTGTCGTCGACGTCCGGCACCCCCGACGAGCCACCGAACCGGCCCGGCTCGCCCCGCCGGAAACTCATCACATGGGTGTGCCCGGCCCGGTCGACCTCGACATCGAGGCGGGCGGACAGCGCGTTGACCACGCTGGCACCCACACCGTGCAGGCCGCCGGACGTGGCGTACGAGGCGCCGCCGAACTTGCCGCCCGCGTGCAGTCGGGTGAAGACGAGCTCCACGCCGGACAGCCCGGTGCGCGGCTCGATGTCCACCGGGATGCCACGCCCGTCGTCGTGCACCTCCGCGGAGCCGTCGGGATGCAGCGTCACGTCCACGCGTGTCGCGTGCCCGCCCATCGCCTCGTCGACGGAGTTGTCGATGACCTCCCAGAGGCAGTGCATCAACCCGCGAGTGTCGGTGGAGCCGATGTACATGCCCGGGCGCTTGCGGACCGCCTCTAGCCCCTCCAGGACTGACAGGTGCCTGGCCGTGTAATCGCCCGTGGCCAGCGTGCCGGGATTCGCGACCGAGACGAGAGGGTTGGCGGCCACCATCGGATGGTAACGAGGGTGGCTCCCGTGGTGAGCGGCGACACATGCCTTGGGCCAATCCGTGGGAACAATCCGATGCTTCGCCCAGATCGTTACGCCGAAGGCTGAACCACCGCCCGTCCGGAACGGTCGCTCCGAACCCATGGTTGATTGTGAGGACGGTGGAGCCCTACTCCTGGGGCCTCCACCGCAGCGGAGGGCGAACCCCTCCTCGATCGACAACGGAAAGTGGTGCCCAATGAACGCCGTACTCGATGCCGCTGCCATGTCGACTGTTGACCGCTGTGACCGCTGCGGCGCCCAAGCCTACGTCCGCGCTGTCCTGCCAGGTGGCAGCGAGCTGCTGTTCTGCGCCCACCACGGTCGCGAGTTCACCCCGGCCCTCGAGGCGCGGGGTGCAATCATCACCGACGAGAGCGCCCAGCTCGCCTAGACACCTGGAACGCCGCTTTCGTGGTATCCAAGCCGGGTGTCAGCCGAGTTGGGTATCGGGATCGCCGTCGTCGTACTTCTGCTGGTCGGACTGGTGGGGATCGTCGTCCCCGTCGTTCCCGGCCTCGCGCTCATCGTGGCCGCCCAGCTGGTGTGGGCGCTCTTCAACGCGACTCCCCTGGGCTGGGTGTCGTTTGCCCTCGGCCTGCTCATGACGATCGCCGCATGGGTGTTGATGTACTACCTCCCCGGCAAGCAGCTGAAGGCTGCCGGTATCCCCACGTGGGTGTTGGCCATCGCTGCTATCGCCGGAATCATCGGATTCTTCGTGATTCCGGTGGTCGGCCTGCCGTTGTTCTTCGTCGTGGCGGTCTACGCGGTCGAATCGATCCGCCAGCGGCATGCCACCACGTCGTTGGGGTCGACCTGGCAGGCCATCAAGGCTGCGGGTTTGTCACTGCTCATCGAACTGACCGCTGGAATGGTGTCCATCAGTCAGTGGATCTTGTTCCGCGTGATCGACACCGTGGCGTGACGGCGCCAGTCTGATATGACGCCCATCACGACATCAGCTGTCCTCAGGGACCGACCGGTTGATTGCAGGTCTCACCGATCCTGATCGTGGTGACGACGCGGTCGCGCAGGTCTCGAGGCGGGCTGGCGACCACGTCCAGCCCCTCCACCACGACCGAGGGCTCGCCCACCGACACGGTCAATATCCGGCCGTCGTCGACCCTCAGTTCGATCTCTCCGCGGTATCGCGTGGCGCTCGGCTCGACTATCTCGACTCGCTCGGCGCCGAGCGCAGCCACGGCCTCGTCGACTGTCTGCCCCGCCATCACCCCGTCGCTGGTTCGGGTCCCCTCGATCCCGACGACCACATCGCGCACGTAGGCAGTGCTCGACCCTCGCGCCGAGAACACGGAGCAGCCGCCGGGGTCCTGGACGCGCCAACCGGACAATGCGGTGATCGTGCGAGAACTCATCCCGATCGAGGCGCCGAGAAGCGACGCGCCCACAATTGCCGGCGCATCCGAGTCGGTCGCGGGCGGTGGGCGTTCCGCAGGCACCTCGCACTCCTCGGCCTGCACCATGCCCACCGAGACGAAGTCGACCTGCCCATTGGCGTCGGTGTCGGCCAGGGTCGCCACCTCGCCTGCGTCGACCAGGCGCGCGACCGGAACCGGGGCAGCGTCGTCCCAGGTCCACGACCGCAGATCCGGGTCGTCACGGTCCAGCAGCCCGTTGACCGTGGGTCCGAAGCCGACGTCCACCACATCGGAGAATTCGACACCGATGGTCACCACGGTGGCGTCGCGGACCCATACCCACGAGTCGAAGGGCGGCGAGTTCGACGGACTCGCATATCGCTCGCACCCGTTCACCTCGTCGTATGCCAGGAGTTGCCGTTCCTCTCCTGCCCGATCGAGCAGCGCCTGGAAGTCACTTGCCGCCATTCCCAGGGTGAGCTGGCCACCGCCGATGGTGGCCGCCGCCTCGGCGACCGTGATGCCGAGGTTCGACGGCTCCGGGGGCAGTAGCCGGTCGCGCACCACCACCACCCCCACGCCGACGAGAACCACGGCCACCGCGCCGGCGATCACTGGTGCTGTGAGGCTGCGGCCCGACACCTCACCATCGTCGCACCTCGGTCAGGCCGCGAGCCGTGACTACGCCCCCGCAGCTATCGCGGCCTCCAGTCGCTGCGTCTCGGCAACCGCCAACTCGACGACCCCAGCGAGCCGTTGCTCATCCGACAGGGATCCGGCGTAAAGGCTGTCGCCCAAGGCCAGGACGACGTAGGAGTCGACGCGGACCGCCACGACGTCCGAACCGGGCAGACCGAAGTCGCTGACGTACTCCGTCGTCGACAACGCGACCGCCTCGTCACCGATTGCCGGCGCTTGCGGCAACGACCACTGCGTCACTCCGGAGCCCTCGGCAGGGCGTGGTTCGTCCACTCGGCCGCACGCCTCGGCCGCCCTGACGAAGCCGGCCAGCACGTCGCTCGCCGTGGCCTCGTCGGGGTATCGCGCGATGTACGACGACTCTCCCGCATCACCCAGGTAGTACGAGGCCGAGATGAAGTCGAGCTGTTGGGCATCTGTCGGGTAGGTCGTCGGCTGGCAGGGGTCGACGGGCCAACCCGTGGCACCGTCTCGGGTCACCCCGCCCGCATCGGTGGGGCCGGTGTCCTCCAACGACAACCGGTACGTGGTCAGATCGACCGACGCAGTCGCCGCCCCACCCGATGCGCTTGCGCTGGAGCCGCCGGCCCCTCCTGGTGTCGGAGAAGCCGGAAACGGGATGGCGGCTGACGAGGACGGCCCGGTCTCGGTCTGCACCGTGGGGGTAGTGGCCTCGACCGAGGGCGCCGGGATCACCGGCTGGACCCGATCGATGCGCCCCAGCGGCCAACCGATCGACACCACGAGAATTGCGGCGACCACTGCGGCCGTGACGCCACCGACGATGGCGACATTGCGACGACGACGCCGCGATGCGACGGCCTCACTCATCTCGCGTCCGGCACCGGGGGCGGTCACCAGCAGCGGCCCCGCAGACGCCGCCACCGATATCGCCGCATCGGCGTGTCCTGCCAGATGCAGCGACGTCCGCAACGATTCGAGCGCGCGATGGGTGTGCGCCTTCACCGTTCCCTCAGCCAGCCCGAGCGCCTGAGCGGTCTCGGCGACACTGAGCTCCTCGAAGAACCGCAGGACGATGACGGCCCGCTGACGCCGGGGCAATTCCATGACTGCGTGCCACACCTCGCTCTGGCGTGGGTCACCCACCCCGGTGCCGGTACCCGCGACTGCTCGGTCGGGTACGGCTTCGACCAGATGCTCCCGGCGTCGCGCCCGCCACCGGCTCACGTGGCCGTTGACGATCGCCCGCCGGACGTAGGCCTCTGCCTGGTCCTGCCCACCCGAGATCGAACGCCATTTCAGCCCCACCCGCTCGAGAGCGTCCTGGACCAGGTCTTCGGGGTCACCAGTCGGACCACCGACCCAGGTGGCGAACCGAACGAGTCGTGGCAGCGCGCGCTCGACGAACGCCTCGAACGTGTCCGTCGCATAGCCGATGCTCATGGTGGTCATCTCCAGTACCTCCGCCTCGCAGGCCGATCCCGCGTACCCGATGTACGCACGAGAGGCGAGAAGGGTTTACCCGGTCACACGATGGGCTGCACCACCACGTCCAGCCAGTCGGGACAGCGGGGCCGACTGGGGACAACCATGTGAGGATCGTGGCATGCGCTGGTACGAGTCGTTCTTCGCCGGCGATTACCTTCGGATCTTCGGCCCGTTCGTCGAGGGTGAGCGGGCTGACACCGAGGCCCGAGACGTCGTGCGGCTACTCGGCTTGGCCGAGGGGTCGACCGTGCTCGATCTGGCATGTGGGCAGGGGCGCCACACCTCGCCGCTACGGCGGGCCGGCCTGCAGGTACTCGGCCTCGATCTGTCACCCGTGCTGTTGGCCGCAGCCGCCAGCAGGGATGCGAAGGCACCGCTCGTCCGGGCGGACATGCGCTCGTTGCCGCTGGCTGACGCCACCATGGACGGGGTGGTCAACCTGTTCAACGCCTTCGGCTACTTCGAGTCCCCCGACGACGACGTCCAGGTGCTGCGCGAGGTGGCACGGGTGCTCCGCCCGGGGGGCGTCTTCGTGCAGGAGGTGCACCACCGTGACGCCCTGGTGCGCGACTGGGAGCCTCGAACCACTCACCCGACCTACCCCGACGGCCTGGTCGTCACCGAAGAACGCGTCTGGGACACCGTCACCGGCCGGCATCAGGTGACCTACCTGCTGGAGTCACCCGGAGCGCCGGATCGCCACCTCGAGCACACGCTGCGGGTGTTCACGCTGACCGAGATGGTCGCGTTGCATCGCCTGGCGGGGTTGGACGTCATCGGCGTGTACGGCGGTTTCGACCGGACACCGGCGACCCCGCAAACGCCACTCGGTGTGCTGGTGTCCAGCCCGACGAAGCCGTAACCGTCCTCAGTCGAGGTAGTCGCGCAGCACCTGGGACCGGCTGGGATGGCGCAACTTCGACATGGTCTTGCTCTCTATCTGTCGAATCCGCTCACGCGTCACCCCGTAGACCTTGCCGATCTCGTCCAGGGTCTTGGGCTGCCCGTCGGTCAACCCGAACCGCATGCTGACGACGCCGGCCTCGCGTTCGGACAGCGTGTCAAGGACCGAGTGCAACTGCTCCTGCAGCAGCGTGAAGCTGACCGCGTCGGCGGGCACGATGGCCTCGGAGTCCTCGATCAGGTCGCCGAACTCGCTGTCGCCGTCCTCGCCGAGCGGCGTGTGCAGGGAGATCGGCTCGCGGCCGTACTTCTGGACCTCGACGACCTTCTCCGGGGTCATGTCGAGCTCCTTGGCGAGCTCCTCCGGGGTGGGCTCGCGCCCGAGGTCCTGCAGCATCTGACGCTGCACCCGGGCCAGCTTGTTGATCACCTCGACCATGTGCACCGGAATCCGGATGGTGCGGGCCTGGTCGGCCATCGCCCGGGTGATCGCCTGCCGGATCCACCAGGTGGCGTACGTCGAGAACTTGTAGCCCTTGGTGTAGTCAAACTTCTCGACCGCACGGATGAGACCGAGGTTGCCCTCCTGGATCAGGTCGAGGAAGAGCATGCCGCGGCCGGTGTAGCGCTTGGCCAGGGAGACGACCAGCCGGAGGTTGGCCTCCAGCAGGTGGTTCTTGGCCCGGCGACCGTCCTC
>JANNOG010000131.1:0-2720 GCA_031398915.1 Micrococcales bacterium | reverse complement strand
CTCGACGTCCTACTCCATGACCAGTTCTACCGCCCCAACAGGGAGTAGCCATGAGCAAGGTTGTTGTCTACATGTCCATGTCGCTCGACGGCTTCATCGCCGCAGAGGGCGACGGACCGGGACGCGGACTTGGAGTCGGTGGCGAACCGCTTCATGCCTGGCTCACCGACGGCAATGTTAGCCCCGGGTCGTTCCGACCCGAGGGTGGCGTGAACGCTGAGATCTTCGACGAGATGACGGCAACGGGCGCGGTGATCGCCGGACGACACACGTTCGAGTGGGCTGGCGAATGGGGTGGTGATCATCACGACGGCGTACCAATCTTCGTGCTCACGCGCCGTGAGCCTGAGCACGCGGTGCGGGGCCACGCTCACTACGTCACCGATCTTGAATCGGCAGTCGCGCAGGCCAAGCAAGCGGCCGGCGACCGTGACGTCATGATGCACGGAGCGTCGTCCGTTCAGGCCCTGTTGAGAGTCGGCCTAGTGGACGAGCTGGTCATCCACCTGGTGCCGATCCTGCTGGGCCGTGGTCGGAGGCTGTTCGACGATCTGCCGACCGAGACGTCGCGACTGCGATTAATCCGCTCGGTGGAGGGCGCCGGGGTGCTACACCTGCGATACGGGGTCCCGGGCTCCGGATCTTGAATTGCGACCGATGATCTTCGCTAGTCTCAGTCGTAGTCTCGTTCGCCCCTGTCCGGCTAGGTTCACCCACCTGGACCGGCGGAAGATGTCGCATGTGCGGACCACCGCAGCACCGCCCGGACCCGCCTCGGCAGACCTCGAAAGCGTGTGAGGTGCAAGCCTCCGTGGGTTCAAATCCCACCGCCACCGCCAGCCTGACCAGGCAGAACGCCGGGCTTCCCGATGAGGGAGACCCGGCGTCCTGGCTTCCGGTGCCACTTGCCGCCCGCCCGGGACGTGATGTCGTGCTCGATCGCCGACGTGGACGTGCGCCGGCGCCTGCCAACGAGCGTGCGCTCCCGATCACAGACCGAACAGGAACGCCGCCGACGCCACCACGATCTGGCGCTGCGCCACCCCTCGGGACACACCCGGCTCGCCGTCGCCGGGTTGCTCGCCGTAGTCGCCGAAGAAGGCGTGGGTGCCGCCGGCCACCACGACGTAGCGCGTCCCGGCGGGGAGCAGGGGACGGGCCGCGTCGATGTCCGCCGGTGTCGCGAGCCCGTCGCGGTCGCCGGACACCGACAGCACGACCAGGTCGGACGCGGACAGGTCGTCGGCGGGGTATGCGGCCCACAGCAGCAGGCCGACGACGCGCGGGTCGCCGGAGGCGAAGGTGGCCGCGGCGCCGCCGAGCGAGTGCCCGCCGAGGACCCAGCGCGTCACCTCGGGGTGGTCGTCCAGCACGGCGGCCGGCGAGGTGAGCAGGGCCAGGTCCAGCGGCGGCTTCACCAGCACGACCGGAGTGCCGGCCTCGGCGAGCGGACGCAGCAGACCGAGGTAGGCGCGGGGGTCGACGCGTGCGCCGGGCAGGAACACCAGCCCGGTGTCGCGCTGGCTTCCGGTCGGCCACAGTTCCCAGGCCCCCACGGTGTCGACCACCTCCACCCGGTCGTTCTACGCCGTGATCGGGGCGGTGGCGGGGAACGGGCGCAGCCACGCCGTCGCGCCGAGCACCCCGACGAGCAGCACCGCGGCGGCGACCCGCCCGGCCCGGCGCCACCCGCCGGCCCGACCACGGGGAGGGAGGACCAGTAGCAGCGCGCCCACCGCCACCAGCACGAGCAGCAGGACCGGGTAGGCGGGATGGGCGGCCCACACCGTCGATCCGCGTGTCGCCAGGACCCATGCTGGCACCGCCAGCGTGACCACGGCGAGGGCGATGCGGAGCACGGACCCATCATCCCTGCGAACGGCAGCGGCCCCCGTCCCAGGAGGGACGGGGGCCGCCGGACGTGCTCAGGTCAGCGACGCACGCCGCGACGCCCGTAGGTGCCGGCGACGATGGCCACACCGAGGGCGGCCACCGCGATCTGCAGGATGATCTCGATGAAGTTGATCCCACCCGTCGGCGCGCCGAACGCCTGCGCGATGAACGTGCCGATGAAGGCACCGACGATACCGATGACGATCGTCAGCCAGATCGGGATGTTCTGCTTGCCCGGCAGGACCAGGCGAGCCAGCGCGCCGATGATGGCACCGAAGACGATGGCCGTGATGATGCCCGTGATGGTCACGGTTCCTCCGTAGTACCCGGGGGACCGCACGCCGCGATCCGCTACCGGTGGATGCCCGATCAGTCCACGCATCATGCGGGCGTGAAAGAACCGTGACCTGATCATGAAAACGTTGGGCCTAATGGAGGAACTTCAGCCCGACCACCCCGCCCACGATGAGGACGAGGCAGAGGATCCGGGCGGTCGTCACCACCTCGCCGAGCACCGCCATCCCTTAGACCGCCGTGCCGACGGCCCCGATCCCGACCCACACCGCGTACCCGGTGCCCACCGGGATCGTCCGCAATGCGTAGGCCAGCCCGGCCATGCTCAGCACGAGGGCGACGCCGAACACCGCCGACGGCACCGGTCGGGTGAAGCCGGCCGACCGTGACAGGGCCGACGCCCACACCGTCTCCAGCACTCCCGAGACCACGAGCACGATCCACGCCATGACATACCTCCGGTGTCGCGCCGTCTTGTCGTGCCGGGTACGACGCGCTCGTCCGGGGGTGCCCGCTGTGGCGGGACCGACCTC
>JANNOG010000122.1:0-13590 GCA_031398915.1 Micrococcales bacterium | reverse complement strand
GACGACGTCGCGGCCGCGCTCACAGAGGGTGTCAACTACCGCAAGTACGACGTCGATGCGATGTTCCGGGTGACCGCAGCCCACACCGATCAATCGTCCGGCTGGGGCCGCGCCGGGTCGTGAACCATCCAGACCACACGGCACTGGTCGAGCGACTACGCCGACGCCATACCGACAAGCCCGACGAGTGGCGCAGCGGTTTCCAGCGTGACCGAGATCGAATCATTTACTCGGAGGCATTTCGTCGTCTCGGCGGCGTGACTCAGGTCATCTCGTCCATCGAGGGCCACGTTTATCACAACCGGTTGACCCACACCATCAAGGTCGCCCAGGTGGCCCGGCGGGTGGCGGAACGATTGATCACCCAGGGTGGTGAGCTCGCAGCTGACGAGGGCCTCGCCCCGCCGGCGCTCGACGCCGACGTCACCGAGACCGCGGCGTTGGCCCACGACCTCGGGCACCCACCTTTCGGGCACGTGGGAGAGATGGAATTGCAGCGCCTCATCCAGCCGCTCGACCCGGTCGACGACTTCGAGGGAAACGCGCAGAGTTTTCGTATCGTCACCCGGGTGTCACGAAATCAACTGGCTTTCGCCGGGCTGAATCTGACCCGCGCCACGCTGCTCGCAATCTTGAAGTATCCGTGGCTGCACGATGCCGACGATGCCAAAGCCGCTGTGAAATGGGGCGCGTACACCACCGAGATCGACGACTTCCGCTTTGCCAAGAGTTTGGGCACTGACGACGCGCTACCGGTTTCCGGCGAACCACAGAGCCTGGAGGCGCAGGTCATGGACTGGGCGGACGACATCGCCTATGCGGTACATGATGTCGAGGACCTGTTCCGGGCCGGCCTCATTCCATTGGACCAGCTGTACCGCTCGCCCGACGCACGAGGCGAATTCGCACAGTGGGTGGCCAGCCGCTGGGTGCGCGAAGACCGAGAGGTCCCGGCGGCCGACATCGACCTCGCCCTCAGCCAGATTCTCGCCTTCCTGGGCGTCGGGGCACCTTTCGAGGGCACCGCCGACCAGCGCGCGCGACTGCGCATGTTCGCCTCGTTCCTCACCCGCCGCTACGTCGAGCAGACCTACGTCCTGCTCGAGGTCGGGGCGGACGGACAAGGCGTCTGGTCCATCGACGTGCCCGCCAGCTACCGTCTCGAAGTCGAGGTCCTCAAGCAACTGACCTGGCGATACGTCATCGAGAAGCCGTCGCTCGCCGCCCAGCGGCACGGACACAAGGCCGTGGTTCGCGGACTGTTCGAGGTGTACATGGACGCCGCCGACTCGAACCGAAGCCACGCGGCCATCACGCTGTTGCCTGCTCGGGTTCGCGAGGAGGTGGCACTCATCGAGTCCTCCGCCGACGCCGACGCGGCACGGGCCAGAATCGTCTGCGACGCGATCTGCTCGATGTCCGACGACGAGGCCATGCGAATGCATGCCCGGTTGTCCGGCCACACGATGGGCTCGATCTTCGATCCGATCGTGTAGGGCTCCCGGGCGTCGCGCAGCCTCGCCGACCTCGAACTCATGACATAGCCTCGCCGGGTGAGTCAACGAGTCGTCGACTGGGGTGCCGTCGCGTCGGTGGCAGCCGCCCTGGCCCCGCCCGGCCCGGCGATGACCCGCTCGGAGGTCGAGGACCTAGTCGCCGACCTCAGGTTCAGCGCCGAGGCAGCCCGTGACCCGGTGGCGACCACGGCTCGACTGTCCGGACCGGCGACCGGCCAGACACTCGTCGTCGACCGGGCGGGCTGGGCCGCCTCGAACGCCCGATCCTTCGGCCTCCTGGTGGACCCGGTACTGGAGAAGGCGATGGCCGCACGCCCCCAGGGTCCCTCGGTGCTGGGGGCGGCCGGTCGTGCCGTCACCGCCGTCGAGATGGGCGCCGTGCTCGCCTTCGTGTCGACCAAGATCCTCGGTCAGTACGACGTGGTCGATCCCGCCGGCCACCGCCTGCTGCTCGTCGCGCCCAACATCGCGCACATCGAGCGGGTGCTGGGCGTCGACCCGACCGACTTCCGGCTGTGGGTGTGCCTGCACGAAGAGACCCATCGGGCACAGTTCTCCAGCACCGGCTGGTTGGCGGACTGGTTCACCGGATCGGTCACCGACCTCGTCGACGAACTGGTGGGCGATCCCGGGTCGACCTTCCAGCGGTTCGCCGAGTCGGTGGGCGATCTGCCGCGACTGGTCCGGACCCTGGCCGGGTCCACGGCCGAGGCCGACCGCCGGTTCGGACTGCTCGAACTGGTCCAGACGCCCGAGCAGCGGGTGAAGATCGAGTCGATCACAGCGGTCATGTCACTGCTCGAAGGCCATGCCGACGTCGTCATGGACGAGGTGGGTCCCGCCGTCGTACCGACCGTCGCCGACATCCGGGCCAGGTTCAACGCGCGTCGCCGTAACGGGTCCGGACCGCTGGACCGGGGTGCCCGGCGCGCCCTGGGGCTCGACGCCAAGGCCGGGCAGTACAGCGCTGGTGCCCGATTCGTCCGCGCCGTCACGGACGTCGTCGGAGTCGACGGCTTCAACGAGGTGTGGCGCAGCCCCGACGCGCTGCCGTCGCCCGCCGAGATTGCTGAGCCGTTGGCGTGGGTGCGTCGGGTTCACAGCTGACAGCCGCCACGCAGGTCCGCCTGGCCGTCAGAGCCGGGCTGCGAGACCTGCCGGCCGACGCCGCGGTGGCCGTCGGCGTGTCGGGTGGGCGCGACTCGCTGGCCCTGATGCTGGCCACCCTGGCCGTGGCACCAGCCCTGCGGTTGCGGGTGAGCGTCTGGTCCGTCGACCACGGCTGGTCCGAAGGGTCGCGCTCGGTCAGTGAGAGCGTGGTCACAGCTGCCCGGTCAGCGGGGGCGACCTGCGCGGAGGTGCTGCAGGTTCCTGCGGCGCCGGACAGTCCTCCGGACGTCGCGACATCGACCGAAGCGGGTGCCGGGGCGGGTCCTGAGGGGCAGGCGCGCACTCGGCGGTATGCCGCATTCGACCGGGCCGTCCTCGCCTCGTCCGTCCAGACCGTCCTGATCGGTCACACCCTGGACGACCAGGCCGAAACCGTGCTGATCGGACTCGCCAGAGGCTCGGGCCCTCGGTCGTTGGCGGGCATGGCCGATCACCGGGACCACTACCGGCGACCACTGCTCGGTGTGCGCCGCCAGGTCGTCCGCCAGGCTCTCGACGAGTTGGCCGCGGCCGGGCTCCCCATGGGATGGCCTGCGGGACTGCCATGGGAGGACCCGAGCAACGCCGACCGGGCACTGCTGCGGCCACGGATTCGCCACGACCTCGTCCCGGTGCTGGAGCGAACGCTGGGCCCCGGCGCGGTCGAGGCCCTGGCGCGCACCGCCGAACTGGCCCGTGCCGACGCCGATGCGCTCGACGGATGGGCTCGGTCGCACCTCGACACGGCGCCCGAGCCGCTGGGTGTGACCGCCCTCACCGGCCTGCCGGAGGCCGTTCGGTCACGGGTGCTGCGCCAGGCAGTGGCACGGGCCGGCGGTACGGCGTTGACGGCAGCCCACACCACGGCGCTACTCGCGCTGGCCGGCGGTGAGCCGGGGTCGGGCGCCGGTCCGTTGGCCCTGCCCGGTGGCGTTGCGGCCAGACGTCACCGTGGCAGGCTGACCCTGGGTCCGGCCACCAGCGCGCCGGGGGACGACGAGGAGCTGTGATGGACGCCCGACACTTGGGGACGGACCTGGAACGGGTGCTGTTCACCCAGTCGCAGATCCACGACCGGATCGAGCAACTGGCCAAAGAGGTCGATGCCCGATACGACGGCGGTGACCTGCTGCTGGTCGGTGTCCTCAAGGGCGCCGTCATGGTCATGGCGGACCTGGCCCGT
The DNA here is from genome assembly GCA_031398915.1 of Micrococcales bacterium. Lineage (GTDB taxonomy): Bacteria > Actinomycetota > Actinomycetes > Actinomycetales > JBBAYJ01 > JANNOG01. Next base: position 9,741 of record JANNOG010000122.1, on the reverse strand, counting down.
GCGCTGGCGACCCCGGTCACCATGGACTGGATGGCGGTGTCCAGCTACGGCTCCGGGACCCGGTCGAGTGGCGTGGTGCGCATCATCAAGGACTTGGAGATCGACCTCACCGGTCGTCGAGTGCTGATCGTCGAGGACATCGTCGACTCGGGGATCACGCTGTCCTGGCTGATCAGCAACCTCAGGTCGCGTGGCCCGGATTCGCTCGAGGTCCTGGCACTGCTGCGCAAGCCGACCGCAGCGAAGGTCGAGGTGCAGGTGGACTACGTCGGTTTCGACATCCCGGACGAGTTCGTCGTCGGCTACGGCCTGGACTACGCCGAGCGTTACCGCAACCTCCGCGATATCGCCACCCTGGCGCCCGACGTCTATCGCTGAGCGGCGCCTGCAGGGAACGCTCAGCCCGGGGTGGGCGTTGTCCCGCTGAACGACCAGTGGCTGGCCACCGACTCGTGTCCGACGTCGGCGGTACCGTTGACCACTGCTTCATCACCACCACCGGAGTGCTCACACCAGGAAGGGCGGGACCCCCAAGGTCCCCAGGGTGCCTCAGACGATGTCCCGTTTCGATTTCCGCCGGTTCCTTCGCGGTCCGGCTATCTGGATCGTTGTTGCGATCATCGCCGTCATCTTCGGCGCCCGGCTCTTGACCGGTGACCGTGTCGCCGAGGTCGACACCAGTGAGGCGCTGCAGCTTATCCGCGACGACAAGGTGCAGTCCGCATCAGTGCGCGACCAGGTGCAACGGCTGGACCTGACGCTGCGCGAGGGCGAAACGATCGACGGCTCGTCCGAGGTGCGGACGTATTACATCTATCAACGGGGTGTGGACATCCTGCAGCTCCTGGACGACAACCCGCCACCCGGCGGCGTCGAGGAGCTGAACCCCCGGTCGTCCCCGCTGACCAGTCTGCTGATCACCTTCATCCCGATCCTGCTCCTGGTCGCGGTGTTCTGGTTCCTCATCAGCCAGGTCAACGGCGGTGGCAACCGCGTCATCCAGTTCGGACGCTCGCGCGCCAAACTGGTCAACAAGGACACCCCCCAGGTGACGTTCGCCGACGTGGCGGGTACCAACGAGGCGATCGAAGAACTCCGCGAGATCAAGGAGTTTCTGGCCGAACCCGCCAAGTTCCAGGCTGTCGGTGCCAAGATCCCCAAGGGTGTGCTGCTGTACGGACCGCCCGGAACCGGCAAGACGCTGCTGGCACGCGCGACCGCCGGTGAGGCGGGGGTGCCGTTCTACTCGATCTCGGGTTCGGACTTCGTCGAGATGTTCGTCGGGGTCGGTGCCTCGCGCGTCCGCGACCTGTTCGAGCAGGCCAAGAACAACGCTCCGGCGATCATCTTCGTGGACGAGATCGACGCGGTCGGTCGTCACCGAGGCGCCGGTCTGGGCGGCGGGCACGACGAACGCGAGCAGACCCTGAACCAACTCCTGGTCGAGATGGACGGCTTCGACGTCAAGACGAACGTCATCCTGATCGCGGCCACCAACCGCCCGGACATCCTCGACCCCGCGTTGCTCCGGCCGGGTCGCTTCGACCGCCAGATCGCCGTCGATCCACCGGACATGGAGGGCCGCCGCGCCATCCTCGAAGTTCACGGTAAGGGCAAGCCGATGGCGGACGACGTCGACCTGGCGGCCGTGGCGCGACGCACTCCCGGCTTCACCGGCGCCGACCTGGCCAACGTCCTGAACGAGGCAGCGCTGCTCACTGCTCGCCTGGGCAAGGACCGCCTCGACGACAACGCACTGGACGAGGCCATCGACCGGGTCATCGCCGGCCCGCAGCGCCGCAGCCGGTTGATGAACGACAAGGAAAAGAAGATCACCGCCTATCACGAGGGCGGACACGCCCTGGTCGCGGCCGCCCTGCGCAACACCGATCCCGTTACCAAGATCACGATCCTGCCCCGCGGCCGCGCGCTGGGGTACACGATGGTCATGCCGCTGGAGGACAAGTACTCCACCAGCCGCAACGAGATGCTCGATCAACTCGCGTACGCCCTGGGCGGCCGGGTGGCCGAAGAACTCGTCTTTCACGACCCGACCTCGGGCGCCGCCAGCGATATCGAGAAGGCCACCTCGTTGGCCCGCCGAATGGTCACCCAGTTCGGGATGAGCGAGAAGGTCGGCGCGATCAAGCTCGGCCAAGGCTCCGGAGAGGTCTTCCTGGGTCGCGACATGGGGCACGAGAGGGATTACTCCGAGTCGCTGGCCGCCATCGTCGATGCCGAGGTTCGGACGCTCATCGAAGCGGCCCACGACGAGGCATGGGAGATCCTCATCGAGCATCGGGGTGTCCTGGACGCCCTGGTCCTCGCCCTGTTCGAGAAGGAGACACTGGGCCGCCCCGAACTGGACGAGATCTTCGCCGACGTGGTCAAGCGCCCGGAGCGCGCGGTGTGGCTCAGCTCGGAACGGCGCGCCGTGTCGGACAAGCCGCCGGTGCTGACGCCCGGCGAGACGGCCGAGCTTCATGCCGGGCCCAATTCCCACAACGGCTCTCACAATGGCGCGAGCAATGGCACCAACAACGGCTCGAATCACGCGGCCGGTCACGGGTCGAGCAACGTTCCCGAGGGCCCGGGAATAGAGATCGGTCCCGAGTTCCCCAGCGACGACCGGTGATCCGGGGTCGGTCGGGGACCACGCTGCACCGCCTCGGCGGGTGAGTCCTCCTCTCGTCGGGTTCCCTGCGCTGCCGGTAGAGGGTGGGCGCCCGTTGGTCATGGCCGTCCTCAATGTGACCCCGGACTCGTTCAGCGACGGTGGCCGGTGGTTCGACACGACGTCAGCCATCGAGCGGGGGATCCAACTCCTGGCCGACGGGGCCGACCTGGTCGACGTCGGGGGAGAGTCGACTCGACCAGGGGCCCAACCGGTCCAGCCCCAGGAAGAGGCGCGACGAGTCCTGCCCGTGATCGCCGCCCTCGTCGAACGCGGTGTACCGGTCAGCATCGACACGATGCACGCCGCCGTCGCTCGCGCTGCTGTCGGGGCAGGTGCGGTGTTGGTCAACGACGTGACGGGTGGCCTGGGCGATCCGGCCATGTTGTCCACCGTCGCCGCCCTCGACTGCTCGTACGCCATCGGTCACTGGCAGATGTCCGCCGCATCGCCGCCGACGACAGGGGTCGTCGGGTCACCGCTGGGCACGGTCGGGCGGCACGTTGTTCACGACGTCGTCGAGGATCTGCGGGTGCGAATCAGCGCGGCGGCGGCCGCAGGTGTCGATCCCGCCCGGACCGTCGTGGACCCTGGTATCGGGTTCGACAAGGACGCCGACCAGAACTGGGCCGTGCTGGCGGGTATCGCCGCCATCTCGGCTCTCGGCCGCCCGGTGCTGGTCGGCGTCAGCCGCAAGCGATTCGTCGGCTCGCTGCTCGCCGACCCCGACGGCCAGCCACGGCCGGTGTCCCAGCGCGACGTGGGCTCGGCGGCACTCGCCGCACTGCTCTCGGTCGCCGGGGTGTGGGCGGTACGTGCCCACGACGCAGCCATGACCCGCGACGCCGTGACTGTCGGTTGCGCCTGGCGACGTGCGGTGGTCGCGTGACGCCGGCCGTCGACACCCTCGACCGAGTGGCGGTCACAGGCATCTCCGGGATCGGTTATCACGGGGTGTTCGCCAACGAGAAGCACGACGGTCAACACTTCACCGCCGACGTGGTCATGCACGTCGACACCCGGCGAGCCGCCGCCACGGACGGCCTCGCCGACACCGTCGACTACGGACAGATAGCCCTCGCCGTCCACGATGTCCTGACCGGAGCCAGCCGTGACCTGGTCGAGACGGTCGCCGCCGACATCGCCCGCGTGGTGCTGCAGGACGAACGAGTGGCTGCAGTGGACGTCACGCTGCACAAGCCACAGGCCCCGGTCACGGTCCCCTTCACCGACGTGACCGTCACCATCCGCCGTACCCGCTCGGACGTCGTCGTTGCGACGGTGCCGGACCGAGCTGAGCCCGTGGTCATCGCGCTCGGCTCGAATCTGGGCGATCGAGCCGGCATGTTGGCGGGGGCAGTGGACGCCCTGGGCCGCATCCCGGGATTGGCCCTCACCGCAGTGTCGCGAATCGTCGAGACCGATCCGGTGGGCGGCCCGGACCAACCGTCGTACTACAACGCCGTCGTCATCGGGCGGACCACGCTGTCTCCCCTCGACCTCCTGCATGGTTGCCAAACCGTCGAGGCCCAGCACCTGCGTCGACGGTTGGTGCGCTGGGGACCTCGGACCCTCGATGTCGACCTCATCACATACGGAGAGCTGATCGTGGACAACGCCGTCCTCACCCTGCCCCACCCGCGAGTGGCCGACCGGGCATTCGTACTGGTCCCGTGGCTCGCAGCGGACCCCGAGGCGACGCTGGTCGACGCCGTCGGACCCCGCCGTGTTCGCGACATCGTGGACGGGCTACGTAGCGCCGACGGGTCGTTGGTCGGCATCCACGAGCGTCTCGACCTTCGGCTGGGGATGTGACCGACCCCGCAGGCGCGATGTCGGTGGAGGCGTCGTGACGACCATGCGGCCCACCACGCTGCTGGCCGTCGCCACCGTCGGCTTCGCCATCGGGTGGTTGCTGCTGACCGCCGGGGCAGCCGTCGATTGGGCATTGCTCTCACCTCCGATCACCCTCATCGGTGTCACCGCGCTGCTGGCAGTAGGCACGCTGGCCGCCGCGTGGCCACTGCGGCAGTGGAACCTGGGTAACCGGGTCAATCCGATCAACCCACTTCGGGCGGCTCGTACGGTCGCCCTGGCCAAGGCCGCCGGGCTCACCGGAGCAGCGACGACCGGCCTCTGGGTCGCATCGGCGGCTTTTGTCCTGCCCAGGCTGGGGTTCGACGAGCAATCCGAACGGTTCGTCGGCGCGATCGCGGCGATCGCGGTCTCGGTAGCACTGGTGATCGCCGGCGTCGTGGCGGAGAGGTGGTGCCGGATTCCGCCCGATCCCTCCGAACCGGCTTGAGCGTGGCCGGTCAGGGGGTCACCGGCGCGCCAGGGCGCCGACGAAGCACCCGAAGGACGCGACTGACCCGACACAACGGACCAGGTTGTAGGTAACCCAGCGGGATTCGAAGGCTGTCCTGGCGGTACTGAGACTGTCGGCGTCGCCCGCCCCGGCACTCGCGAGGGCGGTGTTGAGTGGGACGTTCACGACGGAGGTCACGACCACGACCACGACGTAGAGGACCAGGCCTGCCACCACCCAACCGGTGACGTGCGTGGGGCCCGCCGAGACGTTCACCACCGTGACCGCCACCGCAGCTACCAGAGCACCCCCGAAGACCGTCCCGAACCAGACATTCTGGATCGCGACGTTGATCCGCTGCATCGTGTCGACGAACGTCTCGTCGTCGCTTCCCGCGAGTGCCGGCATGACCGAGACGGCGTAAGCGAAGAACAAGCCGGCGATCAGGCCCGTCAAGACGGTCGCGGCGACCAGCAGTCCGATCGGCACAGCCCTCATCTCCGCCATACACCTGAGGCCGCAGTGCCTTGCACGAACGCGGCGAAATCCCGGGGCTCTCGCCCGAGAGCCCGCTCGACTCCGTCGCCGACGGTCGCGTTGCGCCCGTCGAGGACGGTCACGAAAAGCTCGGTCAACCCGTGGGCGAGATCCTGCGGCACGCCCTGGTCGATCATGGCGGCCAGATAGTGCGCCGCGCTGACCGAGATGTAGCGGACCTCGTGCTCCAAGACGGTGGAGAGCTCAGCGGCCACCTCGCTGAACGTGAGGCACCGGGGGCCGGTCACTTCGTAGCTGTGACCGGCGTGGTCCGCCGACACCAGGGCGGCTGTGATCACGTCGGCGACATCCACCAGATCGACGAAGGGTTCGGCGATATCGCCGGCCGGCAGCGCTATCTCGCCAGCCAGCACCGGATCCAACAGGTAGCCCTCACTGAAGTTCTGCGCGAACCAGCTACACCGGACGACGCACCACTCGACGCCGCTGTTCACCACCCTCAGCTCGGCCGCCTGCGCCCCGGGCTCGCCCCGTCCGGACAGGAGCACCAGGCGCCGCACACCTGCGCCGACAGCCACGTCGACGAACTCCCCGACTCGCTCGGCGCCCGATGGAAAGGCCAGATCGGGTGAATAGACGATGTAGGCAATGGCCGCCCCGGTGACGACCGGGCGCCAGGTCGTGGGGTCCTCCCAATCGAATCGGAGCTGTCCGGAACCGGTGGTCGAACGGGAGGCGATACGGACGGGGCGCCCCTGCGATGTCAGGCGGGCTGAGACACGACGACCGGTCTTGCCGGTGCCGCCGAGGACGAGGGTGAGTGCGTCAGCTGTCATGTCTTCCATGGAATCCCAACCCGTCGAGACGCTCCATAGCTGAAACTCGCGTCTGCATACGTGAACGTCTAGCGTCGGGGCGTGGATGCGTTGACTGGGCTGTTGGACGGTTCCCGAGCACGAGGCGCTTTCGTGCTCCGCTCGATCATGAGTCCGCCGTGGGGGCTGCGCATCGACGACCGGGCGCCTCTCACGCTGATCGCTCTGGTCCGTGGCGAGGCATGGGTGGTGCCGCACAGGGGTGAGCCCGTCCGGCTGGCGCCGGGCGATGTGGCGATCGTTCGTGGCCCCGACCCTTACACCGTCGCCGCCGACCCGACCGCAGCGCCGGACATCGTCATCCACCCCGGCCAGCAATGCACCACCACCACCGGGCAGGCCATCCCGCAAGCCTTCGACCTCGGGGTACGGACCTGGGGCAATGATCCGCACGGGGCCACCATGATGCTGACCGGCACGTATCAATCACCTACCGAGGTCAGCCGCCGACTGGTCGACGCCCTCCCCGCGCTGGTGGTCCTCGAGGCCGCCGCGTGGGACCACCCACTTCTCGCCCTGTTGGCCGACGAAGCGTCCAAGGACCGTCCAGGCCAAGAGGCCGTCCTGGATCGCCTGCTCGATCTCGTCCTCATCGCAGCTGTGCGAACGTGGCTGGACGGTCCGGCGACCGCTCCACCGTGGTTGGCCGCAGACGCCGACCCCGTTGTCGGGCGTGCGTTACGGATGCTTCATCACAGCCCGGCACACCCCTGGACGGTCGCCTCGCTCGGCGCGGCCGTAGGGGTGTCCAGGGCGACGCTGGCCCGCCGCTTCGGCGAACTGGTGGGCGAGTCGCCGATGACCTACCTGACGAGGTGGCGCCTCGACCGGGCACTGGATCTGCTCCGAGAACCCGGTGCCAGCCTGTCAGCCGTGGCCCGGCAGGTCGGCTACGGCAGCCCGTTCGCGCTCAGTGCGGCGTACAAGCGGGTGCACGGCATCAGCCCGACGCAGGCCATCGGCGCGCGCTGACGACCGCAGCGCCCTACCGTCTGCCCGTGTTGGCATTCTCGTGTCAGATCTGCGGCCATCTGTTGACCTTCGAAAGCTCCTTGTGCCTGTCATGCGGCACCCCTCAGGGGTACGACCCCCGGTCCGTGGCAGTGGTGGGGCTGCCCACCGACTATTCGACGGCGTGCGCAGCGGCGGCTCGCATCGGCTGCAACTGGCAGGTGCCGAACGACGAGGTCGACGCGTACGGCGGGTTGTGCGCGTCGTGCCGGATCACCCGCACCCGACCACCCGAGACCGATGTCGAAGCCCAACAGGCCTTCGCCCGGACCGAGTCGGACAAGCGGCGCCTGGTCTTCCAACTCGTCGACCTCGGCTTGCCGGTAGAGCCCGGACACCTCGCCTTCGACCTGTTGTCCAGCGCTGAGCAGCAGGTCACGATCGGACATGCCGACGGTGTCGTCACCATCGACCTGGCCGAGGGCGACGACGCCCACCGCGAGGAGGTTCGACGCAGTATGGGCGAGCCCTATCGAACGATGCTGGGTCATCTGCGACACGAGGTGGGCCATTACTACTGGCAGGTCCTCGTGGAGGCGGCGTCCGGCGAGGTCCTGGGAGAATTTCGCCGGCTCTTCGGCGACGAACGCGCCGACTATGCGCTCGCGCTACAGACTCACTACTCGCAGCCGGCCAGGCCCGGCTGGAATGACACCCATGTCAGTACCTATGCCGCCGCTCATCCCTGGGAGGACTTCGCGGAGACGTTCGCCCACTATCTCCATATCCGCGACGCCCTGCAGTCGGCGGCCGCGTACGGGGTGACCGTCTCCGGACCATTAGTCGCGCAGAAGGTGGAACTTTCAGCTATCCCAATGCTGGACGGTCACGACAGCGACGCGGCGACATTGGTCTCGACGTGGTTGGCTCTGACGTTCGCCCTGAACGCCGTGAATCGGAGTATGGGCAAGGACGACCTCTATCCATTCGTGCTCAGCGGGACGGTCGTCGGCAAGCTCGCCTTCGTCCATTCGCTCGTCACTCTCTGAGGTCAACTGCAGCCGAGCGTGGTTGTCGATAGCGCCCACACGCCCCGAAATCGATCTCCACCCCCGCACACGGTGTCGCATCGGCTACACACGGGGTACTTTGGCCGTTCAGAGCTGTATCGACCGAAAGCGGGTTCGGTGACGCATGTCGACAACAGGAAGACGGTCCGCCGCGGGCGCGACTGAAGCATCGGCCGGTGACCAATCCGCCGTGCCGTCACGACGGACGCCCCCGTCGTCGCGCGGCGGGTTCACCCGGGTGTTCGACTTCGCGAACTGGTCGGTGCGGACCAAACTGCTGTCCATTCTCGTCCTGCCGGTTGTCGCGGCCTGCTTTATCGGCGCCTTTCAGGTCCGTGACCTGTTGGCGACCGCGGCCGACTATGCCGCTGACGCCGAGGTCTCGGCTGCCCAGCAGGCCACCGGCGAATTGGTCCGCCAGTTGGGCCGGGAGCAGGTCGTGTCCGTCGCAGACGTCGCCGGTGTCAGCGCAGAACTTCCAGAACTCGCCTCCGCTGCGTCCCAGCAGAGCGACACCGACGCGGCCGCCGCGACCGCGCAGGCGCTGGTCGAGGGCCTCGACGAACCGAGCGCCGAGGTGCTGCGCAGTTCGCTGGCACTCGAGAGCGCTCTCGGGCGACTGGTCGACATCCGGGCCAACGCGACGTCGGTTTCCGGCGAGGCGGGTCTGACACCCGCCCAGACCGTGCGCGCATACGACGACGTCTCGGCGACCGCCCTGCGGTTGGGCCAGGCCCTCACCGACAGCGTGCGCGATGACAACCTGCAATCCCTCGCCCTCAGCAGCGGGTCGCTGGTGGCCACCTTCGGAGTGGCGTATCGCGAGGACGCCCTGGTACTGGCGGTCACTGCGACCGGTGCCGACGCGGTCGACCCGGCCGAGCTGCGTGCGGCCATCACGGACCGGGCGGTTGCGTTCGGGGACTTCCAGGCCAACGGGTCCCCCGCCGAGCAGGCCTCGTACGGGGCCGCCTTCAACACGGACACCGGTCGCCAACGTTCGGCACTGCTCAGTGAGGTGTTGCGAACGATAACGAGCGGTGGCACACCCAATGTGACGCCGCAGGACTGGATCACGGCGGCGACCGCCACATCGACCGCGATCGACGACGTGCAGCGATCCATCAGTACCGAGCAGGTCGCCAACGCCGCCCAACTGCGTGACGACACCCGGGCGCAGGCGTTGCGCCAGTCCGTCATCGTGGTCGTGCTCCTGCTCCTGGGCTTCGGCATCACCCTGCTGGCCGTCCGATCCGTGCTCCGGCCGCTGCGGGTACTGCGCGCGGACGCCATGGCGATCGCCCAGCAGACACTGCCGGAGGAGATCGCCCGGTTGCGTGAGGGTCGAGCTGACCCAGGCCAAGG
>JANNOG010000076.1:0-89228 GCA_031398915.1 Micrococcales bacterium | reverse complement strand
GGTGATTCGCGCCGGCGCCACGGCCGGCGACCCGGTGGCGATTCAGGTCCGGCCCGCCGGCAGCGGGCTTGTCGTTGAGAACAGGCTCGTCACGGTTGCGGAGAGCGGAGAAGGGGCGCTGACGCTGGAGCGGCGTCCCGGATCCCTGCGCGTGGTGGTGCGGGGGCAGATCCCAGCGAAAGCCCTGCCGTTCGCGCGGACCGCTTCGGTCGTCTCGAACTCGAGCTGACCGAGGGCATGCGTTTCGACAAGGGCTACATCTCGCCGTACTTTGTCACCGACTCCGAGCGGATGGAGGGTGTCCTCGAAGACGCCTACATCCTTGTCGTCAACTCGAAGATCTCCTCCGTCAAGGACCTCCTGCCCCTGCTGGAGAAGGTCATGCAGTCGGCCAAGCCGCTGTTCATCGTCGCCGAGGACGTCGAGGGCGAAGCGCTTGCCACGCTCGTCGTCAACAAGATCCGCGGCACCTTCAAGTCCGCCGCCGTCAAGGCGCCGGGCTTCGGTGACCGTCGCAAGGCCATGCTGCAGGACATCGCCATCCTCACCGGTGGTCAGGTCATCAGCGAAGAGGTCGGCCTCAAGCTGGACAGTGCCGGCCTGGACCTGCTGGGTCGCGCCCGCAAGGTCGTCATCACCAAGGACGAGACCACGATCGTCGAAGGTGCCGGAGACCCCGACCAGATCCAGGGCCGGGTCAACCAGATCCGCACCGAGATCGAGAACTCGGACTCCGACTACGACCGAGAGAAGCTGCAGGAGCGTCTGGCCAAGCTGGCCGGCGGCGTTGCGGTCATCAAGGCCGGAGCGGCGACCGAGGTCGAGCTCAAGGAGCGCAAGCACCGCATCGAAGACGCGGTCCGCAACGCGAAGGCTGCCGTCGAAGAGGGCCTCGTGCCCGGTGGTGGTGTCGCTCTGCTCGCCGCCGGCGCCAAGGCGTTCGAGACCCTGTCGCTGACCGGCGACGAGGCAACGGGCGCCAACATCGTCCGGGTCGCGCTCGAAGCCCCGCTCAAGCAGATCGCGATCAACGCCGGCCTCGAAGGTGGCGTCGTGGCCGAGAAGGTCAAGGGTCTGCCCGAGGGTCACGGCCTCAACGCCGCGACCGGTGAGTACGTGGACATGATGGCGGCCGGCATCGTCGAGCCCGCCAAGGTGACCCGTTCGGCGTTGCAGAACGCGGCTTCGATCGCGGCGCTGTTCCTCACCACCGAGGCCGTCGTGGCCGACCGTCCCGAGAAGGCCGCTGCGCCTGCTGGTGGCGGCGACGGCGGTATGGGCGGCATGGACTTCTGAGTACAGCTCCACCGCACCTCGCACCACCGCACCTCGCACCACCGCAATACGCGTCGCAACGCACGAGGAACGGCTCTTCAGACTCCGGTCTGGGGGGCCGTTCGGCGTTGCTGGATGGGCGACCCGAGCCGAGCTACAATGCGAGTGATCACTCGCATTGGAGGCAGTCGTGTCCCGTCACTACCTCGCCGCAGAGATGCGTCGTATCCAGGTGCTTGAACAGGCGGCCGTCGCGTTCGCGGCCCGGGGCTTCCACGCCACCTCCACGGCGGACCTGTGTCGGGCGACCGGCCTCAGCCCCGGCGGCCTGTTCCGGCTGTTCCCGACCAAACACGACCTGGCGATCGCCATCGTGGCGGCTGACGCGGACGCATTCACGGCTCGGTTGGGGGCTGCGGTGGCTGCCACGGCGGACCCCGACGCCGCCCTGGAGGTGTTCGTGCGGCTGCAGCTGACAGACCTCGCCGATGACGTCGCGCGCAACCTCCGGATCGAGATCGTGGCCGAGTCCACCCGCTCGGCAGACGTCGCCGCGGCCGCCACCGCCCATGACGACGCGTTCTCGAGCCTCGCGACTACCGTGGTGCGGGCCGCCGCACGCCCCGGCAGCGCGGCCGAGCGGGATCCCTCTGCGGTCGTCGAACTCATCGGGGTCCTGGTGGACGGCGTGGCGACCCGCTCGGCCGTCATGGGCCGCCTGGACGAGGGGCACGTCGACCTGGTGCTGCACGTCGTTCGCGGGCTGACGGGTCCGGGGGACCGGTCGTGAGCGCGTCGAGTCTCACCACGGACACGTCGCCCGCCCGACAGCACCTCCCCGACGAGCTGCGGGGGCTCGCACTACTCGGAATCGTCACGGTGAATGTTCCCTTCCTGGGGCTCTCGCTCGGTGGGTTCGGTGCGGTCGGCGGCGTGGGCCTGGTGGATCGCGCTGCCGAGTTCGCCGTCACCGCATTCGCCCAGGGGAAGTTCTACCTGTTGTTCGCCTTTCTCTTCGGATACAGCGCAGCCATCATGATGCGGCGGCCAGGGCCCGAATCCTCACGTCGTTTCGGGCGGCGCCTCATCGGGTTGGGCGTTCTGGGGGTGGCCCATGCCCTGCTGTTCTTCGTGGGCGACATCCTGTTGACATACGCGGTCGTCGGCGTCGCACTTCTCGTACTGCGCTCGCGCCCGGACCGGTGGGTGATCGGCACGGCCGTCGTCGCAGCGGGGACCGCCGTCACGGTGTTGGCGGTCGTGGTGACGCTCGGCGCCGTCTATCCGGACACCTCCGGTGCCGAGGTGGTGCAGGTCACCGCCTACGACGCGGCGATGACGTCGGGCAGTTTCCTCGACACGGTACGGGCGCGGTGGGCGGTGTACGGCGGGGCGCTGGTCCTACTGTCGGTGCTCAACAGCGGCTTCGTCCTGTCCATGTTCTGTCTCGGCCTCGTCGCCGGCCGGCGGAACGTACTGGCGGACCCGGATGCCGGCGCCCGGCTGTGGAGCCGCTGCAGGGGGGTGGGTCTGCTGATCGGCCTACCAGGCGGGATCGCCGGCGCCGTCCTCACCATCAGGCCCGACAGCAGCTCAGCCGCCGAGCACCAGGCGTCCGCGTCGTATCTGCTCGGCATCGCACTGGGATTTGCCACCGCCCCGATGCTGACCGCGGGATATGTGGGCGCCTTCGTGTCGCTTCGCCGACGGTACGCCGATGCCTGCGCGGTCTTCCGCCCTGCAGGCCGAATGTCACTCACGCTGTACATCGGCGAATCCGCGCTGCTCGCGGCAGTGTTCTGTGGCTGGGGGTTCGGACTGTTCGCAGACCTGGGTGCCGCTGCTGCCCTCGGTGTGGGGATTGCGGCCTGGTTGATCCTCGACGTGGTCGCCCACCTGTGGATGTCCCGTCACCGCCACGGTCCACTGGAGGGTGTGCTGCGCCGCTGGACCGGGGCCGGTGTCAGAGGTGGCCGATAGCGTGCCGGCTGTGGAATACATCGAGGTCCGGGGGGCACGCGAGAACAACCTGCGAGGCGTTGCCGTGGACATCCCCAAGCGGGCCCTGACCGTCTTCACCGGTGTCTCCGGGTCAGGCAAGTCGTCCCTGGTCTTCGGGACGGTGGCTGCCGAGTCGCAGCGACTGATCAACGAGACGTACTCGACGTTCCTGCAGTCGTTCATGCCCACGCAGGCCCGTCCCGACGTCGAGGAACTGCGCAATCTCAGCGCCGCGATCGTCATCGACCAAGAGCGGATGGGCGCCAACTCACGATCGACGCTCGGCACCGCGACCGATACCTACACGATGCTGCGGACCATCTTCAGCCGCGCCGGTGTGCCCCACGCCGGACCGTCGGGGGCGTTCTCGTTCAACGACCCGAACGGCATGTGCGCCGAGTGCGAGGGTGCCGGGCGGGTCTCGACGCTGGACCCGGACGGCATGGTCGACCGGGACCTCTCGCTGAACGACGGCGCGATCCTGCTGCCCAACCACAACGTCGGCGGGTGGATGTGGCAGATCTTCGCCGAGTCGGGCTTCTTCGACCCCGACGTGAAGCTGCGCGACTGGCCCGACGACCAGTGGGAGTTGCTGCTGCGCGGCAAGGACGTCAAGGTCAAGGTCAACGGCATCAACATGACCTACGAGGGCCTCGAGCACCGGATTCGCCGATCGTTCCTCAGTAAGGACATCGATTCACTCAACGGCCCGGCCAGGGCGCTGGTCGAACGCGTCGCGACCTTCGCGACATGCCCGTCGTGCGGCGGCGCCCGGCTCAACGCCCGGGCGTTGGCCAGCCGGGTCGGCGGGGTCGGTATCGCCGAATGCTCGGCCATGCAGATCAACGACCTGCTTGCCTGGCTGGCCGGCGTCGACGAGGCCTCGGTCGCGCCGCTGGTGGCGATGCTCCGCGCGAGCCTGGAGAGTCTGGTCGAGATCGGGCTGGGATACCTGAGCCTGGACCGTGAGTCCTCGACGCTGTCGGGGGGCGAGGCGCAACGGGTCAAGATGGTTCGGCATCTGTCGTCGGCGCTGACCGACGTCACCTACATCTTCGACGAGCCGACCACCGGCCTGCACCCGCATGACGTGCAGCGGATGAACGAACTGCTGCTGCGGCTGCGGGACAAGGGCAACACCGTCCTCGTCGTCGAGCACAAGCCCGAAGTCATGGCGATCGCAGATCATGTGGTCGACATGGGTCCGGGTGCCGGGTCGGCGGGCGGCACGGTCGTGTACGCCGGCGACCTCGCCGGGCTGAGGACCTCAGGCAGCGTGACCGGGCGACACCTCGAACAGCGTCAGCCGGTCAAGGTCGAGGTCCGGACCCCCACGGGTCGACTACGGATCGAGCACGCCCGCCTGCACAATCTCGCCGACGTCAGTCTCGACATCCCGCTCGGGGTACTGGTTGCAGTCACCGGTGTCGCCGGCTCGGGCAAGAGTTCGCTGATCTACGGGTGCCTTCCCCGCCGAGCCGGTCTGGAGATCGTCGATCAGGGCGCGATCCGGGGTTCGAGGCGGTCGAACCCGGCGACGTATTCGGGGGTGCTGGAGCCGATCCGCAAGTTGTTCGCCAAGGCCAACGGCGTCAAACCGGCCCTGTTCAGTGCCAACTCGGCCGGGGCCTGCCCCGAGTGCAAAGGCATCGGCCTGATTTACACGGACCTGGCCTTCATGGCCGGCGTGGCCAGTGTGTGCGAGGTCTGCGAGGGAAAGCGGTTCACTGCCGAGGTGTTGGGGTATCGGCTACGCGGCGCCGACATCAGCGAGGTGCTGGCCATGTCGGTGACCGAGGCACGTGACTTCTTCACCACACCACCGGCGGAGAAGTCGGTGCTGGGCATGCTCGCGTCGCTGGACGACGTCGGCCTGGGCTACATCTCCCTCGGCCAGCCGTTGACCTCCCTGTCCGGCGGCGAGCGCCAGCGGCTCAAGCTCGCCATCCACCTCGCCGGGTCGGCGACGGACACCTACGTGCTGGACGAACCGACGACGGGGCTGCACATGGCCGACGTCGACGGGCTGATCTCGCTGCTCGACCGGATGGTCGACCGGGGCCGCACCGTGATCGTCATCGAACACAACCTCGACGTCATCGCACGCGCAGATTGGGTCATCGACCTCGGGCCGGGCGCTGGTCACGACGGCGGGCGAATCGTCTTCGAGGGCCCACCCCAGCAACTCGTCACTGCCGAGGGTTCACTGACCGGTCGCTACCTTGCCGCCCGCCCGGGCCTGGGCTAGGCAGCGACCGGTCCTGTGTGGCACCGGACTCAGAACGACGACCGGGTGTAATCCGTCAGTTCGAACTCCGCATCCTCGGGGATCTCGGCGGAGAACTGCCCGACCTGAACCGAGGTCTCGCCCGGCGCCAAGGACTCCGCGAGGACGTACGCAGAATCGAGCACCCCGCTGCCGTCAGTGCTGACCACAGAAACGGTGGCGGTGTAGGTGTAGGTCAGATCGCTGTTGTTGGTGATCTCCACCTCGATGGTGGACGCGAAGTCGCCGGGGGTCACCTCACCGATGACGAAGTCTCCGGAGAAGTCCTCGACCGTTCCGGCGTCGACGGCCGCCTTGTCCTGGTACGCGGTCTCGAACCCCTCGGCGATCTCCTGCAACGAGTCGCCGGCAGCGTCTGTGGCCGCCCGAGCCGCGAGCACTGATCCGACGATGACGGCGATGGTGACGATGGTCAGCACGAAGCCGATGATCGTCCCGGCGATGGCCAGGCCACGCCCGCCGCGCTTGGTGGGACCGGTCTGACCCAGGGCGACAAGGCTGACGATCGCGCCGACGAGTGGCACCAGGAAGGCGAGCACCAAGCCGACGATCGCCAGCGGCGCGATCGACTGCTGGGGGACACCGGAGGAGGGACCCGACGGGCCCGGGGGATATGTGGGGTTGGGCGTGATGCTCATGACAGCGACTCCAAGTCGAGGTGGCGAAGGCAGGCCAGACTCTAGGGCAGCAGCACCGCGTGGCGGGATCGCCTGCCCTGCGCCCGGCGCCACTCCAACCACGCCACAGCCACGGCATGCGGAACGGTCAATGCCCACACGACGGCCAGCAGCGCGCCCAGCGCGGACAGCCCGGTCACGGCCAGCACCACCGCCACCGCGACCACCCCGACGGTCGCCGGCAGTCCTGGCAGCGCCGAGCGCGCGATGGTCGTCAACGGTCCCGCAGCCTCGGTCGAATCGGCCACCGACCATGCACCCGCCTGGTCGGCCAGGCGGGCCTGGTGCCGCAGGGCGTGCCAGGCCGCGTAGAACGCGGCGAAGGCCAGCACCGGATCCGCCAGGGCAGCCAGCAGACCCAGCGCCATCGCGTCGATGACAACTCTGCGGGCGCCGACGGATCCCCGGATGGCGAGAACGGCGCACCAGACGATCCCGACTGCCAGCAACGCGAACACCACTGTGGCCGGGCGGTCCAGGGCATCGACCATGGGAGTCAGGCGTGGATCGACCGCCACCACAGCCGAGTGCGCCGCAGTGGACGACAACGGGACCAGCAGGACGGTCGCGCCGGCAAGTGCCGCTGTCACCGGGCGGACGTCCCACCAGTGGCGCCCGGCGCCGCGGTCGAGGGCGACGCCGGCCTCACCGGCCGCGAAGTGGACGACGCTGAGGACGAGGAAGGCCGCGAAGCCCAGCGGCGGGTTGATCAGGTACCCGACCAGGCATGCTGCGGCCAGCCCGACGTACGCGACGACGAACCCCACGTCGAAGCGGCTACGCCGGCGGAACTCCGCACCGACGGCCAGGTGGTCCAGCGCGCCGTGTGGGGTGCCTGCGGCCAGGAACAGCACCGCCACGGCCAATCCGATCTGGTCGGCCAGGCCGGTGGGGACCACGTCGAGCGCCCACGACACGACGATCGCCCCGACCACCGCCGCGTAGCCCACGGTCGTCACCGAGTCGTGGGCTACGAGCGGAGCGGGACTGATTCGAACATCACTGTTCATGGGCACAGAATGTCCCCTAGGTCTGGTCGAGGGTGAGGGGGCCTCACGCCTCGACAGAAGCTACTCCCTCGACGGCGACGGCGGCTGCCGACAGCCTGGTCAGCGTAGTGGCGATGCCCTGGCGTAGGTGTTCGGAACGGTCCGTGACGCCGGCCTTGCGCTGCAGCAGGCGGATGATGAACGGAGAGGGCCGGTCCTGGTGGACCGATTCGACGACTCGGGTGCCGCCCGGCACCTGCTCGAACTCGTACCGCCACTGGCCACCCGACTTGCCCGGCACCTCGAAGGCGAAGACCTGCCCGCGTACGGCGGCGCTGATCGTCGGGGTGGTGACCCACTTGGTGCTGCCGAGGACGTTCGTCCCCTTGAAGCGAGCGCCGACGGCAGCCTTGCTGGCGCCGTCCAACCACCGGGCGGACACCGTCTCGGGGCTCCATTCACCCATTCGGGTGATGTCGGTGACGAGGTCGTACACGGTCTCGGGCCGGGCGGGGATGGTCGCCGAGGCGCTGGCGCGGACGGGGGTGGGTGTGCTCATGTCGATCTCCTTCGTCGTGGTGGGCCTCGTGCCCACACCGTGATGACGAAGCAGCAGGGCGGTATCGACAGCCCTACGACGAGAAAGTTCTCGGGCACTCCGTAGCGCCGTTCGGCGCCCGTCCTGTATCGGGCATATCGGTCATCAGCCGCCCCCGGCGTGCCGACGCAGCAGCTGCGACCACGACTCTGTGGGTCGTGCGGTGACCTCGACCCAGTAGCGGCCGTCGCGAACGGTCACCGGGTGTCGGACCAGATCCGCTTCTGCCGCGGTGCGACACACACCGGTGAGCAGGTCGAAGGCGTACCAGTGCCAGGGGCACACGATGGCTCCGTCGCGGATCCGCCCCTCGATCAGCGGGCCACCCCGATGGGGGCAGACGGCGTCGACGACGACGAGGGACTCGGGCTCGGTGTCGGTGGCGGGCACCCTGACCGCCAGCAGGCGGCCGGTCGGGTGGGGGATGGGCCACATCGCGCGGCCCTCGCCGTCCGGCACCTCGATCAGTTCGACGGCCGGCTCGGTGCTCATACGCAGGGGAGCTCGACCGAGCCCAATCGATCGATGGTGGCGACGACGGTGTCACCCGATCGCACGGGAACGGCCGCCGTCAGCCCGCCGGACAGCACCACGTCGCCCGCTCGCAGCCCCTCGCCCGTGACGGCCAGGGTTCGGACCAACCAGGCGACCGCCGCGGCCGGGTGTCCCAGCGACGCCGCCCCGGCAGCCGTCGACACGACAGCCCCGTTGTGTTCCAGCACGACACCGACCAGGCGCAGATCGACACCGGACGGCGAGACCGACGGCCCGACCAGGTAGCGGCCGAACGAGGTGTCGTCGGCGACGACGTCCGCCGAGGTGAATCGGTAGTCCTGGTATCGCGAGTCGAGGACCTCCAGGCCGACCGCGATCGCCGACGTGGCCGCCAGGACGTCCGCCGCAGTCGCGTGCGGACCCGACACCGCCGATCCCATGACGAAGACGATCTCGGGTTCGACGCGCGGCTGAATGTGCTCGGCCACGACCAGTGACTGCCCGGCGTCGAGGGCGTCGGCCGCGGGCAGGAACCCGTAGACCGGCTCGCTGAGGTTGACCTGCAGCTGTTTGGCGCGTGAGGTGATGCCCAACTTCCACCCACTCAGCGGACCGGCTGCGTCGCGCAGCAGGCGTTGCACGGCGTAGCCGTCGGCCAGTCCGAAATCCGGCGCCTCGTCGGTGAGTGGGCTGATCGCCACGCGATCGGTGCGGGCCGCGATCAGCCGCTCGGCGAACTCGCTGGTTCGGGTGCTCACGCCGCCACCTCCGGGTCGCCTGCGACCACGCGCAGGGTGATGGGTCCCAGCCGGTCGAAATCCGCCCGGAAGACGTCCCCCGCGGCCATCGGCACCGCCGCGTGCAGGGCACCGGTCATCACCAGGTGCCCGGGTTCCAGCCCGACGCCGACCGAGCCCAGGGTGTTGGCCAACCAGGCGACGACGGCGATCGGATCACCCAGCGCCGCGGCTCCGGCGCCGGTGTCGACCAACTGGCCGTTGCGGGTCAGCACCATGCCGATCAACCGGGTGTCGATGTCGTCGATCGGGACCACTCGGGTCGACACCGCGGCGGCACCGTTCGATGCCAGGTCGGAGACGGTGTCGGCCAGCTTGATCCGCCAGTCCGCGAAGCGTGAGTCGACGATCTCGATGGCGGCCGCCGCTCCGGTGATCGCCCGCGCAGCCTGCGTATGGGTGACACCCGGCCCGGCCAGCGCCTCACCGAGGACGAAGACGATCTCGGCCTCCAGCTTGGGCTGGATGAACCGGCTGAGTGGCACCTCGTCGTGGTCGCCGTACAGGGTCGACGTCAATACGGGTCCGTAGTCGGGGGTGGACACCCCGATCAGCCGCTGCATCGGCGCGGACGTCAACCCCACCTTGTATCCGGCGATGGTGTCTCCGTCGGCCAGGATCATCTGGGTCAGCCGGGACTGGACGGCGTATCCGTCGGCCATCCCCAGGTGGGGTTGTGCGTCGGTGAACGGCTCGATGGCCACCCGGTCCCGGCGCGCCTCGTACAGGGCGCTCGCCTTGGCCGTCGCCTCGGCGTCGTCGAGCACCGTCGCCACCCTCGGCGTCGTCACCATCTGCGTCGTCACCATCGGCGTCGTCACCCGTGCCTCCTCGTCCGCTCGCTCTCGGGCGCCCATCCCAGACGCCTGGACACCGCCTCACCGGCCTCGGCGACCAGCGGACCGTAACGGCGACGCTGCAACGCCCCCAACCTGGTCACTGGAGCGCCGACGCTGATCGCGGCGATGACCGTGCCGTCGGGGCGCCGGATCGGGCCGGCCACACTGGCGACACCCAGTTCGCGCTCTTCGACGGCGTCGGCCCAACCCCGGGTCCGCACCCGATCCAGGTCGGCTCGCAGCAGCGCCGGGTCGGTGATCGTGTGCTGGGTCAACCGGGTCAATGGCGCCTCGGCCAGTAGTGCGTCCAGCGCCGTGTCGGCCACATGGGCCAGCAGGACCTTGCCCGAGCTGGTGCAGTGGATCGGCACCCGACGCCCGGTCTCGGTGAACATGCGAATCGTGCGATGGCTCTCCAGCCGGTCGACGTAGACGACGTCGTGCCCGTCCAGCACGCCGATCTGTGAGGACTCACCGGTGTCCTCGCGCAGCGACGCCAACACCGGGGCGCCGGCGGCGTGCAGGTCGAGGTGGACCTTGACCGCCTCGCCCAGTTCGAATACGACGATGCCGAGGCGGTACCCACCGGTGGTGGGGTCCTGTTCGATGAGGCCCTCCGAGGCCAACGTGGTCAGCAACCGGTGCACGGTGCTCTTGCCGAGGTCGAGTCGACGACTCAGTTCGGAGACGCCCAGGTCGGGTTCGCGCGACAGGAACTCCTTGAGCAGCCGGGCCGCGTTGCGGACGGTGGACAGTGACTCCGAACCACGCGCGCCGGGGTCGGTCATGTGGTGGGAACCCACTGTTCGCGGCCCCCCACCGAGGCCAGCAGTGCCTTGCGTACGGCATCGCCGTCCGGCCGCTCCGCCCGGCTGAGCACCCCCTCGGCCAGCGCGGCGATCCCCGCATCACGAGGTGCTATCGCTCGCGCCAACAGCGCCTGGGAGCGGATCAGGCCGGCCGCCGCGGCGCCTGCCATCTCGTCGACCAGGGCCTCACGACCCCTGACCCGACTGCGGATGGTCTCGAAGTCTCGGGCAACCGCCGAGTGGCCGTTGGCCAGCCCGGTCCCGACATGTGACGCGGAGTGGGCATTGAGGCCGGCACCCGGAGATGCGGTGAAGTGATAGACCACGGTCGTGATGCCGAGGGCATGGCGGACCTCGTCGAACGCGGGACCCTGCGATTCGTCGATCAGGCCCAACCCGGGCAGCACCACCGGGTCGTAGAAGCGCAGCGTCCAGCGCAGTCCGTCGACCTCGCCCGCCACCGTGACCTCTTGGCCACGCGCCGGGCCGAGTCGATCGACGGTCGCGAGCAGGTGGAGGTGACGGACGCCGACCGCCACCGCGGTCAGCTCGCTGCCGGCGGTCGTGGCGCCCAGTAACGGCATGGCGCCCTGGACGCCCGGCGGGAATGTCAGTGCCTGGGCGACGTAGGAGCGGTGGATCTCCGTGATGTACGAGGCCACGGCGCGCCGCATGTCGTCGGGTGAGGCTGCCACGTCGCATCCCTCCTCGGCTGTTCCGTTAGATGGAACGGATGCTCTTCATCTGGAACGCTAGACGAGCTACGGTCACCGAGTCAAGGCTTCCCCATGCTCCGGAGGTGCAGCGATGGGCGTTCTTCGATTGGCCCATGTCGACGTCCGAACACCCGATCTCGAACTGTCGACCGCCTACTACACCGAGATCCTCGGTCTGACCGTGTCGGCCCGAACCGACGACGCCGTGTACCTCAAATGCTGGGACGAAGAGGATCACCACTCGGTTCGATTGCGCTACGACTCGCGCACCGGACTGGACCTCTTCTCGTTCCGCGTCGAGCGTGAGGACGACCTCGACGAGCTGGAGAATTCGCTCACGGCCTACGGCTGCCAGGTTCAGCGCGTATCGCGAGGTGAGGCGCTCGGTCAGGGCGAGTCCATCAGGTTCGTCATCCCTTCGGGTCAGACCATGGAGCTGGTCTGGGACCTCGACAAGACCGGCAACGTGCTGGGCAAGCTCAATCCCCGTCCCGTCCCGCCGCCCACCCTGCTCGGGATCGCGCCGCCGCGCCTGGACCACATGCTCATCAACGCCGAAGAGGTCGGCGAGTCCTACGCCTTCTTCCGCGACGTCCTGGGCTTTCGGATGACCGAGCAGGTCATCGACGCGAACGGCCACCAGATGGGAGTCTGGATGGAGCGTTCGCATTCACCCCACGACCTCGCCATCGTCAACGGGCCCAACGGCGCGCTGCACCACTTCGCGTTCTGGCTCGACGACTGGGACCAGGTCCGTAAGGCCGCGGACATCCTCGCCTTCAACGGTGTCCAGATCGACCAGGGACCGACCAGGCACGGCATCACCCGCGGGAACACCATCTACTTCTTCGACCCGCTGGGGATCCGTAACGAGGTATTCACCGGTGGATACAGCCCGGACCCGGATTTCCCGGCCATCACGTGGACGGAAGAACAGTTCGGTCGTGGCCTCTTCTACTACGAGAACGTCGTCAGCCAGCGCTTCTTGCGTATGCACACCTGAAAGTGGGCCCGTCATGAGTGACCGCATCCTGCGCCTGCAGCACGTCCAGGTCCGAGTACCGGACCTCGAACTCTGCACCGCCTATTACACCGAGGTCGTCGGCTTGGTCGAGACCGCCCACGAGGACGGTCGAGTCTTCCTCAAATGTTGGGACGAGCACGAACACCACTCCGTCGTGCTGCGCCAGGCGCCGACGTACGGCTTGGACCATATGAGTTTCAAGGTCGCGGAACTGGGCGACCTCGACTACTACACTGGGCGGGTCGAGGCCGCCGGTATCGTGGTCAAGCGGTATCCCGCCGGTGAACTGGGGCCGGGCTGGGGTGAGGCGATCCGGTTCGAGGCACCATCGGGGCACAC
The DNA here is from genome assembly GCA_031398915.1 of Micrococcales bacterium. Classification (GTDB taxonomy): domain Bacteria; phylum Actinomycetota; class Actinomycetes; order Actinomycetales; family JBBAYJ01; genus JANNOG01. The sequence continues at coordinate 76,382 of JANNOG010000076.1, read as the reverse complement.
CGTGGAACTGGTCCATGGCATGGCCAAGGTCGGCAACATGCTCCCGCTGCTCAATCCGCCGCCGCGACCCGGCAATCTGGTCGGTATCGCGCCGCCGCGGCTGGACCACATCTTCATCATGGCCGAGGACGTCGAGGCCGCCACGGCATTCTTCACCGAGGTGCTCGAATTCCGTCTCACCGAACAGATCATGGCCAATGACGGCCACCGGATCGCCACCTGGCTGGAGCGCTCGCACACGCCGCACGACATCGCCATCGTCACCGGACCCAACGGTGCACTGCACCACTTCGCCTTCTGGTTGGACGACTGGAACGCCGTCCGCGAGGCAGCGGACCTGCTGGCGTTCAACGGGGTCACCATCGACATCGCCCCCACCCGACACGGTGCGACCCGCGGCTACACGATGTACTTCTTCGACCCGGTCGGTAACCGCAACGAGGTCTTCACCGGCGGATACTGGGTGGACCCCGACTTCGAGCCCATCACGTGGACCGAGGAAGAGATGGGCAGGGCCATGTTCTATTACCAGGGGCAGGTCAACGAACGATTCTTCACGGTGCACTCGTGACCACCACCGAACCCTTTCGTCGCACCGACCGTACGGACGCACCCAACTATCTGTCGGCCTACACCGCCCGGCGGGCCGCCGTCACCGGTGACGTCCACCCCGAGGACGACCCGGCCACTCCGCTGTACCTGCGCCGGTTCCGCAACCGTGTCGACCGGGTGCCGGCGCCGATTCGCTCGACACTGCTGGAGGTGGACGGCGACCGGTTCACCCCCGACTACGCCGACGTCACCCGCAGCCACGAGATCGTCCCGGAGTCGCGACGCGAGACCGACACCTACGACACCGAGATCAGGATCATCCGGCACGGGATCACCCAGGGGTACTCGACCGATGCCGGCCTGACCCCGATGGGTGGCTGGCAGGCCCACCAACGCGGCCACAGCCTGGCCAAGACGCTGCGCGCCTGGCCGTCGATGCGGATCGTCTGCGCGCCCACCAATCGGGCCCGGCAGACGGCCGAACACATCCACCGCGGGCTCGTGGACGGACTGTCGCAGTTCGGCCGCGAGGCGAGCGTCGAGGGACCCGAGGCCATCGACGAACTGCGCAACTTCCAGGTCTGGACCCCTGACGGCCCTCGCGACATCACGGCGGCGTTCCGCCAGTACCAGGCGCTGATGGAGAAGCTGGAGCGGATGGCGGTCGGCGACCGGCCCCGATGGCTGGTCGAGATCGACCGGTTCTACCGGACGCAGTTGGGCGGGGCCGACCCGATCCAGACCTGGTTGACCGTTCCGCTGATGTACTTCGAATCGCCTCAGGCGTGCGTCCGGAGATTCTGGCTCGGCTTCAATCGGCTGGTCGCCGAGTCGCCCGGCGCCCGGATCATCGCCGCGACCCACTCGGGGCCGATCCGGGCATTCGCCACCTGGGCACACGGCTACGACCCGGGCGAGCCACACAACGTCGAGGAGGTCATCGTGCGCATCCGCCCAGGCGGTCGGACTGCCAGCGTGAGTTACCGCAACCGCGTCACCGAGGTCAACGTCCCCGCCTCGGACGAGCTACCCGTATGGGGTGCCGAGTGAGCACGCTCGCCGCCATCGTCGGGCCCGGCAACATCGGCACGGACCTGCTGGCCAAGTTGGGTCGCGACCCCGAGATCGAGGTCGCGTACATGGTGGGCATCGTCGAGTCCGACGGTCTGGCCCGCGCCCGCGCCCAGGGGATCGAGGCCTCGGCCGGCGGGATCGACTGGCTACTGCAACAGGACCCGCTGCCCTCGATCGTGTTCGACGCCACCTCGGCCAAGGCCCATATCCGGATGGCGCCGCGACTGGCGGCGGCCGGGATCGCGGCGGTCGATCTGACCCCCGCAGCGGTCGGCCCGCTGGTGTGCCCGCCGGTCAACCTCACCGAGCACCTCGACGCGGCCAACGTCAACATGATCAGCTGTGGTGCGCAGGCGACGGTGCCGATCGTCCACGCGGTCTCGTCCGTGGTCCCGGTGGCCTACGCCGAGATCGTCGCCTCGGTCGCGTCCAAGTCGGCCGGTCCTGGTACCCGGGCCAACATCGACGAGTTCACCCACACCACCGGCCGAGCGGTGAGCCAGTTGGGCGGTGCCGATCGCGGCAAGGCGATCATCGTGCTCAATCCGGTCGAACCGCCGATGATGATGATGGACACGATCTTCTGCGCGATTCCGGCGGACGCCGACGTCGACGCCATCACCGCGTCGATCCGCTCGCGGGTGGCGGAAGTCCAGGAGTACGTACCCGGCTACCGGCTGCGCGCCGACCCGCAATTCGACGAACCGCGCGCGCTGTGGGACGGCAACGGCCGGGTGGCCGTCTTCATCGAGGTGACGGGCGCCGGGGACTACCTGCCGCCCTACGCCGGCAACCTCGACATCATGACCGCGGCGGCGGCCCGGGTCGGCGGCCTCATGGCTCGGCGGATCGCCGAGCGGGCAGGAGTGCCGGCGTGAGCGCGTCCAGCAACGACGGGGCCGGCGGTACCGAACGTCCGGTTCGGTTGACCGACACGACACTGCGCGACGGTAGCCACGCGATGCGGCATCAATTCACCGAGGCGCAGGTGCGTGCCACGGTCCACGCCCTCGACGCGGCAGGTGTCGAGGTCATCGAGGTCAGCCACGGCGACGGGCTGGGAGGGTCGTCGTTCAACTACGGGTTCTCCGGGACCAACGAGATCGACCTGGTGCGGGCGGCGTTCGAGGAGGCCACCCAGGCCGCCATCGCCGTCCTGCTGGTCCCGGGGATCGGCACGCTGCGCGAGCTCAAGGCGGCCCGAGAGGCCGGCGCGTCGGTGGCCAGGATCGCCACCCACTGCACCGAGGCCGACGTGTCGGTACAGCACTTCGGGATCGCCCGCTCGCTGGGCATGGAGACGGTCGGGTTCCTGATGATGAGCCACCGCACCACACCCGGGACACTCGCCACCCAGGCGCGGATCATGGTCGATGCCGGGGCGCAGTGCGTCTACGTCGTCGACTCGGCCGGGGCCCTGGTGCTGTCCGACGCCCAGTCCCGGATCGCCGCGGTACACGGTGAGATCGGTGAGCAGGCGCAGGTGGGATTCCACGGCCACCAGAACCTGTCGCTGGGTGTCGCCAATTCGGTCCTCGCCTTCCAGGGCGGCGCGCGGCAGATCGACGGCTCGCTGTGTGCCCTCGGCGCCGGCGCCGGAAACTCGCCGACCGAGGTGCTGGCTGCGACGTTCGATCACCTGGGGGTCGCCACCGGCGTGGACGTCGGGGGTGTCCTGGCGGCGGCCGAAGAAGTGGTGCGGCCCTACCTGCCGCGGTGGCCCAAGGCCGACCGCACCGCGATCGTCCAGGGCTGGGCCGGCGTGTACTCCAGCTTTCTGCTGCACGCCGAACACGCCGCCGACCGCTACGACGTCCCGGCCCACGAGATCCTGCAGCGCGCCGGTGAGCTGGGTTACGTGGGCGGCCAGGAGGACATGCTCATCGATATCGCGATCCAGCTGGCGGCGCAGCGTCGCCAACCGGCGACCGTCTAGGAGAGTGGCCCATGGATGTCGCGACTGATGTCATCACCCACGTCATCGACGGCGAGGACGTCGAGTCGCTCAGCGGGGCGCGCTTCGACACGGTGAACCCGTGGACCCAGCAGCCACACGCCGAGGTGGCCCTGGGTGGTGCCGATGATGCCGACCGCGCGGTGCGGGCTGCTCGCCGGGCCTTCGACGAGGGCCCGTGGCCCCGCATGGGTGTCGCCGAGCGGGGTCGGCTGCTGCACCGTTTCGCCGACCTCATCGATGCCCATGCCCATGACCTGGCGCTCGCGGACACCACCGACATGGGTAAGCCGATCAGCGACGCCCTCGCCAAGGATGCACCCCGTACGGCGTACAACTTCCGGTTCTTCGCCGACCATGCCCGCCTCGCCACGGGCGAGGTGTTCCCGATGGATTCCGGCCACCACGCCTACTCGCGATTCGATCCGGCGGGGGTGGTCGTCGCGATTGCGCCGTGGAACTTCCCGATGATGCTCGAATCGTGGAAGGTGGCACCGGCGTTGGCCTGGGGTAACACCGTCGTGCTGAAACCCGCCGAGGACACCCCCGGGTCGGCGACCCTGCTGGCGCGCCTGGCGCGCGAGGCCGGATTACCTCCCGGGGTGTTCAACGTCGTTCACGGATACGGCCCCGACGCCGTGGGGTCAGCCCTGACCGAGCACCGCGGGGTCGACCGGATCACCTTCACCGGTGAATCGGGGACCGGGCGCGCCATCGCCCGCGCCGCCTCGGCCAACCTGGTCCCGGTCAGCCTCGAACTGGGTGGCAAGGGCGCCAACCTGGTGTTCGCCGACGCCGACCTCGACAACGCGGTCGACTGGTCGATCAAGGCGATCTTCACGAACGCCGGGCAGGTGTGCCTGGCGGGGTCGCGGCTGTTCGTGCAGCGCGACATCCTCGACAAGTTCCTGGACGCCTTCGTCACCAAGGCGGAGGCGCTGCGGATCGGCGATCCCTCGCTACCCGAGACTCAGCTGGGCCCGCTCGCGTCCGAGGAGCACTACGTCAAGGTGCGAGGCTTCGTCGACGAGCTGGAGGCCACGGGGGCCGATGTCCGAACCGGCGGGCTCGGCGACGGCTGGGTCGTCCGCCCGACCGTCGTCGTCGAGCCCTCACCGTCGGCCCGGGTGTACCGCGAGGAGGTCTTCGGTCCCGTCGTCACGGTCCACGCCTTCGATACCGAGGACGAGGCGCTGCGCCTGGCCAACGACTCCCGATACGGGCTCAACGCCATGGTGTTCACCGACAACCTGTCCCGTGCCCACCGCGTCGCTGCCCGGTTGCGAGCCGGCACCGTGTGGATCAACTGCTTCTTCGTCCGCGACCTCCGGGCTCCGTTCGGCGGTGTCGGCGATTCGGGTGTCGGGCGTGAGGGCGGCACGTTCAGCCGCGAATTCTTCACCGAGCCGAAGGCGGTCGTCGCTCAGATCTGACGGCCGAGACCGATGACTGGTGTCCCGGACGAGCGCGAAGGCCCTCCGGTATGGTCGCGCGACATTCGTCACTCGGGAGGAACCGGCTCATGTCAGCCTCGGCCGCAACGTCTCGTCGTCGGTACGTGGCATTCCGCTCCGGCGCTACCAACCTCGACCCTGCCTACCGAGGGGTGTGTTCGTCCACGACCGGCTGACGGGTACGACCCAGGGCGTGGTGGCGGACCAGCCGAGCAGCTTCGTCGTCATCAGCCCGGACGGCAGCACCGTGGCCATGGACGATCGGGACGCGTTGGGCGTCATCGTCCACGATCGCCTCGACGGTACGACGCTGCAGGCAGTGGCGCCGAGCGCGTCCCGGACCGGTGACGCCCGGGTGGACGGCGTGGCCCTCTCCGCGGACGCTGGACATGTGGCGTTCGGCTAGGGCACCTTCGGCGCGAGCGACATCTACGGAGCCCAGCTGACTGCGCCGACGCCGACGGTCCAGTCCGGGTATGTGTCGTTGTCACCACAGCGGGCGGCAACGGCCAGACCTGTCGGACAGGCTGCGTCGATGGTGGTCGACCTGTCAGGGATCGTGCCCGAGGGCGCCACCGCGGTGGCTGTCAACCTCACATTGAGTGGCGTCACCCAGCGCACGTTCGCGAGTCCATGTCCGGCTTCTGTCGGGACAAGTGCCTGTGCGACGACGTCCACGGTGAACGCGTATCCCGGCCGGGACATCGCCAACCTGGCCTTCCCGCAACTGGGCGCCGACCGGCGACTGCGGATCTACAACAACGTCGGGTCGGTGCTGGCGTCACTGGACGTGGTCGGGTACTTCACCACCGCCGCGCCCTCGTCGGACTTCACCCCCGTCGAGCCGCGCCGGGACGACACCGTTCTCACCCTCGACGACGCCGAGTCGGGCGTCGTCACCATAGATGCCGTCCCACCGGGCGCCACAGCCGTCGCGATTCGCATCACCGTGGCGGGAGTCGATTCCAACACGTACGTCAGTGCCTGCCCGGTGGCCGCGCCGCTCGCGACCTGCACCGGCACGTCGTCCCTCAACTCACGACAACGGGATGTGTCCAACCTGGCGATCGTGCCGATCGGCGCCGACACCGGCATCCGGGTGTACAACAACGTGGGTTCGGTGATCGTGTACGCAGACGTCACCGGGTTCTTCACACCGGCCGGCACGGGATCGCGATACGTGTCCGTGCCGCCCACCCGGGTCCAGGGGCTGGATGCTCTGGAGACGGCGACGGGCAACGGTTCGGTCAGCCGCAACTTCCGAGTGGTTCCGGTGGAGGCGGTCGCGGTGGCGGCGAACGTCACGGCCGCCGGCAACACGGCGACGTCCTTCGTCTCGGTATGTCCGGGCGAGCAGGAGTTCGGAGCCTGTGTCGCGACGTCCACCGTCAATCCCTACGCCGGTCAGGACACCGCGTCGGCCACCCTGATCGCGACCGACCAACGAGAAAGCGGCCTGACGTACATCACGAACACCGGGTCCACCCTGCTGTTCACCGACCTCCGGGGATACTTCGTCCGCTGACGGTTGGCGTTCGTCGGGGGGCCAGCCTTATCCTGGCGTCACCGAAAGTTACTTTTGATCACGTCAGGCATACCTCAACGAGGAGGGTCAGCCACCATGACTGAACTGCAGCTCCCAGGACTGTCCGGCCGGGACCATCGATCGGGCGACCACCGACAGCGCTGGCACCGACCGGGACGCCGCGCAGGCGGGGCTGCACTCGCACTGGCGGTCGGCGTGAGCCTCATGGTCGGGCCGGTGGTCGGCGCCAGTGCAGCGGGCGCCCGGCCGGGTGCTGGAGGTGGTGCACCCGCAGGCTTCGGCCCCAACGTCACGATCTTCGATCCGAGCATGCCCGTGGCGGACATCCAGGCGGCCACCGACGCGGTGAACGCGCGACAGATCGACAGCGAGATGGGCAGCGGACGTCACGCGCTGCTGTTCCTGCCCGGCGTGTACGGAACCGAGACCGAGCCGCTGCAGATCAAGGTCGGGTACTACACCGAGGTGGCCGGCCTGGGGGAGTCGCCGTCGGACGTCACCATCAACGGCAAGATCGAGGTCTACAACCGCTGCCTCGGCGACGGTGGCACCACCAACTGCCTGGCGCTGAACAACTTCTGGCGGACTCTGTCCAACCTCACACTCGACATCAACGCCGCGGGTCAGGACGGCTGCCGGTCCAGCGCCAACTTCTGGGCGGTCTCGCAGGCGGTCTCGATGCGCCGGGTCGACGTCACCGGCGGCACCCTGTCGCTGATGGACTACTGCACGGCCGGCCCACAGTTCGCCAGCGGCGGCTTCATCGCCGACAGTCGGGCCGCGACCGTGATCAACGGCTCCCAGCAGCAGTGGCTCACCCGCGACTCGACCATCGGAACGTGGTCGAACGGGGTGTGGAACCAGGTGTTCTCCGGCGTCGAGGGAGCCCCGGACGAGAGCGGATTCCCGACGCCTCCGTACACGACGGTCGCCACCACCCCGCTGAGCAGGGAGAAGCCCTACCTGTTCGTCGACGGCGACGGTGACTATCAGGTGCGCGTACCCGCCGCCCAGACCGACTCGTCCGGTGTCACGTGGGACGCGGCCACGACAGCCGGCCGCACCCTTCCGATCAGCCGGTTCTTCGTCGCGACACCATCGGACTCGGTCCGCGAGATCAACCGCCAGCTCGCCCGCGGCAAGCACCTGCTGCTCACCCCGGGCGTCTACGACGTCGACCGCAGCATCGCCGTCCGCCGCGCGGACACCGTGGTGCTGGGCCTGGGTCACGCCACGCTCACGGCGGTCGACGGCGCCGTCCCGCTGACGGTCGCCGACGTCCCGGGCGTCGTCATCGCGGGCGTCACCGTCGATGCCGGCACCGAGGAATCACCCGTCTTGCTTCGCGTCGGGCGCCGCGAGGGCCGCCACGGCGACGAGCGGGGCGGCAACCGCCCACAGCCGACGTCGCCCAACCCCACGACGCTGTCCGACGTCTACTTCCGCGTCGGCGGGCCGCACATCGGCAGGGCGGACCTCGCCTTGGAGATCAACAGCGACGACGTCCTCATCGACCACACCTGGGTGTGGCGCGCCGACCACGGTGTCGAGGGCTTCGCCGGCGACACCGAGCGATGGTTCACCAACACCGGTCGCAACGGCGTCGTGGTCAATGGTGACGACGTGACCGCGACGGGCCTGTTCGTGGAGCACTTCCAGGAGTACAACACCATCTGGAACGGCGAACGCGGCAGGGTGATCCTCTACCAGAACGAGCTGCCGTACGACCCACCGACGCAGGACGAGTGGTCGCACGACGGCGTCGACGGCTGGGCGGGCTACAAGGTCGCCGATCACGTCCGGACGCACGACCTGTCAGGAGCCGGGGTGTACGTCTTCAACCAGAACAATCCCGGCATCCGTACCGCGAACGGTTTCGAGGTGCCACAGGTGCCTGGCGTCCGCCTCCGTCACATCATGACCGTCAACCTGGGCGCGGGCACGATCGAGCACGTGGTCAACGGTGTCGGCGGCCAGGTCGACAACTCCAACACCGGGACCCCGGCGTACGTCCTCGACTACCCGTGAGTGCCGTCCTCGCGACCCCGATCAGGTGGGGGTCGCGAGGGCAGCGCCGAGGCGGGCCACGTACGTGCGGAACAGCTCGACCATCGCCACCGAGCGGGGGTCGTGCAGCCACTGCACCTGGAGGCCGTCCATGACCGCGAACACCTCGGTCGCGACGGCGAGGCAGTCGGTTCCGGCCCGCAGCTCGCCCCGCGCGACCCCGGCCGCGAGCGCGTCGGCGAGCTCGCTCCGCAATCGTGCGTAGCGCTGGGTGAAGTAGGCCCGCCCCGGGTGGCTCTCGGCCGCGCTCTCGCCGGTCAGTACCGCAAAGCTCTGGACAATTCCCGGCATCCTCGCGTTCTGCGCCATCAGGGCGACCATCGCGTCGAGGGCGGCGAGGCCGTCGACCCGTCCGGGCAACCCGAACCGTTCGCTGTCCACGCTGTCGCGTCGCTCGAGCTCCGCCAACAGCAGGGCCCGCTTGCTCGGGAAGTGGTGCAGCAGCCCCGGCTGGGACAGTCCGACGCTGTCGGCGATGCGGGCGAGTGAGGTCCCCTCATAGCCCTGATCTGCGAAGGCGCCGATGGCGGCGTCCAAGATCCGCTCGCGCATGCCCTCACGAAGTGCCCGGCGGGCGGCAGCGGGCGGGATGGTGGTTGACGTCACGGGGCGACTGTAGCTTCGCCCATGTAACAGTAGTGTAACGAGATCTACCGAACATTAGGTAGGAGTGCCACGATGGCAGCAATCGGTCGCATGGACGCGACCGGGTACACCCGGGGCCACCGCTGGTCCTCGGGTCGAGGTCGAGGAGGACCCGTCATGCGTCATCCCATCACTGCCGCGATCGCGGTAGCCGTCGTGCTCTGCGGTGGACTCGCCGCTTGTGGTTCCGACGACTCCCAGGACTCCGCCGAGCCCAACGGCGAGCCGCTCGTGTACTGGGCGACCAACATGGCACCCACCATCGAGGACGACGAGGCGGTGCTCACCCCCGAACTGGCGAAGTTCACCGAGCAGACCGGTATCGAGGTCGAACTCGAGGTCGTGCCGTGGGACGCCCTCTACAACCGCATCCTCACCGCCGTCAGCAGTGGCGAGGGCCCGGACGTCCTCAACATCGGTAACACCTGGTCCGCGTCGCTGCAGGCCACCGGTGGTTTCGTCCCCTTCGAGGGCGACGCGCTGGAGGTCATCGGCGGTGACGACAAGTTCGTCGCCACGGCACTCGCCGCGTCCGGGGCCGAAGGGCAGACACCCACCGCGGTGCCGCTCTACGGTCAGTCCTACGGCCTGTTCTACAACAAGCAGATGTTCGCCGATGCCGGTGTGCCCGAGCCGACCGACGGTTGGACCTGGGAGCAGTTCACCGACGCCGCCGCGGCACTGACCCAGGACACCGACGGTGACGGCCAGACCGACCAGTACGGCTTCGCGATGACCGGGGCATCGGTGGCCAACAACTCACACGCCGCCTTCATCCTCGGCCGGCAGGAGGGCGCCTCGCTGTTCGCCGAGGACGGCACGCCCCAGTTCGACTCCGACGCCACCGTCTCGGCCGTCACCCGCTGGGTGGACCTGATGAGCAGCGGAGTCACGCTGCCGGGTAGCGCCGAATACACCGGCGACGCCGAGGCCGACAACGACCTCGCCACCGGCAAGGTCGCGATGGTGATCCAACAGTCGGGCTCGCGCAACGCGCTGGCGGCCCTCGGCTTCGACGACTACGGCGTCTCCCAGGTCCCGGTACTCGACCCGCTGCCCGAGGGCGGTCAGGCCACCCAGACCATGGTCGCCGGGATCAACATCAGCGTGTTCGCCGACAGCGATCAGCAGGAGGACGCGCTGCAGCTGGTGAACTTCCTCACCAGTACCGAGGAGCAGGTGATCCTCAACGCCGCCTACACCACGCTGCCGGTCGTCACGGCGGCCTACGAGGACCCGACGTTCAACGACGACGTGTCCGAGACCTTCGCCACCATCCTCAACGACCACGCCGAGCCGATGCCTCAGGTCCCCGAAGAGGGTCAGATGGAGACGTTGGTCGGCGGTGCCGTCAAGGAACTCGTGGCCCAGGCGGCCACCGGCGCGACCGTGACCGAGGACGACGTCCGGTCCGCGCTGGCCAACGCCAACGAACAGATGCAGGCGGCCGGCTGACCCACGCTCCACATCGGCAGTGCCGCGCTCGCACCCCCGGGCGCGGCACTGCCTCTCCCCAGGAGGACTGCATGGCCATCACGACGTCGTCACCACCGCCGGTCGACCCCGGACCTGTGACCAGCGGGGCCATCGAGGCCTCAGCGGGTAACGAGTCTCGGGCGGGTAGCGAGTCCCCGGCGGGTAGCGAGTCCCCGGGAGGTAGTGAATCTCGGGCGGGAATAGTGCCCTCGCAGGTCGTTCCACCCGGCAGGCGAGGTCGCCGGCTGAGGGGCCCCCGCTCGACCGGGCTGCTGCCTTACCTCTTGATCGCCCCGGCCCTGGTGTTGGAGTTGGTCGTCCACATCGTGCCGATGATCCTCGGCGTCTGGATCAGCTTCGTCTCGCTGACCCAGCTCACGCTGCGGCGCTGGACCGAGGCGCCCTTCATCGGTTTCGACAACTACCGCAACGGCCTCAATCCGAGCAGCGCGATCGGCCAGGACTTCTTCTCCAGCCTGCTGCGCACATCGGTCTACACCGTCATCGTCGTATCCCTGGCATGGGCGATCGGCATGCTCGCCGCCGTCCTGCTCAACCGGTCGTTCCATGGACGCGCATTCTTTCGGACGTTCTTCCTGGTCCCCTTCGCGCTGCCGGCCTTCGTGACGACGATCGGCTGGTCGTTCATCTTCAACCAGCAGGAGGGCGCACTCAATCACGTTCTCGTCGAGAACCTGGGGGTGCTGGACAGCAACCCCTTCTGGCTGCTCGGTGACAATTCTTTCGTCGTGATCGTCGTGGTCGGGACCTGGCGACTGTGGCCGTTCGCCTTTCTGATGCTGCTCGCTGCACTGCAGAGCGTGCCGGACGACGTGTACGAAGCGGCTGCGCTGGACGGCGCGACGATGTGGCGCCAGTTCCGCACAATAACGCTGCCGCTCATCCGGCCGACGAACAGCGTGGTGATCCTCGTCATGGGGTTATGGACGTTCAACGAGTTCACCGTGCCCTACATCCTCTTCGGCGCCCAACCGCCCGAGCAGGCTCTGCTGCTGTCCAATCTCATCTACTCGAACTCGTTCGTGAACTTCAATTTCGGCCTCGGTGCCGCGATGAGTGTGCTGCTGCTGTTGGCGCTGCTGGCTGCGTCACTGGTGTACGTCCGGCTGTTCCTGAACAGGGGGGAGGATTCCCGTGCGTGAAACCACCGGATTCAAGGTTTTCCGTGTCGTCGGCCTGACATTCATCACGCTGCTCACGGCCATACCGCTCTACATCATCCTGTCCTCGTCGGTGAAACCACTCGTGGACGTGCGGGGGGAGTTCTCGTGGATCCCGACGCGGGTGACGCTGAGCGCGTACAGCGAGATGTGGTCCACCATCCCGCTGGCCCGCTACCTGGCAAACAGTCTGTTGGTATCCGTCGTGGCGACCGTGCTGTCACTGGTCGTCGCCACCTTCGCGGCCTACGCCGTCGCTCGACTGCCGTTTCGCGGTAGCCGGGCGTTCAGCATGCTCGTGCTGAGTACCCAGATGTTTCCGGGGATCCTTTTCCTGCTCCCCTTGTTCCTCGTCTTCGTCCAGATCCAGACCCGCCTCGGCCTCCAGCTGACCGGTACGTACACCGGGCTGATCGTCACGTACCTGACGTTCGCATTGCCCTTCTCGATCTGGATGCTCGTCGGGTACTTCGCCGCCCTGCCGCGCGAACTGGAAGAGGCAGCCCTCATCGACGGCAACGGTCCGATCGGGGCGCTGTTTCGGGTCGTGCTGCCGGTGGCGCGCCCCGGGATCGTGGCGGTCGGGGTGTTCGCCTTCGTCACGGCGTGGGGAGAGGTGCTGTTCGCGTCCGTCCTGACCGACCGCGGTACCCGGACGCTGGCGGTGGGGTTGCAGGCGTACGCCTCGCAGTCCTCGGTGCTGTGGAACCAGTTGATGGCTGCCTCTGTGGTGGTGTCGATCCCGGTACTCGTGGGGTTCCTGTTCCTGCAGCGCTATCTCGTGGCGGGCCTGTCGTCGGGTGCGGTCAAGTGACGGCCGTGGTGCCTGCCGGGCGCCGGCTCGCCGGAGTTGCCGAGCCCGACGAGGCGCTGCTGGACCGGCTGCTGGACACCCTGGACCTGCCCGCCCGGATCCGCCTGGTGAGCGGCGCCACGATGTGGACGACGCACGCCGAGTCCGTCGTCGGGCTGCGCGCCATGGTCACCTCCGACGGTCCGGTGGGCGTGCGTGGTCAGAGCTGGGACGAGCGGGACACCGCGCTGGTCACCCCGTCACCGACCGCGCTCGCTGCGACCTGGGACCCCGAGCTGGTCCGGGAGGTCGGGGTGCTGCTGGCCGCCGAGTGTCGACGCAAAGGAGTCGACGTCCTGCTCGCCCCCACCCTGAACCTCCACCGCTCACCGCTGGGCGGCCGGCACTTCGAGTGCTATTCCGAGGATCCTCATCTGGTCGGCGAGATCGGTGTCGCCATGGTGAGCGGGCTGCAGTCCGCAGGGGTGGCCGCGAGCCCCAAGCACTACGTGGCGAACGATTCCGAGACCGAACGCTTCACCCTCGACGCCCGCGTCGACGAACGCACCCTGCGCGAGTTGTACCTGGCGCCGTTCGAACGTGTCGTGACCGACGGCGGCGCGTGGCTGGTGATGTCGGCGTACAACGGGGTCAACGGCACGACGATGAGCGCGAGTCCGCTGTTGCACGACCCGCTCAAGCGGGAGTGGGGCTTCGATGGGGTGGTGGTCTCGGACTGGACGGCGGTCCGCACCACCGAGGCCTCCGGTCGGGCCGCGCAGGACTTGGCGATGCCCGGCCCCGAGGGTGCCTGGGGTGCGGCGCTGCTCGCGGCGGTCGAGGCCGGTCTGGTGCCGCCGGCCGCAGTGGCCGACAAGGTGCGTCGCCTGCTCCGCCTCGCCTGGCGGGTGGGCGCCCTGGCGGACGGGCCGGCAGCCCAGGTACCGGCCGCCGTGCCCGAGCACGAGGCGCGCGCCCTACTTCGTCGGGTGGCCGCAGCAGGCACGGTCCTGCTGCGCAACGTCGGCGGCCTGTTGCCGTTGGCGGAGTCGGTCAGCTCGGTCGCAGTCCTCGGCCCCAACGCCGCCGTACCGCGCGAGCAGGGCGGCGGCAGCGCGGAGGTGTTCGCGGCCCGGGTCGTCACGCCCCTGGAGGGGCTGGTGGCAGCACTCGGGTCCGCGACGGTGCGCCACGTCGGCGCCGCGCCGGGCCGGCGGACGCCCGAACCGGTCAGGCGTGGCGACGTCACCGACCCGGTGACGGGGGAGGCGGGGCTACGGTCCCGCTACCTGGACGACTCCGGCGTCGAGCTGGGTTCGGACCGGCGGTTGACCGGCCGGCTGGTGTGGACCCGCGAGGAGCTGCCACCGGCGACCGCCGTCGTCGAGGTGGTGGCCCGGTTGCAGGTCGACGTCACCGGTCGGTGGTGGATCGGGCTGGGCGGCACCGGGTGGCATTCCCTGCTCGTCGACGGCCGGGCCGCCTTCGAGGGTGACATCACGCCGGACAGCGACGACATCGCCACCGTCAACCTGGCACCCCCGACAGTGGGTATCGACGTGGACCTCGTCGCGGGTCGGGCCGTCGAGGTGGTCACCCGTCACCGGGTGGGGACCGCCATGTTCGGAGTGAGCACCAGCCTCGTGGTGGCGCGTCCGCGTCGCGACGCCGGCGCCGAGCTGGCCGACGCCGTTGCTGCAGCGCGTGCCGCCGACGTGGCCGTCGTCGTCGTGGGCACCACCCCACAGGACGAGAGCGAGGGGTTCGACCGGGCCAGCCTGCGATTGCCCGAGGGACAGGACGACCTGGTGCGGGCGGTGCTCGCAGCCAACCCGCGAACGGTCGTCGTGGTCAACTCGGGAGGTCCGGTCGAGCTGCCGTGGCTGGCGGAGGCTCCGGCCGTGCTGCTGACGTGGTTCGCCGGCCAGGAGGGCGGTGGCGCGCTGGCCGACGTGCTCACCGGAGTGTGCGAGCCCGGCGGGCGGATGCCCACCACGTGGGCGATACGCCAGGCCGACGCCCCGGTGCTCGACGTCCGCCCGGTCGACGGCGTCCTCGACTACGCGGAGGGCCTGCACGTCGGTTACCGGGCGTGGTTGCGCAGTGGTGTGGCCCCCGCGGCATGGTTCGGCCACGGCCTGGGGTACACCGACTGGGAGTACGTCCGGGCTGAGGCACCCGACGCGGTGCGTCCCGGTGAGCCCGTGACACTCCGGGTCGGGGTGCGCAACACCGGTCGGCGCACCGGCGCCGACGTCGTCCAGGTCTACGTCTCGCGGCCGGACTCTGCGCACGAGCGGCCACAGCGCTGGCTCGGCGGCTTCGCCCGGGTCGAGGCCGCGCCGGGGGAGCAGGTCGAGGTGACCGTGACGGTGCCCGCCCGGGCCATGCAGCACTGGGACGAGGGGTGGCGCACCGAGGTGGGCGCGTTCGGCTTCCACGTCGGCCGGTCCGTGGTGGACCTGCGGGCCCACTGTCGAGTCGTCGTCGCCTGAGGGGCTCGGGCTACCCGGCTGCCGCAGTGGCGAGATCGTGCTTGAGGCGATCGACGTAGGACCGGAAGGTCGACACCATGTCGACGGTGGCCGGGTCGTGCAACCACTGCAGCTGCAGCCCGTCCATCATGGCGAAGACCTCGACGGCGATGGCCCGGCAGTCCACGTCGGCCCTGATCTCGCCGGTGGCGACGCCTCGATCGAGGGCCCCGGCCAGTTCGGCCCTGATCCGTTCGTACCGCCTGGTGAAGTGCTCGTGGCCCGGGTGCTGCTCGGCGGCGGATTCTCCGGTGAGCACGCTGAAGCTCTGCACGATGCCGCGTTGGGCGGCGTTGTACGCCATCAGTTCGACGAGGCCGTCCAGCGCCGCGAGTCCACTCTGCTGCGACGACAGTCCGACGCGCTCACCGTCCACGTCGTCGCGCTGCTGGAGGACGGCGAGCAACAGGGCCCGCTTGCTCGGGAAGTGGTGGAGCAGACCCGGCTGTGAGAGTCCGATCGAGTCGGCCACGGTGGCCAGTGAGGTCCCCTCGTAGCCCTGCTCCGCGAAGGCGGTCACCGCCGCATCGAGGATCCGGGTACGGGTGGGTGTCCGTCCCGGGCCCGATGTGGGCCCGGGACGAGCATCACCAGCCACGCTTCGACTGTAGCCGCCCAGGTGCCGCGGATTACGGTGTTTGGATCACCAGCCGACCGCCACCAGCAGGTACTCCGGGTCGCCGCGGGCGATGAATGACGACTGAGAGGCGAAGTCGTCGTACGGGAAGCCATAGGCGAGGGCGTCGATGGCGTGGTCGTGCCAGAACTTCGAGTAGTAGTTCGCCGGGGCGCTCTGGTAGTACAGCGACGGCGTCGACCATTGGCTCGGCGGCAGCTGCGCCACGTGCCGGTTGAGTGCCGAGCACAACCCGGGCGCCTCAGCCAGCGGTCCCGAACACCCGGTGATCTCCGACGTCGTCGCGTTCACGCCGACCGATGCCGCGTAGCTGCTGAGGTAGGCCTCGTACCGTCCACCGGGGCGGAAATCCGGGGAGTTGTTGGGTGCCGGAATCCGGTAGGGCGCCTCGATCCGGGCCAGGTCGTCGAACTCGGCGGGGACCTCGTCGATGAACCGTTGGAAGGTCTCCGCCCGGTCTTCGGCGAACGTGGCGAGGTCCTCGCCGACGGCCCGGTCGTACCCGTCCCGGGCGTGCAGCCGCATCGCGAGCTTGAGGCTGAAGCCGTCGACCCGGGTGGTGTTGCCGTTGAAGACGTCAGGCCCGACGGTGAACTCGATGAAGTCGGTGTACCGGCTGGTCGGCGATCCGAGATGGAAGTACATCCGCCCGGCCGTGTTGGCGGGCATATCGAAGTACGGCTGCTCGGCGATCGAGCGGACCTCGCCGTTGTAGCTCCAGAACACCTGGTCGTCGCGGTACCGCCCGTTGGTGCGGTTGAGGATCTTGAGCATCAGCACGTTGTTGGCGGCCGGGATGGTGCTGGTGTCACCCCAGAACGCGTCGTACCCCGGCGGAGTCGGAGTCTGAGTCGTCGTCGGCGTGGGAGTCGTCGGAGTGGGGGTAGGCGGAGTGGGGGTCGCCGTGGGGGTCGGGTTTGCCGCGGTGATGCGGACGGCGAACTCCCACAGCGAGTAGCCGTAGCCGGTGGCACGGGCCGTTCCCAGCACCCGGACATAACGCCCGACGGCGTCCAGGGCCAGGGTCTGGGTCCCGCCGGTTCCGGTCGTGCTCCGATAGGCGTCCGTCCACGTCGTGGCGTCGTCCGAGACCTGGATGGCGAAGCCGGTGGCGTATGCGGCCTCCCAGGTCAGTGTGACCCCGCAGACACCGACTCGGGCGCCGAGATCGACCCGTAACCACTGCGGGTCACTGAACGCACTCGCCCAGCGGGTGCCCGGGTCGCCGTCGACCGCGGCGCTCGCGGGCGTGCCGGGGTTCTCCACCGAGGACGCCGCTGCCGGCCTGCCCTGTGCCTGGTTGGTTGCGGCGCAGGTCGTGGCCGATCCCGAGTCGCCGTAGACCCGGAACTCCCACAGCGAGTAGCCGTAGCCCGTCGCCCGGGTCGAACCGAGCATCCGGACGTAGCGGCCGGTGCCGGCAGCGACCACGGTCTGGGTGCCACTGACGCCGGTGACCACGGGCGTGGCGTCGCGCCAGGTGGTGGCGTCGTCGGAGACCTGGATCCGGAAGGTCCGGGCGTAGGCGGCCTCCCAGACGAGCTGCACCGAGTCGATGGTCGAGGTGGCCCCGAGGTCGATCCGCAGCCACTGCGGGTCGCTGAAGTCACTGGACCAGCGGGTGCCGGGGTCGCCGTCGACGGCGGCGCTCGCCGGGGTGGCGGCGTTCTCGACCGATGACGCGACGGCCGGTTTGCCCTGGGACAGCAGGGTGCCTGCGGCGGCAGCCGATCCGTCGAGAGTGCCGAGAGCGGTCGCGATCATGGCTGTCACCAGTGTGGCGACGAGACCGATGACGAAGGCCGGACGTCGTACGAGTGGGGGAGTCGAAGGATCGGGCATGGTCATGTGTCCTCCTGGGGTCTGCGTGCTGCTGGGGGTCAGCGGGTGGGGCGACGCGGGGCGGGGGGCGACGCGGGGCGGGGGGCGACGCGGGGCGGGGGGCGACGCGTTCTCGCCCCCCGCCCCGCAGCTCACCAGCCCTGGATGCCAGCACCGTAGGGATAGAGCGGGTTGCCGAACGTCGTCGGAACCGTCTGGCCGGCGTCGATCCGGGCCCGGATCGTGGCCCGCTCGGCGGCTGTCGCGCCGAGGTCGTAGGGCAGGTCCCAGGCCTCGTTGGCGTCGGCCAGGACATCGATCCCGCCGGGTCGCACAACCTGGTCGAGCGAGCGGGGCAACTGCCACGGCAGGGTGCCGGAGGGCTGGTAGTCGCCGAAGAGCAGGCTGGCCGTGGCCGGGCCCACCTCTTCGCCGCCGCGGTAGGTGACCACGACGGCGTCGGCGACCTCGTGCCAGTCGGTGATGACGATCGGGCGTGGCAGGACGAGCACGACCACGACGGGGATTCCCTGGTCCTTGAACCGTTGGATCACCGCCCGCTGGTCGGCGGGCAGGTACGCCTCCTCCTTCACCCAGGCGGTGGCGTGGGTGTAGGTCGGTTCGCCGACGACCACCACGGCCAGCTCCGGGTCGGTGCTGGTCTCGGAGTCGACCGTCACCCCGGCCTGTGCCGCTCGCGCCCGGATGGCCTCGAGGTAGTTCAGCGAGCCGTACTCGTCGTGGAAGTAGCTGGTCCAGATGCAGCACGATTCGCCGTCGGTGGCGCGGGGTCCGGCGACGACGATGTTGTCCCCGGCGCCGAGTCGGACGGGCAGTACCCCGTCGTTGCGCAGCAGCGTGTTGGACTCTCTCGCCGCCTGGTTGACCAGCGCGGTGTTGGCGGGGGTGTGCCAGCGGTAGGGCCCGTTGACGGGGTCGCCGTAGGGCTCCTCGAAGATGCCGAGCTGGAACTTCAGGAGCAGGACGCGCCGCACGGCGTCGTCGATGCGGGCGCTGGGAACGCCGGAGGTGAACGACGCCAGGGTGAAGCCCTCGGCACCGGGGTCCGCCCCGCCCATCACGTCGGACCCGGCGTTCGCGGCGCCCACCCAGGTGAACGACGGCAGCCAGTCGGTGGTGATGAGACCGGTGTACCCGAGGTTCTGGCGCAGGTAGTCGAGGATCGGCTTGCTGTCGCCTGCGCCTGGTCCACCCGGGTCGAGCAGCGAACTGCCCGCGTATCCCGGCATGATGTTCACCGCTCCCGCCTCGATCGCGGCCCGGAACGGGATCAGGTGGTACTTGATGCTGACGGCGTCGGAGACGATGAGTGCCTCACCGCCGGCCCCCTCGCCCGGCCAGTGTTTGACCGTGGCGAGGACCGAGTTCGGGTTGAGCTCGGGACCGCCCTGCAGTCCGGCGACCAGTGCCCTGGTCTGTGCGGCGGCGACGTCCGCGTTCTCGCCGTTGCCCTCCTGGATCCGGGGGTAGAGCACCTTCGTGCCCACCTCGGCCAGGGGGCCCAGGACACCTCGGGTTCCGACCTCCAGCTGTTCACGTCGCTGCATGTCGCCCAGTTGGTAGTCCAGGGCGTAGTTCTGTCCGGCCGCCAGCCCGCTCTGCAGTGGGTACGTCGTCGCGTACCCGGCGATGGTGTCGCCTGCCGAGACCGCCGGGATACCCAGCCGGGTGGTGGCCGAGGACCGCAGCACCAGATCGAGGTCGCCCGGCTGGGCGGGCCCGAAGTGCCACCCCGACTGTGCGTACTCCTGCGCGTTGTAGAACATCTGGTAGGCCTTCTCCTCCGTCGTCATCCGGGAGAGCAGGTCGTCGACGCGGGTCTGGACGGGCAGGCGCCAGTCCTCGTACGGCTGGATCGTCCCGTTGCGATTGAGGTCCCGGGCGCCGTTGACGATCGCGATGCCGTCACCGGCGGGTGCGATGTCCGGCCGGTAGACGCTGAAGCTGCGGATCGCCGAGGTGGTCCGGGTGGCGCCGTCGACCGCCACGACGTACCACTTGTACGTCCACCGGTCCGGCAGGTCCCAGGTGGGGGTATAGCCGATGGTCGTGGGCTCGGCGACCTTGGTGTAGAGGTCGATGAGGTTGCCGGACGCGGTGAAGTCGTAGTCGGTGCGGCTGATGTTGAGCCACACCTCGTACCGGGTCGCACCGCCCACGGCCGCCCACGACAGGGCCGGCCGCCGGGTGGTGGTGACCATGGCGCGATCGGCCGGTGCGGTGAGGGCGAACTGGCCCGTCGTGGTCGGCGGCCGAGTGGGGCCGGACAGCATCGTCGGCGTCGAGGCGGAGGTGTCGACGGTGCCGAACACCTGGAACTCCCACAGCGAGTAGCCGTAGCCGGTTGCTCTGGCGGTGCCGTAGAACCGGACGTAGCGCCCGGTGCCCGAGACGGTGAGGCGTTCCTTGCCGCCGGGGCCGGTCGCCGTCGAGTAGGCGGTCGTCCACGTGGTGGCGTCGGTGGACACCTCGATGCGGTAGCCCGTGGCGTAGGCCGATTCCCAGTCCAGGTAGACGCCCGTGATGGTCGCCGACCCGCCCAGATCGACCTGCAGCCACTGCGCGTCACTGGCGAGGCTGCTCCACCGGGTGGTGCTCCGGCCGTCGAGTGCGGCCGCTGGTGCGTTGCCCCCCTCGTAGGACGACGCCGTGACCGGGGCGAATTGCGAGATGGGCGTTCCGCCGGGGGCGGGCGGTGTCGTGGTCGGTGTGGTCGTGGGGGTGGTGGTGGTCGGGGTGGTGGTGGTCGGGGTGGTGGTGGTCGGGGTGGTGGGCGGTGTGCCGCCGGTCGTCGACACCGTCATGTCCCACACCGAGTAGCCATAGCCGGTGGCGCGAGTGGTACCCAGCAGGCGGACGTAGCGCCCACTTCCGCTGACCGTGAGGCTCTGGGTGCCGCCGGTTCCGCTGGTCGTCGAGTAGATCCTGGTCCAGTTGGCGCCGTCGTCGGAGGTCTGGATCTCGAAGCCCGATGCGTAGGCGGCCTCCCAACTGAGGGTGACCCGGCAGATCGTGGCGGTGGCGCCGAGGTCGACCCGAAGCCACTGTGGGTCGCTGGGTTCGCTGGCCCACCGGGTGCCGGGGTCGCCGTCGAATGCCGAGGCGGCGACGAACGGGCCCTCGGTCGAGGAGGCGAGGGCCGGCCTGCCGCGGGCGGCATCGGTCGTGCCGCACGCACTGACGGCACTGCCGTAGACGGCGAACTCCCACAGCGAGTACCCGTACCCGGTCACCCGTGCGGTGCCGAGCATCCGCACATAGCGTCCGGTGCCGGTCACGCTCAGGTCTTGGGTGCCGCCGACGCCGTTGCTCGTCGTGTGGACGGCGGTCCAGGTGGCAGCGTCGTTCGAGGTCTGGATCTGGAATGTTCGGGCGGCCGCGCTCTCCCAGGTGAGGACCACCCGGTCGATCGCCGCGGTGGTTCCGAGGTCGACCTGCAGCCACTGCGGGTCGCTGTAGGCGGAGGACCACCGGGTACCGGCGTCGCCGTCGAACGCGGCTGATGCCGGGGTGCCCGCGCTCTCTGTCGATGACGCAGTTGCAGGTCGACCCTGGGACAGCAGGGTCGAGGCGGCGCGGGCGTCGGGCAACGCGCCCGGCACCACGGCCACCCCGAGCACGAGGGCAGCGCAGGCGAGCAGGACCAGCAGCGCTGGTCGATGGGTTCGCGACAGGTTCATGGCATCTCCCTTGATGTGAGATCACAGATGGGGCCGTGCGGAAAAGGACATGGCGATCCGACGCCACCGCCCCGGCACCCTGCGAAGGGCGGGATACCGGGGCGGTGTCGTGCCGAGGGTTCAGATGTGGTGAGAACTCCGGATCCGGTGAGCGCTCAGATCCGCAGGAGCGGTCAGGGGTAGGAGACGACGGTGCGCGGCACGGTGTTGCCGGCCGGGTTGGGGACGGATCCACCGGTGTCGTTCACGACGTTGGCGATCGTGCCGACGTCGCCCAGTGAGACGGTCAGCAGGCTGCGCAACTGAACGCCCGGCCGGTTCGGCACCTCGAAGCTCCGGTCGAGGCGGATGCTCGGGTTGACGTTGAAGTAGCTGTACGACCCGCCGCCCCAGACCTGGTGGTCGGTGACGGTGTCGGCGACCTTGTAGGCGGCGTAGCCGTTACGTCCCGCAGGATCGATCCAGGCGGCCTGGTCGGGTACGTCGTACGGCTTCTCGTTCTGGAAGAAGATCGTCCGTCCGCGGTTGCCGTTCCAGATCACCTCGTACTTCTGGTAGTGCTCGACGAACAGGCCGGTGGCCAGGACGTCGTCACCGTTGACGATCAGCCCGGTGTCGCCGGTGTTGAGCGTCCAGCCGGTCAGTGCGCCGCCGTGGTCGGCGCGCCATGCCCAGATGTGGTCGATGATCGTGTCGTCGCTGTGCACGACCAGGGTGGTGGTTGCCCTGCCCTGCACGCTGCTGCCGATTCGGAAGAACAGGTCCGAGAGGGCGATGGGGTTGGCGGCGTGGTCGGTGTGAATGCCCGGCCGGCCGACGCTCATCAGGGTCGGGCTGTTGGTGGTACCGGCGTCGAACGTCAGGCTGCTGACGCTGATCCCGTCCACGTCGGCGACGTTCATGACCTCGACGCCGCCGGAGGGGATGAGGGTCGGGAAGCCGATGCCCGTCACGATCGTGCCGGGGCGGGTGACCCGGATGGTCTCGGTCACGGTGTACGTGCCCGGGGTGAAGAAGACGTTGAGTCCCTGCGCCAGGGCGGCGTTGATCGTCGACGTCGGGTCGCTGGGTCGTGCCACGAAGAACTCACGCATCGGAATCGACGTGCCCGGGGTGTTGGGCCAGGTGGCACCGGAGGAGTTACGGCGCACCGACGGCACGAAGACGCTGTACTTGCCGGTGGCGTCGACGTACAGGTACGGCTTCTCGCGGGTTACCGGTGTGGTGGCCAGCGTGGTGTACGGCGGCGTCGGGAAGGCCGTCGCGGGCGCTCCCTGGACACCGGAGAACATCATGTTCCAGACGCCACCGTTCCAGCTGCCGATACTCGAGTCGCGGGTGTACCACTGCTGCTGCGAACCGGATGTGATGACTCCGTCGACCCGGCTGTCGGCCAGGAAGCCACCGCTGGAGTAGCCCTGCCCGAAGTCCTGGTTGGAGGGACCCATGGTCAGATTGCCTCGGACGTGCACCCGCCGCATCGGCGCGGCCTGCGACACGGCCCACCGGTTGGTGCCGCTCTCGGGGACGATGGCGAGGTTCTCGACGCTGCGCCAGAAGTTCTGGGTGGCGTTTCGCTCGTCGCCGAAGTTCCAGCCGGAGTCGACGTTGATCGCTCCGTTGATGGTGACGTCGTCGGGGTTGCGGCCCAGACCTGCCACGGTCGTGTAGAAGCCGATGTTGGCGAAGACCCGACCGTAGTTGCCGGGCTTGAACAGGAAGACGTGGCGCTGCGTCCCGAACTGGGCGGTCGAGCTGAGCAACTGGTCGTTGAACGCCTGGTCGACACGTGCCTGGATCTGCGACACCGGTGTCGACGGGTCGAAGATCTGGACGTTGGGGCCGAAGTCCGGGGTGTCCGAGGTGGGGATCGTCGGGCCCGGGGTCGTGGTGGGCGTAGTCGTGGGTGTGGTCGTGGGCGTCGGGGTGCCGGTCGTCGTGGTGGTCCGGACCGTGAATTCGAACAGTGAGTAGCCGTAGGGCGTGGCGCGGGCGGTGCCGAGGACTCGGACGTAGCGTCCGCTGCCGGAGACGGTGAGGTCCTGGGTGCCGCCGGTGCCGGTGGTGGTGGCGTAGACGTCGGTCCAGGTGGTGCCGTTGGTCGAGGTCTGGATCTGGAAGCTGCTGGCGTACGCCGCCTCCCAGCTGAGGCCCACACGGCAGATGGTGGCCGTGCTGCCGAGGTCGACCTGGAGCGTCTGGGGGTCGGCGAACGCGCTCGACCACCGGGTGGCGCCGTCGCCGTCGACGGCAGCTGACGCCGGTGTGCTCGCCAGCTGGGCCGACGACGCCGTGGCCGGCCGGTTGAGTGCCGCGTTCGCCGTCCCACACGTGGTCGTCGGGGTCAGTGAACCGAAGACCTGGAATTCGAACAGTGAGTAGCCGTAGGCGGTGGCGCGGGCGGTGCCGAGGACTCGGACGTAGCGTCCGCTACCGGAGACGGTGAGGTCCTGGGTGCCGCCGGTGCCGGTGGTGGTGGCGTAGACGTCGGTCCAGGTGGTGCCGTTGGTCGAGGTCTGGATCTGGAAGCTGCTGGCGTACGCCGCCTCCCAGACGAGTGTCACCTGACTGATCGTCGCGGTGGCGCCGAGGTCGACCTGGAGCGTCTGGGGGTCGGCGAAGGTGCTGGCCCACCGGGTGGCGGGATCGCCGTCGACTGCCGCCGCCGCCGCGAACTGGGGAGCCTCGACTGACGAGGCGACGGCGGGCTTGCCCTGAGAGAGCAGGGTGTCGGCGGCTTGGGACGATGTGGTGGCGGCCAGTCCCAAGAGGCCGGCGGTCAGCGCCAGGGAGCCGGTGATGGCTGTCATCGCGCGCAACCGTGCTCGGGGGCGGCGAGACGTGGGCGTGGGGTGAGGACGGGGCAAGGTGTACATCGATGTCTCCCTGCTGGTCTGGAGCGACGACGATGGCGAGCCCGGCTGACTGGGACGGGGCTGGCGGTGGGTCGGTCGAGTGGCCATCGGCGGCGCCTGGGGTTATGGACACCAGACTCCTCCACCTACCTAGTAGTTGGTAGGTTTGTTACCATTTCGTTACTTTTGATGGTACGAATGTCCCGCTCCACACGCCCTGGTCAACCGGTGGGTGAGCCTCGGTGAGGCAGCGGTGTGCGGTCGACGGCGACCCCGACCGGGATCGAGTCGGGGACGTCGAAATCCGCCCGGACCCGCCCACCGGGCGCGAGCGCGACGGCCCGGGTGAGGCCCCCGGTGATGACCAGGTCACCAGCCTCGATGGCACGGCCACGGCGGCCCAGTTGCGCCGCCAGCCAGGCCACGCCCACGGCGGGGTGGCCACCGGCCGCCGCACCGGTGCCCTCGGCGACCACCTCGTCGTCGACCGACACCGTCACCGCGATCCCGGCGAGGTCGTCCAGCGGCAGCTCCGCCCCGACCGTCACCCACGCCGCCGATGACCCGTCGGCGGTGTTGTCCTCGATGGCGAACCGGTACCCCGCCCATACCGAGTCGACGACCTCCAGGCAGGCGAGCGCGACGTCGCAGGCACCCAGGACCTCGGCGACGTCGACCGTGCCGGTCAGGCGCCTCGCGAACCGCAGCCCGATCTCCGGTTCGACCCGGGGCTGCACGGCCCGCTCGGGCACGGTCGCGGCATTGGCCAGCAGCATCGCATCGGTGAGCGGTCCGTAGTTGGGCGCGTTCACACCCATCTGCTCGCGCATCGCGACCGAGGTGTAGCCCAACTTCCAGCCGACCACGCGTTCACCACGGGCCAGTCGGGCTGCGGTGACGAGCGCCTGCACCTGGTAACTCTCGTCCAGCGTCAACTCCGCGCGGGAGGTGATCGGCTGGTCGAGCAACCGCCCGGCGGCCCGGGCGGCCAGGATCTCCGCCGCCCACCCGGCGAGATCGCCCCCGCTCATTCCTCGTCGGGCTCGTGGCCGAGGACACGACTGCTCAGGTAGATGTCACCTGACCAGCCACACTCGCCGCAGTAGCAGGCGAACACCCGATCGGAGCCCTGCCAGAACTCCACGACGATGCCGTGACCGCCGTCGCCGAGCGGCAACGCCGCCGAGCACGACGGACAGAACCGCGGCGCGTCGCGCACGTGGTCGGCGGCGTCCTGTGGAAACCAGCCCCGGCTGACGTCGGGCAGGCCCGGGGCAGCGGGCCTGCGAGCGCCGACGGTTACAGCGCCGACGGTTACAGCGCCGACGGTTTCAGCGCCGACGGTCACGACGCTGCGACTCCCATGTTCTCCCATGCCGAGATGTGCAACTTCCGCAGCGCATCGGCCTGCGGGCTGAATTGCATGGATGCCTTGCCGATGAAGTCCAGTGCGAAGCGGGGGCCGGCGTCGAACTTGTTCTTCTCGCACGGTAGGTCGATCTGCTCGTGCGGAGTGCGGATGACCCCGAGCGGATCCTGGCCGGCGGCCACCTTGGCCATTTCGGCCTTGAACATCCGGCGCAGCATCGTCACGCCGATATCGGAGCGACCCAGGTGTTCCACTGTCCGGTCGGTGATCGGACCCTGTGTCACCCACGCCATGATGTCCTGGCCCTCGACATAGTCCGTCCGGTGCGTGCCGTCCGCATTGAATACCGGGATCTGGTAGTCGGGGATGACGGGCTGGTCAGGAAACTCGATCCCCTTGGGGGCGTGGGTCGTGTACAGCATGAAACGCGTGGTCGTCCGATTGACGGGGATCCGGATCTGCATCTGTTCGACGTAGGCTCCGCCGACGCGCATGTTGTACGGGAACACCAGCGGGTGGCCGACCTTCCAGTCGTCGTCCTCCTCGCTGGCGCCCTCGACGACACGGCGCTTGATGATGCCCCACTCGAAGGCGTCGAAACCGACCTTCACGTGCTTCTTCGCGAACGAGGCGGGGGCATCGAAACCCATCTGACGTGCCATGAACTGGAAGTAGCGACCATGCAGGAACTCGACGTGGTGCGGGTCGACCGCATTCTCCATGATCTGGACGAAATTGCACGGCAGGTCGGCCCAGCCGATGTCACGGACACCGTCCATGACGAACACGTCGAATCGCGGCAACAGCGGTGCCGGGTCGGGTCCGACGTATGCCCAGACCAGTCCACCCATGTCCTCGGCGTGTCCGGCCTTGGCCCTGATCCGGTCTCGGAAGGTGCTCTCGCTGTTCTCGGCAGGCTGTTCGATGCACGCGCCGTCGGTGCCGAACATCCACCCGTGGTACGGGCACCGAATCCCGTCGGCCTCGACGACACCGTATGCGAGGGAGGCGCGCCGGTGCGGGCAGGCTTCGGGGACGATCCCGTAGTTCCCTCGACCGGTCTTGAAGACGGCGTAGTGCTCGCCCAGCAATTCGGTGCGCTTGACAGGGAACTCTTCGAGTTCGCGGGTGAAGGCGACCGGATACCAGTAACGGCGCAGTAGTTCGCCCATGGGCGTTCCAGCAGCGACATCGGTCAGTTCGTCGTTCTGTTCCGCAGTCAGCACGGGCGGATTCCCTTCGGAGGATTCGGCTGGTGGGTCAGTCGAGGATCGTGACGTCGCCGGTGTTGCCGTCGACGCGCAGCATTTGGCCGGTCTTGATGTTCTTGGTGCCGAACGCTGTTCCGGTGACGGCGGGGAGTCCATATTCTCGACACACGATCGCGGCGTGGCTCATGATTCCGCCGACATCGGTGACGGTGGCCGCGATCTTGCCGAAGACCGGTGCCCACGACGGCGCGGTGAGCGGCGCGACCAGGATTTCGCCCTCCTGCAGGTCCGCGATCCCGTCGGCCGAGTAGATGACGCGGGCCGGCCCCTCGGCGATCCCCGGCGACGCGGCGAATCCCTTCAGCGTGGACGGATCCGAGTCGTCGGAGCCGAGCCACTGCTTGACGCTGTCCGACGTGACCCCCCACAGCATGACGGTGAACGGTTCGGTGATGACCTCGGGTGGGGTGCCCAGCGCCGGTGGCGCCGACCAGTTGCGCAGAGCGTCGAGGATGCCGTGGCGGCGGGTGATCTCGCGCGGCCAGTAGGCCGGACCGCGCGACTCGATACCGACCGCCCAGCCGTGATACATGTCGAACAACGCGGTCGGCACCTCGTTGCGCCCGAGGAGGAAGATGTCGTCGGCGTCGGCGAAGAAGCCCTCCTTGACGAACAACCCACCCAGATCACGCATCTTGCGCCAGATGACCGAGTGACCCCAGTGCTCGACGTAGAAGTTGTGATTCTCGACGAACGGGAAGACGGTGCGTGCAAGCCCGAGCTTGCCGTCGAACATCGCTCGTTGTTCCGAGTCGTCGATCAGCGCCGAGTACTCCGCGACGATCCGGTCGCGCTCGGCCGAGATCGCATCGATCGGCCGGTCCAGAGATTCTTCGCGCGACGCCTTGGCCAGGTAGCCGCGGATGAATCCGAGGGGGATGTCGAGGTTCTCCATCCACACCTTGTCGGAATGGTAGAAGCCGCTACCCGCCGAGAAGTTGAACCAGGGCCGCTTGGCGGTCTCCCAGGCGTCCAGCCACGCCTGCCCGTTGGCGTCGCTGCCCAGGCCGGCCACCACCTCGGCGGCCGACCCGGTCGAGATCCGGTCCACGAGGTGCAGTTCGACGGCCATGACGGCGAGCTTCTTCAGCTCTTCGTCGGGTTGGAACAGGTCGACGTGGATGCCTGCCACCATCTTGGCGATCGCCTGGTCGGGGATGCTGGGAAAGATGCCCTTGCAATACCCGAAGAAGTCCAGGTAGGCCGCATATCCCAGGTTGAGGAACTCGAAGTGGTAATGCCATAGCTTCATGGTCAACTCGACCAGGCGATTGTACGAACTCAACAGGTCCAACGCGCTCCCGGTGCCGCGCCCCTCGGTGAGGACCGCCATGTCCTCACGGTCGGGCAGCGCGTCGAAACTGACCGATTCGAGTTCCTCGATGAGGATCTTCACCTTGGGTGTCCACGCCTCGTACAGCCGCTGCCAGTTCTGGAAGTAGAAGCCGGCCCGCTCCATGAATTCGGGCACCCTGGCCTCGACCTCGGCCGGGTCGGTCACCCCGACCGGCGACACGTACATGTACCCGTTGAGGATGCGGATGTCGACGCCCTTGGCCGGCGGGATGACGTAGTGGCGGGTGTTGTACTGCGACAGCCCGATCAGGGCGAACTCGACGATGGTGGCGTCCCACGGTGAGATGACCTCGGGGGTGTGTACACCGTCCATGAACCAGAACGCGTCGTCCTCGTACCTGCGCCGGTCCTCACTGAAAACGGTCGAGTACGAGTAGAGGTCCTCCCAGCCCTCGGCACCGGGTGGGGTCACCATGTCGAACGGACTGGGGAAACGATCGGCCATCTGACGACTCGCCTTCGTGTCGGGATCGGTGATCAGGGGAGGGTGTGGCTGGAGGTGGTGAGCCAGGTGCGATTCATGTACGACATCGCGCCGTCCTGGGGGTACGAACTCGCGCGTGGTTTGCGACTCCACACCGTTTCCGGGCGGCTCTGCAGCAGCAGCACGTTGGCGCCCGGTGGCAGTTGGCTGTCCAGGGCCCATTCGACGTCCTGCGGACAGCCGTAGTGCCTTTCGGCGCGCAGTGCCAGCGCGGCCACGGAGCGCAATTCGTCGTCGCTCAAGCTGGCGGCACACTTTTGGTCCGCATCCACCTCGACCTCTTCCAGCACGCCCGCCGCGCTGACCCGGTGCTGGATGGTCTTGGTCGAGATCGTCCGCTTCGTCACCTCGCGTAACACCTTGTCCACCAGGAAACTGTCCGGTGTCACGGCACCCGATACCAGCGCCTCGCCCAGGCCCCAGCTGGATTCGACGGCCACCTGGGATCGGTCGCCGTTGCTGGGGTTGAGCGTGAAGGCCACCCCGGACGTCCGTGGCAACACCATCTTCTGGATGCCGACGCTCATGGCCGCGCCCGACTCGCCGTATCCCATTTCGCGCCGATAACAGATCGCCCGGTCGGTGAACAGCGACGCCCAGCACCGGCGGACGTGATCGAGGACTGCCGAGATGCCTCGGATCCACAGGTAGGTGTCGTGCTCGCCCGCGAAACTGGCGTCAGGTTGGTCCTCGCAGGTCGCCGACGACCGGACGGCGACGGCGACGTCGGTGGTCTCGCAGTGTCTCGACAGTTCCGCATAGGCGACCGTGACCTCGTCGATCAGCGACTGCGGCAGCGGCACGGCCGTGATCAGGCCGCGTGCGTGCGCCCCGGCGGCGCTGACGCCCGCCGAGTCTCGGGGGTCGACCGCCGTGATGATGTCGTGCAGCGAGCCGTCGATGCCGCTGTCGGCCAGCAGCTTGCGGTACGCGGACGCCGTGATGGCGAATCCGGGCGGTACCGGCAGCTGTGCCACCGTCAAAGTGCCCAGGCTCGCGTTCTTGCCACCGACGTCGCCGGCGCGGGTCGCGTCGTATGCGTGGAACCACTCGATGCTGCTCATCAGCCCTCCGAGACTTCGCGACGTCGATGTCGTCGAACGGCGCCAGTGAACGCTGTGAAGACCGCTCCGCACAACGGTTGTATCCCGCGGGGCGGAATGGTCACCGGTACAGTCGTGAGGGTGGCCTCCCGCGAGAACGCGTCGACCCTGGGATCGGTGCGAAACGCCGCTCGCTTGATGCGCGCCTTCGGTGAGGCCGGTCAGGAATTGGGCATCGCCGAGCTCTCACGTCACCTGGGTATCGGCAAGAGCACCGTGCACCGGATCGTCACCACACTGGTCGAAGAACGCCTGTTGGAGCGCTCGGCGGCGGGGCGCTACCGTCTCGGCCTCGCGGTGTACGAGCTGGGGACGGGCGTCAGCGAGCACGTGGACCTCCATCAGGCGGCACTACCCGTGCTCACGCATCTGCGGCACACCACCGGCGAGATGGTGCACGTCGCCGTCCTCGACGGGCTCGAGGTGGTGTACGTCGAGCGGTTGGAGAGCTACCACCTGATGCCCGTCTTCCGTCGGGTCGGCCATCGCATCCCCGCTCACCAGACCGCGTCGGGCAAGGTCCTGCTGGCCGCGCTGTCGGCGGAAGAACTTCACCTCCGGTTGCAGACGTGGTCGCCGGTGGCGGTGACCCAGCGCACGATCGTCGACCGTCGCCGGTTGATCGCCGAGCTACATCGGACCGCCGAACGAGGCTGGGGCGACAACATCGAGGAGGGGCACGCGGGAGTGGTCAGCGTCGGTGCCCCGATCCGCGGCTCAGACGGCGCGGTGTCGGCAGCGGTGAGCGTCGTGGGGGCCACCACCCGCATGACGCCGACGGTCATGCGCAGGTGCGTGTCGCAGGTCATCGAGGCAGCCGGCCTGATTTCCCGCCGTCTGGGACACCGGCCCTGACCGACGCCGGCTCCACCGCTCAGTAGATGCCGCGGTGCCCACCGGCGTCGAGGTAGAGGACGCTGCCGTGGAGCAGGTCGGCCTCGGGGGCCAGCAGGATCTCGACGCCCCACGCCACCTCGTCGGCGCTCGGTAGACGTCCGAGGGAGTTCTCGGCGACGTACTCCGCCCAGACGTCTGCTGCGGACTCGTCGCGCTCGGCCGCAACCGCCTCGACGATGCGCCGCAGTCGCGGGGTGTCCGAGGGGCCGGGGCTGATGGTGTGGGTCGTGACGCCGCGGGGGCCCCACACGATGCTCAGCTGACGCATCAGGTTGAACACCGCGGCGTTGACCGCTCCCGGCCCGGCCTCCGTGCCGCGGGGTTCGAGACCCAGCGAGCCGGCGAACGTGACGATCCGCGATCCCGGCCCCAGGTGCTCACCGACACCGCGAACCAGCCGCAGCACCCCTGCCACCTTGATGTCGACGCCGCGAGCCAACAGGGCGGGCTCGATCGTGTCCACCGACCCCCGCACCGGCAGGCCGGCCGCGAACACCGCGAGCCTCACGGGTGCGTCGACGTGTGCCGCAAGTGCGGCGATCGCGGAGTCGTCGCCGATATCGGCGACACAGGTGTCGACGACGCCGTGCCCGCGCGGTGTCGCCGCGGCGAGGGCCCGCAGTGCGTCGGGGGTGCGGGCCACGGCAAGTATCCGATGTCCGCGTGCGCTCAGTCGGCGAACGACCGCGGAGCCGATACTGCCGGTGGCGCCGACCACGACGCAGAGGTCAGCGGTCGTCACGGACGGCGGACAACTGCGCCCGCGCCTGAACGTCACCTGCCCGTACCACGTCAGCCGGAACACCGCCGATACCCCAGGCGTGCGGCGGGAACTCGGTGATGTACGTACGCACTCGGTCGATCGGGGAGTCGAGGATCTCGGCGACCAGGGCTGCCACTCGTTCGTGCAGCTCCTGAATCTGCTCGGGGCTCCGGCCCGCCATGATGTCGATACGTACCAGGGGCATGACTGTCTCCTCAGGCTCGGCTGGAATCGGCGGTGGTGACACCCAGCCCCAGACGCCGGCGCGCCCAGTCGACGGCCAGATGAGGTTCGTCGTACGACACCTGGTGGGCGTCCAGGCCGGCGCGAAGCGCCCCCTCGACGTTCCACGGCATGTCGTCCAGGTACACGACCTGCTCGGGAGACAACCCCAGCGAGGCGGCCCCGGCGGCGAAGGCTTCGGGGGCGGGTTTCATCACCCCGGTGTGAGAGGCGTCGACGATCGACTGGAACAGCCGGAGGAAATCCTGCTGGTCGACCCAGTCCTGGCCGTGGAAGTCCGCGAGATCGTTGGTCAGCGCCCCCAGTGGAATCCCGGCGGCGACGGCGTCGCGCATCAGGTCGACCACGTCGAACCGCAGCCATTCCGTCTGGGGTCCGGCGTACAGCGTGTGGATCATGTCGTACGTCGTCCACCGGGCACCGAGGGCTCGCCCCACCTGCTCGGCGCGAACCGACCAGTACGCGCGCTCGGTGACCTCGCGCCGCAGCATCTGGTGCCACAGCTCGTCACCGGGCCCGCCCAGGCCACCCATCGGGTCGACCAGCGCGGCGAGCGCGGGTTCACGGCGGGCCAACCGGGCGACCACCTCGACACTGTTCGCCATCACCACGCCGCCGATATCCAGTAGGAGGCCGCGCTTCGCAGGATCTGTCATGTCTCACCTCGGCCTCGAGGGTACGCACGGGCGTGGCGGAGTCCGACCAGTGATTCCGATTTACGGAACGGCATCCCGAGCTGCGGTACTCGATGGTCCGCATGGGGGAACGTCTGCCTAGGCGGGTGGTCCGCCCGGCGTCAGGGTTGTCCCGGTGATCCCGGAAAACGTCGCTGCGGAGTTGATGGTTCGGTCCATGACCGTCGAGGCCGACGGTGTCCTGGGCATCGAGTTCGTCGACCCCCGACTGCGACCGTTGGCCGGCTGGCGACCCGGTGCACACCTCACCGTGACGCTGCCCAACGGCCTGGTGCGGCAGTACTCGCTGTGCGGTGACCCCGCCGACCGCAGTCGATACCAGGTCGCAGTCCTGCGTGAGGTCGCCGGTCGTGGTGGGTCCGCATACATCCACGACGTCCTGCGCCCCGGTGTCCGAGTCGCGGTGCGCGGCCCGGCCAATCACTTCGAGCTGGTGGACGCGCCCGAATACCTGTTCATCGCCGGTGGCATCGGCGTCACGCCGTTGATTCCGATGGTGGAACAGGTGAGGGTCCAGGGCGGCGCCTTCCGGTTCCTCTACGGCGGGCGCAGTCGGGGATCCATGGCCTACCTGGACCGGCTGGGCGCCCTGGGGGAGCAGTTGACGCTCTGGCCGCAGGACACGCACGGCCTGCTGGATCTGCGGACTGCGATAGGGACGCCGCGGCCCGGATTGCATGTGTACTGCTGCGGCCCGGAGCCGCTCCTGCAGGCCGTCGAGAAGGTGATGTCCGACTGGCCTCCGGACGCGCTGCATGTCGAGCGGTTCGCCGCGCCGCCCACACTCCCCGCCCCGCTCAACGGCGCACCATCGAACGGTGAACCGTCGAACGGCGGCCCACTCGACGGCTCGAGCGGTGCGGATGACGCCGGGTTCGAGGTACTCCTTCGCCGCTCGGGCCGCCGACTGCAGGTCGGCGCCGACCAGTCGGTCCTCGACGTGCTGGTCGATGCCGGAATCGACGTCCTGCACGATTGCCGAGAGGGCATCTGTGCCTCGTGCGAGACAGCCGTCGTATCGGGTGCCATCGATCACCGAGATTTCGTCCTCAGTGCCGCCGAGCGGGCCGCCGGAACCGTGTTCATGCCCTGTGTGTCGCGTGCGGCCTGCCCACGGCTGGTGCTCGACCTCTGATCCGCGGTGTCGGTGCGTAGCGTGTGGCCATGAGCATCTCCCCATCGGGTCTGCGTCACGCCCAGGTCAGCACGGACCCGATCGACACCGACGCCCTCGTTGCACTCGTGGGGTCCGCCCGGATGGGCGCCGTCGTGACGTTCGCCGGCGTCGTGCGTGATCACGACACACCGGGGCGCGGTCGGGTGGTGCGGCTGGACTACGAGGCGCACCCTGACGCAGCGGGCGTGATGCGCGAGGTCTGTATGCAGATCGCCGCTACGCACCCCGAGTCCGCAATCGCGGCTGTGCACCGGATTGGGTCACTCAGCGTAGGTGATCCCGCCTTGGTCGTCGCTGTCGCTTCTGCCCACCGACGCGAGGCATTCGTCACTGCAAGTGACCTGGTCGACCTCATCAAGGAGCGTCTACCTGTATGGAAGCACCAGATATTCACTGACGGTAGCGATGAGTGGGTCGGGCTGGGGGCGGCAGCGCCGGTTCCAGGATAAGCACCACTAGCGACCGTTCCGTCACTTAGTGTGCTCACGTGCTAGACGCCCGGATCACCTCGACCAGCACTCCCACCGTCGGCCACGTGCCCGCTCAGCGGATGCTGGGCGTGGTCGGTGACGCGGGCGAATCCCGCGCGGATCCCGTGGCACGGCTGCTGTCCGACGAGGTTCGCCAGGACCCCAACCCGTTCTACGACGAGTTGCGCCGCCGGGGTCGCCTCGTCCGCGGGCGCACCGCCCTGGTGACGGCGCACTACGACGTCTGCCGCTCGGTGCTGTCCGATCCCGGGACGTTCTCCAGCGTCCGTTCGCTGCACCGGCCGACCGGTGGCGTCAGCCCGCGCGCGGTGACCACCGACCCCGCGCCCGCCGAGTTCGCCCACCATGGCGTCGAGGCGCTCAACGGGATCGACGTCCCCTACGCCGGTGCGCTGATCGGCACCGACCCACCCGAACACTCCCGGCTGCGCGAATTGGTGTCGAGGGCATTCGCCCCGGATGCCGTCAACGAGATGCGGACCGACGTCGAGGGGCTGGCCGACGGGCTGCTGGACCGCCTGGAGGGTGCGGCGACGGTCGATGTCATGAGCGAGTACGCCCAGGCGCTTGCCGCGATGATCGTCGGGGACGTGCTGGGTGTGCCGTCGGCGGACTGGCCGCAACTGCGGCAGTGGGCCGACGATCTCCTCGCCGCCGGTGAGGCTGTCACCGCGCCACAGCGCCGTGCCGCCCTGGCCTCGCAACATGCGCTGCGTCGCTATCTGGACGACGTGCTGGCGTCGCGTTGGCGCCTGCCGGGGGACGCCCTGATCGACGCGATGTTGGAGCCCGGCGAGGGATTCGGTGCCATGACGGACGCCGACGGCGACGCGGCGGAGGATTCCGGCGGGCTCAGCCTGCGCGAGGCGGGCGCCACAGCCCTGCTGATCCTGCAGGCCGGTTACGAGACTGCGGCCACCCTGGTCGGCAACGGCATCCACGCCCTGGGTCGCCACCCCCAACAGGCCGAGATCCTGCTGGCCAGGCCGGAGCTGTGGGGTAACGCGGTCGACGAGGTGATGCGATGGAACCCACCGGTCGCCCTCATCACCCGTGAGGCGCGCTGGGACACCAGTCTGGCGGGGACCGTCGTTCCCGCTGGTGCCCAGGTGGTGCTGGCTGTGGGCGGCGCCAATCGAGACCCCGCGGTATTCGACGCTCCGCACGAGTTCGACATCGAGCGCGTGAACGCGGCCGACCACGTGGGGATGGGTGGCGGGATCCATGCGTGTGTCGGTGGCGTACTGGCCCGGTTGCAGGCCGAGATCGCGTTGCGGCGGTTGTTCGAACGGTTCCCCAATGTCCGATTCGCCGCACCGCCGGTGCGCACGACCAGCGTGACGCTGCGCGGGTTCGCCAGCCTGCCGGTCCGCCTGGGCCGACCGAGCACCTGAGCCGACCGAGCACCTGAGCCGACCGGCCCTCAGCCCCCGCTGAACGGCGGGAGCACGTCGAGGTGGGTCGCGGCGGCGACGGGTGTGTCGAGCCGTGCCCGAACCCCGTCGAGCAGGTACGAGCAGGCCGGCAGGACGCTCGCAGTGCGCGGATGCCGCTGGGTCAACTGCTCCAGCACGTCGGCCACCACGACGGCGCCGGCTGACGAGGGGCCGTCGACAGACACGGGCACCTCTCTGCTTCCGTCCGCCGCGGCACGGGCACCGGCGAACAGCCTGACGGTGATCACCCGCCGATAGCGCTCATCGGGCGCTGCGGTCGCAGGAACGAGGGGTCGTCGATCCCGTGACCGGGCTTCTTGGCCCACATCGCCGCCCGCCAGGCGGCTGCGACGACGTCGTCCGAGGCACCGGAACGCATCAGACCCCGGAGGTCGGTTTCTGTGGTGGCGAACAGGCACGAGCGAATCTGACCGTCCGCGGTGAGCCGGGTCCGGTCGCAGTCGCCACAGAACGGGGCCGTCACCGCCGCGATGACCCCGACGCTGCCCAGTCGGACGCCGTCACGCTCGACCCACCAGCGCTGGGCGGGCGAGCTGCCCCGCGAGGGCACGTCGACCAGGTCGAACGCCGCCCGCAGATCGTCGAGGATCTCGGCCTGCGTCACCATCTGGGAGCGGTCCCAGGTGCCGTGGGCCTCCAGCGGCATCTGCTCGATGAATCGGGCCTCGATACCGATCCGGCAGGTCCACTCCACTATGGCGACAGCCTCGTCGTCATTGACGCCCCGCAGCAACACCGCATTGAGCTTGACCGGGTCCAGACCGGCGGCGACAGCAGCCTCGGCACCCGCTACGGCGTCGCCATGGCGGGAGCGACCGGTCATCGTGGCGAATCGTTGCGGATCGAGGGTGTCGATACTGACCGTCGCGCGGTCGAGGCCCGCCAGTACCAGCCCTGCGGCTCGGCGATCCAACCCGATGCCGTTGGTCGTCAGCGCGATGCCCGGTGGGCTACCCGCCGGGGTGCGCAGGGCGGCAGTGCCCGCCACCAGGTCTTCGAGGTCGCGGCGCAACAGCGGCTCGCCGCCGGTGAATCGGACGTCGGTGACCCCCAGCGACTCGACCGCGATCCGGATCAGGCGCAGTGTCTCTTCCGGACGCAACAACGCGTCGTTGGCCAACCACGGCAGACCTTCCGGCGGCATGCAATAGGTGCAGCGAAGGTTGCATCGATCCGTCAGGCTGACCCTCAGGTCCACCGCCCGTCGACCCCAGGTGTCGACCAGCCCGCCTCCGGCCGTCGCCAGCTGCCCCAGTTGCGTCGTCGCCACCCACTGAGACTACGTCGCCCGGGATCCCCGGACCGACCGGCCATGCCGGATCAGCCGGCGAACATCCGCGTGGTCGAGTCCTCCACCTCGGCGTACTGCCGTCCGGCGAGCGCGAGCGCCCCCTGAATCGACTGCAGGGACTCCTTCACCCGCTCCTGCGTCGCCCGCCACTCGGCGACCACTACGGCAAAGCTGTTGGCAGCCCCGCCCCGCCATGTCGACTGCAACTCGTCGAGGTGGCGCATCATCAGGTCCACCTCGCTGGAGAGGGTCCCGATCGATCCCTGGACCTTGCCGCTCGCGGCACTGACCGCATCGCTGTCGACTTCGAACCTGCTCATGTCGTATCCCCACGGTGTCGTCGCCTGCCGGCGTGTTCGACGGTCGGTGCGCCGTCGACGAAGACGCTGCCAGGTTCGGTGGCTGCGCCGCTGCCGTTGTCCACAGGCATGGTCGGCAACGGCGCGCCGAACATCCGGTCACGTTCACGTGGTGACGACCCCGTTGGTGTCATACGGTTCCTGGCATGACTACCCAGGCTGAGAGCGCGACAGAGCTGTCGCGGTTGCACACCGATCCTGACCTGCTGGTGATGGTCAATGTCTGGGATGCGGTGTCTGCCACCGTCGTCGCCGCCGCCCCCGGTTGCCAGGCGCTCGCCACGGCCAGTCATTCGATCGCAGCCAGCTTCGGCTACGCCGATGGCGAGCAGATCCCACTCGAATCGATGGTCGACATGATCGGCCGGATCTGTGCCGCCGTCGACGTCCCGGTCAGCGCGGACATCGAAGGTGGTTACGGCGACGTCGCCGCCACCGTCCGGCTGGCCATCCAGGCCGGTGCCGTGGGGGCGAACCTCGAAGATCAGATGCGACCGGTTGCGGAGGCCGCGGCCCAGGTCGAGCGGGCGGTCGCGGCAGCCCAGGCCGAGGGGATCGACGACTTCGTCCTCAACGCTCGCACGGACGCGTTCCTCAAGGCCGGAGATCGCGACCGCGAGGACGTCGTCGCTGATGCCATCGCTCGTGGCCGGGCGTTCCTCGATGCCGGGGCGGCGTGTGTGTTCGTGCCCGGCAGTCTGGACGCGCCGACGATCGGTCGGCTGGTGGACGCCTTGGGCCCGCGCACGCTGAGTGTCATCGGCCTGCCCGGCACCCCCGACCAGGCGACCCTCGCGTCGTTGGGGGTGGCCCGGTTGTCGTTCGGTCCCATCACCCAGCGCCTCGCCCTGACCTCGTTGCAGGACGCCGCCACGGTCCTGTTGGCGGGCGGCACCCTGCCCGAGGGCATCCGAGCCCTCAACTAGGCGCCTGACGAGCGGATCTGACAGCGCGGATCTGGTAGCACGGATCTGACAGCACGGGGCCCGACCACGCGGACCTGCCCGAGCGCCTGCCGTCAGGTCAGGCACTGCGTTCGTCGGCCGCCACCAGTGTCACGTCGAGATCGCTCGTCCGGCCGTCGCGCACCAGCGTGACGGCGACGGCTTCGCCGGGCCGGTACGAGCGGACGACGGCCGTCATCGACAACGCGTCGGTGACCCGGCGCCCGCCCACCGCGATCACGGCATCGCCCTGTCGAATCCCCGCATCTGCCGCGGGGGAGCCGGCCACCACCTCGGTCACGACGGCTGCCGCGCGGTCGCCCGCCTCGGTGGTCGCGACGATGTCGGCCAGGCTCACGCCCATCCTCGCGTGCTCGGCGAAGCCGTCGGCGATCAGCTGTTCGGCGACGTCGCGGGCCTCGTTGCTGGGGATGGCGAAACCGAGTCCGATCGAGCCGGACGTCGACGCGTCGCCGCCCAGGCTGGCGATGGCCGAGTTGACGCCGATCACCTGACCGGCCGAATCCACCAGTGCACCACCCGAATTGCCTGGGTTCACGGCGGCGTCGGTCTGGAT
The DNA here is from genome assembly GCA_031398915.1 of Micrococcales bacterium. GTDB lineage: Bacteria > Actinomycetota > Actinomycetes > Actinomycetales > JBBAYJ01 > JANNOG01. Next base: position 37,615 of record JANNOG010000076.1, on the reverse strand, counting down.
GGCGGCGGTCACCACACTCGCCCCCTGCGCGCCGGTCTCGGTGTTGGCGTCGGTCGCGGTGACCGGACGGTCGAGGGCCGACACGATCCCCGTGGTCACGGTGCCGGCCAGTCCCAACGGGTTGCCGATCGCCATCACGGGGTCACCGACGTCGATGCCGTCCGAGTCACCCAGGGTGGCGGCCACCAGATCGTCCGGAGCGTCGCCGACCTGGATCACGGCGAGGTCGGTGGCGGGATCGAGACCGACGATCGTCGCCGACAGCACGCGGCCGTCGACCAACCGGACCTCGATGTCGCCGCCCTGCTCGGCGCCTGACACGACGTGGTTGTTGGTGAGGATGCGACCGTCGTCGTCGATCAGGATTCCGCTGCCCTGACCCTGACCGTACGGCGTGGACACCAGGATGGACACGACGCTGGGCTGCACCGTGGTGGCAACCGCCGCCCAGTCGATCGCCTGCGTGGTCAGGGGGGTCGCGCTCGCGACGACGACAGACTCGGCCACCGCCGGTGGGCTGTCGGGGTCTGCGAGGTTCGCCCGAGTCCGCTCCACGACCTCGCGCCCCACCAGCGCGCCCGAGGTCAGGGACACGGCAGCGACCAGGAGAGCCGCCACCGTGGCCGCCGCGACGACCCGGCCCGACCGGGTGCCGGGTCGACCGGAATCGGGGACGACCGGGTGGGTGGGCGCCGCGTCGGTGCTCGTGCCGATGGTCATGAACTGACAGTGCCCGCACCCGCTGCGCCAGTGATGAGCGTGCCCTGGGAACCGGCTGTGGACCCCGCAGCGTTGCAGCGGACGTGGCCTCGTCGCGCTCTGTCCAGGTTCCCCGCCAGGCCAAGGTCCTCTCCCGATACCTCCGTCCCCAACTGCGCGCCCTGACTGCCGCGGCGGCGATCGCCATCGTCACCGCCGCGTTCGCCCTCGCCCAGCCCCTGCTGGCCCGATCGGCGGTGGATTCGATCAGCGCCGACGGGATCAGCCGCGCCCTGATCGTCCCTGCGGTCGTGCTGGTGGTGGCCCTCGTCGTCGCCGCCATCCTGTCCGGTGTCCAGGCTTACCTGCTGCAACGCACGGGTGAGGCCGTGGTCCGTCAGGCCCGCACGAGGCTGGTCGACCATCTCTTGCGGTTGCCGATCGCCGAGTTCGACCGCCGACGCACCGGCGACCTCATCTCGCGGGTGGGGGCGGACACCACACTGCTGCGGGCCGTGGTGACCTCTGGCCTGGTCGATGCCGTGTCCGGCACCCTGACCGCCGTCGGAGCCCTCGTCCTGATGGCCGTCGTCGACCCGATCCTGCTGCTGGTGACGGTCATCGCCGTCGGTCTGGTGCTGGCCGGCTCCGCGGCCGCTCTGGGCAGGATCCGGCGCCTGTCGCGCCAAGCCCAGGAGGCGGTCGGTGACATGACGGCGGGCGTCGAGCGGGCCCTCACGGCTGTGCGAACCGTCCGGGCAGCCCGGGCCGAGACGCGGGAGGCCGGTGCGATCTCGGCAGCGATTCGGGCCGCCTTCGATGCCGGTGTCCGGGTGGCGCGAGTCCAGGCACTGCTGGGCCCGGTCGCGGCGATCGCCGTGCAGGGGGCGTTCATCGCCGTCCTCGGTATCGGCGGCGCTCGGGTCGCCGCCGAGACGGCCACCATCGGCGACCTGGTCGCATTCATCGTGCTGCTGTTCCTCTTGGTGCAGCCGCTGGCGTCGGCGATCCAGGCGGCCACCGCTATCCAGACCGGGTTGGGTGCCATCGAGCGGATCGACGAGGTCCTCGCCCTGCCGGTCGAGGGCGACGTCCCGGTGCGGGTGAGGGCGGCGCAGGAGTCGTCGACGCCTGTCACCACGCTCGTCACGACGCCCGCCATCGAGTTCCGCGACGTCCATTTCGCCTATGCGGACGGGACCCAGGTCCTGCGCGGCGTGTCGCTGACCGCCGCCGCGGGCGTCACGACCGCGTTGGTCGGCCCCTCCGGAGCCGGCAAGTCCACGATCCTTGCGCTGGTGGAGCGGTTCTACGACGTCGACGCCGGAGCTGTCCTGGTCGATGGTCACGACGTGCGCGAACTGACCCACGACGCGCTGCGCCGACGGATCGCCTACGTCGAGCAGGACGCACCCGCCCTGGCGGGGACGATCCGCGACAACCTCAAGCTGTCCGCTCCCGACACCACTGACGGTGACCTGCTGAACGCCCTCGCCACGGTCAACCTGCTGGGCATCGTGCAGCGTTCGCCATTGGGCCTGGACGCGCCCGTCGGCGACGACGGCGTCCTGCTGTCCGGTGGCGAACGACAGCGACTCGCCATCGCCCGGGCCCTCATCGCTCGCCCCGCCCTGCTGTTGTTGGACGAGCCCACGGCCAATCTCGACGCCGCCAACGAGGCGGCGCTGGCCGACGCCATCGGGGCGATCGCCGCGACCACGAGCGTCCTGGTCGTGGCGCACCGACTCTCGACAGTCGTCGGCGCCGCGCAGATCGTCGTGCTCGACGCTGGTCGGGTGGTCGATTCGGGCACGCACGCCGATCTGGTCGTCAGCTCACCGGTGTACCGCGAATTCGCTACCAGGCAGTTACTGGCGTAGGTCCAGTTCGACGTCGTCCGCCGCTGATCGGCTCGACGTTGCGCCGACCTCGGATTCGATCGACCCGGATTCGATCGACGCTGTGGCAGGGGGCAGCCACACTCGAAATGTCGACCCGCCCCCGGGAGTGTCGAGGACCTCGACCCGACCGGCGTGCGCCGCCACCACACCTGCCACGATCGACAGACCCAACCCTGCGCCACCACCGCTGCCGCGGGTGCGCGAGGCGTCGAGGCGGGTGAACCGCTCGAACACCCGGGCCTTGTCGTCGTCGGGCACGCCCACACCGTGATCCACGACGTCGACGACAGCCCAGCCACTGGTCGCCGCAGTGGTGCCGGGCGATTGCGACAGGGTGAACTCGATCGGCGTCGCGATCGGGGTGTGGCGCACCGCGTTTCCGGCCAGGTTGGACAGCACCTGGCGCAGCCGGTCGGCGTCACCGGTCACGGTGACCTCGGGCATGGGTCCACCGAAGGGGCCGCTGACCCGTACCGCCCGGGTGGGATCCAGCGCCTGGGTGGAGGCGGCGGCGTCTGCGACCAATACCGGCAGGTCCACCGGATCCCGGCGCATCGGGCGCTGCTCGTCGAGGCGTGCCAGCAGCAGCAGGTCCTCGACCAGTCGGCCGAGGCGTCGCGCCTCGCCCTCGATCCGGACGAACGTCGCAGGCACCTCGTCGTCGGGGACAGCCCCCTGGCGGTACAGCTCGGCGAAACCGCGAATCGAGGCCAGGGGGGTGCGTAGCTCGTGGCTGGCGTCGGCGACGAACTGCCGCATCCGGTCGCGCGAGACCTCGCGCTTCGAGATCGCGGCTTCGATCTGGCCGAGCATGCCGTTGAGGGCCGTGGTCAGCCGTCCGACCTCGGTGTTCTGCCCGCCTCCTGGGATCCGCTGGGCGAAATCGCCGCCGGCGATGGCTGCAGCGGTCTCCTCAACGCGACGCAAGGGGCGCAGCGAGCGGTTGGCCGCCCAGAACCCCATGAGGGCTGCGAAGCTGGCGATGACGAGCCCCACCAGAGCCGCTCGCCTTGCGATCTCGCGGACGACCTCGTCGGCGTCGAGGGGGAGCGCGACAGTGATCGATCCGGCGGGCCCTCCGTCACGCCCGGTCAGCAAGATCGTCCGGGCACGCCACGGAGTGGCGCCCTCAGCCCCCGAGACGGTGTACGGCGCCTCGACGTCGCCGTCCGCGATGTGGGACTCGATCTGACGCACGTTGGGTGTGCCCACGCGGTCACGCGTGCCGGATTCCCGAGTGGGAGGAACGAACTCACCCGCGGCATTGACGAGTACGACGACGTAATCGCTGGGGAACGGGTTGGTGCGCGTCTCCTGAAAGAAGTCGAAGCGTTCGATAAGGACGCCCGATCTGGCCTCGAGCAGGGCATCGGTCCGTGCGATTCGGTCGGCGCGTAGAAAGGCAAGGACGATCGTGCCGAACAGCAGCATGGCGAGCGCCGTCGCTGTGATGACGATCAGCACCACCCGCAGGCGCAGGCTGATACGCGGCAGGCCCCCGGCGCCGACCTGCGGGCTCATGCGCCCGGCGGGAGGCGCAACACGTAGCCGACGCCGCGCTTGGTGTGGATGAGCGAGGGCCCGGTGGTGTCGATCTTGCGGCGAAGGTAGGAGATGTACGACTCGACGATGGCGCCGTCGCCACCGAAGTCGTAGTCCCAGACGTGGTCGAGGATCTGCGTCTTGGACAGCACGCGATTCGGGTTGAGCAGGAGGTAGCGGAGCAGCTTGAACTCGGTGGGCGAGAGGTCGATGACGTCACCCGCGCGCCGGACCTCGTGGGCGTCCTCGTCCAGTTCGAGGTCGTGGAAGGTCAGCCGGCTGGTCGACTCCGCAGCGATCGCCCCGGCCCGCCGGAGCACCGCGCGGATCCGGGCGACCACCTCTTCCAGGCTGAACGGCTTGGTGACGTAGTCATCGCCGCCGACGGTGAGGCCCTTCACCTTGTCGTCGATGTCGTCGCGCGCGGTGAGGAACAGCACCGGTACCTCGCGACCCCGTTCGCGCAGCTTGCGCGTGACGTCGAAACCGTCCATGTCGGGCAGCATGACGTCGAGTACGACCAGGTCAGGGCGATCCTTCTCGGCTGCGGCCAGGGCACTCGCACCGTCCTCGGCCGTCGCCACCTCGTAGCCGGCGTAGCGCAGCGACGCGGCCAGGAGGTCGCGAATGGACGGCTCGTCGTCGACGACGAGCAGGCGGGTCGGACCATCGGTAGCCGTAAGCGACATGATGCCAGGGTGAGCGCTGATTCTGTGGCTTTCCTGGGAGTTGACTGGGTGCCGGCCATCGCGGTCGCCCACTTCGCGGCCGCGGCTGCGCACCTGGCGTTTCAGGCTGTGGTCCACGTCGTCGTGTACCCGGGCCTGGCCGATCAGGCGGCCACCGACCCGGCGCACGCCGGCGAGCTCCATGCCAGGTACACCGAGCGGATGGCCCGAGTCGTGCCCGTCGTGTACGGGGTGCTGGTGGTCACCGCCGCGACTGCGCTGGCGGTCACGCCGGGACTGGTCACTGCGATCGGTGCCGGACTCGTCGCTCTCGTCCTGGTGGTGACGGGAGTGCTGGCCGTTCCGTTGCACCGGCGGCTCAGTGAGACGGGCGACCAGGGGGCGACAGCGGCCGGGCTGCGCCGGTTGGCCAGGGTCGATCGCCTCCGTGTGGTGTTGGGCGTCGCTCTGGTCATCCAGTCGGTGGTGGCCTTCGCCTCACCCCGCGCGTAGGTACACGACGACGTTGCTGTCGTGAGAGCCGCGGACCGGATCGAACCGCCCGCCGCACGTGATGAGCACCAGGCGTTCGGCCACGTCGGTGCGGAAGATCTGCTCGGCCGGCAGCGCCGACTTGAGGTACGTATCGACCTGTTCCGTGACGTATCTCGTCGCCACGTTGTCGGGGCCGATCAGCCACACCTGGGCGCCCACGTCGATGGTTGCCAGGTCGACCAGAGCCCCGTCGCGCCCACCCCATGAGACGTGGCCGGCGAGGGTCACCGTTCCGGTCCCCGACCCCGGCCGAGCGCCACCGTCCCACCAGCCGATCAGCTGTGGATCTGCCGGAACTTCGAGGGCGAGGTCGCTGTCCATGCCCATCGCATTCACCGGCGCGTCCACCATGAGGGACGGCACCACCAGGCGACTCGGCGTGAACGGCGCCGAGGCGAGAGCCACGACGGGGGGATCCGGCGTGGGCCTGGGTGTCGCATCGGGCACCGTCGACAACTGGGCAGAGGAGTTCTCGGGCACCCTCGCGGTCGTGGGCGTGGCGGGGTTCGCCGAGGCGGCTGGGTCGGCCGACGTGGCGGGGTCGGCCGACGTGGCGGGGTTCGTAGCTGCTGGGTCGGCGGCTGCGGCTATGGGGTCGGCCGGCGCGACGACGACGGAGTCCCCGATCTGTCCGGCATCTCCTGGTGAGCCGGGCGCCGTGGACCCGATCGCGAGCTGCGACGGGTCGTCGGTGTTCGCCGGCGCCCCCTGCTGAGCACCTGGGGCGATGGCCGCTGCCGCATCCGGTGGGTCCGCTGCCTCCGGCGCCAGCCAGGCCGGAGTGGGCGGTGGCGACGACAGGACCGGGCGTGTCGTGGCCGCGTGCGCCCACGACCCGGCCGCAACGACGCCCAGTACGACCAGCGACGTCACTGGTATCGCGATTTCCCCCAGCCGCCCCATGACTACATCCTGCGGGTTCGGCGCAATCGGCGGAACCCCTGTGAGGCGCTCTTCGGGTGATACTTTCCCGATCCGCAGCCGCGCCGACCCTCGGGGGACCTGATGTCAGACGCCACGCCGGGCCCGCACCCAGCACAGTCGGCGCCTCACCCGGCCAACCTGCCGGTGCCGTACCCGCAGCCGTATCCGGCGGCGCCTGCCCATGGTCAGCAGCACCCAGCGGCCTACGCCCACCCCGCCGTGATGACCGTCGTGCTGAATCGCAAGGAACCTGTACTGGCCGCGGTGCTGTCTCTCCTCTTCCCCGGCGTCGGGCAGTTGTACAACGGGCAGACCGTGGCGGGGATCCTCTTTCTCGTCGCGTGGTTCGTGAACAGCATCATCACGGTCTTCTTTTTCTGGCTGGTCGTCCCGGTTCTGGTGCAGATCGGCATCCAGATCTGGGCCGTCATCGACGCTGTTCTCGGTGCGCAACGAGCCAACCACCGCCTTGCCACGCAGGTGGCGCAGCAGACTCGTTGACACCGCGCTCAGGTGCCGGGCGTCAGGATCTCGACGTCCTGGACACCGCCCCGTTGTGGCTTGCCGGGCAGATCGCGACTGCCGGGCGCTTGCTCCGACGCTGAACGAGTGGAAGGACTGCTCGACCGAGGGTCCAGCGCTGACGCCGGGTCAGGTGAGGACATCCTCCGCGTCGATGATTCGGTAGGCGTAGCCCTGCTCGGCCAGGAAGCGTTGACGGTGCTGGGCGAACTCCTGATCCTGGGTGTCGCGCGACACCACGGCGTAGAACCGTGCGCCGCGACCGTCCGCCTTCGGCCGCAGCACCCGCCCGAGTCGTTGCGCCTCTTCCTGGCGGGAACCGAAAGCGCCGGACACCTGAATCGCGATCGTCGCCTCGGGTAGGTCGATCGAGAAGTTGGCGACCTTGCTGACGACGAGGACGGAAACCTCACCGGAGCGGAATGCGTTGAACAGCCGTTGCCGCTCCTTGACGGTGGTCTCGCCCTTGATCAGCGGAGCACCGATCCGCTCGGAGATGTCGTCCAACTGATCGATGTACTGCCCGATCACCAGGGTCGGCTCGCCGGCATGCTGGGCCAGCAGTCGCTCGACCACGTCGGTCTTGGCGGGACTGGTCGCGCACAACCGATATCGGTCCTCGGCCTCGGCGGTCGCGTAGAGCAGCCGCTCGTGTTCGGACAGGGTGACCCGCACCTCGACGCAGTCGGCGGGCGCGATATAGCCCTGGGTTTCGATGTCCTTCCACGGCGCGTCGTATCGCTTGGGTCCGATGAGGCTGAACACCTCACCCTCGCGGCCGTCCTCACGTACCAGGGTGGCCGTCAACCCGAGGCGGCGGCGGGCCTGCAGATCGGCAGTCATCCGGAAGATCGGCGCGGGCAGGAGATGCACCTCGTCGTAGATCACCAGACCCCAGTCGCGGGCGTCGAACAGTTCGAGATGCGGATAGATCCCACCACGTCGTGTCGTGATGACCTGATAGGTCGCGATGGTGACCGGGCGGATCTCTTTCCGCTGACCCGAGTACTCGCCGATTTCGTCCTCGGTGAGGGTGGTCCGCTTGATGAGCTCGTCTTTCCACTGTCGGGCGGCGACGGTGTTCGTCACCAGGATGAGCGTGGTCGCCTGGGCCTTCGCCATGGCGCCCGCTCCGACGATGGTCTTGCCCGCCCCACACGGCAGGACGACGACGCCGGACCCGCCGTGCCAGAAGCCGTCGACCGCCTCGGCCTGGTAGGTGCGCAGGTCCCAGCCGTCGGTGTCCAACTCGATCCGATGGAATTCGCCGTCCACGTATCCGGCGAGGTCCTCGGCCGGCCACCCGAGCTTGAGCAGCGCCTGCTTGAGGTGACCGCGTTCGGAGGGATGTACCTCCACCTGGTCGGGGGCGAGGCGACGGCCCAGCATGGGCGCGACCTTCTTGCTCCGCAGGACTTCTTCGAGGACCGGCTGGTCCAGCGCCTCCAGCACCAGACCCGCCTCGCCGTCGCGGGTCAACCGCAACCGGCCGTAGCGGCTCATCGTCTCGGCGACGTCGACCAGCAGGGCGTGCGGTACCGCATAGCGGGAATACGACAGCAGGACGTCGACGACCTGCTCGGCGTCGTGACCGGCGGCCCGCGCGTTCCACAGTCCGAGAGGTGTCAGGCGGTACGTGTGCATGTGCTCGGGCGCACGCTCGAGTTCGGCGAAGGGTGCGATGGCCCGCCGCGCCGCTGTCGAGTCGGGGTGGTCCACCTCGAGCAGGACCGTCTTGTCGCTCTGGATGATCAGTGGTCCGTCAGTCACGTGTGATGTGTCTCCTGCCTGGGTCGCCGACTGACCAGTCTCGCACCGAGTGGTGCCATGGCAGGGCGGGGGCCACCGGATCGGTACCCGGTGACCCCACGACCGGGGCCGAGTGTCAGGAGCCCGTCAGCGAGCTGCCGAGCCCGAGGGCGAAGATGCCGATCCAGAACAGCACGACCAGACCGAAGGTGACGATGAACGCGATCATCGAGTTCTTGGCGAACTTGCGGGCGCCTTCCGCGTCGGTGGAGGCGCGCGTGATGCCCATGATGCCCAGGACCAGCCCGATGATCCCCAGGAGGTTGGTGCAGAACAGGAGGGACACGCCGTTGACGATCGTCCAGATGATCGAGTTGCTGCGTGCCTTCTGAGCCTCGGGCGACAGCGGCGGCTTGACGTCGTAGGCAACGGGTGCGGCGCCGTAGCTCGGGGCAGGCGCCGGAGTGCCGTAGCTCGGCGCGGGCGTGCCGTAAGCCGGGGGCGGCGGCGGTGCCGAGTAGGCCGGGGGCGCCGGCGGGGTGCCGTAGTCGGGTGCCGGGGGGGGCGGCGGTGCCGAGTAGGCCGGAGGCCCGGGCGGGGTGCCGTAGTCGGGTGCCGGGACCGGGGGCGGGGTGCCGTAGTCGGGGGTGGTCGCGGGCGGGGGCTCGTAGGCAGGCGGGGCGGACGGCGACGCGTAGGGGTCGGGCGACTCGTCCGGCCGGGGTGGTTGCTCGCTCACGCGGGGCTCCTCTCGTAACTGAATCTCACGCTTCTGGAATGACAGCGGCCGTCAGTCTGACACCAAGTCGAGGGCGGCACCGGTCACCCGATGCACCGAAAACAGTCGAGATCCGGCACGGCCCACCTCGTCGGCCGTCAGACGACCCGCGTCGAGGGCACGGGGAACGACCAGGCGCTGCGTCGCCCGTCCAGTTTCGTCCACGTAGCCGATCCACACCCGCGAACCCGTGGCCAGCGCGTCACGGAGTACTGCCAGGCTGAGTGCGGGTTCCATCCGGGGCAGGCCCGTACTGCCCGGTCGAGGCCCGGCTTCGGTCACCCGCCATCGCGCCACCGCCTCACGGAGCAGCTCCACCGGTGGAGAGGCCTCCAGCGGGCGCGGAACCTGTCGGCGTGTCGCCCGGCGCGGGCGGGCACGGCCGGCGACGGCGTTCGCGTCGCCGTCGATCATCGGAGCCAGCCCGAGCGAGCGCAGTACCCGCAGCAGGGCGGCCGGCTCGGCGCCCGACAGCAGGACGGTCGGGGCCAGCCGGCGCAGTCCCAGCGCCGCCGCCCGACGGTCCACCAGGAGTTCCGACAGTGCGGTCTCGTCGTCGGAGCGGATGTACGTGGTCGCCACGCCCACCCGGACGGCGCCATGCCGTCGCGCGACGTCGCGGACCAGATACGCCAGGGGTTGTGGCACTCCGGCCGTGCTGGCCCGTTCGAACGTGTCCAACAGCGCCTCGGCGTCGCGGCCGGCGTCCAGGGCACGGCGCACCGAATCGGCGGTGAACCGGTAGACCGTGGCGGCGCCCCGGCTTTCCACGTCGGCTGCCAGCGACAACTCCGTGTCCAACCACCCGACGAGCGGGCCCGGGGCGACCGCCGTGAGGTCCGCCTGCAACACGATGTGATCCACCGGCTCGGGCAGCAGGTCGCGCACCACTGCTGCGGCGGCGGCCTCACCGCCGACCAGCAGGGCGCGGCCGGGCCCGCTGAGCGACCCCAGACCTATCAGCCCCAGCCAGGTCGCGTCGTCCAACAGCGCCTGAACCAACGCTTCGCGCGCGGGCCCGGCCCGACGTGGCGTGTCGTGTGCCAGGCGCAACGACAGCGCCTGTGCGTCCGTCGCCGTCCCCGGTGGCAGGTCCGCCAGCAGACGGAGCAGCGTGCCCCGCAGTTCCACGGAGGCGGGACGTTCCACCGCATCCGACAGGGCGGCCCGTACCGCCCCCGCGGTGTCCTTGCTGCCGCTGAGGGCGGCCACCCGGACACTGCCGATCCAGGCCGAGACCAGTTCGGCCCAGCGTTGCGCGGTGTCGTCGCCGTTCCAGCCATCAGCGTCCGGCGTGGGAACGAAGGCGGTGTCGGTATCGGTGTCGTCGGCGATGAGCCCGGCGGTGTACGCGGCCTCCGCAGCCCGCGCCGTGGTGGCCTCGTCGACGCCCAGTTCGAGCCCGAGGCGGCGGAGCTCACGGATGCCGACACCGCCGCTGCGCAACGCGGGTAACCGGTTGCGGTCGAGGGCACCGAGCAACTGGGCGACCAACCGGACCGCCTCGCCCGCAGCCGCGGCGGCCGTGTTGTCGACCTGCAGGCCCGCGTAGCGAGCGCGGGCGTAATCCGGGGGCTCGACCAGTGGGGCTTCGTGGACCCGACCGCCGCGCAGGGCCAGTCCCGCTTCCCGCGGGAGGACGACCCGTCCCTCGTCGCCCGCAGCCAACAGACCGTGACGCAGCAGCCACGTCACGGCCTCGGCGGTCGCGCTACCAGGGGCAGCCGCCTCGCCGATGGGTGGCCCCCAGGTCAGGCGCCGCAAGATACGGCCGGCATCCGGTGGTCCGCCGGCCAGCAGCGTGGCGATGGCGTCCGGATCGGCGAGGACGCTCGCCAGCCGGCGAATCGTGGTGTCGGGGTCACCGCTGGGCTCGACCCCCAGGCGAGCGCCCAGCTGCGCCAGGGCTGCCGGACTGCGCCGATCCAGCGCCTCACGCAACGGCGGGCCCAGGCCTGCCGGGTACGGGCCCATCAGGTCGCGCGTCATCCGGACCATCCGGATGCCGCCCTCCCCGGTGAAGATCAGCGCCAACCGCTCCAACCCGCGCAGCACAGCGCTCGCGTCGGCCCCCCAGACCCGCGAGACCTCGTCGGGGTCGGCGGGTTCGTCCAGTGCCGCCAGCACGTCCAGGACCTGGAGCTGGGGGGTGTCGAGCTGGTCGAGGGCACGAGCGACACCCGCTCGGGTGGTCGCCCGGGCTGCGAGGGTGGCGATGTCGGGTGGCAGCGGACTGGCGAGGTCGGGACGGGCGACGAGCAACTCGACCAGCGACGAGTCGTCGCGAGCACGGAGCTGATCGGCCAGGCTGCGGACGCTGGGTGCGCCGGGCGCCGGCGGTGGCGGGAGAGGCGCGGCAGTGGTCATCAGGTCTCACGGTAGGCGTAGTTCTCCGTGCCCGACACGGCGCGGACGAGGTACGGACGAGGTACAACGGTCGCGTGCGCCGGTTACTGATCGCCATATGCCTGGTTCTGGCGGTGTCGGCGGCGGTGGTGTGGGGCGAATACGCCGCCCGCCGATACCTCGACGAGCAGGCGCAACGCCAGATCGCCGGATACCTGATCCAGGCGTCCGGCGATGGTGCGGGGTTCGCCGACGTGCGCGCCGACGTGCGCGGATCGGCCCTGCCAGAGCTCGCCCGAGGTCGCCTCGGCGGCATCGACGCCACCAGCGGCAGCGGTCTGCTGGCCGGGGTGGTCCTCGACAGCCTCACGCTGTCCACAGGTGTCGTCGACCTGTCGACGAGGCGAGCCGACGGGGTCCGGGTCACGGCCACGATCGGGGCGCCGCAGGTGACGGCGATAGCCGAACAGAACGGCGGATTGACGGGCGCGGCGCTCACTGCCACGGCACCGGACCGGTTGGTGGCCCGAGGCCAGACGGATGGGCAGGACGTCGTGGTCGACCTGGTGGTGCGGGTCCAGGACGGCGCGGTGGTCGCCGACGCCGTCGCCCTCACCGTGGCAGGCGTCGCGGTCGACCCGGCCATGGTGGTGCAGACGCCGCTGCTGCTGCTCGCCGCCGAGGCCGTACCGGCGGGCCTGAGCGTGACCGCGGTCCGCGCGACACCCGAGGGATCGGGGGCCGGCGTGGCCGTCGACCTCGAATGTCCGGCGGAGTGCGACCTGGCAGCAGGGTGAGGTGGTGGCCGGTGACGCCACGGGCAGCGAGGGTTACCGTCGGCGGGTGATCGACGAACTCGACGCCGCAGCGGGCGCTGGACTGGACGACCGGCTGGGCCACCTCGGCCGCCTGCTGGGCGACCTGGACTCGGTCCTGGTGGCGTTCTCGGGCGGAGCCGATTCGGCGTTCCTGCTGGCCGCCGCAGTGCGTCGACTCGGGATCGAGCGGGTCGCCGCTGCGACCGGGGTGTCTGCTGCGCTCCCTGCCCACGAACGCGACGGTGCCGCAGAATTCGCAGCCGAGCTGGGGGTGCGGTGGTATCAGCCCGACACCGACGAATTGGCCAGGGACGGCTATCGGGCGAACGACGGTGACCGGTGCTACCACTGCAAGAGCGAACTGCTGTCAGTGCTGGCTCCGTTGGCGACGTCGCTCGGCCTGGCCACGGTGGTGACCGGCACCAATGCCGACGACCTGGTGGCGGGGTTTCGACCCGGCATCCGAGCTGCCGCGGCCGCCGGCGCCCGGACCCCGCTTGCCGACGCGGGCCTGACGAAGGCCGACGTCCGCGCGGCGAGTCACCGGTGGGGCCTTCGGACCTGGGACAAGCCCGCGGCGGCGTGCCTGTCGAGCCGGATCGCCTTCGGGTTGACGATCACTGCCGGAGGGCTTCGTCGGGTCGAGCGGGCCGAGGCGGCCGTACGGGCGGCACTGGACGAGATCGGCGTGGGAGGCGGCGATGTGCGGGTCCGAGACCTGGGGCAGGCCCACTCGCGGATCGAGTTGGGTGCCGTCGCCCTCGACGTGGTGGCGGGCAGCGACATCGCTCGCGCCCGGGTGGTCGCGGCCGTTCACGAGATGGGTTTCACCGATGTCGACGTGGCCCCGTTCCGGTCGGGCAGCATGAACGACCTGCTGGTCGAGCCCTCCCGATTCCGCTGAGCTATCGTTGACGATCAGGCCCGGAGCCCGCAGCGGCATGAGGGCCACCTACACGCATCCAAACGAACCGAGGATTGAAGTGCCCACAGGAAAGGTCAAGTGGTACGACGCCGAGCGCGGGTTCGGCTTTCTCGCCACCGACGACGGCGAAGAAGTGTTCGTCCACGCATCCGCGCTGCCCGCCGGAACCGAGACCCTCAAGCCCGGGGCGAAGGTCGACTTCGGCGTGGTCGAGGGCCGTCGGGGCCAGCAGGCACTGAGCGTGCAGGTGCTCTCGACGCCACCCACCCTCGCGAGGGGCACCCGCAAGCCACCGGAGGAGATGACGGTCCTGGTCGAGGACCTGATCAAGCTGCTCGACGGCCTGTCCAACGGGCTGCGCCGGGGGCGCTACCCGGACAAGGCACCGGCGACCAAGATCGCAGCCGTGCTGCGCGCCGTCGCCGACGACCTGGAGGCCTGAGCATGGCCGCGGTCAAGTTGGACACGGTTGCCGCGGCGGCCGTCGAGCAGGCCCGTACCGCGGCCCGCGAGGCGAGCGGTCGGGACACCATCGGCGATCACCTCGGTGTGGTGGCCGAAGGTGAGCGACTGGTCGCCCACCGGTTCGCCACGACCGACCCGGGCTATATCGGCTGGGAATGGACGGTCGTCCTGTCCCGGGTGTCGCGCGCCAAGGCGGCCACGGTCTGCGAGGTCGTGCTGCTCCCCGGTGAGGGGTCGCTGCTGCCTCCGACCTGGGTGCCGTGGGCGCAACGAATCGCACCCGGAGACCTCGGCGACACCGACGTCCTGCCGTTCCGCGACGACGACCCCCTGCTGGACCCGGGCTACGAACAGGTCGGGGGCGCCGATGTCGCGGCGACCTCGGTCGGCGACGGGCTGATCGACGGCGGTCCGGGCGACGCGGTCGACCGTGCCTTCGACGACCTGGACGTCGCGCTGCTCGTCGAGTTGGGTCACGGCCGGGAACGGGTCCTCAACCGTGACGGTCGGGCCGAGGCCGCACAACGCTGGTACCGCGGTGACGCCGGACCCGACACCCCCACCGCTCGGGCCGCCGAGGCGCCCTGTTCGACGTGCGGGTACCTGGTGGGCCTCGTCGGAAGCCTCCGCGCCTCGTTCGGGGTGTGCGCCAACGCGTGGTCACCGGACGACGGACGGGTGGTCAGTTTCGACCACGGTTGCGGCGCCCACAGCGAGACCGGCACCGACCCGGACGACGACGTCGCAGTCGCCGAGCCACTGATCGATCAGGTGCGCGAGGAGTTGGACACCGACGTCCTACCCGACCTCACCGTCGTGGTGGACCTGCCTGTCGTGGTGGACCTGCCTGTCGTGGCGGAATCGGCGCCCGAGGACGACACCGACACCGACCAGGCCCAGACCGACACCGCAACCGGCGACCCCGAGCCACCAGCGGCGATCATCGCCGAGGTCGCCGCCGACACCGAGCAGGACCAGCAGGACGATCAGCCACGCGACGCTGCCGACGACGGCGGGGAGCAGTCCACTCATCTGTAGCGGCGACACCCTGGGCGAGCTGGGTGTGACCCGTTCGTCGGGGCTCATATCGTCGAGCTTCGCACGACCTGGCAGGCTCGCCCCATGAGCGCTCCGCGACCTGTGGCCCTGGTTACCGGGGGCAGCAGCGGCATCGGTGCGGCGAGCGCGCGTGGGTTGGCGGGCGCCGGATTCGACGTCGTCGTGGCGGCCCGGCGCGAGGCCCGCCTCGGCACCCTGGCCGCCGAGATCAACGGGCGTGCGGTGCAGCTCGACGTCACCGACCCGGCCAGCGTCGCTGCTCTCGTCGCCGAGTTGGATCGGGTCGACCTCGTCGTGCACTCGGCGGGTGGCGCGCTGGGGCTCGACCCGGTCGCCAGCGCCGACCTCGACCAGTGGCAGGCGATGTTCGACGCCAACGTGCTGGGCACGGCCAGGGTCACCCAGGCGGTGATGGGGCTGCTGCGGCGATCCACACGCGGGCACGTCATCTTATTGGGGTCCGTGGCGGGTACGGAGGTGTACCCCGGCGGTGGTGGGTACACGGGGGCCAAGCACGCGGTGCACTCGTTGGCACAGACGCTGCGGTGGGAACTGAGCGCCGAGGGGATTCGGGTGACCGAGATCGCGCCGGGCCTGGTGGACACCGAGTTCTCGCTCGTCCGATTCGACGGCGACGCCGAACGGGCCCGGGCGGTCTATCGGGGCCTCACCGCGCTGACGGCCGAGGACGTGGCGGAGGCGATCGTGTTCGCGGCGACCCGACCGCCGCACGTCGACATCGACTACCTCGTGATCAAGCCGGTGGCTCAGGTCTCGGCGACGGTGGCCAACCGGACGTCGGCCGACTGACCACGCGCCAGCACCGCCAGGGTGGCAATGGCGATCGCCACCACCACCGGCACCAGGACGAACGCGGTGTGTACCCCCACCTGATCGGCCGCCGCACCTAGGGCGAACGGGGCGATCCCCGAGGCCACCCCGGCGCCGATCGTCAACCGCGCGGACGCCGCCTCGGGTCGCCCGAGGGATTCGGCCACCAACCACGCCACGCCCAGCGGGAAGAAGGCACCGATCCCGACCCCTGACACGATCAGGCCGGACACCGCCAGGGGCGCCGAGGACACCGACGCCAAGGTGGCCGTCCACACCAGTGACCAGCCGACGAGGACGACGACGCACGCCACCGACATGACCGTTCCGGGCGATACCCGGCGGGCGGCGCGCGACAGTGCCAGGCGCCCGATCGCCATCCCGCCGACCACGCCGGCGATCACTGCGGTGGCCGCCGCCGCTGACATGGCGGTGCGTTCGACCAGCAGGTCGCCGGCCCACACCGTAAAGGCGAATTCGAGGCCGACGCCCGACATGACGACGACCAGGATGATCCAGAACCTGAGCGGCATCGGTGTCGGAGGGCCGGCGTCGACCGCCGCCGGGGGCGGGCCCGCGCGCAGGTCCTCGTGCGACCACACCCGGGCGAACAGCACCAGGGCCCCCGCCATCAGGACCGAGTGGATCAGGAACCCCGGCCGCCAGGTCAGGCCGAGTGCGATCCCGGCCCCGATGACCAGGGGTGCGGCGACCCCGGCCACGGCCCCGACGCCGTGGACCGCCGACAGCACGCTGCCGGCCCGTGGGCCGTGACGGGCATCGACCACGCCCGTGGTGCCGGTCGACACCAGGGCACTACCGCCGCCGGCGCATGCGAAACCGAGGATGCTCAGGCCCAGGCCGACCGGCCCCAGTGACGGGGCCACGACCACGAACACGGCACCCAGTGCCATGGCGGCGCCACCGAAGGCCAACGCGCCGCCTCGGCGGATCCGGCGCAGGACGGGGACGATGGCGACCGCCACACCCACCGTGGCCACGGCCATCGCCACCGAGTGCAGGCTGGCGACTGTCCGGTTGATGTCGTACTCGTCCTGCAGGCGCGGCACGATCGCGCCCGACCCGAACAGGAACCACCCGAACGAGAACGACATGACCAGCAGGGACGTCTCGATGTACCGGGTCGTCGGAACCGGGGGGTCGAGGGTGGTGCTCATGCCGAGGCGCTCATGCGAGCCTCTCGACGACGTGGTCGATGCAGGCGACGAGGGCGCTGACGTCATCGGGGTCGACCGCCGGGAACATGCCGACGCGGACCTGATTGCGGCCGAGCTTGCGATACGGCTCGATGTCGACGACACCATGCGCTCGCAGCACCCGGGCCACCTGCGCGGCATCGATCGTGGTGGCGAGGTCGACGGTGGCGACGACCTGACTGCGGTGGGCGGGGTCGGTGACGAAGGGGGTGGTGTACGCGGTGCGCTCGGCCCAGCCGTACACCCGAGACGCCGAGTCCGCGCTTCGTTCGACCGCCCACGTCAGGCCGCCGTTGCCGAGGAACCATTCGATCTGGTCGGCCAGTAGCAGCAGGGTGGCGACTGCCGGGGTGTTGTAGGTCTGGTTCTGGCGCGAGTTCGTGATGGCCGTCGACAGCGACAGGAAGTCGGGGATGTAGCGCCCGCTCGCGTGGATCCGCTCGACCCGGGCGATCGCCGCCGGGCTCATGATCGCCAACCACAAGCCGCCGTCCGAGCCGAACGACTTCTGGGGCGCGAAGTAGTACACGTCCGTCTGGCCGATATCGACCGGCAGCCCTCCCGCACCCGATGTGGCGTCCACCAGGACCAACGCGTCCACGTCTGCGCCCGGGACCCGGCTGACCGGTGCCATGACACCGGTCGACGTCTCGTTGTGCGGCCAGGCATAGGTGTCGATCCCGGCCTCGGCGTGCGGCGACACCAACGATCCGACCTCGGCCGTGAGGATGGTGGGCTCGCCCAGGAACGGCGCGCGTGCGGTGGCGGAGGCGAATTTCGCCGAGAACTCACCGAAGCTCAGGTGTTGCGCGCGGTCGGCGACCAGGCAGAAGGCTGCGACGTCCCAGAAGCACGTCGACCCGCCCACGCCCAGCACGACCTCGTAGCCGTCAGGCGTCGCGAACAGCTGACCCAGCCCCTCGCGGACCCGGGCGACCACGTCACGGACGGGCGCCTGTCGGTGACTGGTGCCCAGGACGGAGGTGCCGCCTGCGACCAGGGCTGTCAACTGCGCCTCCCGGATCTTGCTGGGACCGGCGCCGAACCTGCCGTCGGCGGGCAGCAGGTCGGCGGGGATCGTCAAGGCCGTGGAGTCCACCGAGACATCGTGGCAGAGGGGCGTCACAATGCTGCAGGTGACCACGGACGCTCGACCTGACCTGGCCGCCACCCGCGTCTCCTACACCGCCGGGCACCTGCTCGACGTGGCGGCGACTCCGCTGGAGCAATTCCTCCTCTGGTACGACGATGCGGTGGCTGCCGCGGCGGGCGGGCGCCTCGCCGAACCGAACGCGATGGTGTGCTCGACCGCTGATTCCGCAGGGCGACCGGCAGCTCGAACCGTCCTGCTCAAGGGGGTGGACGGGTCGGGCTTTCGGTTCTTCACCAACATGACGTCTCGCAAGGGTTCGCATCTGGCGCACCGGCGTGACGTCTCGCTGTTGTTCGGTTGGCATGCCATCGAGCGTCAGGTGGTCGTGCTGGGTTCTGTCGAGCCGCTGCCGTTGGTCGAGGTCGCCGCCTACTTCGGGTCACGGCCGTATGCGTCGCGGATCGGGGCGTTGGCCAGTCGCCAGTCCCAGGAGGCGGCGAGTCGCGAGGACATCGATCGGGCGGCGGAGGACCTGGCGGCCCGCTACCCGGACACCGGATCGGCCGAGGACGTGCCGTTGCCGCCGCAGTGGGGCGGGTATCTGGTGGTGGCGCGCGAGGTCGAGTTCTGGCAGGGCCGCGAGTCCCGGCTGCACGATCGCCTGGTCTTCGTCGCCGCGACCGACGCGGGCGCTCGCCTGGACGTGGCCGATGCCTGGCAGGTGTCACGCCGCTGGCCGTGAGGCCGGCGTCCTCGCCCGGACGTGAAACAGCCCCGGGTGGCCTGGTGGCCAGTCGTGTCGGACGAAGTCACGACCCCGGGGACTGCGGTGGCTGCCGGAAACTCGCCGGCAGGACGTCCATGGTGAGTCAGGACAGTGCCCTCAGCGGGCAACCACCTCACGCGTCCGGTTGGTATTCAACGTTCGGACCACCTCCTCTCCCGTGTCCGCATACCGTAGATCGGCGGTTGCGGTCGAGCAAGGGATTTCTCGCGGAGCAGATCACCCGAGGGCGCTGCGTGGCGTCAGGCCTCCAGCGCGAGCAGGTCGCCCAGGTGCCGGTCGACCTCTGCGAGGTAGCTCTGCTCGAAGCCGAACAGACCGAAGTGACCGGCGATGCTGTGCAACACGCGTAGCTCGGCGCCCGGGATGAGGTCGGCCTCGGCCCGGCAGTCGCGGGGTGGGAAGAACATGTCCTCGTCGATCGGCATGACGAAGGTCTTCGCCGTGATCCGTCCCAGCGCTGCGGCCAGGTCGCCGCCGGTGTGCCGTGCGACGTCGCCGCGTTGCCACTTCCACGCCATGGTGAGGAGCGCGTTGGGGTCCATCGCGGCAAAGATGGGTTCGAGGAACTCGGTCTGGAACGAGTCCATCGAGGTGTGGTCCAGGTTGCGCCAGAACTCCTGCTTCCAGAATTCGGTCGACAGTCCCAGCACGGACCAGATCTTGGTGTGGCGGTTCACCCCCGCGACCACGTCGGTGTGGTCCGAATAGTCGCGATCGGCGAGCCCCGGATCCGACTCGATGGCCTCGATGAGGGTCTGGGTGAACAGAAAATCGTGTGGCGTGTTCTGCGCGGTCCCGGCAATCGGCGCCGCGCGTTCGACCTTGTCCGGAAAGCGAACCGCCCACTCGTAGGTCTGTTGGGCGCCCATCGATCCGCCGACGACCAATGCCAGGCGCTCGATTCCGAACACCTCGCGCAACAGGTGCTCCTGGGCGCGTACGTCGTCGCCGATCCGGACGTGCGGGAACTTGGACATCGATATCTCGGGCTCGGCGGCGGTATGCGGTGACGTCGACAGTCCGTTACCGATCTGGTTGACGACGACGATGAAGTATTTCTCGGGGTCCAGTGCACGCCCGGGACCGATGTATACGTCCTGCCACGTTTGATGGGTGCCCGAGTACCAGGTCGGGATGAGAATGCAGTTGGACCTGTCGGCGTTCAGGTCGCCGAACGTCGCGACAGCCAGCTGGAGGTCAGGGACGGTCCCGCCGTCCTCCAGCTCGAACCGACCGATCGAGTGCATGGTGTACGGGCCATGGATTTCGGGGGTGTAGAACGGGTTGACGAGCACGCGTCCTCCTTGACGGCTGGGGCTGGTCCGCCCCATGGACTCATTCTCGGCCGACGCCGTCAAGGTCCGCCGCGGAACGTCCTCAACTCGTCATCTCCTTGAGGCGCAGTAACGCCTCGACTCGTTCGACAGCGTGATCGACGATCCGCACCGGGTATCCCGCCGAGTAGCCGTCCGGGTGATCCCACGGGGTGTGGACGGCTTTCCCGGCGAGGTGGCGCAATTCGGGCACGAACTGCCGGACGTAGTCGCCCGTCGGGTCGAACTTCTCACCCTGGGTGACAGGGTTGAAGACCCGGAAGTACGGTGCGGCGTCGGTGCCGGACCCGGCGACCCACTGCCACCCGTGATTGTTGCTGGCCAAATCACCGTCACACAGCAGGCTCATGAAATGCCGAGCCCCGTGCTGCCATTCGACGTGCAGGTCTTTCACCAGAAAGCTGGCCGTCACCATGCGCAGCCGGTTGTGCATCCAGCCCTGGGCGAGCAGTTGGCGCATACCGGCGTCGACGAACGGAAAGCCGGTTCGGCCGGTGGCCCACGCCTCGAACGTCCGGCCCGGGCGGTCGTAGCGCATCGTGGCGTAGTCGGGCCGGTAGTACTCACGCGCCGTCTCGGGACGTTGGTACAGCACGTCCGCATAGAACTCGCGCCAGCACAGTTCGCTGCGGAAGGTCTCCATCGCCCGGTGTGTGTCGCCCTCGGCCGCCGTCATGCGGAGTGCGAGGTCGGCCAACAGGGTTCGCGGATGGATCTCGCCGTACTTCAGGTGTGGGCTCAACCCCGACGTGCCCGCGATCGCCGGTCGCTCTCGGCCATCGGAGTAGGTGTCCAGGCCCCGATCGGCGAAATCACACCACCGGCGCCACGCGGCGGCCTCACCCGCGTCTGCCAGCACCATGTCGCCCAGGTCGGGGTCCGCCGGCCACTGCCGGGCATCGGATGCGACGTCGCCCGGGTCGACCCACCTGACGTCCGCGGCGGGCGCGGGAGCCGGCCACTCGTGGCGCAGCCAGGCCCGCGAGAACGGGGTGAACACCCGATAGGAATCACCGCTACCGCTGACGATCACGCCGGGGCCGATCGCATACGGCGAACCGGTCGCGACCAGCCGGGCTCCGACCGCGCGCAGGGCAGTGTCGACAGCACCGTCACGGCGGCGCCCGTACGGCCCGGCGTCGGCGCTGACGTGGACCGACGCGGCACCCAGGTGCGTGGCGATGGCGGGCAGCGCCTCGACGGGGTTGCCCGACACCACGACCAGCCGCCCATTCATCGACTCGTCGAGGGCTCGCAGCGACGCCAGCAGTCGGGCGCGCCGGGCAGCACCTGCCGGACCCCACAGCGCAGGATCGATGACGAACACCCCGGCCACGCCTGCGGCACCCCCGCCACTCCCGCCACCTCCGTCACCGGCAGCGTCACCCTCAGCGCCAGCGGCGGCGCCAGCGGCAGCGTCGACGGCGGCGGACAGACCCGGGTGATCGCTGATCCGCAGATCGCGCCGGAACCACATGATGGAGACGGTCATGGCAGGACCGTATGCAGTCGCCCCGTGACAGTGCGCCCGGGGCGAGGCCACCGGGCTCCGGAATCGGGCGGGGCGGGTGGACTCGCGGCTGACCACTCGACCTGCGCCGGGGGTCAGGCGTTAAGCTTCCCCCATGCGCAGGGTGAGTCCTCCACCTCATCTGCGGCGCGCCGTGCACCCTCGGGCTGTGTCCACCCCGCCCGGTAAGGCAGCGGGATGAGCGTGCGGTTCAGCGTGCTCATCAAGCCCGGCCACTTACATGCGCCGGCACCCGCTCCTGCTCTCATCCAGGCGTCGTCCCCTACGGGGCGGCGCCTTTCGTGTTCTTCGGGCCACCGACCGTCAGGGGGGACGCACTGATGCGCACGCTCGTTCTGAATGCCGGCTACGAGCCGCTTGCCGTCGTGTCGTTCCGTCGTGCCCTCGTGCTGGTTCTCGCCGGCAAGGCGACGATCGTGGCCGACCACGGCGACGAGGTGGTGTCGTCGACCGCCCGGCTGCCGCGGCCCTCGGTGATCCTGCTCGGGCGCTACATCCGGGCGCCGCACTCGGCCCAGGTGCCGGTCTCGCGTCGAGGCGTATTGCGCCGCGACAGTCACCGGTGTGCGTACTGCCGGGGTTCGGCGACCACCGTCGACCACGTCGTGCCACGCAGCCGCGGCGGCACGGACAGCTGGTCCAACCTGGTCGCCTGCTGCGTCAGGTGCAACAACAAGAAGGGCAACCGGACCCCCGAGGAGATGGGCTGGAAGCTGTGGCACCGGCCGTACATCCCACGTGGTGCGGCATGGGTGGTCAAGGGTGCCGAGCAGCGGGACCCGGCGTGGGACGCCTATCTGGGTGAGGCCGCCTGAGGGCACGCGGCTGTCCGGGGTGATGCCAGACTGACGCCCGTGCTGACCTCCGGCTCCCGCCCTCGCCTGGCCGCCCTGCTCCCCGCCGTCGTCGCCGTCGGTGTCTCGCTGGCCCTGACCGGGTGTTCTCAGGTCACCGATGCCGCCCAGGAGCAAGTGGACAATGCGGTCGCGAACGCCACGTCACAGGCGATCGGGGCGGTCGAGGAGGAGGTCCAGCAGCAGGCGGAATCCCTGCTGCAGGAGAGTCTGGCCGGGATCGACAGCACGTGTACCGAGTTCTTGGGCGCGGCCGAGGCCGAACGCACGGCCGTCCTGGGAGGACTGCTCCAGGGTTTCTGGTTGACCGAGCTGGCCACCACCACGCCGTCGGTCGAACTCATCGACTCCTACTCGGCGGCGGTGGTGTCGGGTTGCGAGGCGGCTCCCGACACGGCGGTCACCGCCGTCGCCCAGACGATCTACGACTCGGGTTCCTACGGCCCACCTCAGGGCTGAGCCGGCCGTTACCTCGTGCAGCCGCACCCGGGTGCGGCAGGGGCCGGGGGTGCGCTACGAGACAGTGATGGTCAGGGTCCGGCTGAATCGCGCCTCGCTCATCCGGGTGGTCTCACCACTGGACTCGTCGGGGATCCAGGCCCTCACGGTGTATCTGCCGCTGGGCAGCGACACCGGGAACGAGAAGGCGTCGAAGGTGCCGTTCGCGCCGGTCGAGGCATAGCCGGAGGCGCGTAC
The DNA here is from genome assembly GCA_031398915.1 of Micrococcales bacterium. Taxonomy (GTDB): domain Bacteria; phylum Actinomycetota; class Actinomycetes; order Actinomycetales; family JBBAYJ01; genus JANNOG01. The sequence continues at coordinate 14,321 of JANNOG010000076.1, read as the reverse complement.
GCCAGAGGTGTCGCGGACCTCCCACAGCAGCGTTCCGCCCGGTGCGGTGGCGATGCCCGAGAACGTCGTGACTCCGGGATCGACCCGGGCGCCGTCGGCGGGTGAGCCGAAGACCACCTGTGAGCCGTCGCTGGGCGGGCTGACCAGCGGTGCCGGCGCCCGGCCATCAATGCTGACCGCGATCGTCGCGCCCGAGGTGTCGGCCGAGTCGACGTCGACGCGGGTGCGACCCGACGCCGTGATGACGGCGCCACCGGTACCGATGGCGGCCTGCCAGTCGTTGGCTCGCTCACCCCCGGTGACCGAGCCGTCCAGTAGCAGCGAGCCGCGCCCGTCGGCGGGGCTGACCCGGCGGACCAGGACGCCGGCATTCAACCCGCGCCAGTTGCCGGTCAGCCAGGCGTCGGCGCCGACGGCCGGCCGGTACTCGACGTAGTACGTCCCGCCGGGGTCGTTGATCTTGACGGTGCGTAGCCCGTCGCCCGATATCGGCGACAGTCGCACCCGGGTGGGCGTGGTCACCGTCACCTTGTCGGAGGACGACAGGAACCCGAGCCGGTCGGCGTGGGTACTGGACAGCGAGCCGAGGTTTCCCCACGAGACGCCCATCACGTCGTAGTAGTCGCGGTAGTTCTGCGAAGTGCAGCCGCCACTCCAGCCTCCGTTGTAGCCGCCGTCGCTGGTCGACGGGCACAGCAAGCCGTCCGAATGACCCAGACCCAGGTTGTGGCCGAACTCGTGGGCGATCACGTCCGTCGAGTTGTAGGACACCCACATCAGGCCGCCCGATTCGGTGTTCGCCCCGATGGTGCCCAGCCCGGCACCGCACCCGGACGCCGTCGGCAGGTAGACCAGCAGGTGCTTGCGCGGCCCGTCGATGAACCCGACGCGTGAGGCGACCTCGTCCCACAGCGTGAACGGGTCTCCGGTACACGGGGACGACAGCGTGACCCACGAGTGGGCGGCCGTCACCACGATGGAGCGTTGACCGCGGCTGGCTGCCGACCAGAACCCGTTGACCGGGCCCGCCACACGATCTCGGAGGGCCTGGACGGTGGTCCCGTCAGTCCGTCCCCCGGCCGGCACGGCCAGGACCACCGTCACCTCGTGGGTGGTCGCGGCGGGCAGCGTCGCGAAGTCCAACAGGGTGTCGGCGCCGATCGTGACACCGTCCACCTCGGCTGCCGGTGGTGGGCTGACCTGGTCGATCGATACGACCGGGTAGCCGCCTGCGTCGTCACCAGAGCCCAGTGCGACGTCCACCGATGACCCGGACTCGACCGAGTCCATCGTGCCCGGTACCAGCAGGTACCGACGCTCGGACGTGGCCAACCACGTCTGGCGCCCACTGGTCTCGGTGGCTGAGACGTCGTCGGGGGATTCCGTGGTCGGTCCGGGTTCGCCGACGAAGACGTCCGCCCAGAGTTGCTCGACGACGCCGGTGACCTGCCCCGGGCTGTACTGCGGCGCCGGCGGGTCTACCGGTCGTGCCGGGGGAGCGGGGGTCGGTGGGCCGGTGGCATCGCTGGTCGCCGGGCTGGTGAGAGGGCTCGGGCTGGTGGGCGGTCGCGTGACGGTTAGCGGGGCGCCGTCGAGGGACGTGGCGCTGTCGAGGGGCGGAACGCTGTCGAGGGGCGGGGCGCTGTCGAGGACCGGAACGCTGTCGAGGGGTGGGGCGCCGGTGCCGGTGAACACGTCGTCCGGGCTGGTGTCGCCTCCGATGGCAGCGTCGGTGCCGGTCGCCGCTGCAACCGCTCCGCCGGTCGGCGCCTGCGTTGCGGTGCCGACGGCGATCGGCGTGCTCGGTCGTGACGGCAGACCGTTGATCGTGGCCACCGACAACGCGGTGACCAGTGTTGCCATCGCCACGAGTGACGCGCCTTGACGCAGACTCATCAGACCTCCCTCATGTGTCACAGAGGTTGTCGTCGCCCACCGGTGTGTCGGACAGTGGCTGACTGGGGGCCCCCGAACGGGCGCGCCCCACCAGCGACCGTCACCGCGCGTTCCGGTATGTGGCGTGCGGGTGGACGTGATGAGCTAGGCGCATGACGCGAAGCGACGCCCTCGTCCTCTTCGGTGCCACGGGTGACCTGGCGTTCAAGAAGTTGTTCCCGGCGCTGTACGAACTCCAGGAGGACGGTCGCCTGGCGATGCCGGTGATCGGTGTCGCGCTGAGCGCCGGGGATGACGACATGCTCCGGGCGCGGGCGCGCGAGGCCATCGAGGCCGCTCGCCCCGGAGCAGTGGATTCTGCGGTCCTCGATGCGCTGTGCGACCACATCGGTTACGTCCGGGGCGACTACACCCAGGACACCACGTACCAGGCACTGGCGGAACGCCTGGAGGGTCTGTCGCATCCGGCTCACTACCTCGCGATCCCGCCGTCACTGTTTCCGACGGTCATCTCGGAGCTGGCCCAGCATCGGCTGAATCGGGGCGCTCGCGTCATCATCGAAAAGCCGTTCGGGCGTGATCTGGAGTCCGCCCTCGAACTCAACCGAACCATCCGGAAGGGCTTCAAGGAGGAGCAGATATTCAGGATCGACCACTATCTCGGCAAGGAAACCGTCGAGAACCTCCTGACGTTCCGTTTCGCCAATTCGATGTTCGAGCCGCTGTGGAATCGCGATCACATCGCGTCGGTCCAGATCACGATGGCTGAGTCCTTCGGGGTGCAGGGGCGCGGGTCGTTCTACGACTCGGTCGGGGCGGTCCGTGACGTGGTGCAGAACCACCTACTCCAGGTGATGACGATCCTCGCGATGGAGCCGCCAGTGGGCAACGACGCCGACTCACTTCGTGACGAGAAGGTCAAGGTGCTCAAGGCGACCCGCACGGTCGGTGTCGACGACGTGATCTACGGACAGGTCGACGGTTACCTGGCCGAGGACGGCGTCAAGCCGGATTCGACGGTCGAGACCTACGCGGCACTCCGGATCGGCATCGAATCGTGGCGGTGGTCGGGCGTGCCATGGCTGATCCGGACCGGAAAATCGCTGGCCACCACGTCTCTGGAGGTCGTCGTCGAATTGCGGCCCACCCCCACCCTGCTGTTCGCCGGCGCCGACACCCGAGCACCCGAGCCCAACCTCATCCGGTTCTCGTTGGGCTCGCAACCGGGCGTCAGCCTCAGCGTCCAGGCCAAGAAGCCCGGCCCCACCTTCGCGACCCGGTCGGTCGACCTGGCCGTCGACTTCACGGCCGCCCTCGGCGCGGGCCAAGAGGCCTACGAGCGCCTCGTCGGGGACGTGCTGGACGGCAACCCCCGTCGATTCGGTCGCCAGGACTCCGTCGAGGAGGCCTGGCGGGTGGTCCAACCCCTGATCGGCGCCGCGATCCCGCTCCACTCGTATGCGCCCGGCTCGATGGGCCCGCACGCGGCGAACCGACTCGCCCCCGAGGGCTACTGGCACGACCCGAGATCCTGACCAGGGCGCCCTCGGCCGCCTGACCGGGCTGAGGGTGAGAACGTTGGGCATGACTGACGGACATGTCCACGACCCCACCTGCGACGTGGCCCACGGTGGCGACGCCGCGGCGCACACCGAGGCGACCGGTGGCCGGGTGCTGGTCGCGGTGTACGCATCACCCGTCGCGACCGCCCTGTTGAGGTTGGCGGCCGAATGCGGCTACCGCCCGGTCCTGGTGGAGCCCGATCCCACCGTCGAGGTACCCGGTGACCTGCCCGAAGGCACGGTGCGCAGCCCCAGCGTGGTGGAGTTGGACGCCGACCTGCTGGCCGGTGCCGACGTGGTGGTCTGTGACCACCACCGCGACGGGTTGGGTGTCCCGCTGCGCGACGCGCTGGCGACGAGGGCACGCTGGGTGGGGATCATGGGAAGCCCCCGACACGAGGGTCCGCATGTCGCCGCGCTGGCGACGCTCGGGGTGGCGCCCGCCGAGGTCGCCCGGGTCCACCGTCCGATCGGGCTGGACATCGGATCTCGCACCCCGGCCGAGATCGCCGTCTCGACGCTCGCCGGATTACTCGCCGACCGCAACGGCCGCCCTGGCGGGGTCTACGCGTCCTGAATCTGCGCCGCTATTCAATGCATACCGCTGTTATCCGGACAAAATGTGCGTGGCGCCGAGCCGTAACCGCGAGTAAAAAACCCTGGCATGTGCGGTTCGCCGGACACGGTGAAAATGGGCTGCCAGGATTCGACCACTTCGAGACCCCGATCCTCCGAGGAGTGGACATGACCCTGTCTTTCACGTGTCGGCGATCGGACCCACTGACGGGCGAGATTCGGCGGCAGTTCAATGCGCACCCCGTCCGGGTACCGAGCGCTCACGTGGTTCCGCTGCTTGCTCTCGCTGACGATGACGGGACGCTGCACAGCCTCGGCGGTCCCCTGGCATCTTTCGTCGGCGGCACGTCACTCAGCGACCTTGTCGTCAGCCCCCCGAGTCCGATGGCCACAGTGGAGGGGGTTCGCAGCGGTGAGATGAAGGGAGAGGTCGCGCTCACCCTGCTGGACGGTCTGGCCAAACCGCTGGGGCTGACCGGGCCTCAATTCGAGGCTGCGCTCGGCCGAGAGACCTCGCTCACCTTCGCCTTCACCGGCGTTACTCGTACGTCTATCGATGTCGGGCTCTTGGGCCGGGCGCTGAAGGGGCAGAAGCTCGACAACAACCCCTCAACTCAATCGTTCCTCCGGGAAGACGACCCAGCGGACCTCCTGGTAATCGACAGCACTATCCGTGCCACCTCGATGACCGTCGGCTGGAAGGCCACGGTGTCGGGCGAGGCGGGCGTCGACCTCGGCTCGGTCCAGAAGCTTCTCGGTGACGTTGCGGTCGGGGTTTCCGGGGTTCGGAACACGTCGACCTCCATCAGCTTCGACCTGGTGACGCCGCTGACCTTCGCATTCTCCGCTCAACGGGTGCGCACGACAGCTGACGCCACCATCGTGTCGCTCGAACCGGTCGCTTCCCCCGAGTTCTTGGACTTGGGCCACGACGACGAGCTCGTCACGATCACCGTGTACGACATCTGATGCCTGGCAAGGGAGAATGGAGCACCTCGACGTCGGGGGCAGTCGCAGTACTGGCTGCCCTCGATGCCGGACCCGGGGCCCCAGGCGGCATCGATCGAGTGGGGGCGTTCTGGGACGTCGTCGCCGAGTCGCACCGGATCGGTGGGCGTGGGCAGGCGGTGCGGGTAGCGGTGCTCGACAGCGGGTTCGACGCGGGCCGCCGCGAGCTGGTCGGCGCCACATTGGGTGCCGAAACGGCATCAGATCGGGGCCCGAACAGCCATCACGGCACAGCCGTTGCCGCCCTGGTGGCAACCGTCGCCCCCGACGCCGAGTTGCTGCTCATCGATGTATCGCTGGGAACGAGCCCGGACAAGGGTCGGGTAGCCGCCGCATTCGACGAGGTGGAGGCCGCGGGCTGTCAGGTGGTGTGTGCTTCGTTCGGATTCCTCACCGATGCGGTCAGTGCCTTTCCCAGAGACGGTGTGGATCCAGCGGTGCTGAGCGACCTCTCCGCCGATCCCCTCGCCATCACCGCGACGGCCGAGGCCTGGGCGCGAGCCGGATTTCACCACTTCGTGGCGGGAGGTTGCACGTCACGCTGCGAGGTCTGCGACCGCTTGGATCAGGTTGGTCAGGTGGCTGGGTCGGCACCGGTGATCGTCGCTGCGGCAGGAAACGACGACACGATTGCCAAGTGTCCCGGGGTCCACGCGGCGACGATCTCGGCTGCCTTCCAGCACAGCACGGTCGTAAGCGGTCCCGATGGAGTCGTTCGAGACAGCCACGCAATGGTCAGCGAGCAGTTTGTCCGCCACGACCTCACCCTGCAACGGATTCCCGTGGCGCCCGGGACCAGCTTCGCGGCCCCGCTCCTCGCCGGTTTGGCCGCTCTTGCCGGACCACAGGATTTCGTATCGGCCGTCGGGGTCCGGTCGGTGCTCGATCTCGCACTCTGCCGACACCACGCCCTCGATAGGCTTTCCGGTCGCACAGTCGGGGGCGCCCCGGCCGACGATGAGGCTGTAACGGTTGCCATCGCCGGTCTCGAGGCGGCGTACGCCGCCGTCAATCGCCGACTGCCTCACGCCAGTCACACCGAATCCTGCTCACTCTGTGGCTTTCTGCTAGAGGGGTATTGGCGTTCCTATGGCCTGTTCCTCTTGAACACACAACGGGCCGAGGATGCAGATGTCGTCCTCGCCGAAGGTCTGCGCGTGGCCCCCTGGCACCCGGGGCTATGGGCGAATGCTGCCGCCGTCCGGCGCGAGCTCGCCGATTATCCCGCGGCCAGGCGGATGTACACCGAGGCTGTTCGCCTGGCCCGCGCGCCCGTCGAACGCCGTCAATACCTCGCCGAGATAGCTGCGCTACCGGCTTGACCCTGCCGCAACGTCAGGCTGCACGCCGTCCGACGTGACCATCGAGGCGCGGATGTACTCCGGAGGTGAGGCCGCCGGCGTGCTCGGGGCAAGCGGGCGGACCCTCCGTCATTACGACCACATGCCGAGTCCCGGCAACGCCCGTCGCAGTACACCGCCGCCGACTGGGCGCGCATCATGGCAGAGATGGCCGGCATCGAGCAGGGGCTGGCCGGGTACCTCGCCGAGGCCATCCACGCCAACGCCATCCAAGCCAGCGCGAGGGTCCACGTACCCTGACGCTCATGCCGACCGATCCGTGGGGATTCACCAAGGTGTCCCGGGTGGACACGCCCAAGCGCCCGGTGCCGCTGCGGCTGCAGGACTGGGACCCGGTGTACGCCCGACCGGACCCCACGGACGTGCAACAGCAGGCCCGGCGATGCATGTCGTGTGGTGTGCCGTTCTGCCATCACGGCTGCCCGTTGGGCAACCTCATCCCCGAGTGGAACGAACTGGTCCTGGACGGCGACTGGGCACGAGCGGTCGACCGATTGCACGCGACGAACAACTTCCCGGAGTTCACCGGCTGGTTGTGCCCGGCGCCGTGCGAACCGGCGTGTGTCCTGGCGATCAACGACGCGCCGGTCGCCATCAAGCAGATCGAGCTGTCGATCATCGAGCGGGCCTACGACGACGGCCGTGTGGTCGCCCAGCCGCCCGATCGCCTCACCATGTGCACCGTCGCGGTGGTCGGCTCCGGCCCCGCGGGGCTGGCCGTCGCCCAACAGTTGACCCGGGCCGGTCACACGGTCGTCGTCTACGAGAAGTCCGACGCCATCGGTGGCCTGCTGCGGTACGGCATTCCCGATTTCAAGATGCCCAAGACCGCGATCGATCGCCGGGTTGCCCAGATGGAGGCCGAGGGCACCCGCTTCGTGACCGGGGTCGAGGTGGGGTCGGCTCATCTGCCCATCGACCGGTTGCGCCAACAGTTCGACGCGGTGGTGCTGTGCGTCGGATCGCTCGCCCCGCGAGACGTCGAACTCTCCGGACGGGAACTGGCCGGGGTGGTCCAGGCCATGGACTACCTCCCCGAGGCAAACCGCCATGTCGCGGGCCTCAACCCCACCGTGCCGGTGAGTGCCGCAGGTAAGCACGTCGTGATCCTCGGCGGAGGTGACACCGCGGCGGACTGCCTGGGTACGGCCAACCGGCAGGGTGCCGCCAGCGTCACCGTGCTCGATCACAACCCGGTGCCACCCAGCACGCGTGACAGTGCCGACAACCCGTGGCCGCAGTGGGCGCGGACGCACAAGAAGTCGCCGGCCCACGAGGAGGGCGTGACCGAGTCGTGGGCCACCCAGACTCTGGGGTTCGTCGCGGACGGCACCGGTGAGGCGGTCGCAGCGGTCCGGGTCCGTGAGGTCGTGAGGGCCTTCGACGACACCGGCCGCCGGGTCTTCCACCCGGTCGAGGGGTCCGATCGCGAGATTCCGGCCGATCTGGTCCTGCTCGCGGTGGGATTCGTCGGCACCGGCGCGGACGAGCTGCTCAGTGGGTTGGCCGTAGAGGTCGCTGGTGATCGCGGGACGGTGCGGGTCGACGAGGGCTGGGCGACGTCGACCTCGCAGGTGTTCTCGTGCGGTGACGCCACCCGGGGGGCCAGCCTGGTGGTGTGGGCGATCGCCGAGGGTCGGGCATGCGCCGCAGCGGTCGATCGCGCCCTCCAGGGCAGTACCCGGCTACCGGCACCGGTCGGACCCCACGACCGCAGCTTGTGACCTCGATGTCGTCCCGACGTCACCTCTGATAGAACACCGCCATGGTGACCACCGCAGTCGTCGTCGGCGCCGGGCCCGGATTGGGGATGGCGTCCGCCCGGGCGTTCGGCCGGGCCGGGTACGCCGTTGGTATCGTGGCGCGCTCCGCCGACCGGGTGACGTCAGCGGTCAAGGAACTGCAGGACGCGGGCGTGACTGCATACGGGCAGGCGGTCGACGCCGCGGACCCGGCCCTGTTGACCCGAGCACTGGATGCGTTGATCGACGACCTCGGAGGGCTCGACGTACTGCATCACAACATCAGTGTCTGGCGTGCCGGCGGCGTGACGGACACGTCCGCCGACGACCTCGTGACGGATGTCGCGGCTGCGGCGGGCAGCCTGGTCACGGCGATCCGGGCAGCTCTGCCGGCTCTGCGGCTGCGCGGCGGGGCCGTTGTCGTGACCGGTGGGGGAGCGGCGGACCGGCCGGTTTCCGCCGCCCTGACCCTCGGCGTCCAGAAGGCGGCGCAGCGAGCCGTGGTCCAGGCCGTCGCCACCGAACTGGGCCCGGCCGGGGTCCACGTCGCCATGCTGATGGTTCGCGGCACGATCGCGGCCGGCACGGACTTCGATCCCGACGCGATCGCCCACCAATTGGTTGCCATGGCCGAGGCCCGACATGCTTCCGCTGCAGAGTGGACATCGGTGGAGGACTACCGACCGGGCGGTCGCTGACCGCACTACCAGGACATGGCCCTACCCTGACCAATACCAGGCCAGGACCGGAGGGACCACCATGACCACGATCTACGAGTTGTCCGATGACGTTCCTGCGACGCCCGCGACCGATGCGTCTGACGTGGACCTGTCCGACGCGGACGGGTCCGACGCGGATGCTTTCGACATGGACGACGCCCCTCGTCGCGAGCCGTTTTCGCGTGTGGTGCCGTGGCTGCTGACCGCTGGTGGGGCATTCGGGCTGTTCTCGGCCCTGGACCTCAACATCGAGCGGACCAAGCTGCTCGAAGACCCGGACTACGTGGCGACGTGCTCGATCAACCCGGTCGTCGACTGTGGTGTGGTCGCGACATCCGCGCAGGCGAGCATCTTCGGCTTCTCGAACACCCTGTTCGGAGTGGTCGGATTCAGTGTCGCCTTGACGCTGGGCATGTTGCTGCTGCTGGGTGGGCGGGCGCCACGAGCGGTGTGGGTGGGCCTGAACATCGGGCTGGCCTTCGGCGTGGGCTTCGTTCACTGGCTGATCAGTCAGAGCGTGTACTCGATCGGCGTGCTGTGCCCCTATTGCATGGTGGTCTGGAGTGTCACGATCCCGATGTTCTGGTACGTGACGATCCGCAACCTCACCACAGGCGTATTCGGCGCATCGGTCGCTCGGTCAAGCGTGGTTCGCACCCTGGCGAGCGTCCACGTAGTCCCGGTCGTCCTGTGGTTCGTGATCGTGATCGCGCTGATCGCCATCCAGTTCGCTGACAACTGGGTCGCTCTGCTGTCCTGAGTCGGTCGATCCGGGATAGCCCCACAGGAACAAGACGCCGGCAGCGATGCCCAGCATCCCGACGGCGAACTCGGCGGTGGGCGCCCCACCACTGGGCATCGGGTAGAACACCAAGAACACGCTGACCACCGTCGCGAGCCGGACGATTTGGCGGTGAGCCGTGGTGGCGCCGAGTAGCACCAGACCCCAGAGCAAGTACCACGGGTTGACCACCGGGCCGAGGACGACGACGGCCGTCAGGCTGATCGCCAATCCGAGCAGCGGGCGGTCGCGGTGGCGCAGCAGCAGGTACGCCGTGACGGCGGCGGCGGCCATCAACCCGACGATGCGCATCACGCCCACCACGTCGACCGGTTGGTTCAGACCCAGCAGGCGGAGCAGGACGTCGATGACGATGCCGAGGTCGGTGCTGATGGACAGGCCGTTGCGTACCTCGGCGGTGTTGCCCATCGCCGTCACCCACCCGAACCCGGTCCGGGTCACCAACGTCAGTACCACCATCGTGCCCAGCCCGGCAGCACCGACCTTGGCGACGAGGATCATCAAGGGTCGTGCCTGGAGTGCCCGGGGCCCCCACACCGCCGCGACGATGAACGCGAGCGCCAGGATCGCGGGCGCTTTGACCAGCGTGGCAAGGCCCACCACGACCGCAGCGAGAAGCGGGCGACGACGCAGCAGCAGGACGACGGCGATCAGCATGAGGGCGACCATCAGGGCGTCGTTGTGCGCCCCCGAGACCACGTGGACGATCACCAGCGGGTTCAGCACGCCCAGCCACAACGCCCGACCCGGCTCGATCCCGCAGCGGCGGGCGATGATCGGGACCGCCCAGACGAACACCGCCATGGCCGAGATCGCCAGCACGCGCATCCCCAGGATGCCGAGGACGACGTGCTCTCCGACCACGGCCATGATCGCGCCGGCCAACAGGAGGAACGTCGGGCCGTAGGGGGCGGCGGTGTGCTGCCAGATCGGCGACACCTGCGACGCGAGCTCACCACCGAGGGCGGCCGGGCCGAAGCGGTACGGATCGATCCCCTCGACGAACATCGCCCCTTGAGCCAGGTAGCTGTAGACGTCGCGGCTGTACAGCGGGGCCGCGGCCAACAGCGGCGCAGACCACCACACCAGCGTCATGGCCATCTCGCGTACCGACACGGTCCGGTGGCTCAACACGTGACCCAGTCGCAGCCACGCGCCCACCATCAGAGTCAGGCCCAGGTACGCGAGAACGAGCATCCCCGGAGGGGTGCTGCCCAGTCGGTTGAAGGGTGAGAGGGATATGGGTATGTCAGTCAGAGGAAGCGCGCCAGTTGAGGCCGCGGCGACGCTGACGGCGACCGATCCGGCGAGGCCGAGAATCCGGACCTCTCCGAGGCGCGCGTCACGATTCGATCCGCGCACATTTGGACCCTAGCAGCGGCTCTTACGCTCCGCCCCTCCTGAACATCGCCGCGGACGGTCACGATTGGGTGACATGTCAGGCTTGACCGCGAATGCGATAACCCGCGAGTGTTGGGGCAACGATCAACGAGGAGCCCACACATGGACGGCGGCCTGCCCACGCCGGACGAGATCACTCGGCGAGACTTCCTGGACGGTGCCGCCATCGGCGTCGCCGGGCTGGCCGTTGCCGCGGCTGCGCCGTCGATGACCGGCGCCCAGGCCGCGATGGCGGAGTCCGCTGCGATTCGGTCCGCCTCCAGGCCGCCGGTGCTTCCCGCGGGGTACTACCCGCCGAGGGTCACGGGCGGCAAAGGTCATGACGACTCGTTCGTCCGGCAGATTCTCAAGATCGACGGGATGCCCAACCCGAACGACGTCCACAGCGCTCGCGGCGGTCGCGGGGTACGAGTCGGGCGCATCTCGCCACGGATCGAGCACTACGACTGCGTGATCGTCGGTGGCGGAGCAAGTGGGTTGGCGGCCGCCAAGTTCTATCAGGACCGCTTCGGTGAGGATTCGCGGATACTCATTCTCGAGGCTCTTCCTGATTTCGGCGGTCATGCCGTCCGTAACGAATTCCACGTTTCGGGTAGTGACGGAACGGACGTCCGTATCCTGCGCAACGGTGGCACCTTCAACATCGACTCGCCGGGGCAATGGGGCCAGGCGGCCGGGCCATTGCTGGACATACCGGGCGCGTACGGCCAGCCTGCCCGTGACCTGCTGGACTATCTGGGCGTCGACCCGAGCAACTTTCCGGAGACGGTCAACAGCTCGATCCCCTCGTCCCTCGGGCTCCGCAACACCCTGTTGTTCGGCCGTGAAGAATTCGGCAGTGACCGGGTCGTGCAGAATCGGGTGTCGGCGACCGAGCCCGATACCGAGGCCGGTTGGCGAGCCTTCTTGGCTCGGACCCCGTACGACGCGGCCGCGGTGGAGGCCATCGTGCGCATCCAGACCGGAACCGAGGACGTCCTCGGCGCGGTTCACGGCGCGCTGACCCGCGAGCAGAAGATCGACAAGCTGACCCGGTTGACGTACCGGCAGTACCTCGTGGATTACTTCGGCGCGACGGACCAGGCGCTGTTGCAATACCAGCGGTCGTCGCACAGCCTGCTGGGGGCCGGAGCCCAGGCGGTGTCGGCCGCGGACATGTGGTTGCTGGGTGAGCCGGGGTTCGCGGGCCTCGACCTCGGTGATCCCACCGACGCGTCATTTCCCGGCATCGGGCGCACCCCGCAGATGGCGGTGCGGTCCACCGTCGGTGACAGCCCCTACTGGCCTGACGGAAACGCGTCGTTGTTGCGCTTGTTGCTGAGCCGATTGATCCCCGGTGCGGTGCCTGACATTGCGGGCGCTCGCCCCACGACCGAGACCGTCGTCAATGCCGTCGCGGACTACGGCGCGTTGGACTGCCCGGCCAACCCGGTTCGACTGCGGCTGTCCAGCCTGGTGGTCAAGGTTCGCCCCGCGGTCCGCTCGCGCGGCGGGCTGGCCGACGTGTTGTACGTCCCTACGGGTGGCGAATCCGGTCGCCAGACCGCCTACCTGGTGCGGGCCTCGCATGTGGTCATGGCCTGCTGGAATCGGGTGACGGCCCAAATCGTCGAGGGCCTCCCCAGGCGCCAGGTCAAAGGCCTCACCTACGCTCGTAAAGTCCCGCTGATCTATGGCAGGGCCGCTCTGCGCAATTGGCAGGCATTCGCCGACGCCAAGATCTCCAGTATCTCGCCACGCGGAAACTCGATCTTCTGGGACAACGTGTCATTGGCCGCCGGCGCCAGTTTCGGGACGTCGTACGGGCCCAATCCGAACGACCCGGACAGCCCGGCCGCGCTGAACTTCACCGTGGTGCCGTCGGATCCCGGCACGACGCCTCAGTTGGCCGCCTACGAGCGGGGCCGCGAGATCCTGCTGGGCCGTTCGTTCACCGACCTCGAAGCGGACCTGATCGACCTGTTGGACCGGACCGTCAACGCCTCGGGTGGCGACTTCGACCCGGGCCGCGATCTCGCCTCGATCATGATCAACCGGTGGAACTACGGTTACGCGCACGAGCTGACGTCGGTCTGGGACCCCACGGCCTACGGTCCCGACGCCGAGAACCCGCACGTCAAAGGCCGCGTGCCGTTCCGGAACATCGCCATCGCCAACAGTGACTCGGGCGCTTTCGCGTATACCCACAGCGCGTTCAGCGAGGGCTACCGGGCGGTGTGGGACCTGCCCGAACCCTCAGGTGTCCGCCCGGGCGATCGCCACTGACGGGTCGTCGGGTCAGTCGTCGGGTCAGTCGTCGGGTCAGCCGTCGACCGCCCACCGGGTCGGCGCATACGGCGGCGCGCCGCGCAATTCGGTGTCCAATGCACTCAACTGCCATCGGTTGAGGTTCGCCACCACCAGCAGATCCCGATTCCGACCGGCGAAGCAGGCGTTCGTCGGTCCGGCGAGTGCGGTCCCCTGCCAATCGTGGCCGATCGTCGCGAGGGTGCCGTCGGTGCGCAGGTGAAAGACCAGGTCCGGGCGGTAACACGTGAGAATCAGCGACCCATCGCTCACCACGGCGATCCCGTCCGGGACGGTTCCCGGCAGCTCGACGACCAGCTCGGCAGCGGGATCCTGGCCCGCGAGGGCCGACGCCAGATCCAGACGAGAGATTCGCCCGGCCTCGGACTCGGCCACGTACAGCCACAGACCGTCGTGGCTCACCGCGAGGCCGTTGGTGAAGCGGGGCAGGCGCGTGCTGACGGTGGCGGTCCGCCCGTCCGGGTACAGGGCGACGATCCGTCCGACGTCGGCCCGCCACGCACCCGAGGCCGACACGATCAGCGTGGCGTCAGGGGCGAACACGGCGTAGTTGGGCATGCGGAGTGGTTCGCCGCCGACGATGTGCAGCACCGTCGTCCACCGGTCGCCGTCCCAGACCCGGACCGCGGATTCGCCGGCGACGCACGCCACGATGCGACCTCGTCCGTCGGCGGCGACACCCAGGATCTGCCCCGTCGTGCGGCTCAGCTCGACCGTCGTGCCGTCCTCGGGGTCGATCGCATAGAGCTGACCGAGCTCACCACCGGCGATCACGCGGGCGGTGATCGGGTCCCAGCACACACCTTCGGGATGGTCGAGACCCGCGGCGAGGACGCGCACCGGGGCTGGGCGGTACTCCGACTCCGGCAACTCGGCCGCGGCCGCTTGCGGCGACAGGCCAGCCGAGGAGGCCGCGTACGAGGGACCGATCAGGGGGTCAGGACGCG
>JANNOG010000059.1:0-40921 GCA_031398915.1 Micrococcales bacterium | reverse complement strand
GTGCTGACCGAGCCCGACGCCGGGTCCGACGTCGGAGCCGGACGCACCAAGGCCGTGGCGCAGGACGACGGCACCTGGCACATCGAGGGGGTGAAGCGCTTCATCACCTCCGGCGAGCACGACATGGCCGACAACATCGTGCACTTGGTGCTGGCCCGCCCCGAGGGTGCCGGTCCGGGCACCAAGGGGCTCTCGCTGTTCATCGTCCCCAAGTTCCACTTCGACTGGGAGACCGGCGAGCTCGGCGAGCGCAACGGCGTCTACACCACCAACCTCGAGCACAAGATGGGCCTCAAGGCCTCGACCACCTGCGAGCTGACCTTCGGTGAGCGCGAGCCGGCCGTCGGGTGGCTGGTCGGCGAGGTCCACGACGGCATCGCGCAGATGTTCCTGGTGATCGAGTACGCCCGCATGTTGGTCGGCAACAAGGCCATCGCGGCCCTCTCGACCGGCTACCTCAATGCCCTCGACTACGCGAAGTCTCGGGTGCAGGGCCCCGACATGGCATCTATGGGTGACAAGACATCGCCGCGGGTGACCATCACACATCACCCGGATGTGCGTCGTTCGTTGATGCTGACCAAGTCGTACGCCGAGGGGCTGCGAGCGCTGGCCACGTACGCCGCGACCTGGCAGGACACCGCCTACACGGCGTTCTTGACAGGTGAGCACGACGAGTTGGCCGATCGGGTGAACGACCTGCTGCTGCCGCTGGTCAAGGGCTGCGGCTCCGAACGTGCCTACGGCCTGTTGGGCAGTGAGGCGCTGCAAGTGTTCGGTGGGTCGGGCTTCCTGCAGGACTATCCCTTGGAGCAGTACGTCCGCGACTCCAAGATCGACACCTTGTACGAGGGCACGACGGCCATTCAGGGTCAGGACTTCTTCTTCCGCAAGATCATCCGCGACCGCGGTGTTGCGCTCGGCCACATTTCCACCCAGATCGAGGAGTTCGCCTCGGCGACGACCGAGAACGATTCACTGGGCGTCGAGCGGGGACTGCTGCGGGCAGCACTGAGTGATGTGCAGACCATCGTCGGAGTGATGACCCAGGCTGCGATGGCCTCGGACGCCCGCGTGTCCGGCGACGCGGCAAACCCGCGCAGCATCTACCTGGTCGGACAGAACTCGACCCGGCTGTTGCTGGCGTCCGGTGACCTCATCATCGGCTGGCTGCTGCTGCGCCAGGCCGAGGTCGCTCTGGCCGCCCTGGCCGGCACGCCCAGCGATAGCGACCGGGACTTCTATACCGGCAAGGTCGCGGCTGCCCGGTTCTTCGCGACGCAGGTGTTGCCGCGGTTGGCCGCCGAACGGGCGATCGCCCAGTCGATCGACAACTCGTTGATGGACGTCCCCGAAGCAGCCTTCTGACTACCCTCAGCCACATTCCACCCGGATACCCGGCTGGTTGGTGATCAGACTGATGCTGACGCCGGGCAGCGTTTCCAGGCGCACCGAGGGACCCGCGGGATCACTCACCTCGGTCATCGTGAGGCCGTTACCGACGTATCGGCGTATGACTTCGGTCGTCGCGTCGATGATCACCAGCTCGGTCACTCCGACACGGCCGTAAAACGGAATCTTGAGGTAGGCCTCGTCGCCGGAAGAGCGGATCTCGATGGCCAACAACGGAGCGGTTCCGGTTTCCATCCCGCGCTGGCTTATCCGGTCCGGGTGAACGACACTCACATCCGGAATGCGATACGACTCAGGACCGCCATCGGCTGCCCACAGCCCGGTCTCGTACGTCACCTCGAGGCCATGGACTGCGGCCACCGCGTCCAACCCGGTGACCAGGCACCTGCCCATGCGGTTGTGCGCAAAGCTCGGTGGCGGCGACATGTGCAACTCCCCCTCCCACATCTCGTCCCAGCGGTCGGCCCCGGAACGCCGCCGCTCGTCGATCATGGATTGGGGCACCTCCAGCAGCACAGCTCGCACGAGGTAAGGGTAGGCCGACCGCGACATGTCCGGCCGATAACCTCGTCAGGTGCTGTGGACGGACACGCCGACCCACCCCATCGCAACCCCGCAGGACCAGGCGACCTACTCGGTCGAGGTGGCGGGACTGTCGCCCGACCCGCTGGCCGTGGTCAGCAGCCTCCACGCGCTTGCCGGCACCCGGCGCCTGGTTGCCTTGAACGGCTCATGGCTGCCGACCGAGGCCGCCCGGACGATGATCCTCACAGCGGATCCGGTCGAGGTCGTCGAGACGTGGGACCCGCAGCAGGCTCACGAGGCCATGGACGTCCTCGACACCGATCGGCCGAACTGCCACGGCTTCGCAGGCGCGTGGTTGGGGATCATCGGTCATGCCGCCGGACCGGGCGCATCGGACGCCGCGACCTCGACTCCGGTCGTCTCGCTCGGCTGGTTCGACCATGTGCTGCGCCACGACGGTGAACGGTGGTGGGCGCACGGCAACTCGGCAGCAGCACTCCGCAAGGCGCTCGCCCTGACCGACGAGGCGCGCGCGGCGCCACTGGGCCCTGCCGCTGTCAACACCGCGCTGAGCGTCCCGGACGCGGGCGCCCACATGTCCGCCGTCGAGCAGGCCGTGACGGCCATTCGTGCCGGCGAAATGGTCCAGACGACGATCTGCTCGCGCTACAGGTTTCACGTGAAGCATCCGGTCCAGGCATGGACCGACCTGACCAGGGCGCTGTCCCCGGCCTACTCGGCCCTGGTCACGGGCCCGTGGGGGGCCCTCCTGGGTTCCTCGCCCGAGCTGTACCTGCGCCGATGCGCGGATCACGTCCGGTCCGCCCCGATCAAGGGAACGGCCCCCCTCGACGACAGCGAAGCCCTCAGGTCGTCGGTCAAGGACGTCGCGGAGAACATGATGATCGTGGACCTGGTCCGCAACGACCTCTCTCGGGTATGTCGGCCAGGGTCGGTCCGTACTTCTGATCTGTTGTCAGTGGAGCCCGGGGCAGGAGTCAACCACCTGGTCTCGACCGTGTCCGGCGCGCTTCGGCCGGGCATCGGCGAATCTGCCCTGATCAGTGCCACCTTTCCACCGGGTTCGGTCACGGGGGCACCGAAACTGAGGGCCACCCAGGTATCCGCGCGGCTCGAATCCGCCCCGCGAGGCGCCCATACCGGCGCGGTGGGGATGTCCTCGCCCGGATGGGGCAGCACGTGGGCGGTCACCATCCGCAGCGTCGAGGTGGACAGCGCCGGCGAGGCCGAACTGGGGATCGGCAGCGGCATCACGATCGGTTCGACACCAGCCGACGAGTGGCATGAATGCCTGCTCAAGGCCGCTCCCCTGCTCGACGTCCTGGGCTTCGCAGCGCCGTCGCCACGGCCCGCGACGTCGAGCCACAAGGGGCTGGCCGACCCGGATCAGGGCCTGATCGAAACACTCCTGGTCTGGGATGGCCGCCCGGTCGAGATCGCCGACCACATCGAACGGCTTCGGGGATCATTCGTGCAGGCGTACGGCAGACAGTTGGTCGGCGACCCGGGTGCCGTGATCGCTGCGGCGATCGTCGGTCGAGAGGGCACCTACCGGCTGCGGATCAGAGCGGTGCCGGAGAGGCCTGTCGACCTGATCGAGGTCGACGAGCTGCGGGAATGGCCCGCACCCACTGCCCTGCTGGCCCAGTCCGGCCTGCAGGCGTACACCCACCCGGCGCCCGAACACGGCTCCGAGCGGCACAAGTACGCCGATCGACGGTGGTGGGAGCGTGTCGAGGCGAGCGAACCTGCGGCCGACGCCGTGGTCCTCATCGACGCCCACGGCGCCCTCCTGGAGGGGTCGAGATCGTCGATCGTCGCAGTGTTCGGCGGGTCACTGCTCACCCCGCCGACGGATGGGCGCATCCTGCCCGGAACCGCCCGACAACAGTTCGTCGACCTCGCCGTCGACGCCGGCTTCGGGGTCCAGCTGGCCCCCCTGCGGTGGGATCTGGTTATGCAGGCCGACGGGATACTGCTGCTCAACGCCCTGCGCGGCGCGCAGTGGGTTCGCCGCCTCGGTCGATCTGGCCACCCGACAATCGAATGGGCCACACCGGCGCCGCAAGCCCTCGGCCTTGCCGATGCTCTCCTGCGACGGTGGAACTCATGACCGTGACACGCTCGCTGCAGGGAATGGCCGACGCTAGTTGACGCTTCAATGGACTGCGCTACCGTTCTCGTGCTCGACCCGCCCATCAGGAGGAAATCCATGACCGCAACGTTCGATCCCGCCCCCGCCGCAGGCGTCGACCTGTCCGGCTCGTACACCATCGACCCGACCCACAGCCGCATCGGATTCCAGGCCCGCCACGCCATGGTGACCACGGTCCGGGGCCACTTCGAGGACTTCGAGGGCACCTTCACGCTGGACGAGGCAAACCCCTCGGCCTCGACCGCGCAGCTCACCATCCAGGCCGTCAGCGTCACGACCTCACAGCAGCAGCGGGACGAGCACCTCCGCAGCTCCGAGTTCTTCGACCCGGCCACGTACCCGACGCTGTCGTTCACCTCGACCAGCATCGAGAAGACCGGTGACGACGAGTACGCGGTCACCGGTGACCTGACCATCAAGGACGTCACCAAGCCCGTCACGCTGGACCTCACGTTCAGCGGCGGCGCCAAGGACCCGTTCGGCAACAACCGGGTCGGTTTCGAAGGCACAGCTGCCATCAACCGCAAGGAGTGGGGCCTGGTGTGGAACGCCGCCCTCGAGACCGGCGGTGTGCTGGTCAGCGAGAAGGTCAAGCTCGACTTCGACGTATCGCTGATCAAGAACGCCTGATCGCTGCTCCCCAGGTTCGGCGGCTCCGGTCACATCGACCGGGGCCGCCGCCGTGTTCACCGGCCGTATCGGGCCGCCGTAGTCACGCGAGGGCTGCCGGGTCCTCGGCCATCGTCACACCGAGCATGCCCAGCGCGGCTTCGAGAATCTCCATGACGGCGACGGTGTCGTCCAGCGGCATCACCGGACTCTCGGTCAGCCCCGCGGCAAGGCAGCGTTGCACCTCGACGAGTTCGTGCGAGTAGCCCCGGCCGTTGGCAGCGACCACCACCTCGCGACCAGGTGACTCGTCGACGCCGTCCAGGCCGTACACGACGAATCGATCCGGGTGGTGAAACCGTGGCGGGACATGGATCCGACCGGCGGTCAGGTTGATATGCGCGGCACCAGGCAGGCGCGACAGCAACGACGACGACGCGACCGCGTGCCCATCCCCGAATCCCAGCAGGATGCTCGATTCGGCATCGACTCCGTTCTCGGCCAGCGACCCGGTGACCTGCACGCTCGAGGGCCGCCCGCCGAACACCAGCTGAGCGAACGACACCGGGTAGACGGCGAGGTCGAGCATGGCGCCGCCGCCTTGCGCCGGGTCCCACAGCCGGTCCGAGGGATCGAAGGGGCGCGCCAGGCCGAGCTCGGCGATGACGCTGCGGACCTCACCCAGTTCGCCGCCGGCCAGAAACTGACGGAGGGCGGTGACGGCCGGCTGGAAGCGGGTCCACATCGCCTCCATGACGAACACGCCGGCCGCGCGGGCTGTCGCCACCACCTCGACCGTGCCCGCCACCGTGGCAGTGAATGCCTTCTCGACCAGCACGGCCTTGCCCGCGTCGATCGCTGCGAGCGCGATCGCGTGGTGCTGCGGGTGAGGGGTGGCGATGTACACCGCATCGACCAGGTCGTCGGCGAGAAGCTGGCGATAGGACCCGTACGCGCGTTCGCTGCCATGTCGCGCGGCGAACGCCTGTGCCCGAGGCAGCGATCGCGACGCCACGGCGTACAGCTCACCGCCCTCGACCACGGACACGAGCTCGGTCGCCACGTTCTCGGCGATCCTGCCCAGACCGACGAACCCCCATCGGGTCCCACCGGTCACCGGAGCAGATCCGGTGTCTGCCATGGCGTTCCCTTCACATGGTGATCGACGAAAGCCAACACGGTGTCGTACCAGATCTTGCTGTGCTCGGGCGAGAGCACCCAGTGCGCCTCGTCCGGGAAGTAGAGGAATCGGTGCGCCGAGCCGCTCTCGCCGCTGCGCTCGGCAAGGTCCCACCACAACCGCAGCGCCTCACCTATCGGCACTCGGTAGTCGTGGTCACCGTGGATGACCAGGGTGGGGGTGGACCACTGGTCGACATGGCGATGAGGCGAGTACGTCTGCTCGGCCGCGGCGGTCATCGTCTGAGCCCAGTACGACGACACGTCAGTGGTCCTGGCGAACTGATCCAGGGCGTAGATGCCGGCGTGGGTGACGCCCACCGCGAATCGGTCCGTGTGGCCCAAGATCCAATTGGTCAGGTAGCCGCCGAAACTGCCCCCCATCACCGCCTGCCGAGTCGGGTCCACCCCAGGGTGCGCGGCGGCGGCGTCCGTCAGGGCGATCACGTCGGTATACGGGTGGTCGCCCCAGGCACCCCAGCCACGAGCGATGAACGCCGCGCCGTATCCGGTCGACAGCGCCGGGTCGGGCAGTAGGACGGCGTAACCGCGGGCCACCATGACCCACGGGTTCCAGCGCCACGACCACGAGTTCCACGACGCCAGCGGGCCGCCGTGAATCCACAGTGCCAGAGGAACCGCGGCCGACTCGGCTGCGGGATCCGACCCCGAAGCCCCCATCGAAGTCCGTACCGACGCCCCCACCGAGTCCGCCATCGAATCATCCGCCGGCTCCCCCGGCAGGCAGAGCCACGCCCGAAGCGGCGTGCCGTCGAGCGCGGTGGCCGTGACCTCCTCGACTCGACCCGGTAGCCGGGGTGGAGGTGTCGGGCCGAGCAGGAGGTGGGGACGCTGGTCTGCGACCGTCGTGTCGAGCACGACCGGTGCCGGGGGCGCGTCGATCGCAGCGCGCAACGCGAACAACCGCTCGCCGTCGGGCGCCGCGTGTACGTGGGAATACGCCGCGTCGTCGCCGGTCAGCTGCACCACACCGGCTGCGTCCGCCGTGACGTCCACCCGGAACACCGGACATCGACCCGCCTGGTCGGCAGTGACGAACAGCGCGGAGCCGTCGGCCGACCACGTGACCGTCAACGGCCACCGATCCCACGCCGCGGCCACTGGGCGGGGGATTCCGACGGGATCCGTCACGTCGATCACGGCGAGGCGGGTGTCGCCGGCCCGCTCGGGGGTTGGTCGCTCCTCCATCACGACAGCGAGGCGAGATCCGTCCGGCGACAACGCGATCGGACCGAAGTTCACCGCCGGCTGATCGGCCATGACCCGCTGCTGCCCTGAATCGACGTCGACGGCCAGCACGGTCGACCGCGTGGAACCCCCGGCCTCGGCCCGGGCCACGGTGACGTAGACGGTCGTGCCGTCCGGACTCAGCTGCAGTTCGGCCTCGCGGAGGAGCTGCCCGACGTCTCCCGTGAGATCGCGCAGTGACAGGGTCCCGCCCGATAGCAACCCGGGATCGTCGATCGGATTCGCGACGAGCAGGCGGGCTCCGTCCGGCCCGAGATCGGAGTCCCAGAACCGAACGGGATAACTCGAGTGGAGGATTGCCGTGACCTTCCGAGTGGCCCGCCGCCCGCGACGCCCGGCGTCCGTGGTTTCGTCCGCACCGTCACCGGTACCGGGCATCGTCCGGGCCAGCATGGCGATGGTCGCTCCCGACCTGGCGCCGACGACGGAGTCCACTCCTCCACTTCTGGTGGTGACCTGGTACGCCTCACCATGGGCGGGCAGCACCCACAATCCCGTACGTGGCGTGTCGGCTGCATCACCGGTTGCCACCGCGAGGGGATTCGGGCGGCGGGAGGTGAACATCAGCGTCGATCCTGCGAGGAACCCACCGAACGACTCGCCCTCGGTCGACCGAGTGAGGCGGCGGGCGGGCTCCGCCCCCTGGGGATCGACCGCCCACAGCGCGGTGAGGTACCCCGTGGCCTTGGCATCCAGGTGAGCGACCTCGGCAACCAGAACCGTGCCATCCGGCGACAGGTGCAACCCGATGACCCGTGTCGCAGCCGCAAATGCGTCACGATCGGTGAATATCGACTCTGCCATCACCGGCGAATGCTCTCAGCAGCCCCCGACACGTCGCGCTCGGCGAGACCGGCCAGCATCGAGTTGTACGAAGCGAGCTCGGCATCGCCGTCGCGATCGGCTTGACGATCCTTGCGCCGACTCTCTCGGCTGTCGTCACGTACCCACGCCACCGCCACCGCAAGGGCGATCACCAGTGTGGGGGCCTCACCGAATCCCCAGGCGAAGGCGGCACCGACCTGCTGATCGCTCAATGCGTCAGTACCCCACCCGCGGCCCGCCGCGATCGGGACCCAGTAGTCCGCTGCCAGGATCCGCTGGCCCTGCAGCAGGGCCACGCCGAAGAAGGCATGAAACGCCATCGTGGCCAACAGCACCAGCAACCGGAATGGATGGGCGACCCGCCGTGGTCCCGGATCCACCCCGATAAGGACCCACACGAACAGGTATCCGGTCAGCAGGAAGTGTGTCGTCATCAGCTCGTGCCCCAGGTGGGTACGCAACGCCAGTGAGAACAACGGCGAGTAGTAGAACGCCACCATTCCGGCCGAGAAGAGCATGGCTGCAACGATGGGATTGGTCGCCAGGTGGCTGAGCGGTGACTGGAGTGCCCCGAGCAGCCATTCGCGCGCTCCTCGGGAACCGTCGGTCCGGGGCCGCAACGTTCGCATGGCCAGCAACAGTGGCGCTCCGGCGACGAAGAATATCGGGACGATCATGGCCAGCAACATGTGCTGTGCCATGTGCCCACTGAAGGTCCATCGCCCATAGACCGCCGGGCCACCGCTGGTGACCCAGACGAGTGCGATGCAACCGACAGTGAACAGCAGGGTGCGCAATGGGGGCCAGGCGTCACCGCGACGACGCAACCGGCGGACCCCGCACAGGTATCCGACCAGCAAGGCCCCTGCGACCAACAACCACAGCGGATCCGGTTGCCAGGAGACCAGATACCGTTCGGCGGTCGGCGCGGGTGGCTCCGGATACCCGGCCAGGACCTCGACTGCGGTGGCACCCAGGGGCGCCGTCACCTCGGACACCGGCGGCACTGTGGTCGACAGGGCGACGGCGACCCCGATGGTGGCCGCCATGATCACCACTTCGGCGACGAGAAGGCGGGTGAATGCGTGGGGCTGCCCGGCGGCAACCGCGGGCAGCGTGGACCGGCGGTGGACCGCTCCGACGGCGACGAGGACGATCCCGAGGCCGAGTTTGGCAACCACCAGCAGCCCGTACTGACTGCCCAGCTGATCGACGGTGTCGATCCGCGTCGAGGCGTTGAGCACTCCGGATCCCACGACCAGGCACGCCGCCACCAGCGCGAGACCACTGAATCGGGTGGCGACACCGGTCATGTCGGAGCCGAGATGTCGAGCCACCAGCGCGAGGACGATCACGCCCCCCACCCAGACCGACAGACCGATCAGATGCAGACCAAGGCTGGTCGTGGCCGTCTCGTGATTCTCGGCGCTTCCGGAGTGCCCGGACAGCGCGATGGGAACCAGTGCGACGAGGGCGGCGAGGGCTGACCAACCGGCACCCACCGGTCCGGTGGCGGCCGAGGTGACCGTTGCGGTCACGGCGGCCAGCAGGGCGGCGGCCAGCAGGTACTGGCCCAGCTCGAACGAGGTGACGAACAGTTGGACACCGCCACCGAACTCGGGTGCGTCCAGCGGGGTGCCGGCAGCGACCGCGTAGGCGCCGACGATCGCGGCGATGGCCGTGAGAGTCCACACCACCGACGCCACCAGCGCGATCCGCATGCTCAGGGCGAAGGCGGGGGAACGCGCCGGGATGACGACGGCAGCAAGGACCAGGGCGGCCATTGTGACGGCGGTCGCGACGTCGCCCACGGCGCTGATCAACGGGATCATCACCCGGACGGGCAGCCCTGGATCGCCCAGCTGGTCCGCTGCCAGATCGGACAGGGCGAGCGCCGTGGCGCCGCTGGCTACCAGGGCGGCACCGATCGTCAGGGTGGCGGACCTCACTCGCGGCGCGCCAGCGTGAACAATCCCGCTCCGGCGACGACGACTGCCACGACGAAGAGGATTGCGACGAGGGTGGGTGACACCGTGGGGCGGTCGACGCTGACGGATTCGCCGGCCACCGTCGTGACCGACTCGGTGCGAGGCGATTCGGATGCTCCGGACGGCGTCGGGGTCGCGGATGAAGTGGGCGCAGCCGCGGATCGGGCGGCCGGAGTCGCGGACGGCATCGGAGCAGCGCCCGCCGTGAATGTCAGGGTCGATTCGACGGGATGGCCGTCCACCGATACGACTCGGACCACGATCGCCCAGGTCCCGGCCGCGGCTGTAGGGGCCAGATCGGCGACCGGCACCCGGACGTCAGCGTCGGATACGACGAGTTCTCGGGGTGAGAGGAGGATCTCGTCGCCACTGGGGGGTGTCACGGCGGCGGCGGTGAACTGGGCCGCCACCGGCGCCGAGAACGTGAAGGTCGCATCGGGCGGTGGGACGTCGAGGACTGCTCCGGCGACCGGGTCCACACCGATGAGGTCGTCGTGAGCGCTCGCCGCAGGCGCACTGACGACTGCGAGGCCGGCGACGAACACCAGCGATGCACAAGCCAGCACGGACACTCTCACTGGTCAAGGCTACGGCCGCCGCCCAGGGCCGTGCTTGCGGCCACCGGGCGGCCTGCAGGTCGGGCATTTGCTTGTATGACGCAAGCAGTTGCATTCAGCAAGCACTTGCGCTGATCATGGGACCGTGGGAGCGGAGGAACCGTTGCAGCCGAGCACCGTCGAGGGCCTCGGTCGTGAACTCATCCGGCTGCGCAAGGCGACCGAAGCGATGCGCAACCGGGTGGCGCGCTCCGTCGGGTCAGGAATGGAGCCGGGGGCGATGTCGGCGATGTTCGCGACGATCCACCACGGGCCCAGCCGGTCGTCGGACCTCGCGAAGGTGCTCGGCCTCGACCCGTCCACGATGTCGCGCCACGTCACCAGCCTGATCCGTGCCGGCTACGTCCACCGCATCCCCGATCAGATCGACGGACGCGCCCAGCTGATCGCCGCCACCGACGAGGGCCGTGCGGCGTTCGGCCGACTGGTGGCGCGTCGTAACGCCGAGCTCCATCGAATGCTGGCGAGCTGGACCGAGGCCGACGTGGCCGCCTTCTCGTCCCAATTACAGCGCTTCAACGACACGTTCGATACCGATGCCACATTGGAAGGAGAACGATGACTGCCAGGACGGACCCGTCGACCGCCGCGCCGGTACTCAGTCAGCGTCAGATCTACGCCATCTTTTCCGGGTTGTTGGCCGGCATCTTCTTGGCCGCGCTGGACCAGACCATCGTCGCCACGTCGATTCGTACGATCGCAGACGACCTGCAGGGACTGGAGTTGCAGGCCTGGGCGACCACCGCCTATCTGATAACGGCGACGATCACCACGCCGCTGTACGGCAAGCTCAGTGACATCTTCGGCCGCAAACCGTTGTTCCTCATCGCCATATCAGTATTCATCGTGGGTTCGGCGCTGTCGTCCTTCTCGACGTCCATGTACGAGCTGGCTGCCTTCAGGGCCGTCCAGGGTGTCGGCGCCGGCGGGTTGTTCTCGCTCGCATTGGCCATCGTGGGCGACCTCGTGCCGCCCCGCGAGCGGGCCAAGTACCAGGGCTTCTTTCTCGCCGTATTCGGTACGTCCAGCGTGCTCGGTCCACTGGTCGGTGGATTCTTCGCAGGCGCGGACACATTCCTCGGTGTCACCGGATGGCGCTGGGTGTTTCTGGTCAACGTCCCCATCGGCATCATCGCGTTGATCGTGGTGTGGTTCACCCTGCGAATCCCCCACACCGTGCAACCGCACCGAATCGACGTGCTCGGCGCCGTGTCGCTCGCCGGCGGCCTGGTTCCGTTGCTGGTCGTGGCCGAGCAGGGGCAGACCTGGGGCTGGTCGTCACCGGGGGTGGTGTCCCTCATCGCGGTGGGTGTGGTGCTGTTGGCGGCGTTCGTCTACATCGAGTACCGGGCCGGCGACGACGCCCTATTGCCGTTGCGATTGTTCCGGTTACCGGTGTTCTCGGTGGGCACCGCAGGCAGCCTGATCGTGGGTATCGCCATGTTCGGCGGCCTGGCGCTGTTACCGATCTACTTGCAGATCGTCAAGGGTCAGGACCCGACCGAGGCAGGGCTCTCGCTCATCCCGCTGACGTTGGGCATCATGGTGGGCTCGGTAATTGCCGGCCAGCTGATCTCGAAGACCGGCAAGTACAAGGTGTTCCCGGTCGTGGGCTCTGCGGTGTTGGTGGTCGCCCTGGTGCTGATGGCGCAGGTCGGTGCCGACACCCCGCTGTGGCAGGTTCAGGTCGCCATGATCCTGTTCGGCCTCGGTCTGGGCGGCAACATCCAGCCCATTCTGTTGGCGGTACAGAATGCCGTTCCCGCCGACGAGATCGGTGTCTCGACGTCGTCGGTGACATTCTTCCGACAGATGGGGGGAACATTGGGTACCTCGATATTCTTGTCGATCGTCTTCAGTACCGCTGGATCCCAGATTGCGACGGCGTTCCAGGCGGCGGCCACCGACCCGCAGTTCCAGGCCGCCCTGGCAGACCCGGCGGTGACCGGTGATCCCGCCAACGCGGATGTACTGCGGACCATCTCGTCAGGTGGCGCCGACGTCGCGGGCCAGTCGCGCATCCTCACCGACTCGTCATTCCTGTCGACCATCGACCCCAGACTTGCCGAACCGTTCCGGATCGGATTCAGCGAGTCGATGGACACCGCGTTCCGGGTGGCAGCGGGCGTCATGCTGGTCGGTTTCGTGCTCGTGCTGTTCCTCCGCGAAGAGCCGCTACGCCAACGGTCGGCGCTCCAGGAACGAACCGACAACGACGCCGCCCACCAGGCTGACCGCGCCCTTGCCCGAGACTGATCAGGCCCGGGTGGTCACGCCCAGATCAGTCCGCGCGCAGGGTCGGCCATCACGGCCGCCACGTCGGTAAGGAACGA
Organism: Micrococcales bacterium; assembly: GCA_031398915.1. GTDB lineage: Bacteria > Actinomycetota > Actinomycetes > Actinomycetales > JBBAYJ01 > JANNOG01. The sequence continues at coordinate 27,987 of JANNOG010000059.1, read as the reverse complement.
GCTGCCCAACTCGCCGTCGACGAGGCGGTGGTCGAACGACAACGACAATGTGGTCACCCAGCGTGGGACCACGTCGTCGTCGACGACCCACGGCATCTTGCGGATCTGACCCATGGTCAGGATGGCCGCCTGGCCGGGGGGAAGTATCGGGGTGCCGCCGTCCACGCCGAAGACGCCGACATTGGTGACGGTCACGGTGCCACCGATCATCTGTGCCGGCTGGAGCCGACCCTCACGAGCCGTGGCGACGATATCGGTCAGTTCCTGGGCGAGCGCCGGCATGTGCATCTGATCGGCGTCGTGGATGACCGGGACGACCAGGCCCCGGGCAGTGGCTGCCGCGATGCCCAGGTGAACGCGTTTGCGCAGCACGATCTCTTGATTGACCTCGTCCCAGGTGGCATTCACGCCGGGATTGCGCCGCGCCGCCAAACAGACCGCCTTGGCGACCACCAGCAACGGCGAAACGCGGAGCCCGACGAATTCCTTGTCGGCCCGCATGCGTTGGACGAAGTCCATCGTGGGGGTCACGTCGACCTGCACCCACTCGGTCACGTGAGGCGCACTGAACGCCGACAGGACCATCGCCTCGGCAGTCGCCCGTCGCACTCCCCGAACCGCGACTCTGATGTCGTCGGGTTGCGGGCTGACCGGCAACGACGCGAGCAATCCGGCAGTCGACCCCCGGGCCGCGGCACCGCCCGAACCTGCGGGCGCAGAGGTGTGTGCCGCTCGCTCGTAGGCGAGGACGTCCTCCCGGGTGATGACGCCACCACCTCCGGACCCGCCGACAGCCGCGAGATCGACACCGAGGTCTCGGGCCAGGCGACGCACGGGCGGCTTGGCCAGTGGGCGATGCCCCGTGGCGGTCGACCGCGCGGGGCTCTGGCCGGTCCCGATCATCGCGGACACCGCTCCCGACGGGCTGTAACGGCGCCTGCGGGTGCTGGTCGACGAGACCTCACGTGGGCCGTAGCCGACCAGCATCGGTTGGCGCTCGGGCTCGGCATGGTCAGCCTCTCCCTGGGGCGCGGTCGACGGGTGAGCCGCAGTCTCGGGTCGGGTAGCACTCGCAGCCCCGGCGGTCTCAGCCAGACCAGCCGTCTCGGTCTCGGCGTTCTCGATCTCGGTGACGTTCTCGCTGACGTTCTCGCTGACGTTCTCGGTGACAGCCAGAATCGGCTCGCCCACCGCAACCGTCTGACCGGGCTCGACCAGCAACTCGGTGACGACCCCGGCGAATGGCGACGGGAGCTCGACGACGGCCTTGGCCGTCTCGATCTCGACGACGATGTCGTTGATCTCGACCACGTCTCCGGGGGCCACCCGCCAGGTCACGATTTCGGCCTCGGTCAGCCCCTCACCGGCATCCGGCAACAGGAACTGCCGTAGTGGACCTGAGCTCACGATGTCTCCTCGAACCGGTGGATGCGGCTGTCTGATGATGGTCAGTAGCTGAGGGCGCGGTCGACGCCGTCGAGCATCCGCTCGGCGTCGGGCAGATACGAATGCTCGAGGCGGCTCGCCGGATACGGCACCGCCCAACCGCCCACCCGCACCACGGGTGCCTCCAGGTGATGGAAACAGGCCTCGCCGAGTTGGGCTGCGATCTCCGCCCCCAGACCGTGGACCACGGGCGCCTCGTGGGCGATCACCAGGCGACCGGTGCGCACGACGCTGGCGACGACCGGATCCAGGTCGAGGGGCGCGAGGGTTCGCAAGTCGATCACCTCGATGTCCGGGCCGGCGCCGCCGGTGGGGCTGCGCTCCGCCGCCGCCATGGCGGCCGCCTCCAACGCCGTCGCCACCAGTGGGCCGTAGGTCACCAGAGTGATGTCGCGGCCCGGGCGCACGATGCGTGACTCGTGAAGGTCCCAGGTCGCGCTGGCGGGCCGGACGCTGAGGTCGACATCCGCCTTGCCCCAGTACCGTCGCTTGGGTTCGAGGAACACCACCGGGTCCGGTGAGGCGATCGCCTGCTGGATCATCACGAACGCGTCGGCAGGGGTGGCGGGGCTCACGACCCGCAGGCCGGGTGTGTGAGCGAAGTACACCTCCGGCGACTCCGAGTGGTGCTCGACGGCGCCGATGCCACCACCGAACGGGATGCGAATGACGATCGGCGCACCGACCCGACCGAGCGATCTATTGCGAATCTTGGAGAGCTGACTGGTGATCTGGTCGAAGGCCGGGAAGACGAACCCGTCGAATTGGATCTCGCACACCGGCCGGTAGCCCCGCATCGCCAGCCCGATCGCGGTACCGACGATGGCACTCTCGGCCAGCGGCGTGTCGACCACGCGATCGTCGCCGAAGTCCTTCGCCAAGCCGTCGGTCACGCGAAACACCCCACCCAGTGAGGCGATGTCCTCGCCCAGCAGGAGCACTCGTGGGTCAGCGTCCATCGCCGCGCGCAAGCCCTCGTTGAGGGCCTTCGCCATCGTGATCACGAGGGCACCCCGACAGGTGCAGCCTCACCGGCGTGGTAGGCGTCGAAGTCGGCCAGTTCACGCGCCAACGGCGCATGCTCGGCGGCGTACACGTGCTGGAACATGGTCCGTGCCGGGGGTTCACGCATCTCCAGGCACTGCCGCCGGATGTCGGCGCCGAGCGCGCCGGCCTCGCGGTCCAGAGCGTCCAACCAGTCCTGATCTGCTTCTCCGATGGACTGCAGGTGTCGACGCACCCGCAGGATCGGGTCGCGCTGCGCCCATGACTGCTCCTCAGCGGCGTCGCGGTAGCGGGTGGTGTCGTCAGAGGTGGTGTGGGCGGCCATCCGGTAGGTGTAGGCCTCGACGAGCATGGGCCCCCCGCCACTGCGGGCACGTTCCAGCGCCGCACGGGTGACGGCCTCCACCGCCAGGACGTCGTTGCCGTCGACTCGAACGCCCGGGATGCCGAAGCCGAGACCGCGCTGATAGAGGGGGACCTGGGACTGCCGGGATGTGGGGACCGAGATCGCCCACTGGTTGTTCTGGCAGAAGAACACCACGGGTGCGTGGAACGACGCGGCGAACACGAATGCCTCACTGACGTCGCCCTGTGACGTCGCCCCGTCGCCGAAGTAGGCGACCACGGCCGTATCACGTTCGGGGTCGCCCGTCCCGACCGCACCATCACGCTGCACGCCCATCGCGTACCCGGTGGCATGAAGCGTCTGAGAACCGATGACGAGGCAGTACAGCGCGAAGTTGTGCTGGTCCGGGTCCCAGCCGCCCAACTCCACCCCGCGATAGAGCGCCAGGATCGACGCCGGCGGGACGCCCCGGGTCCAGGCCACGGCGTGCTCACGGTAGGTCGGGAAGGCGAAGTCCTGGGCCCGCAGGGCCCGCCCGCTCCCGATCTGCGCGGCCTCCTGACCCCGCATTCCGGCCCAGAGGCCGAGTTCACCCTGGCGCTGCAGGGCAGTTGCCTCGTCGTCGAAGCGGCGACACAGCACGAGGTCGCGGTAGCGAGACCGCAGCACCTCCGGTGTGATGTCGGAGACCAGGTCGGCGTAGTGGCCCTGGGTTGCCCGCACCCCGTCGACCGACAACAGCTGAACCATGTCTGGACCACCGGTGTCCGTGCTGGTCACATCGGTATGGGGTGGCTCGGCCGCAGGTGCGTCATTGCGTTCGTCCATGGGCGGGTCCTCCTTGACGGCGGGGCCGCTGGGCCTGCCGCTCAGGGCGAGGCTAACCCCAATCCGGGTCGATGTGACCCACCGGTAGCCAACCCGGTCGGCGGTGTCATCACGCTCTGCCGCGTCGGCGCCGCGATTGGACCCGCTCCTCGGATGTGGCCGCCGCCTGCGAGGGCGGGGAGTCGATCGGCGGCAGAGCGGGTCCGGGGGCATCGGGTTCGACCGGCGCGCTCGACTCGACCGGGTGGACGGGCTCGACCGGGTCTACCGGCTGGGCCGGGTCCACCGGCTCGGCCGGTGGGCTGGTGATCGGCGATGGCGCCGCCGTCGCGACATCCGGACGAGGGGTGGTGCTGGCCGGTGCCGACGAGGTCGCAACGGGCTGCGTCGTGCTCGTGGCCGTCGGGGCCGACGTCGGGGGCGACGTTGACGGGGTCGTACCCGGGGCCTCGGTGCTGGTCTGGGTGCTGCTGGTGCTGGTCTGGGTGCTGCCGGTGCTGGTCTGGGTGCTGCCGGTACTGGTCTGGGTGCTGCTGGTGCTGGTCTGGGTGCTGCCGGTGCTGGTCACCGTCGTCGGGGTGGTGCTCGTCCCTGTCGAACTCGGTGTCGGGGTGGCTGTGGCCGGGTGGCTCAACGTGCCGGTACTACGACGCAGGGTGCGAATGGACGACGTGCTCGGCGGGTCGGTGGGCAGGGCGATCGCTGCTGTCGGCGCGGCCGTCAGACTCACCGGGCTGGCCCGGACGAGCCGCGACCGAGACGAGCCGCGGGTATGGATGGCGGGCACCCCCGCCGTGGAACCCGCCGGGCCGACGGCCAAGGTCGCGACCGGCGGCGGCGCAGGCGCGACCATGTCCAACGTCGACGATCCCGTCGGAGTCGCCGCGGCGGATGGGGACGAGTCGCCCGACCCCGCCGCAGACGTGGCGGATGTCGCGGTGGCGGACGCAACGGGTGCGGGAGCCGCCGCAAGGCTGGGCGGCGCGAGGCTGCTGGCCGACGCCACTGGTGACGGCGTGAGTGGTTGCGAGCCCTGCGTATAGAGCCCCCAACTTGCCACGGCGATCGTGATGACCCCCACCGCGGACACCGTTCCCAGTGCGACGGTCACGGCCGCGGCAGGTAGTCCGGCCTGACGCGACCCGGATCTAGCGGGCATTGCGCACCGCGTCCCACTGATCGCGCCCGGCGACATCGAGCAGGATGTCGTTCGCCTCCGCCTCGGCCACCGTCACTCGGACGCCCTCTCCACTGAAACCCCTCACCGTCACACCGTGCCCGGCGCAGACCGCCACGAACTCGTCGGCCGCCGGCCCGATCGGAAACCACACGAAATTGCCCTCCGCGTGGGGAATGTCCCATCCCTGAGCGCGCAACGCGGTCACGACACGCGAGCGCTCACTCACCACGCGCTCGACCTGTTCCGCCACCGCAGTCTGCGCCTCGAGAGCGGCCACCGCTGCGGCTTGCGCTACGGCCGACACACCGAAAGGCGTCGCGGTGGCCCGCAGGGCGTCGGCCACCTCCGGCGACGCCACGGCGTACCCCACACGGAGCCCGGCCAGGCCCTGCGCCTTCGAGAAAGTCCGGAGCACTGCCACGTTCTCGTGTCGAGCCGCCAGTGCCAGCGAATCGACGGCGTCACGATCACGAACGAACTCGACGTATGCCTCGTCGATGACGATCAGCACATCGTCGGGCACCGCCGTCAGAAAAGCCTCGGCCTCGTCGTGACGAATCACCGGCCCGGTCGGATTGTTGGGTGTGCAGAGCACGACGACCCTGGTCCGGTCGGTCACTGCCGCGGCCATCGCGGCGAGATCGTGCCGGCCGTCCGGGGTGAGTGGGATCTGTCGAGGGCGGGCTCCGGTGACCCCGGTGACGATCGGGTACGCCTCGAACGACCGCCAAGCCGTGACGACCTCGTCACCGGACTCGCAGGTGGCGGCCATGATCTGTGCCAGCACGCCGACGCTGCCGGTCCCCACTGCAACACGTTCGGTCCCCACCTGCAGCCGGTCGGCGAGCGCCTCGACCAATTCGAGGGCAAACATGTCTGGATATCGGTTGGTCTGTTCGATTGCCCGCGCGATTGCGGCCAGCACGGCCGGCACCGGGGGAAACGGATTCTCGTTGGAGGAAAGGGTGAATGAGACCGAACTGCCGTCGCCACTGATCGGCGAGCGACGACCCGGCCGGTATCGAGGCAGTCCCGACAGAGTGTCCCGAACGAGTCCGGACCGAGGAGACGACATGCGCCTGACAATAGGACGTCCCCATGATTCAACTGTGTGTGTTCTTACAATTACCTAAAGTGACACTTCGGTAGGACTGTCGGTACTAGCCCCGTTGGGTCAAGATGACCAGCATGCCCGCAGCCGACGACGGATCGTTGCGGGTGTGCTTCGTCTGCTCGGGCAACATCTGCCGCTCGGCCATGGGTGAGGCGGTGTTGCGGCACCTGTTGGATCAAGCGGGACTGAGCAACGCGGTCCTCACCAGTTCGGCAGGCATCGGCGACTGGCACATCGGGGAACGGGCGGACGTCCGGACCCTGGCTGCCCTCAACCGGCGCGGCTACGACGCCACCGCACACCGCGCGCGCCTGTTCGACCCGATCTGGTTCGACAGCCTGGACCTGATCATCGCCCTGGATCGAGGCAACGAGCGGGCGCTGCGGTCGTGGGCCGGCACCGACGAGGCCCGCGACCGGGTCGCGTTGCTCCGCCGCTTCGATCCGTCCGTCAGCGCCTCGGCGGGCGCCCTCCTCGACGTCCCCGACCCCTACTACGACGACGGCGCCTTCGAAGAGGTTCTCGACCAGGTCGAATCCGGATGTCGCGGCCTGGTCGCCCACCTTGCCAGGCTGGTGGCAGTCGGGGTGACCGCGCGATGAGCAGTGCCGTCGCCGGCGCGACCTTCACCAAGCGACGTGTCGGGGCGCCGACCGGGCTGTTCGCGGTCGAGGCCGCCGGGCTGCGCTGGTTGGCCGAAGCGGGCGGCGTCGCCATGGTGACCCCGCTGGACGTCAGTGACGAGGCGCTGGTCCTCCCCCGCCTGCCCGAAGTGCCTCCCTCCGCCGCCGCCGCCGCCGAGTTCGGTCGCATGCTGGCCGTGACTCATTCCGCGGGTGCGCCGCACTGGGGATCGCCGCCGGCCGAATGGCACGGTGACGGGTACATCGGGCCGCTGGTCCTACCCCATCGCCCGGGTGAGGAGTGGGGGTCGTGGTTCGCCGAGTTCCGCGTCCTGCCGTATCTGAGGTCTGCGCGCGACGCCGGCAGCCTGGGGGTCGAGGACGCAGCGGCGATCGGGAGCCTGCTCGATCGCCTCGCCGACCCCACGGGCGAACTGTCCTCCCGTGGCGAGGTCCCTGCCCGGTTGCACGGCGATCTGTGGAACGGCAACGTCATGTGGACCCGGCAGGGGGTCGTCCTCATCGATCCCGCTGCGCACGGCGGCAACCGCGAGACGGACCTGGCGATGCTCGACCTGTTCGGGTTGCCCTACCTGGACGAGGTGATCCGGGCCTACGACGAGAGCTGGCCGCTGAGTGAGGGGTGGCGCGAGCGGCGAACGGTGCACCAGCTCCACCCGCTGCTGGTCCACGCGACCCTGTTCGGCGGCGGCTATGGCGCTCGTGCGGCGGACATCGCCCGACGATTCGCGTAGGACGTCGGCGTCACTGGTGCCAGCCCCCGAACGATAGTCGGGCACGCCGGGCGGAACGGCACGCTCATCAGCCACTAGCGTTCCCGTGACCAGCTGTTCGAGCGGCGAATCCGAGGGGTCCACACACATGAATCGGCTCACCACGTTCGTCTTGCGTCATCGCGTCCTCGTCGGGCTGTTCTGGCTGGCCATGATGGTTGCCGGAGCCGCGACCGCAGGTAACGTCGGGGACCGGCTGTCCTACGACTTCTCACTCCCCGGGCAGGAGGGGTACGAGACCGAGGCCGCCCTTATCGAGTCCTACGGCTCCACCGCAACCGTCGGGTACATCCCGGTCGTCACCGTCGGGCCGGACACCACGGTCGAGCAATCGCGGCCGGCCGTCGACGCCGTCTTCGACGCGGTACGCGCCATCGACGGGCTTCGGGTCGCTGACCTGGCCTCCACCGGTGACGAGGCATTCGTGACGGCTGACGGGCGCAGCGCCTTCGGCATCGTCTACGCCCCACCGGCGGCAGGGTTCGTCGACCCGTACAGCGAACAGGTCGAAGCAGCGGTGGCGGCCGCTGCCGCCCAGGGCGACGTGACGGTCACGGTGACGGGCTACAACCAGCTGGCCGCGGGCAGTAGCGACGGCGGCGAGGGGCCGGACGTGCTGGCGGAGACGCTCTTGGGCGCGCTGGGTGCGCTCGCTGTTCTGCTGTTCGTCTTCGCCTCGGTCCTGGCTCTGGTTCCGCTCGTGATCGCCGCGGTCGCGATCCTCTCGACATTCCTCATCGTGTTGGGCCTCACCACGTTCGCCGACGTCAGCTTCGTCGTGCAGTTCCTCATCTCACTGGTCGGCCTCGGTGTCGCCATCGACTATTCGCTGTTGGTCGTCTCGCGGTGGCGTGAGGAACGCTCGCACGGGCGTTCCAACGAGGAGGCGATCCGGATCGCCATGCGCACGGCCGGCGGCTCGGTGGTCGCGTCCGGTGTGACCGTGGCCATCAGTCTGGTCGCCCTGGTCGTCATCCCCGTCCCGTTGCTCCAGAGCATGGGCTACGGCGGCATGCTCATTCCGCTGATCAGCACGGCCGTGGTCCTCACGTTGCTGCCCGCCATGCTCTCGGCGATCGGCCCACGCCTGGATTGGCCGCGCATCCGCAAGGAGTCGACAGCGTCACCGGCCTGGTCGGCGTGGGCTCGGCTGGTCGTGCGTCGCCGCTGGATAGCGGCGGGCGTTGCGCTGGTGGCCCTCGGCGTCCTCATCGCACCCACCACCATGACCCAGTTCGGCATCGCCTCCACCTCGTCGCTTGCTCGCAGTGGGGCGGCGGTCGACGCAATGGCGCTGTTGGCCGCCGGCGGGGTCGAGTCCGGCGTCACCACTCCGATCGTCGTCCTTGCCGACGACGAGACCGCAGCGCTGGCGGTGGCCGACGCGGCAGGTGAGGTGCCCGGGATCCGCAGCGTCAGCATCGCCGAGCCCGGCATCGATGGCCGGGTCGCCGTGGACGTCATCCCGAACGCCGAGACCGTGGATTCGAGCAGTGTGGCGGTCGTCGACGATGTCGCCGCCGCGACGTCGGACCTGCCCGGTTACGTCGGGACCGCCGGCGCGGGCGCGACCATCACCGACTACCGCAGGGCGGTCTACGACAACTTCCCGTACGTCATCGCCCTGATCGCCCTCATCACCTTCATCCTGCTGGCGCGCACGTTCCGGTCACTGCTGTTGCCCTTCAAGGCGGTGGTGCTGAACTTGCTCAGCTTGGGCGCGGTGTTCGGTGCCGCGACATGGTTCTGGCAGGAGGGCAACGGCTCGTCGTTGATCTTCGACATCTCGGCCACCGGGGCGATGGCGTTCTGGATCCCGCCACTGATCTTCGCTTTCCTGTTCGGGCTGTCCATGGACTACGAGGTCTTCATCCTGGCCAGGATGCGCGAGGAGTACGACGCGACCGGGTCCACGACGACCGCGATCGTCGAGGGGATAGGTCGGACAGGGCGACTCGTGACGTCGGCGGCGCTCATCCTGTTCTTCTCCTTCGCCGCTCTCGCGTCTGCACCGGGGACGGACATCAAGGTCTTTGCGACCGCGCTCGGTGTCGGCATCCTGCTGGACGCCACGATCGTGCGAGCCTTGCTGGTCCCGGCCCTCGTGTCGCTGTTCGGCCGGTGGAATTGGTGGTTGCCCAACTGGGCCGCTCGCCTGCTGTTCGTCGCCCCGTCACCCGTGGGGCCTCGTCAGCCCCGGGTGACCACGGCACCGCCGGCCATTGAGGATCGCGTGCTCGATCCCGTCTGACCCGACACGCCGTGGGCAGTTGACGCGGGGACTGATCGTGAGTTGGGTGGAGTCAATCGAACTCGTGTTCGATCCGACTCGAAGGAGACGTCCATGCCCTTCCGTAGCGAACCCTGGCCTCCCGGCACGCCGTGCTGGATCGATCTGGCCGTCCCCGACCCGGCGGCAGCAGCACAGCTGTACGGCTCGATCTTCGGCTGGTCGGTCGTCGACTCCGGGCCCGACTTCGGCAACTACCAGATGGCCAGCGTGGCCGATCACGGCGCGGCCGGTATCGGTCCAGCCCAGCCCGGGTCACCGAACGTGTGGACCGTGTACGTGGCGACCGCGGACGTGGCGGCGACGTCGGCGTCGGTCACCGAGCACGGCGGCACCGTCGTGGTCGACCCCATCGACGTCCCCGGTATGGGGATCTTCTCGGTGGTGGCGGATCCCACCGGGGCCGTGTTCGGACTGTGGCAGGCCAACGGTCATATCGGCTGCAGTGTGGTCAACCAATCAGGGGCCTTCGTCTGGAGCGACACCTATGTCGGCGACGTCCAACGGGCTCGTGCTTTCTACACCGCCGTGTTCGGCTGGTCCTACGAGGACGTCGCCGACCTGGGCTCGACCTACGCCACGTACCGGGTGGCGGCCGAGGGCGATTCGGTGGGCGGATTGAGCGGCACCGGCAATCTGCCTGTCGGAACTCCTGCCCACTGGATGCCGTACCTGGGCGTGAACGACGCCGACGACGCAGCCGCCGCCTTCACCGCGGCGGGCGGCACCGTGCTGGCGGGGCCCTTCGATTCCCCCTTCGGCCGGATGGCGACCATCAGCGACCCATGGGGTGCCCGGATCAGCATCATCTCGACACCCGCCGAGGACCCCGCGGCCACGGTCTGACCCGACACCCAGTCACGGCGGACGGCGGCATGTTTGGATCGGTCCGTGACGCAACCGGGACCCGTGGCCCTAGCCCCCGCCGATGCGCCCCTCGGACCCCTGGACGGACGCTACCGACCCGTTGTCGCCCGCCTCAGCCAGCATCTGTCCGAGCCTGCGCTGAACCGTGAACGGCTGCGGATCGAGGTGGAGTGGCTGATCCACCTGGCGTCGCACGACGTCCTCCCCGGTGTACGCCGGCTGGTGCCGGCCGAGATCGGCCTCCTGCACGCCATCGTCGACACGTTCGACGCGGGCACCGTGGCGGAGCTCGCGTCCCTCGAACGCACGACCGTGCACGACGTCAAGGCGGTCGAGTACCTGCTCAAGCGGCGGATGTCCGACACATCGATGTCGGATCTGGTCGAGGTCGTTCACTTCGGGTGCACCAGCGAGGACATCAACAACCTCGCCTACGCCCGAATGGTGCAGGGCGCAGTCCGCGAGGTCTGGTTACCTGCGGCGAGCCGTCTGGTGGATCAACTGGTCGGCATGGCCCTGCTCTACCGGAGCATCCCGATGTTGGCCCGGACCCACGGCCAGCCGGCCACTCCCACCACGGTCGGCAAGGAGATCGCCGTCGCGGCCCACCGGCTGCGTCGACAGCTGGGCCGAGTCGGGCGTGCCGAGTACCTGGGCAAGCTCAACGGCGCGACCGGCACCTTCGCGGCACATGTCATCGCGGCCCCGCACGTCGACTGGCCTGCCGTGTCCCGAGACTTCGTCGAGGGGCTGGGACTGACGTGGAACCCGTTGACGACGCAGATCGAGCCGCACGACTGGCAGGCCGAGCTGTACGCCGACATGACGAGGTTCAATCGGGTTCTGCACAACCTCTGCACCGATATGTGGACTTATATCAGTCTCGGGTACTTCACCCAGTTGACCAGTGCCGGAGCCACCGGGTCGTCGACGATGCCCCACAAGGTGAACCCCATCCGATTCGAGAATGCCGAAGCCAACCTCGAACTCTCCAACGCCCTGCTCGGCGTGCTGCAGGACACCCTCACCACCTCGCGATTGCAGCGCGACCTCACCGATTCGACCATGCAACGCAATATCGGTGTCGCCATCGGACACTCATTGCTGGCGATCGACAATGTCGGGCGCGGCCTGACGGCACTGGACGTCGATGCCGGGGCGCTGGCCCGAGACCTGGACGGTGCATGGGAGGTGTTGTCCGAGGCGGTCCAGACCGTCATGCGGCTGCACGGTCTGCCCAATCCGTACGAGCGACTCAAGGAGTTGACACGGGGGCGCCGCGTCGACGCCGATCTGATTCGCGAGTTCGTCACCGGGGCCGGCCTGCCCGCCGAGGCCGAGCAGCGACTGCTCGCCCTCACGCCGGGCAGCTACATCGGACTCGCCGACGACCTGGTCGGTCATCTCGACACCCAGGCCGCGCCCTGACGCAGGCGCCTGACGCCCCCCGTACCCTCGGCGAGTGACTGCCACGTACGACGTCGTCCTGCTGGGAGCGGGCGGCGCGGGTCACACCCTGCTCCTCGCCCTGGCCAGCGCCGATCTGCCGTTGCGGGTGGCCGTCGTCGACCCGGTGGTGCATCACGGCAACGACCGCACCTGGTGCTGGTGGGGACCGAGCGCGGGCCTGGTCGCCCCGGCGGTGGATGCGACCTGGCGCCATGTCGGCCTGGCCGGCGGCGGAGCGCCGATCGAGAACCTCGACCTCGACCCGCTGCGGTACCGCCTGATCCGCTCCAGCGCCCTGTACGACCTGGTGGGTGAGCGGACGGCGAACGCCCGGCGGTTGGGGGTGGAGCGAATCGTCGCCACAGCCGACACCGTCACGGCGGAGACCGGCGGGGTCCGGATCGAGGCCGGGAGTCACTCGCTGCACGGGTCTTGGGTCTTCGATTCTCGACCGACAGCGCCGGCCAAACCTGGTCATGTCCTCTGGCACCAGCAATTCCTCGGGTGGGTCCTACCCGCCACCGCCGTTCCCGAGCTCGGCGTGCTGCCGCTGCTCATGGACTTCCGAACCCGGCAACCGGCCCGGGGCCTGTCGTTCGGGTACTGCCTACCGATGCGAGACGGCACCGTCCTGGTGGAGTACACCGAATTCTCACCCGACGCGATGAAGGCCGACGCCGCGGAAGCCGCCCTCGTCCACTACGTGGAATTGCTCGGCGGGTCGGGACCGTTCGTTCCCACCCATGTCGAAACCGGCTCGATCCCGATGACAGACGCGCATTTTCCGCGACACAACGGACCTCGGTCGTTCCGGCTCGGCACCGCAGGCGGAGCCACCCGCGGGTCCACCGGGTACACGTTCGCGGCCATGCTCCGTCAGGCAGAGACGGTCGCCCAGGCCCTGGCCGACAACCGGTACCCGTTGCCACCTCGGGCCTACCCGGCCAGGCACCGGTGGATGGACGCCGTGATGCTCCGGGCGCTCGACGACGGCGAGCTGGACGGGCCCTCGTTCTTCCGTCAGTTGTTCCGTCGTCAACCGGCCGAGCGGGTGTTGCGCTTCCTCGACGGGGCCACCAACCGTCGCGAGGAGGTGGCGATCATGGGAGCGTCCCCCATGGTCACCATGATCCGCGCAGCGGCCCGGACCACGGTGCCCCACCCGTTCGGCTAGGGCCCACGGGCTGCCTACTCTTGGCACGCGATGCCTGTTGCCCTGTCCGACGCCGCTGCCACGCTGCTGCCCCGTCTCCAGGCGGTCACCTTGCGCGACGAGGCCAGACTGGCGCGGCGGATACAGGCATGGGCGGCAATGACGGACCCCGCCGGACGGGCAGCCGAATTCGCCACCTTGGCGGGTGCGGTCGCCGCTGCCGAGCGTCGCCTCGTCTCACGTGGGTCGTCACGCCCGCAGGTCACGTATCCCGATCTGCCGGTCAGCGGCAGGCGCGACGACATCATGGCCGCCATCGCCGCACACCAGGTGGTGGTGGTCGCCGGCGAGACGGGATCAGGCAAGACGACCCAGCTACCCAAGATGCTGCTGGACCTGGGCTATGGCAGCCGAGGCACGATCGGGCACACCCAACCCCGGAGGATCGCCGCCCGGGCGGTCGCCGAGCGATTGGCGGACGAGCTGAAGGTCGGCTTGGGCGACGCCGTCGGCTATACCGTGCGATTCACCGACACCGCCAGCGACCGGACGTTGGTGCGTGTCATGACCGACGGCGTCCTGCTGGCCGAGGTCCACGACGACCCGCTGCTGCTGCGCTACGACGCCCTGATCATCGACGAGGCCCACGAGCGATCGCTGACCATCGACATGCTGCTGGGTTACCTGACCCGGCTGCTGCCACAGCGCCCGGACCTGAGGCTGGTCATCACCTCGGCGACGATCGACCCGCAACGGTTCGCCGACCACTTCGGCGGCGCTCCGGTGATCGAGGTCTCCGGGAGGACCTATCCCGTCGACATCCGTTACCGACCCTGGGCGGTCGTCGAGGCGGACCCGGACAGCGACGACGTCCCGGCCACGCAGCAGCCCGACGACGACCGGGACCAACCGGACGCGATCTGCGACGCCGTCCTCGAACTGCTCGGTGAGGGTCCCGGCGACGTCCTCGTGTTCTGCAGCGGCGAGCGCGAGATCCGCGAGGCAGCAGAGGCGATCACCGAGCGGGCCACCACCGACCGGCGCCTGGCCAGGGTCGAGATCGTGCCACTGTTCGCCCGGCTGTCGGCGGCCGAACAGCACCGGGTGTTCGCCGACCACGACGGGGTCCGTGTCGTCATCGCCACCAACGTGGCCGAGACGTCGCTGACCGTGCCCGGAATCCGGTACGTCGTGGACACCGGCACGGCACGCATCTCGCGCTACAGCCGCCGGACCAAGGTGCAGCGGCTACCGGTCGAGCCGATCTCTCAGGCGTCGGCACGGCAGCGCTCCGGACGGTGCGGGCGGGTCGCGGACGGGATCTGCATCCGGCTGTACGCCGAGTCGGACCACGACGCGCGACCGGCGTTCACCGAGCCCGAGATCCTCCGCACCAACCTGGCGTCGGTGGTGTTGCGGATGGCCGCCCTCGACGTCGGTGCGGTGGAGGACTTCCCCTTCGTCGATCCGCCGGACCGGCGAACCGTCCGTGACGCCGTCGCCCTGCTGGAAGAACTGGGTGCCGTGGCCCGGGGCGACGCCGAGAGCGACCCCCAGGCGCCGGTCCTCACCCCGGTGGGGCGCACCCTCAGCAGGCTGCCGGTCGACCCGCGGCTGGCGAGAATGCTGGTCACGGCCAACGACCTGGGCTGCCTGGACGACGTGGTCGTGCTGGTCGCCGGACTGTCGATCATCGATCCACGCGAGCGCCCCCGCGATGCGACCGAGGCGGCCGACGCCGCCCATCGCCGGTTCGCGCAGCCGGACTCGGACGTGCTGACGCTGCTCGCGCTGTGGCGCTACCTCGACGAGCAGCGGCGCCTGCTGTCGGGCAGCGCCCTGCGACGCACCTGCCGCGCCGAGTTCCTCAACTACCGCAGGATCCGCGAGTGGTCGGATCTCGTCGCCCAGCTGCGCACCACCACTCGCGACGCCGGTTGGTCGGCGTCCACCGTCGGCCTGGTGGTCGGTGGCGCGTCGGCCGACCCGCCCGCCGCGGACGCCGCCGACCGGGTCCATCAGGCAGTCCTCTCAGGACTGTTGTCGCAGGTCGGCGTCCGGTTGGACGTCACCGGCGCAGCGCCGGCGCCGGGCGGCAGCCGCGATCGACGGGGCGAGGACTATCTGGGAGCGCGGGGCGCGCGTTTCGCGGTCGCCGGTGGGTCGGCACTGGGGCGACGCCGACCCCGCTGGGTGATGGCGGCAGAGCTGGTCGAGACCTCACGACTGTTCGCCCGCACCGTCGCCGGCGTCGACCCGGCCTGGATCGAGGCCGCGGCAGGCGACCTCGTGGTGCGCACTCACAGCGAGCCGCGCTGGGATCGCCGTCGCGCCCAGGTCACCGCGATCGAACGGGTCAGCCTGTTCGGGTTGCCGCTGGTCACCGGACGAAGCGTCGGCTACGGCGGCATCGACCCACCCACCGCCCGAGACCTGTTCATCCGCCACGCCCTGGTGGACGGTGACTGGGACACCCACCACTCCTTCGCGGCCGAGAACGCCACCCTGCTGGACCGGGCCGCCGAGCGCGAGGAGCGCAGTCGCCGACGGGAGGTTCTGGTGGGAGACGAGGAGCGGGTGGCGTTCTTCGCCGCCCGGCTGCCCGCTGACGTGGTCTCGGGACGTCATTTCGACCGGTGGTGGCGCGACGCCCGTCGCGTCACACCTGACCTGCTGACCTATGACGAAGCCTGGCTGCTGCGCGCCGGGGAGGCGGCCGGTGACGACCCGGCCGTGGCGTTCCCGGATCGCTGGGTCGACGAGGCGGCGGGACTGGACCTCCCCCTGGCGTACCGCTTCGCGCCGGGCACCGATGACGACGGGGTGAGCGTCGACATCGGCCTCACCCAGCTGCACCTGCTGTCACCCGCCGCGCTGGGCTGGCTGGTCCCCGGGCTGCGTGAGGAGCTCGTCACGGCCCTCATCCGCGGTCTGCCGAAGGCACTTCGCCGCAGCTTCGCGCCCGCACCCGATCACGCGGGCGCCGTGCTGAGCGGGTTGCTGGCCGAGGGGTCCGTCGGACGCGAGGACGTTCTCGACGCCGTCGCCCGTGGGCTGAGCGCGATGGGAGGAACAGTCGTCACGGCAGAGGACTTCGATGTCGAGGCACTGGCCGGCCACCTCAGGATCCTGGTGCGGGTGGTGGACGCCGACGGCGCCGTCATCGACACCGGGCGGGACGTGGTGGAACTTCGCCGCCGCCTGGCCGGACAGCAGCGGGAGTCGTTGGCGACCGCCGCGCGACGGTGGGAGCAGCGCGGGCTACGCGAATGGCCCACCGCGGACCTGCCCGATGTCGTCGTACTCGACACCGTGGACCCGCCAGTCTCCGGATACCCGGCGCTGGTCGACGAGGGGACGACGGTGGGCGTCCAGGTATTCACCGATCCGCGGCAGGCCGACGTGGCGATGTCGGCGGGGGTGGCCCGGCTTGTCCAGGCCGCCATCGCCTCACCGATCCGGGAGATCGTGGCCCGGCTGCCGGTGGCGGACAAGTTGGCCCTGGCGGCGCCGTTCGGCCAGGACACCGCCGCGCTGCTGGGCGACTGCGTGCGAGCCGGCGTCCTGGACGGCATAGCGAGACAGCCGGATTCTGCTCGACGACCACGGACGCGTGCCGGTTTCGACGCGCTCGTGAGGGCAGTCCGCACCGACCTGACCGCGACGACGACCGAGATCGTCGGACTGGTCACCCGCATCCTGAGCGCGGCGTCGACGGTTCCGACGGGCCTCGCCGACGAGCGGGCGCACCTGGCGGAGCTACTCGGACCGGGTTTCGTGTCCCGGGCGGGACGCGACCGACTGCCCGACCTGCTGCGGTACGTGGCTGCGGCGCGTCGGCGCCTCGAACGACTGGCTGCCGATCCGGCCCGCGACGCCGCACTGTCGGCCCAGTGGCAGGTGGCGCACCGGCTGTACACCGACGCCATGGCCGACCACGGTGCCGATCCGCATCAGCGGGCAGGGCTGGAACCAGTCGCGTGGATGTTGGAGGAGTACCGGGTGAGCCTCTTCGCTCAGGAGATCCGTACCGCTCATCCGGTCAGCGAACAGCGGATTCGCCGCGCCATCGCCGCGATCATCGCCGGCGGTGGCGGTGGCGTCAGCATCCCGGCACCAGCCCCACGCTCGCCTTCTGCGTGACCACCCGGGTCGCGGCCTCCCGGAGCCTGGCATCGAAGCGTGGGTCGGCCTCGGCGGTCGTCACGAGCGCCTCGGTCATCTCGCCCGCCTGCTCCGGATAGAACGTGATGACGAGGTCGCCGCCCGCCGCGATGACACCGGTGGCTCGTTGGCCCACCGGCAGGTTCGCGACACTGGCGGCCTTGCCCACGTCGTCGGACACGATGACGCCGTCGAAGCCGAGATCATCACGCAACAGGTCGGTCACCACCGGCGAGAACGCCGCCTGGCGGGTCGGGTCGATCTGCGTGTACGTGGCGGTGGCGGTCATCACCACCGGGATACCCGCGTCGATGCCCGCCCGGAACGGGGCGAGATAGTCGTCCTCACGGGTGGTGACCGTGTCGACCACGTCGGCGGTGAAGTCCGTGTTGCCACTGGCTCGGCCCAACCCCGGGAAGTGCTTGAGGACGGGAGTGATCCCGGCCGCCGTCATCCCGGCCGCGAACGCGCCGGACGCCGCGGTGACTGCGGCGGAGGTCGATCCGAACTGGCGGCCGTAGCGACCGATGGGCTGGTTGACGGGTCCACCCGGTGCGGTGAGCGGGACGACATCCGCCACGGGGGCGAGATTCATCGTCACCCCGGCATCGGCGAGTTCGCGGCCCCACAACTGTGCTGCCTCCCGCAGCTGCGCCGACGTCCACACACCCTGGTCCAGGGCCGCGGGCAGGTCGCTGAACTCGGGGCCTCGCAGCACCTGGATCTCCCCGCCCTCCTGGTCGACGGCGACGTGCAGGTCGACCCCCGCGGTGGCGTCGGGTCCGGCGAGGTCGGCGACTGCGGCGATCAGGTCACCGGCACCGCCGCCGGACAGACTGCCGACCAGGAACACGGACCCGGCGTGATGGTCGGTGATCGCCGCGACGACCTCGGCGGCGGGCCTGGTCGAGGTGACGTCGACGCCCACCATGAGGACCTGCCCGGCCCGTTGCTGCGGCGTCATGTCGGCCACCACGGCTGCTGGGCAGCCCAGTGGAGCGGGTCCGGTGTCGTCGGATGCGTCGTCGGGCCTGTCAGCCGGTGGGGCTGACAGCGGGGGTGAAACCGGTGAGGACGCCGACCTGGGCGGTGAGACGTCGGACCCGCCGGCCGAATCCGATTCGTTCGTCAGTGTCTGCATCGGAGGTGGCCGGACCGGCGCGGGATCAGGGGTCGCGTCGGCTGACGCACAACCGGCAGCGACCAGCATCGTCAAGACGGCCCAGGATCGGCGGCGTGGGTGGCTGGTCATATCGGCCCCGGAGATGGTAAGGCGGCGCGGGCGTCCTGGATGGACACCCCAGTCGCACTGAGCAGGTCCACCACGATCGACCGGAGTTGGGCCACGGCGATGGTGCCGGCCCAGGTCCCTCCGGCTGCGGCCGTGACGTCCAACCGGGCAGCCACGCGTCGCAGTGCCGCCTCGAACTCCGGCGGTGGGTCCGTGGCGATCCGCCCGCCGGACACCGCCAGGACCGCGACCAGTTCGTCGAGCAGGTCGGCGACGACCATCGGGACTTCTCGCCCGTCAGCCGCCGACGCCGAGATGCGCCGGACGAGCACCCGGGCATTACGAGTCGCGCGGTCGACGCCGACCAGGGCGCGCCTGTGGCGTACCAACTCCTCGCGTTGGCCCCGGCGCAACGGGGACAGCCGGCTGACGTCCTCCGCCGCCTGCACTGCCTCGTCCCACGCGTCCAACACGGGTTGGGTGGCACGGGCTCGGTCCAGCAGCTCGTCAGCGGTCTGCGGGTCTCGGCTGCGCACCGCATGCGCCGCCCCGTCGAGGATGTCGACCAGGGCGTCGACCGAGGCTCGTGATTCCTCGTCCGCGTGGCGGCGCCCGTCATGTGGCGCGACGACGGCGATAGCGAGCGCGACCCCGCCACCGACCAGTGCGTCCTCCCACCGCGCGATCGATCCGCCCTCGGGCGCCGGGATGGCCAGCACCAGGACCGACTGCAGGGCCGCCTGGGTGGCGATCAGGCTCCCGCTGTCCAACAACCGGGCGATCACCAGAGCGAGCGCGACGACCAGTGCGATCTGCCACCCTCCTCGTCCGATCAGGCTGACGACGAACTCGCCGATGGCGACCCCCACGCTCACGCCTACCGCCAACTCGGCCACCCGGCGCAGTCGCTTGGTGGTGGCCAGTCCCAGGCTGATCACAGCGGCGACCGAGGCGAAGAACGGGTAGGGATGGTCGAGCAGTGTGGTCGCGACCTGCCACGAGATCCCGGCGCCGAGTGCCATCTGCAGGATGGACCACAGGCTGATCCGTAGTCGATGACCAGCGGCTCCGGCTCGGGCGGCCAGCCACCGACGGACTCGGGCCGAGGCGCTCACAGCTCGCTCAGTCGGCCGGCGTCGAGGTGCCAGCGCCGGGTCAGGCGGACCCGCTCCAACATCCGGCGATCGTGCGACACCAGGAGGACGGTGGCGTCGTAGGTGTCGAGGGCGGATTCGAGCTGCTCGATCGCCGGCAGGTCGAGGTGGTTGGTGGGCTCGTCCAGGACCAGCAGGTTGACTCCGCGGGCTTGCAGCAGAGCCAGGGCGGCGCGGGTGCGTTCGCCCGGGGACAGCGTCGCCATCGGACGGTGCACGTGGTCGGCGCCCAGGCCGAACTTGGCCAGCAGCGTGCGCAGGTCGCCCGGAACCTGGTCGGGCAGCATCTCCTCCATCCGGGCGAGAAGTGGGGTGGTGGGGTCCGACGCCAGCACCTCGCGGGCCTGATCCACCTCGCCGACGGCGACGGAGTGACCGAGGTTCGCCGTGCCCTGGTCGGGTGTGATGCGACCCAGCAGCGCCGCGAGCAGGGTCGACTTGCCTGCCCCGTTGGGCCCGGTGATGCCGATCCGGTCACCCGCGGCGACGTCGACGTCGATCGGGCCCAAGGTGAACCCTGGCCGAGCGACGCGAACCCCACGGGCCGAGACCGCGACGGCGCTGCCGCGGGGCGCTGCGGCGATCTGGTACTGCAACTGCCATTCCTTGCGAGGCTCGCTCACCTCGGGCAGACGTTCGATCAGGCGCTCCGTCTGGCGCGCCTTGGCGGCCTGCTTCTCGCTGGACTCGGCCCGTGCCTTGCGGAGAATCTTGTCGTTGTCGGGAGCCTTGCGCAGCGCGTTGCGAACCCCCTTGTCGCTCCAGCCGCGCTGCATCCGGGCGCGATCGCCGAGGGCATCCAGCGTGTCGGCGTACTCGTCGTAATCGGCGCGGGCCTTGCGTCGGCGGACCTCCCGTTCGGCCAGGTACGAGTCGTAGCCACCGCCGTAGCGATGGATCTCGCCCTGCGCGGCGTCGATCTCGACGATGGATGTGGCGCACCTCGCCAGGAACTCTCGGTCGTGTGACACCACGACGCACCCGGCGCGCAGCCCGGCGACAAAGGTCTCCAACCGGTCCAGTCCGGCCAGATCGAGGTCATTGGTCGGCTCGTCCAGCAGAAACATGTCGAATCGCGCGAGCAGCAGAGCGGCCAGGCCGACCCGGGCCGCCTGCCCACCCGAGAGGGTTGCCAGCGCCGTCCGGTCCGCGCCGTCGGCCAATGACCCCAACCCGACGTCAGTGAGTGCGATCGCCGCGCGTTCGTCGAGATCTGCGCCCCCCAGGTCGAGCCAGGCCTCGAACGCGTCGCCGTAGCGGTCGTCGGCGCCGGCGACCCCGGCCGCCAGGTCGGTGGTGGCAGCGTCCAGCCGTGTGGTCGCCGCCGAGACGCCGGTTCGCCGCCGCAGCTGCTCGATGATCGTCTCTGCCCCGCGATCACGTTCTTGGGCGAGGTACCCGATGCTCGCACCCGCCGGGCTCAGGCCCACGGTGCCTGCTGCCGGTATGTCGAGCCCCGCAAGGACACGGAGCAGCGTCGTCTTGCCCGCCCCGTTGGGACCTACCAGGCCGATGACGTCGCCGGGCGCCACGATCAGGTTCAGACCGTCGAACAGCGTCCGGTGACCATGCCCTGCCGCGAGCCCGGTTGCGGTGAGCGTGGCGGTCACGCCGTCAGCCTGGCACCCGGTGCGATCACGGAGAGCTCGTGACGGGCGACGGCGAGGTCGTGGCGGTGGTGACGGGGGTGGACGGCGTCGGCGCGGCACTGCCGACGTCGGTGGTGGAGGTGACCGTCACGGACGTGGCCGGGGTCGACGTGGCGGCGGTGGGCGTCGTCGGGTCGCCGGTGGGCACCGGCGCGGTGGGCACCGCTCCGGGCGGCGCGGGGGCGACGGTGGGCGGCGCGGGAACCGACGAGGAAGAGGAAGAGGTCGGACGCGGGCGTCCGGGCGTAGTCGTGGGGATGGGCTGGCTGGCGGTGACCGGTACCTCGGTCGAGGGGCTGTCTGACTGGGTCCGCGACCCAGTGTCGGTGGTGGTCGGCGTCACGGTGGCCTCGGGCAGACCGATCTCGCGACAGTCGATCAGCGCGACCGGCTGGTCCGCCGCACCGTAGACGGTTGCGCAGACGTAGCGGGCATCTCTCAACACCGTCGCGGCGGGCGGCGTGGACAGGTCGAATTCGATGCTGGCCACCCCCGTTACCTGGACGGTCACCACCTCTACCGGGGGGATGCCCGGGTCTGGCGAGTTGCTGCCGAACACCGCGACCGAGACGTCGCCGGCGCCTATCGCGGCGATACCCGCGGCACCCGCCACGGGGGGTGCTTCTGCCAGGTAGGTCGCCAGATCGACCAGGAGGACGTCGTCGTCCACGGTCGCCGACGTCACGCAGACCCATGGTCCGTCGGTGGCGGCCGCGGGGCACAGCGGACCGGCCTGCGCGGCTGGGGTCGTGTCGTCCATCGTGGCCGCCGCGAAGACACCGGCTGCAGCGACCACGATGGCCGCGACACCCGCACCGA
Source organism: Micrococcales bacterium (assembly GCA_031398915.1). Taxonomy (GTDB): domain Bacteria; phylum Actinomycetota; class Actinomycetes; order Actinomycetales; family JBBAYJ01; genus JANNOG01. The sequence goes on along the minus strand of JANNOG010000059.1, from coordinate 5,875 downwards.
CGGCCAAGGGAAGGACTGCTGGTGGCAACGAACGTCGCCGGCCGGCTGCGGCGGGAGGAAGCGCCTCGTCAGGGTCGTCCAGGGGGACGACGACGGCCGCGTCCAATGCCTCGTGACTGACGATGACCGGTGGGCGCCGAGGGGGCGGAAGCAGCGTCAGCAGGGGGGAACCAAAAGCCACCAGCCGGGTGGAACCCTGATCGCTGTCAGCGTCGTCGCCTGATGGTTCGAGGGGCTCTACCGGATCAGGGGCTCCCCCGGATTCGAGGGCTCCGCCGGGTTCGAGGGCTCCGCCGGGTTCGAGGGCTTCCCCGGGTTCGAGCGAGGCATCGGGATCGAGCGAGGCATCGGCTTCGAGCGAGGCATCGGGATCGAGCGGTGGCGAGGACTGGACGGGCTCGATGGCTGTCGTGAAGGCTGCCGAGGCGACCGTCACGGCGACGGTGACGTCGACGCCGGCATTGTTCGCCGCAACCTGCGCCGCACCGCGGGCCGCGGCGAGCTCCGGCTGCGGCAGCACGGCGACCGGCACCCCCAACCCGGTGTGGATGGACCGGGCGAGTGCCGGGATGTTGGCGCAGCCACCGACGGCGACGATCACGTCGATCTCGGATGGGTCGAGCCCGATGGTGCCCATCACCGCCCGGAGCTCGGCAACGCCCTCGGCCAGGCCACCGGCGATCGTCGCTTCGAACGCCGCCCGCGTCACCCGGACCTCGACCGAGGCGCCCCGCTCGGGCAGGCGCAGGTCCACCAGGGCTTCGGCCGCAGTGGACAGCCGCACCTTGGCCCGACGGCACGCCTGACGAACCAATGCCGTCGACTCTGCGCTGACCGCGTCGGGATCGATGCCGGCCGTCGTCAGGACGTACCGTGCCAGGGCCGCGTCGATCAGGTCGCCGCCGAAGCCGGTGGCGCGGACCGGGTGGCCCAGCGTCTCGAACCCGTCGCCGGTGCGCCGCAGCACCGCCGAGGTGCTCGCCGTGGCACCGGCGTCGTAGACGGCGAACGTCGTGCCGGGCGGCAGGTCGATGTGACCGTCTGCGGCAATGGCGACCGCCTCAGGGTGCGTGAGCACCTGCACACCCGCATTCGGATGGATATCGGCCAGCGTGACGGCCCACGACAGCAGATTCGTCGTGAAAATCCCCCAGTCCCCGGGATGGCAGATCGCCACCGCCTCGGGACCCTCGCGGTACATCTGATGAATGTCGTCGACGGTGCACCGCAACGCAGCGGCGACCAATTGTTCCGCTGAGTACGAGACCCCATGAACAGTCACCGGGTCGGCTGTCCCGATCAGTCTGCTCACCTGCTCGATGAGCGTGACGCCAGGCAGACCGGCGGCCTCGGCCACTGCAGCCCCCGCGACGAGAGCGCCATCGGTTGTGACGGCAACGGTCGCCGGGACCCGCAAGGATGCGCCGACCAGGCCGGCGCGGTCGTCGTCGGTCCACATCGCGGCCGTGGTGCCCGTCGATGCCAGATCTAGACCGAGCGCGTACATCCATCCATCCCCCGAGCCAGGGCCGTCCGGGTGGGCGACTGCTTCTGATTGCTGTGCTGGGGACATTACGCGATGTAGGAGCGATACACCTGATCGATGCGAGCATTCTCGCCGCACCGCGCGAAATCCAGCGACATAGTGCTACCGCGCGACTACCTTCGGTATATGTCTGCTACGGCACGGCGGAAAATGATCAACGATCGGGGCTGCTCACGTGTCCCGCGAACTGTCAGGGAATACCTCGCGGCCGGCGATTGCACCCATCTGTCCCTCGAACTCGTGGCTGCCGCCATCGCCGGCTACGCCACCACGGCGGCGTTCGAGATCGCCGACCGGTTGGCGGTCAGCGACGACGCGCTGGACAGCGAATGGGCGAGCGGCGCCGACGTCAGGGGGCCGGCACCTCGATGACCACACCGGTGGCCGCCACGCTGGCGATGGCGAGCGCACCTGGGACCAGTTCGAGGTCGTCGGCGGCTTCGGCAGTCATGATCGAGACCACCCGGAACGGTCCACACCGCATCTCGACCTGAGCCATGAGGCCGTCGCGCTGCACCTTGGTCACCAGCCCGGTGAGGCGGTTGCGGGAGGATTCGCTGGCGATCCGCGTCGGTACCGCAGGGGCCGTTTGTAGCGCCAGCTGGTCGGCGAACTCCGCGAGGTCCGTTCCGGCCACGATGACTCGACCGGTGGCATCGCGCGACGCGGGCAGTCGACCCGACTCGGCCCATCGGCGCACGGTGTCGTCACTGACTCCAAGCAGGTCCGAAATTTGGCGGACGCGATAAGTGGCCATGGGGAGACAGGCTATCTGGTCGGGCGTTTGGGCGATTGCGGCGAAATAGACCCCAGAGGACCGCAAAAGGCGTGCGTTAGTGGACGTGATCCGTTTCCATGGAGCCACCAACCTCGCGCGAGTCCACCTCGGCGCCGATCAACACGATGAAGGCTGTCATATACAGCCACAGCAGGAGGACGGCGACGCCGGCAAGCGAGCCGTACGTCTCGCCGTAACTGCCGAAGCTCGACACGTACAGGCTGAACCCCACACTCCCCAGCAACCACAGGGCAGCGGCCCCCAGCACGCCCTTACTCCGCCAGCGAAGCCGTGCGTCCGGCCGATCGGGCGCGACCCGATAGACCACCGTCAATGACACGACGACCAACACGAACAGCACCAGCCAACGCAGGGCGATGGCCGCGAACGACGCCAGCGGACCCAACCCGGCGGCTTCGACCAGGGCCGGTAGAACGGCCAGCAATGCCACGCTGAGCACCACAAAGACGATCGCGCCCAGGGTCAGCGCCAGGGACACGGCCCGGGTCTTGACATAGCCCCGATCGTCGTCGACGTCGTAGGCGACATTGAGCGCCTTGACGAGGATGGCGACACCACCCGACGCCGACCACAACGCCAGGGCGACGGTCACCACGAACCCCACCCCGAGGGCCTGCGAGTCGGCGGTGGCCAATGCGTCCAATTGCTCGGTCAGAACTCCCGCGGCGTCGGCGGGTAGACCGTCTGTCAAGGATTGCGCTTGGCGTGCGGCGGTTGACTGATCGACCACCAGACCCCACAGGGAAATCCCTGCGATAAGAGCAGGGAATGTCGCCAAGAAAGCGAAGAATGCGACGGCGGCCGCCAGCACCGACACGTTGTCTGTTTCCACCTCGCGCCGGATGCCACGAAACCAGCCGACTGCGGGAATCTGTAGCCACGGCTTCTCGCGCCACCATCGTCGAGCAACAGTCAACACGCGGTGTTCACGATCTGGCCATATCTACGAAGCGGCTGTAATGCCCCTGGAAAACAACGGTGACGGTGTCGGTGGGGCCATTTCGGTGCTTGGCCACGACGAAGTCGGCCTCGCCCGGTCGGGACTCGCGCTCGTACGCGTCCTCGCGGTGCAGAAGGATGACGACGTCGGCGTCCTGTTCGATGGCCCCGGATTCGCGCAGGTCCGACATCTGGGGCCGCTTGTCGGTGCGCTGCTCGGGCCCACGGTTGAGCTGGCTGATGGCGATGACGGGCACTTCCAGCTCTTTGGCCAGCAACTTGAGCGCCCGCGAGAATTCGCTGACCTCTTGTTGGCGCGATTCGACCCGCTTGCCACTGCTCATCAGCTGGAGGTAGTCGACAACCACCAGTCGTAGGCCGTGCTGCTGCTTGAGTCGCCGGCACTTCGCCCGAATCTCGGCAAGGCTCATGTTCGGACTGTCGTCAATGAACAGCGGAGCGTCATTGGCTCGGCCCATGACACGGGCGATCTTGGTCCAATCGTCCTCGCCCAGCTTGCCGTTTCGCAGGGACTGCAACTTGATGCTCGCCTCTGCCGACAACAGGCGGGTCGTGATCTCGGTCCGGCTCATTTCGAGAGAAAAGATTACACTGGGCAGACCATGGTGTAGCGCCGCGTTACGGGCAATGTCCAACCCGACCGTTGACTTGCCCATCGCGGGACGTGCCGCGATGACGATCATCTGGCCGGCATGGAGCCCGTTCATCAACGAGTCCAGCTCGGTGAAACCCGTCGGTACGCCCGACAGGCCCGGGCCGCGGGTGCTCATCTCCTCCAGCTCGGCCAGGGTCGCCTCGAGAGTCTCGGACAACGGACGATAGTCGTCGCGCGCCTGGCGGCTGCTGACGGCGTATACCTCGGCCTGCGCGGCGTTGACCAGGTCGTCGACCTCACCACCGTCACCGCCGTAGCCCATCGTGGCGATCTTGGTGCCGGCCTCCACCAGTCGCCGCAGGATGGCCTTGTCGCGGACGATCCGCCCGTAGTAGGCCGCGTTGGCGGCAGTGGGCACGGTTGCGACCAACGAGTGCAGATACGGGGCGCCGCCCACCTTGGTCAGCTCGCCCCGCCGCCCCAGGACGTCGGCCACCGTCACCGGGTCTGCGGGCTCACCCCGCGAGAAGAGGTCGAGGATCCCACCGAAGATCATCTCGTGCGCAGGCCGGTAGAAGTCGGCGGCCTGCAACGCCTCGGAGACGTCGGCGATGGCGTCCTTGCTCAACAACATGCCCCCGAGCGCGCACTGCTCGGCCAGGACATCCTGTGGAGGCATCCGATCGAGGCCACCACCCACCCCCGTGGAGCGCATATCGACATCGGCGTGCCCGACGACTGTCATCCCCACCTCCTGTTCACGTCTCGCACCGCGCGGGCCGGATCCACTCACGTCACCGGATCCAGCAGTGTCACCGAACGTAGGTCTACCGGTAGGGGCGGACACGTCGCGCGTGTCGAGAGTCGGCGTCGTCCACAGCCGACCCGATAGCTGGGGACAGTCGGTGGACGACGCGCCATGTCAATACACAGGCTGCCTTGATCACTGTGGACAACTGGCGGCCAACTGTGGACGACGCTCCTACCGAGTGGCTGTGACCTGCGGAGACCGAATCCACAGGGGACGACGATCGGGTTGTCGTCAAAGTGTCCACATCATGAGACAGGCGGGCCGGGCGGCAACCTTGGCCGCTCGACCCGCCCGATGACCGCGCCGGTATGCATCAGTCCCGGCTTGGTCGACTTGTTACAGAGCGTTACTGGAGTTATGCCCCGACTACGTCGATCTCGAGTGTCGCCGAGACGTCCGGGTGCAGCCGGATGGACACCGTGTGGCTGCCCAGCGTCTTGATCGGGCGATCCATCACGACCTTGCGCCGGTCCAGCGAGGGACCACCGGCCGCGAGCACGGCATCGGCGATGTCGCCGGGAGTCACAGCGCCGAACAACCGGCCACTGGCGCCGGATCGGACGCCCAGCGTCACGGGCTTGGCCTGCAGCGCGTTGCGGACCGCCTGCGCCTCTTCGAGGGTGGCCAACTCGCGCGAGACTCGGGCCGTCCTGATCGCCGCGACCTGACTCTCGCCACCCTTGGTCCACTGCGTCGCCAACCGGCGCGGGACCAGGTAGTTGCGGCCGTACCCGTCCTTGACCTCGACGACGTCGCCCGGAGCACCGAGACCGGTGACCTCCTGAGTGAGGATCAGCTTCATGTCAGTCTCCTCAGCGTCCGACGCTCGAGTAGGGCAGCAACGCCATCTCACGGGCGTTCTTGATCGCCTGGGCGATCTGTCGCTGCTGTTGGACGGTGACACCAGTGACGCGGCGCGCTCGGATCTTGCCCCGATCGGAGATGAACTTCCGCAGTAGAGCGGTGTCCTTGTAGTCGATGTACTCGACCTTCGCCGCGCGCAGCGGGTTGATCTTCTTCTTCGGCTTGCGAAGTACAGCCTTCTTGGGTGCAGCCATCGGATCTCCTAGCTCAGAACGGGGGTTCGTCGGAGTAGCCGCCGGCCGCCGGGCCGGTGGCCCACGGGTCGTCGGCTGGTGCGGATCGAGAGCCGCCGGCCGGGGC
>JANNOG010000081.1:0-19258 GCA_031398915.1 Micrococcales bacterium | reverse complement strand
CGAGCTGACCCAGGCCAAGGCGTCGCACCGGTCGGGGTGTCCACCGTCGAGGAGATCGGCCAGGTTGCCCGCGCCTTCGACGCGGTTCACCAGGAGGCACTGCGGTTGGCCGGTGAGCAGGAACAGCTGCGACGCAACATCGGCGACATCTTCGTCAACCTGTCGAGGCGCAGCCAGGGACTGGTCGAGCGGCAACTGGCCCTGATCGATCGCCTCGAGAACGTCGAGCAGGACCCGGACCAGCTTTCTCAGCTGTTCCGCCTGGACCACCTGGCGTCCCGCATGCGCCGCAACAACGACAACCTGCTGGTCCTGGCGGGGTCGGACGGCGCACGTGGCGGCTCTCGGCCGACCGCCGTGGTCGACGTGGTGCGCGCCGCGGTCTCGGAGACCGAGCAGTACGAGCGGGTCGTCGTGAACCCCACTCCGGCAGTGACGGTTGCCGGCCCCGCCGCTAACGACCTCGTCCACCTACTGGCCGAGCTGTTGGACAACGCCACGGTGTTCAGCCCGCCCGACAGTGCCGTCACAGTCGCGGTCAGCGGCACGTTCCAGGAGGGTCTGGTCATCGAGGTGTACGACCGCGGTCTCGGAATCGCGGCGGTCGAACTGGACACCCTCAACCGCAAGTTGGCCGAGGCCCCCGTGGTGGACGCCCAAGTGCCGCGCCAGATGGGCCTGTTCGTGGTGTCACGGCTGGCCCGCCGCCACGACATGCAGGTCGAGCTACGGGCGTCGGCCTCAGGGGCCGGGACCGTCGCCGCCGTGTGGGTACCGCCAGCCGTGCTGGTCGCCGACCCGGCCGACGTCGACAGCGCCAAGGCACTGGCACCTGCAGGGACGGTGCCACCGTCCGTGACGGTCACCGGCAGCCAGGCGCCCCTCATGTTGCCCTCGCTCACCCAGATCCCGTCACCGAGCGAGGCCCAGCCACTGTCGCCGCGACGAGAGCCGGCTATGCCGATGCCGTTGGTGGCCCGTCCGTCGGCACCTCAACCGGCCATGCCCGAGCCCGCCATGCCTCAACCGGCCATGCCCCGGCCCGCCATGCCTCAGCCCGCCGTGGTGCAGCCGGCACTGCCCCAACCCGTTCCGCTGGTTCCGGCAGCAGCCGCCGCCGAGCAACCGAGCGGCGCACCCGTCGGCACCCTCGAGATGACGCCGATCTTCTTCGAGGTGTCAGCGTGGTTCCAGAGCGACACGATGCCGATCCCCACCTACCGTGCGGAGGAGCCGGCGGCCCCCGCTGCAGTGGCTGTGATCCACGAGCTACCGGTGAACGGACGTGCGACCGTCACCGCGGCGGCGTCACGGCGACCGTCGTTCGACACTGCTGCGGATGCCGGCTGGCGTGCCGTGCAGGCAACCATGACCGGCGGCGACACGAGCGTCACAGCTGCCGGGTTGCCCAAGCGCCGCCCGAAGGCCAACCTGGTACCCGGCTCGGCACCCGAGTCCGCACCTGCTGCCGCCCGCAGCCGCGACGCCGAGGCCGTTCGTGGTCGGTTGAGTAGTTATCAACGCGGGCTGCAGTCCGGTCGGACCCGCACCGCCGAACGCACCCACGACGATCCCCGCACGAGCGACCAGGCCCTGGACGATCGTGATGGCCAGGAACCTGCAGCTGAGCGTCACGACGATGAACGGAGATACGCCAGATGAGTGCCATGCTTGGCGATGACTATTCCCGCGCCCGCGGCACGGACCCCCGGGCTGCAGATTTCACCTGGCTGATCGACGGCTTCGTGACCCGAACCCCCGGGGTCGCACACGCCGCTGTCGTCTCGACCGACGGCCTGCTGATGGCCGCCTCGTCCGCACTGCCTCGGGATCGCGCCGACCAGCTCGCGGCCATCGCATCCGGTCTCTCCAGCCTGACCGGTGGTGCTGCTCGCTGTTTCGACGGTGGTGAGGTCGTTCAGACCGTCGTCGAGATGGAGCGGGGCTTCGTGATGCTGATGGCGATCAGCGACGGTTCCAGCCTGATCACCCTCGCCGAGCCGGCCTGCGACATCGGCCTGGTCGGTTACGAGATGACACTGCTGGTCGATCGGGTGGGCGAGAGCCTGACACCGACGTTGCGGCACGGCTCTCACAGGATCGCGACCTAGGTCCTGCCATGACCACACCGGCGTCTCAGGGGTGGCCGGGGGACGAAAGCGTGGGGATGGTCCGGCCGTACGCGCGTACTGCCGGACGGACCAAGCCGTTGTACGAGTTCGCCATCGAAGCGATGGTGCTCACCGCCGACCTGGACGGAAGCGCTGATGTGGCGTTACCACCGGAGCACCGCGAGATCGCCGTTCTCTGTCGTCGATCACGCTCGGTGGCCGAGGTGTCGGCGCTGCTCAGGATGCCGATCGGCGTCGCGCGGGTACTGCTGGGCGACATGGCCATGATGGGCCTGGTCGTCGTTCACGACTCGAACGTCGGGCGAGATCGCCCGGATACCGCTCTGATGGAAAGGGTCCTCGATGGACTACACCGGCTCTAACGGTCAGACGACGGCTGGGCCGACGATCTCGGCCAAGATCGTTGTCGCCGGGGGCTTCGGGGTCGGCAAGACGACATTCGTCGGCGCCATCTCCGAGATCGTCCCGCTGACCACCGAAGCCGTGATGACCAGCGCCAGTCAGGCCCTCGACGACCTCAGCATGACGCCCAACAAGACGACGACCACCGTGGCGATGGACTTCGGCCGGATCTCACTCGATGCCGACCTTGTCCTGTACCTGTTCGGCACGCCCGGCCAGAGCCGTTTCTGGTTCATGTGGGACGACCTGGTCCGCGGCGCCATCGGGGCCGTGGTGCTGGTCGACACACGGCGTCTGGCCGACTGTTTCGGTGCCATCGACTTCTTCGAGGATCGCAACCTGCCCTACGTCGTGGCGGTCAACACCTTCGACGGCGTGCTGCAGCACTCGATCCCCGACATCCGCGAGGCACTGGCGATCATCCCTCAGGTTCCGGTGACGGTCTGCGACGCCCGCGACCGGGCGACCGTCAAGTCGGCACTGATCCTGCTGGTCGAGCACGCCATGACCCGGGCTCGAATCACGGGCCAGCAGGCGTCGCTGGCCCGGTAGCCACCGGGGGCGGCAGTCGCCGGCCGGTCAGTAGCCGGCTAGGAGATCGCCTGGATCTCACCGGTGCGCGGGATGTCCAGGGCCTGCGCGTTGGACACGATCACCAGGTCGACGGAGTCTCCGGCCACCCGCCACTGACCGCCGACCAACGGGGTCTTGGCGACGTTCGGCACAGGGCCAGTGTTCCAGTCCAACCGGCCGCATACGGTGTCGATCTGCAACTGCGACAGCGCAGCGACGACACCCTCGTGGTCGTCGGGTGAGTCCGCCGCCGCCAGCGCCGCCGCGGCGACCTCGAACAGCGCGTGGACGTATCCGATCGGTTGGGTCCACTGCAACCCGGTCGCCTCGGTGTACGCATCCGCCAGGTCCTGAGCGCTCTGCCCGGTCAACGACGACGTGTAGGGGTGTGACGGTGACCACCACACCTCCGTTCCGAGGTTGTTGCCGGCGTCACCCAGCGCCAGCAGGCTGGACGGGAACAGCAGTGCCTTGGCGACCGTCACCAGACGGGGCCGGAACTCCTGCTGAGCTGCCTGGTTCCAGAACGTCGTGAAGTCCGGCGGGATCGGCACGCCCACCAGGAGCTCGGTGCCACGCTCCTTGAACTGTGTGATCTGAGCGGTGAAGTCCTGGGTTCCGTTGGCGTAGAAGCCTGGGTCGACGATTCCGTAGCCACGCTGGGACACGACCGGCAGGAAGCCCGTCGCTGGGTCGCCCCACGAGTTGCCGTCCGGATCGTTGGGCCACAGGGCGCCGACCTGACGGTTCGAGTCGACCGAATCCCACATGTCCATGAAGACGGCCTCGACGTCCTCCAGGCCCCAGAAGAAGTGATAGGTCCAGTTGAACGACGAGACAGGCGAGGCCCCGCGACCGAAGAAGAACGGCTGCCACGGAGCCACCGTCGACAGGCACGGCACGCCGTTGGCCTCGCACTGGTCGGCGACGGGGTTGGTGGTGTCCGGTGTCGAGGAGACGAGCATCATGTCGACGCGCTCCTCGGTGATCAGCTCGGCTGCCGCAGCGGCTGCGACGGCGGAATCCGATTGCGAGTCACGGACGATGATCTCGACCTCGCTGGTGCCGGCGCCCGTGGTGATGCCGGCTTCCGCGAAGTAGGCACGGATGGCATCGACGACGAACGTGTCGGCCTCACCGAACGGCGAGAGCGGTCCGGTGGACGGCGTGACATAGCCGAGCCGGATCGCCCGGGCAGCACCTCCGCCACCGGCCGGGGCCGCGTCCTGGCCGGGCAACAGGCTGCAACCGCTCAGTCCGGCGCCACCCACGGCCGCCAGCGCACCGGCGCCACGGAGCAGGGTGCGTCGAGCGATCGACGGCGTGATCAGACGACTGGGCGGGCGGGAGCGCGGAAGATTAGACATGTCTGGGGAATCGTGACTGTTGTCCGGGTCGGGGTCAACCTCTACCGGTCACGGGCAACTCGGCGCACACCCGTGCGGTGATGTCGAGGAAGGCCAGGGCAGCAGGGCTGGGCGTCCGCTCGGCCGATGTCGCGACGACGATCGTTCGCGCCGGGATACCCGGCGACAGGGTCCGAACCACCACGCCGGGATCATCCGAGGCGACAGCCAGCGCCGGCATGACGGCATGCCCCACCCCGGCGCGGACCATGGCCTGAACAGCCGAGTTGTCGTTGGTTCGGAATACGACGTTGACGTCCACGCCGACCCGGCGCAGGGCGCCGTCGATGAGACGTTGGCAGGCGTTGTCGGTCTGGCTGATCAACGGCACACCGTTGAGCCGGGCGACGTCCACGGCCATGTCCGGGTTCTCGACCTCGTTCGGCGGGCTGAGCAGTACGAACGCGTCCTCACGCAGCCTGGTCACCCGAAGGCCTGCCGCGTCGATCGGTTCGATGAGGAAGGCGGCGTCGATCACCCCGCCGCGCAGCTGTGCCTCGAGGACTTCCTGGTCGTCGTGCTCGGAGAGTCGAAGGTCGACGTGCGGACTGAGGGCGCGGAACCGGCTGAGCACCTGGGGCAGCACCCGAACCGACACGCTCTCGAACGAGCCGATCGCCAGGACGCCGGCCTGACCGGCGAGAAACGCCTCGACGTCGTCGCCCGCCGCCGAGATCCGATCGAGCACCGCCTCGGCGTGGGCCAGCAGGATCCTGCCCAGTGGCGTCGGGTCGACCGGGCGAGGCCCCCCCGGCCGCTCGAAGACCGGGGCGCCGACCACCCGTTCGAGCGCCGCGATCTGCTGACTGACGGCTGACTGGCTGAATCCCAACCGGTCGGCCGCCCGCCCGAAATTGCGCGCCCGAGCGACCTCACGCAGGGCAGTGAGGTGTCGGATTTCCAGGTCTCGCAGGGCCGCAGGCATGTCCATCAGCATAGCTTCTAGTTAAGAGAAGGAACAATCGCTGGACGTGATCGACTCAGCCACCTACCGTCGAGGTGTAGAGAGAGGACTTGCCATGACACCGGTCATGAGTTCCGCCCCGGTCACCGACACCGCCACTACCGACCACACCACCCCGATCACCCGCGCAACCACAGAGCACGTCCGTGGCGACGCGCCGCGCCACAGCCACTCCACCACTGCGCGCGACGAGATCGACAGCCTCGCCACGACGATCGTCCGGTCCGGTGTGGCTGCCGTCGATCCGATCGCCCTCGCTCTGCTCGCCCGCCAGGCTCGCTCCGCCGGCGCCTCCGCAGTCCTCGTGGACGTCTTGTTGGGGGCGCACGAACCAACCGTCGCCCGCGAGCGGGCATTCGGCCGAATCGCCTCCCACCTGCTGCGTTCGCGGCCTTCGGCAGGCGTGCCACAGCAAAGATGAGAATGATTCGCGCCAGCAACACTGCTCCGGGTGAATTGGGCGCCGTCACCCGTTGACATGCCGTGATGACCACTATGTGATGACTGGTAACACTTCCTAGTCCTCAGGTGGTCCACAGGTGAATAGAGCGTCACTACTCAGATCGGGCGTGGTGGCCGTCTCGGCTGTCCTCGTCTTCACGATGGCTCCAGCCGTCGCCTCATCCATAGCCGACGATCGCGCCGAACCAGAGATCACCGGCGCCGTCGGCCCGCGCGTCTATGTCGGCACCGTCACCGCCGAGCAGTTGGGCCTGGTTCGGGCCGTCGGCCTCGACTTCGAGGACATCGCCACGGCCGGAGCCGGGCCCGACGGCCTGATCCAGATCGAGGCGATCATGAGTGAGGTGCTCGCCGCCCGCCTGGTCGAGCAGGGCGTCCCGCTGGAGGCCAAGACGGTCACCAGCGCCGGACGGGTGTCGGCCCAGGTCGAACCCTCCTACAACGTGTTCCGGCCGTACAGCGGTGAGGGTGGCCTGCAGGAGGAGCTGATCGCCACCGCCGAGGCGAACGACGCCATCACCGAGGTCGTCACCATCGGCAAGTCCGTCAATGGTCAGGACATCACCGCCGTCCGGGTCACCAAGGACGCCGACCGCGTCAGGGACGGCAGCCGACCCGCAGTGCTCTACAACTCGGCCCAGCACGCCCGAGAGTGGATCACCCCCGAGATGACCCGCCGCCTGCTCAATTACTACCTCGACGGCTACGGCTCGAACCGCGAGATCACCCAGATCATCGACACCACCGAACTGTGGTTCATCCCGGTGTCCAACCCCGACGGCTACGACTTCACCTTCACCGAGGGCAACCGCCTGTGGCGCAAGAACCTGGCCGACAACAACGGTGACGGCGTCATCGAGGCCGGCGACGGCGTCGACCCCAACCGCAACTGGCCCTACCGCTGGGGATACGACAACGAGGGTTCCTCACCGGACCGCTTCAGCGAGGTCTACCGCGGACCCTCACCTGGTTCCGAGCCCGAGACGCAGGCGCTGAACAACCTGATGCGCAAGATCCGCTTCGCGTATCAGGTGAACTACCACTCGGCGGCCGAACTGCTGCTCTACGGCACCGGTTGGCAGGTCGCCACCCCCACCCCCGACGACCTGATCTACGAGGCGCTGACCGGCGACGACGCCAATCCGGCAGTGCCGGGCTACGACCCGGACATCTCGGCCGAGCTGTACACCACCAACGGCGAGACCACCGATCACGCCCATAACGTGTGGGACACCCTGGCGTTCACGCCCGAGATGTCCACCTGTGAGACGGCGAGCAACGTCGACCCCGACGACGAATTCGAGGCCGCAGACTGCGAGAGCGTGTTCAACTTCCCCGACTCCGAGGTGCTGATCCAGGCCGAGTTCGAGGCGAACATCCCGTTCGCCCTGTCGGTGGCCAAGTCCGCGAAGGACCCTGACAACCCCGTGTCGAGCGTGGGTCTACGGGCTCCCGAATTCGATGTCGACGAGTTCTCGGTGTCCTACGGCCGCCGGCAGCAGGTGGCCGTGACCGCCCGTCGTGACATGCAGAACTTGACCCTGCGCTACCGGATCAACGGTGGCCGGATCCAGTCGACGTCGGTCAAGGCCTGGAAGGGTGGCGAGCGCTACGGCGACAACGGCGACACCTACTACGCCGAGTACCGCGGCGTCATCCGCAATGCCGACCCCGGCGACTCGGTCCAGGTGTGGTTCACGGGTCGCAGCACAGCCGGTCGGTACCCGCGCAGGGTCTCCAGCGAGCGGTTCCGTTACACGGTCGCCGAGGCCACTCGTAACGAGGTGTTGGTTGTCGCCAACGAGGACTACACCGGGGTCAACCCGCTGTATCCGGCGGGGACCACGTCACCGAAGTACGCCCAGGCATACGTCGACGCACTCGAGGCCAACGGCATCGATGCCTCGGTATGGGATGTCACGTCCCAGGGTGTGCCGCACGACCTCGGCGTGCTCGATCACTTCGACGCCGTCGTCTGGTACCAGGGCGACAACCGCCTCACCCAGGACGCCGAGGACGAGTTGACCGACACGTTCCTGTTCGGACCGCTCGAAGACCTCTCGGTCGCCGAACGCGAGCAGTACCTGACCCTTTCCATCCGTGATTACCTGAACGCCGGTGGCAAGCTGCTGGTCACGGGTGAGACCGCGGGTTACAACGGTCAACTCGGCTCGGCCATCGGTGGCATCTACTACGGCTTGGACGGAGCGCCCGAGTCCGACTGTGTCGTCAGCGAGGACTTCTTCTCGGACTGCCTCCTGCTGGCTGACGACTTCTACCAGTACTACCTCGGCGCCTATGGCAGGACGTCCCTGTCCGAGGCCACCCGGGTGCAGGGCATCGACGGCATCCTCGCCGGGCTCAGCGGCGACCTGGGTTCGACCCTGGCCGCAGCCAACCCGATCGACGAGGCGGGCTCGTTCACCCCGACCAGCGAGATCCTCCCGGTCGAGGAATTCCCGCTGTTCGGTGGCGAAGCCGTCGCCGAGTACGTCACCGACGGCCAGGACCCCTACGCACCCGTAGAGGGCACCCAGTACGCCGGAGCGACGCACGACGACACGTCGTACATGCGCCTGACCCGGACCGTCGACCTCACCACGGTCGACGCAGCCACTGCCGCGCAGTTGCAGGCGCAACTGTCGTTCGACACCGAGTTCGGCTACGACAGCGTCATCGTCGAGGCCCGCACGGCGGGTGGCGACGACTGGACCACGCTGCCCGACCTGAACGGCGGGACGACCACCACCCCACCCACCGAGTGCGAGGCGGGCTTCCTGCTCGAATTGCACCCGTTCCTCAACCGTTACCTGACGGGCACCGATCCGTGTGCCTCCACCGGGACCAGCGGTGACTGGAACGCCTTCACCGGCAACTCGGGCGGGTGGCAGCAGGTCGCCTTCGATCTGTCGGCGTACGCCGGAAGCCAGGTCGAGGTGTCGATCAGCTACGTCACCGACCCGAGCAGTGGTGGGGTCGGCGTCTTCGTCGACGACACTCGAGTCGTGGTCGGTGGCACCGTCGTCGAGGCCGAGGGCTTCGAGACGGGGCTGGGCGTGTGGTCGGTGCCTGGTGCTCCGGAGGCGAGCCCGGTCAACCGGGTCGACTTCGTGATCGCCGAGTCGCTGGTACCGGCGGGCCGGGCCGGGATCGCGACCGAGGACACCGTGCTGTTGGGCTTCGGCCTGGAACAGGTGAGCTCGGACGCCGACCGGGCCGCACTACTGGGCGGGGTCATGGCGTACCTACTGCCATAGCTCAGCCGTGACGAGCACGAGCCCCCGGCGACCATCGGTCGTCGGGGGCTCGTGGCGTCAGGCGACGTCGGACGAACTCCGGGATCAGAGCTCGGTGTGCGCGCCCATACCGGTGCGCAGTGCCCGAACCTCGGAGGCTCGGTAGCGGCGGTGCCCACCCAGGGTGCGGATGGACGACAGCTTGCCGGCCTTCGCCCAGCGGGTGACGGTCTTGGGGTCGACGCGGAACATGGCGGCTACCTCGGCCGGGGTCAGCAGCTCATCCCCCTGTGCCTCGTCGCTGCCGGCGTGCATATCGCGGGTCGTCATGGTGGCCAGGTTCCTCTCGCATTCTCGTCTGACGATCGTGGTCGTTGTGACCGGTGACCGATCTCGGGCGTAAGCATCGTCTTGCTCGTTAGAGGTACGGAACCGTCATGTGGACCGTTCACCGGCGACGACCAGCGGAGGGGGGATCATCCGAACGGACGATTAGGGACAGGTCGGGCGGGCTCCATCGCCGTCGTGACCGGGTCGGGATGTAGGAACACCACGCAAGGCTGTACCGTTCACTGTACGAAGACCGAATGAACATTCAGGGGCCGCCCACGGGCCAGCCCCGACCTACGTTGAGGGGGTCGACGCCATGGGGCGCGGCCGTCAGAAGGCTAAGCAGACCAAGGTTGCCCGCGAGCTGAAGTACTTCAGCCCGGACATTCAGTACGATGCCTTGGCACGCGAGCTGCATGGCGACTCGGCAACGAGTCCGAACGAGCGCGCCGACGCACCTGTCGACGACCTCGTTGACGATGACGAGGGGGTTCCGGCCGATGGTCCGGACGCCTCGTCGAACGGGTACGAGGATTGGCACGAGCGAGGCAGCGGACGCTGACAGTCCGTCGTCAGGTGGCGTGCTAGCCCGCTAGTGGCTGCCGACCAGCCGGACAGATCCGCCACGCACCCCCTTGGTGTTGGATACCGATCCGGCTGGTGGCTGCCCGTGCGCCGAGACGTCTCCGCAGATCCAGGTGTGAATCCCGGCCTCGGCAGCCACCTCCTGCACGGCGTGCGCACTGCCCGCGTCGACCAGGGCGATCATCCCGATCCCCTGGTTCCAGGCGCGTTCGCGTTCGTCGGGGCTCACCCCACCGGCCTCCCCGAGGATCCCGTACACGGGCGCCGGTGACCACGTGGCGCGATCGACGTCCACGTGGAGCCCCGCCGGCAGGACGCGCGCCAGGTTGGCGGCGATCCCGCCGCCGGTGACGTGACACAGCGCGTGGACAGCACCGGGCAGGCGGGCCAGGGACCGCATGACCAGCGCGGCGTAGATCGTGGTCGGCTCCAACAACTCCTCACCCAGGGTGCGGCCGAAGTCGTCGATATGGCGCCCCAGTGACCACCCGGCCCGGGCGACGATGGCCCGCGCCAGACTGAATCCATTCGCGTGGAGCCCGGACGAGGCCATTGCCAGTGCCACATCTCCGACCTCGACCCGGGCGGGGCCGAGGGCGTCGTCGGCGTCCAACATCCCCGTTGCCGCACCCGCCAGGTCGTAGGCATCCGCTGGCAACAGCCCCGGGTGCTCGGCCGTCTCGCCGGCGATCAGCGGGCAGCAGGCGATCTCGCATCCGGTGGCGATCCCGCCGACGATGGCCGCGATCCGCTCGGGCACCACCCGCCCCACGACGAGGTAGTCGGTGAGGAACAACGGTTGCGCGCCACATGCCACCAGGTCGTCGACCACCATGGCCACCAGGTCCAGCCCGACGGTGTGATGGATGTCCATGGCCTGCGCGACGGCCAGCTTGGTGCCCACTCCGTCGGTGGACGTGGCGAGAACCGGACGGCGCAACCGGGTCAGTGCGGACACGTCGATCATTCCGGCGAAGCCACCTGCCCCGTCCAGCACGGGTGCCGGGCCGACGCCGTGGGTGGCGCGAACGCGTCGGCCCATCAGCTCGACTGCACGGTCTCCGGCGTCGACGTCCACCCCCGACGCCGCATACGTCAGGCCCGATCGGTCGGTCATCGGGCGCCACTGACGGCGGGCTCCCGGATGCCCGTGGCAGCCGGCGATGTGGCAGCCGGCGACATGGCAGCCAGTGAGCTGGCGGCCAGCGGAATCGGGTAGTTACCGGTGAAGCACGCCGTGCACAACCTGTCTGTGGACTGTCCGGTGGCCGCGACCATTCCGTCCAACGACAGGTAGCCCAGGGTGTCGGCCCCGATGGCCGCGCGGACCTCCTCGACTGCTCGACCGGTGGCGATCAGCTGATCCCGGTCGGCGAAGTCGATCCCGTAGAAGCAGGGCCACGTCACCGGTGGTGACGAGATCCGGACGTGGATCGCGGCTGCGCCCGCCGCCCGCAGCATCCGCACCAGGGCCTGCTGCGTGTTCCCGCGGACGATCGAGTCGTCGACGACGACCAATCGGCGCCCCTCGATCACCTCGCGCAGCGGGTTCAGCTTGAGTCGGATTCCCAACTGTCGGATGGTCTGTGACGGCTGGATGAAGGTACGCCCCACGTAGGAGTTCTTGACCAGGCCGTGGCCGTACGGAATGCCCGATGCTTCGGCATAACCGATCGCCGCCGGTGTTCCCGACTCGGGCACCGGCATCACCAGATCGGCCTCCACCGGGTGCTCGACAGCCAGCCGTCGGCCCATGTCCACCCGGGCGGCGTGGACGACCGTGCCCGCGATCCGGGTGTCGGGCCGAGCGAGATACACGTACTCGAACACGCAACCGGCGGGGGACGCCGCCGCGAACCGGTGCGACCGCACCCCGTCGTCGTCGATGACCAGCAGCTCACCAGGTTCGACCTCGCGGACGACGGTGGCGCCGACGATGTCCAGGGCGGCGCTCTCGCTGGCGACGACCCAGCCGGTACCCGCGCGGCCGGTGAGGCGACCCAGCACGAGCGGGCGAACCCCCTGCGGGTCGCGAGCCGCGTACAGCTTCGACTCGTCCGCGAAAACCAGCGAGAAGGCTCCCTGCAACCGGGGCAACACCACCATCGCAGCGCTGACCAGGTCTCCCGAGCGTTCGGCGCCCAATAGCGCTGTCACCACGGCGGTGTCCGTGCCGGTGTCCACGCCGGACCGGGACCCAGCGGGTAGTTGCGCGCGCAGCGCCGCGGTGTTGGTCAGGTTGCCGTTGTGCGCCAGGGCGACCGTGCCGGCTCCGGCCGGGCCCAGCGTCGGCTGCGCGTTGTGCCAGGTGCTCGCCCCGGTGGTCGAGTAACGGCAGTGACCGACTGCGATGTGGCCGCCCCGCAACGGAGCCAGCGCCGCCTCGTCGAACACCTGCGACACGAGGCCCATGTCCTTGTACACCAGGATCTGATGACCGTTGCTTACCGCGATGCCGGCCGACTCCTGGCCGCGATGCTGCAGCGCGTACAGGCCGAAGTAGGCAAGCGTCGCCACGTCCTCACCCGGCGCATACACCCCGAACACCCCACACGCGTCAGCAGGGTTGGGACTATCCGGAAGAATGTCGTGCCCGAGCCTGCCGTCACCGCGTGCCACCTGATGAGTCTGTCAGGTGCGACGCCGCCTGCGCTGGCGGACTGCGTCGATCACCACGGCGACGGTCGCACCTACGAGTGCGCCCAACAGCCCGCACGACACGGCGAGATACCCGAAGACCGCACCTGAGGAGTAGTCGCCCCGTGGTGTGCCCACCAGCGCCAGCACCCCGGCGGCGATCAGGCCGACGACGACGCCGGTGCCGATGAAGGCCTGATACCGGATCTCACGGGGGCGAGCCACCCGTCGACCGTAGCCGGGCGGCCGCACCACCACGGGTTCGGGTCGAGGGTTGTGATCGGGTCGTCTGCGGCGCGGGAGGATGGGGCTATGCCACGGCGGATCACTGCGACCGCGGGGCGGGCCGCGGTGCAGGCGTGGCGGGACGGCATCGCCGACCGGGCCGCCACCGCGCTGGCCGTGCGATGGACATTGCAGGTGGTGGCCGAATCGGCGCCAGGCAACTCGGTCGAGGTACGGGTGCCGCCATTCGGCGTCACGCAGTGCATCGCGGGGCCTCGCCACACCCGTGGGACGCCGCCCAACGTCGTCGAGACCGACACGGACACCTGGTTGGGGCTGGCCACCGGATCTCTCGGCTGGCAGGACGCCGTCGCGGGCGGCCGCGTCGCGGCCAGTGGGATTCGAGCGGACCTGGCCGACGTCCTCCCGCTCGCCACGCTCTAGCCGATGAGCGAGCTCGGTCCGACGGGCGAGCCCTACCTGACGGGTGAGCCCGACTCGACGGGCGAGCCCTGGTCGAAGTATCGGGGCAGCGTCGCCGAGTGGGCACGGCTCAACTCGGTGAGGCTCAGCGTCGCGACACCGGCCACGTCCAACGCCGGGCTGCCGCCCGGGCCGCCCTGGTCGTCGCTGACCCCGATCCGGGCGTGGGTGACGCCCCGAGCACTCAGCACATCTGTGAACCGGATCTCCTCGGTGCGGGGCACTGCCACGAGCACTCGTCCGGTCGATTCGCTGACCAGCATCGATACGAGGTCGACGCCGTCCCGCTCGCCGACCTCGGTCAGCCAGACCCGCGCTCCCACGCCGAATCGCAGGCACGACTCGGTCAGTGCGGCCAGCAGTCCACCGTCGGCCAGATCCCGAACGGCATCGACCAACCCGTCGCGCAGGCAGGCCCGAATGGCGCCGGCCACCGCCCGCTCGTGAGCCAGGTCGACGACCGGTGGGCGACCGCCCAGGTGAGCGTGCTCCTCCCAGGCCCATGCCGAGCCGTCGACCTCGTCGCGGGTGGCCCCGATCAGGTAGAGCGCGAGTCCCGGCGCCGACCAGCCGGATGCCACCGCGACGCCGACGTCGTCGAGCACGCCCAACATCCCGACGACGGGGGTGGGCAGCACCGAGACGTCTCCGGTGGCGTTGTACAACGACACGTTGCCGCCGGTCACTGGTACCTCCAGCGCCAGGCAACCGTCGGCGAGACCCCTGACCACCTCGGCGAACGCCCACATCGACCCTGGTTCCTCCGGGGAGCCCGCGTTCAGGCAGTCGGTGACCGCGATCGGTTCGGCGCCGGCACAGGCGACCGCCCGGTACGCCTCGGCCAACGCGAGCTGTGCCCCGACGTAGGGGTCGAGAGCGGCGAAGCGGCCGGGGCCCCGCAACGCCACGGCAACTCCTCGTCCCGTGTCTCGGTCGACGCGAAGCACTCCGCTGCGATCGGGCCGCGCCCAGGCGGTGTTCCCGCCGACGTAGCGGTCGTACTGGTCGCTGACCCAGGCCCGTGAGCACAGCGAAGGGCTGGCGACCAGACGTAGCCACAGCGCCTGGATCTCGGCCGGGGTCCTCGGGCGGGGCAGTCGACCGGCCGAGTCGGCGACCAGGGCGTCCGCTGCGGCCGGGCGGGCGAAGTCGCGCCGGTAGACCGGGCCGTCATGGGCGACGGTGCGCGGCGGCACATCCACGACGGTTTCGCCGTGCCAGGTGATGACCAACCGCCCGGTGTCGGTGACCTCGCCCAGCACACTGGACTCGACGTCCCATCGCCGCGTGACCGCCAGGAACCCGTCGAGGTCGGCGGGGCGGACGATGGCCATCATCCGCTCCTGGGATTCGCTCATCAGGATCTCGGCTGGCGACAACGTCGAGTCACGCAACGGCACCCGGTCCAGCGCGATCCTCATCCCACCGTCACCGGCGGCTGCCAGTTCGCTGGTGGCACACGACAGCCCGGCACCCCCGAGGTCCTGGATCGCCGCGACGACCCCGGCGGCGTACAACTCGACGCAACACTCGATGAGGAGCTTCTCGGCGAACGGATCGCCGACCTGTACGGCCGGACGCTTCGCGGGGCGCCCGGACCCGCCGAACGTCTCGCTGGCCAGCACGCTGACGCCACCGATCCCGTCTCCCCCGGTGCGCGAGCCGAACAGCACGACCAGGTTGCCGGTCCCGCTGGCGTGAGCCCGTTGCATGTCCTCGTGTCGCAGCACGCCCACACAGAGCGCATTGACCAGTGGGTTGCCCTGGTACGTGGGGTCGAATCCCACCTCGCCGCCGATCG
The DNA here is from genome assembly GCA_031398915.1 of Micrococcales bacterium. Classification (GTDB taxonomy): domain Bacteria; phylum Actinomycetota; class Actinomycetes; order Actinomycetales; family JBBAYJ01; genus JANNOG01. The sequence goes on along the minus strand of JANNOG010000081.1, from coordinate 4,022 downwards.
TCGGCAGCCCCAGACAGTTCGCGTAACCCCCGACACCGGCCACCACCCCGGGCGCGACCCGCGCGGTGTCGGGGTGGTCCAGGGCACCGAATCGCAGCGAGTCCATGACCGCCACGGGCCGGGCGCCCATGGCCAGAATGTCGCGAACGATGCCACCGACACCGGTTGCCGCTCCCTGGTACGGCTCGACGAAGCTGGGGTGGTTGTGGCTCTCGGCCTTGAATGCGACGGCCCACCCGTCGCCGATGTCGACCACGCCCGCCTGTTCGCCCATGCCGGCCAGCAGGCGTCGCCGCATGGCAGGTGTCGTCGCCTCACCGAAACGGCGCAGGTGCACCTTCGTGGACTTGTACGAGCAGTGCTCGCTCCACATCACCGAGTACATCGCCAGTTCCGCCGACGACGGCCGGCGGCCGAGGATCTGCCGGATCCGGTCGTACTCGGCCTCGGTCAGACCCAGCGCGGCGAAGGGTTGTTCGGGCTCGGTGACAGGAGGTGGCTGTGCGATCGACATGGTGCTGTCGAGCCTAGCCAGCGCGGGCGTCGCTCAGGCGTCGACCTCACGAAGGAGACCGGTGGTGACGTCGAACACGAAGCCCCGGATCTGGTCGGTGTGGGGCACGAACGGGCTCGCCTTGATCAACTCGATCTGGGCGCGGACGTTGTCGTCGAGATCGGTGAACGACCGGGCGGTCCAGGTGGGAGCGACACCGGTCTCGGCTTCGAGGTCGGCCGCGAACTGCTCGTCCGTGAACGTCAACATGCCGCAGTCGGTGTGGTTGATCACGATGATCTCGCGGGTACCCAGCAACCGCTGCGAGATGGCGAGCGAGCGGATCTCGTCGTCGGTGACCACACCGCCGGCGTTGCGGATGATGTGCGCCTCGCCCTCGGCGATGCCGAGCACCGTGGATACGTGCAATCGGGCATCCATGCATGCCACAACCGCTACCTGGAGGCTCGGCGGCATGCCGAGCGGACCGCGGAAGGACTCGGCGTAGCGGGCGTTGTTTGCCAGGTAGTCATCGGTGACTGACATCTGCGCTCCAGGCTGGGGTCGATACGGATGGGGCTCTGCGCGAGCATTCTGCACTACGTCGATGCGAGTTCATGCAATATCGAGGCGATGAACCCCAGGCCGTCCGTGGACGGTCCGAAACCCGCCTCGACAGCATGCTCCGGATGGGGCATGAGGCCGACGATTCGGCCGGTCGGATCGCTCACGCCCGCAATCGCCCGTTCGGACCCGTTCGGGTTGTCGCCGAGGTAGCGAATCACGACCCGTCCCTCGGCCTCGAGGGCGTCGAGCGTCGACGGATCGGCGACGTAGGCACCCTCACCGTTCTTCAACGGAATGGTGACCTCGGCGCCCGGTACGAAGGCCGACGTCCACGCCGTGTCGACCGACTCGATACGCAGTCGCTGATCGACGCAGGCAAAGCGCCGATGATCGTTGCGGCGCAACGCGCCGGGCAGCAACCCGGCCTCACACAGCACCTGAAAGCCGTTGCAGATCCCGAGCACCGGCATCCCGCCGGCGGCGGCCCGCACCAGGGCGGACATCACCGGGGCGAAGCTGGCGATGGCCCCACAGCGCAGGTAGTCCCCGTACGAGAAGCCACCGGGCAGGATCACCGCGTCCACGCCGCCGAGATCGTCGTCGGCGTGCCACAGCTGCACCGCACGAGCGCCGGCGAGGCGGACGGCTGCCACCGCGTCCCTGTCGTCCAGTGACCCCGGAAAGGTGACGACGCCGATCGTCACAGCAACTCGACGCTGACGACGTCTTCGATGACGGGGTTGCTCAGTACCTCCGCGGCGGCGGCGCGGACTGCCGCCACGGCGGCCTCGGAGGCATCGGCAACCTCGACCTCGAACCGCTTGCCCTGCCGAACGTCCACCACCCCGACATAGCCGAGGCGGTCCAACGCGTGGGAGACGGCGGCACCCTGTGGGTCGAGCAACTCGGGCTTGGGCATGACCTGGACGACGACCGTGGGCACGGTGCCGAGGGTATCCGCGCGCCGCCCGACGCGGGAACGGATACTCACTGTGTGCCGACTCGTCCCGTCCCCGTCATTCTGGGTGTCCTCGCCGGAGTCGCCCTCGGCGCCACGATCGGCGTGTCGGTGGTCTCGCCAGGGTTGCGCGCCGCCCTCCAACCGGAGCCGGCCGAGGTGTACCCCGACGCCGCCGGACCGACTCCGACCGAGTTGACGTCGGCGCTGGACGTGCCGTGGGGCATGACCTTTCTGCCCAGCGGCGACGCCCTCGTGGCCGAGCGCGACACCGGGCAGATCCTGCAGGTACCGGCCGCCGGCGGTGCGGCCGTCCCGGTGGTCGTCGTGCCGGACGTCCTCGCCCAGGGCGAGGGTGGCCTGCTGGGGCTGGCGGTCAGCCCGGACTACGCCAGCGACGGGTGGGTGTACGCCTACCTCACGACGGCCGACGACAACCGGATCGTGCGGCTCCGTATGGCCGACGACGGAACCGCACCCCAGGCGATCGAGGTGGTCCTCGCCGGGATCACGAAGGCCTCGAATCACAACGGCGGGCGGATCGGGTTCGGCCCTGACGGGATGTTGTACGCGGGAACCGGAGATGCCGCCGAACCGGACGTCTCCCAGGACGCGAGATACCTCAACGGAAAGATCCTGCGGATGACACCTCAGGGGGCTCCGGCCCCGGGCAATCCTGATCCTCAGTCGGTGGTGTTCAGTGTCGGGCACCGAAACGTTCAGGGTCTGGCCTGGGATTCGGCCGGCAGGCTGTACGCCACAGAGTTCGGTCAGAACACCTTCGACGAGGTCAATCTGATCGAGGCGGGTGGCAACTACGGCTGGCCGGAGGTCGAGGGACCGGGCGACACCGAGGGCGGTCGGTTCGTCGCTCCGTTGGTCACCTGGGCGACGTCGCAGGCATCGCCGTCAGGGGCGGCCGTGATCACCGGCGAGTCGGGTGAGGACACCCTGTACGTGGCAGCCCTCCGGGGGCAGCGGTTGTGGCGTATCGACCTCGACGGCGACGGAGGAGTGGTCGGCGACCCACAGGCGCTGTACCGGACCCAGTTCGGGCGGATCCGGACGGTGACCGCAGCGCCGGACGGCTCGTTGTGGATCAGCACCAGCAACAGTGACGGCAACGGTGACGGCTCGCCGGACCGAGTCCTGCGCGTCGCTACCGCGTCGTCCGAGGTGGGCGGTACACAGGAGCCGTGAAGCTGACCTACTTGGGGCATTCGTGCCTGCAGATCGACCTGTCCACCAGCTCAGGAGGCATTCGCCTGGTCATCGATCCGGGGGTCTTCTCACCCGAGCTGCCCGAGGAGGCCGATGTCGTGCTGCTGACACACGCCCACGCCGATCACGTCGCTCCGGCATCGGTGGCTGCCCTGATGGCCGGTGGGGCCCGGCTGATCACCGACGCCAGCGCGCTCGCCGTGCTCGAGGCGGCCGATGTGTTGGAGGACGACGCCGAGATAGCGGTGGCGACGCCGGGCGCGGCATGGGCGATCGACGACATCGAGGTGGAGGCGATCGGTGGGCTGCACGCCGTGATCCACGCCGATCTCAAGCGTGAGACCAATATCGGCTTCCTGATCAGATCGCAGGGGGTGACCCTGTTCCACCCGGGCGACAGCTACGAGTACGCCCCACCCGGTGTGGACGTGCTGGCCGTCCCGGTGTCGTCGCCGTGGGCGGCGGCCAAGGACGCGGTCGACTTCGTCCGCGCCGTGCGGCCCGCGCAGGCCGTGCCGATCCACGACAACCTGCTGGTGCCCGGTGCACGTGCGATGTTCTTGGGCCTGATCGGCAGTTTGGGCGGCGCCCCGCTGCACGACATCGCCAACGACGGGCCCCTCGAGGTCTGAGGGCGTTGCATCCAACCAGCCCAGCTGCACACCCCACCCCCAACACCCCCCCCCCCCCCCCAAAACCCCCCCCCAAACCCCCCCCCCAAAACCCCCCCCACCCAACCCCCCCCCCCCCCGCGTTAGGGGCGGGGGGGGGGGGGGTGGTGCC
>JANNOG010000077.1:0-17434 GCA_031398915.1 Micrococcales bacterium | reverse complement strand
TTCTTGGCGGCCATGCGGGCCTGGGCACCGGCGATGGCCTTCTTGACGATCTTGTTGGCCTCGGTGGGGTTCTCCTCGAACCACTGGCCGAGCCGATCGTTGGTGGCCTTCTGCACGAGGGTCTTGATGCTCGTGTTGCCGAGCTTGCCCTTTGTCTGGCCCTCGAACTGCGGGTCGCGCAGGCGCACGGAGATGATCGCCGTGATGCCCTCGCGGATGTCCTCGCCCTGGAGGTTCGGGTCCTTCTCCTTGAGGAGGCTCTTGGCCCGGGCGTGCTTGTTCACGACGGTGGTGAGGGCCGCCTTGAAGCCCTCCTCGTGGGTGCCGCCCTCGGTGGTCGGGTGTCGGTCGACGGCCAGGCTCAGGACTCAACGGTCAAGCTGAGCCGACGGTCGGACTCGAACCGACACCGCCCGAGTCAGAATCCGGTGCTGTGGACTTCGGCAGGAAGGTTGGGAGTGATGGGGCTGACCGGCAGAGATGCCGTCATCTGGGTCTGGTCATTTGGCCGAAGAGGGGCCCACACGCGGTCGTTTGGCATGGATAAAGCATGGAAGTGAGAGCCTCCAACTGACTGTGCCATCGGATGGAAACTGAACGGCCCATGGAACATTGCTCCCCTAGAGGCGCCTAACCCGTTTCTACGCGGTTCTTTGCAGAGGCAATGGCTGGCACGCCGGTGGTCGTGACCGTTGGGCCGGCGGCGGTTCAGGACCTCTCAGGTGTCCGCGTCGAGCGAGGACGCGACGGTCGCAAACGAGCGGCTGACGCTGGGTGCCGCTTGGGCAGGCTCGTGCCGTTCAGCCCGCCTTCACAGGACCTTGGTCCGAGGCAAGTTTCCAGCACAGCGGCGAAACTGATCTGGTCGGAATTGTCCACGGAAGGGATAAGGCTCATGAAGGCTCTCGTCGTCTACGAATCCATCTTCGGGAACACTCGCGACATCGCGCAGGCCATCGCCCAGGGTTTGGGCTCAGCTGCCGACACCGAGGTGGAGCTGACGGAAGTGGGTTCGGCACCGTCCTCGGCCGACGGGTTCGATCTCGTCGTCGTCGGCGGTCCGGTCCACGCCTGGCACATGACGTCTCCGGCTACCCGGCCCGGTGCCCGTGACCAGGCCCGAGAGGCGGGACTGGATCCGGTATCCACCGGCATCGGGGTGCGCGAGTGGCTCAAGGTCTTGGCGCCGGCCGTTGCCAGCCGCTCCGCCGCCGCGTTCGACACGGCGGTCACATCCCGGTGGTTCCCGGTCGGGTCTGCCGCCAAGGGAGAGGCGGCGATGCTGGAGCGCTCGGGGTACCGGCTCGTGGCCGAGCCCGAGCATTTCCGTGTCGAGGGCACCAACGGGCCGGTGGTCGCCGGCGAGGTCGAGCGAGCCCGTGAGTGGGGCGCGGCGCTGGCCACCGCGTGAGCCTGCGAACCCCTGGGTACCGACAAGGGGCATTGCCGCCATGCCACCGGCATCGATCGCTTGGGCGCGCCATCACCGAAAGGGCGGATGAAGACCGCTGATGAGTGACACGACGGTGGCGATGCAGAGGCCAGAACCGTGGTTGGTAGACAGCGAGGAGGTCGCGCGCTCCGCCGCCACCGACCCGGCTGGCGGTCTCGACTCCGACGAGGCGGCGCAACGCCTCACCCGAGACGGTCGCAATGAGTTGAACGCGGCCCAGAAAGTGCCGCAGTGGCGGAAGCTCCTGAACCAGTTCGCGGACCCGCTGGTGTACCTGTTGCTGGCGGCGGTCGTCGTCTCCGCCGCGGCCTGGCTCCTGGAGGGCGCCGCGGGATTACCGGTCGAGGCCCTCGCGATCGCATCAATCGTCGTGCTCAACGGAGTTCTGGGGTATGCCCAAGAGCGTTCGGCCGAGAACTCCGTTGCGGCCCTGCAGGGAATGTCGGCGGTCAACGCCACGGTGCTCCGTGACGGCCGCCCGGTGCAGGTCCACGCCTGTGACGTCGTCACCGGAGACATCCTGGTCCTCGCGGAGGGGGACGCGGTCGCAGCCGATGCCCGCCTGCTGGAGGCAGCGTCACTGTTCGCCGCCGAGGCGTCGTTGACCGGCGAGAGCGAGCCGGTGCTGAAAGGCACGACAACGCTCAGCGGGCCGACGCCTCTGGCCGACCGGGTCAACATGGTCTTCTCCGGTACCGCCATCACCCGTGGGCGGGGTCGTGCCGTGGTGACGAGCACCGGGATGCGTACCGAAATGGGTCGCGTCACCACCCTGCTCGGGGAGACCGAACAGGAACGGACACCACTCCAGCAGCAGATCGGCGGCGTCTCGCGCCTGCTGGTCCGGGCGGTGATCGTGATCGCCGTTGTGGTGATCGGCTCCATCCTGCTCACCTCCGACATCTCGGGGCCCGCCGACCTGGTCGACGTCCTGCTCGTCGGCGTATCCCTGGCTGTGGCCGCGGTGCCCGAAGGCTTGCAGACGATCATGACGGTGGTACTCGCCCTTGGAGTGCAGCGCATGGTCACGCAGCGGGCGCTCGTCAAGCGGCTGTCCTCGGTGGAGACCCTCGGTTCCACGTCAGTGATCTGCTCGGACAAGACCGGCACCCTGACCACAAACGAGATGACGATCGAACGGATCGCGACGCATTCGGGCGAGGTGACGGTCACCGGCGCAGGGATCCGGCCCGACGGCAAGGTCACCCTCGATGGTGCACCCCTGACGGCAGGGCCGCTGCGGGACGAGGTCACCGTCGTGCTCGGCGGCGGGAGTCTGGCCAACGACGCGTCCCTGACCGAGGACCACGGGGTCTGGACGGTGCAGGGTGACCCGACCGAGGCTGCGTTCCTCGTCGCGGAACGCAAGCTCGGGACGACCGATCGGCGAACCGCTCGATTCTCCCGGGTGGGCGAGGTGCCGTTCACCTCCGAGCGCAAACTCATGAGCACGATCGAGGCCGACGCGGACCACGATGCGCATACGGTCGTTGTGACCAAGGGTGCCCCCGACGTTCTGCTGGCGAGGTGCCGCCACGAACGCGTCGGCTCATTGACTGCGGAGCTGAGCGACACGCGTCGCAGCGAGATCCTGGCGCAGGTGGATCGTTTCGCCACCGCCTCGCTGCGCACCTTGGCTGTCGCCTACCGGGTGAGCGAGGGCGTCCGGCCGCCCGTGGACGAGTCCCTCGAGCACGATCTCGTGTTCGCCGGCGTGGTGGGAATGATCGACCCACCTCGACCCGAGGCAGCCATCGCCATCGCGGAAGCGAGGGGCGCCGGCGTGCGCATCGTCATGATCACCGGCGACCATCCGCGGACCGCCGCGCGCATCGCCGCGGACCTGGGTATCACCGACGCACAGCGAACAGGCGAACCCGCCGTGACGGGGGCACAGCTCGACGCTCTCGACGACGCGGCGTTCGCCGAGCTGACCCGCACCGCGTCGGTCTATGCCCGGGTCTCCCCGGAGCACAAGCTGCGCCTGGTCGATGCCCTGCAGGCCGACGGCCACGTCGTGGCCATGACCGGGGACGGGGTCAACGACGCACCAGCACTGAAGTCCGCAGACATCGGCGTCGCCATGGGCATCACCGGTACCGACGTCTCCAAGGAGGCGGCCACGATGATTCTGGTCGACGACAACTTCGCCACCATCGTCGCCGCGGTGCGCGAAGGCCGGTCGATCTACACCAATATCCGGAAGTTCCTGCGCTACCTCCTCTCGTCGAACATCGGCGAGGTCCTCACCATGTTCCTCGGCGTCGTGGGCGCGTCCGTGATCGGCCTCAACGCCGGCCCTGAGTTGGCGGTCCCACTGCTGGCCACCCAGATCCTGTGGATCAACCTCCTCACCGACTCGTTACCCGCACTGGCCCTGGGTGTCGACCCCGCCCGGCACGACGTCATGCGTGATGCGCCACGGCATGCGAGCGAGCCCCTCATCGACCGCGAGATGTGGATCGGGGTCGTGTTCGTGGGCCTCGTCATGGCAATCGCCACCCTGCTCACCATTGACTACAAACTTCCCGGCGGCCTTATCGATGGTTCCTCCAGCCTGGACCAGGCGCGGACCGCGGGGTTCACCGTGCTCGTTCTCGCCCAACTCTTCAATTGCTTCAACTCACGGTCGGAACGAGGCAGCGCCTTCACCGGCCTTTTCACCAACCGCTGGTTATGGGGAGCCATCGCTATCTCTGTGGCACTACAGGTCGCCGTCGTGTACGTCCCGTTCCTGAACGATGCCTTCGGCACGACAGGACTCACGGTCAACGACTGGGTGGTCTGTGCGGCCGCCGCCAGCTCCGTCCTCTGGTTGGACGAACTGAAGAAGCTGATCGTGCGCGTGACGAGCCGCACGCGCCGGTGACCTCGCCGGGACCAAAGCCCTGTCGCTGCGACTCATCGACGGACAGGTAGCAACCACGGTCGTCCAGTCGGCATCACAGCCACCTATCGCGCGGTGCCGGCCGTCGGTTCATCGCGTTCCTGGTGGTGGCGCTGTTCCACGCCTCATTCGACATCGCGACCACCACCCCCACGAGCACCACCCTCATTCCCATAGTCATGCGTGCGGCGATCACTGTCGCCGGCCTCGCCACCATCCCTGGCCTCGCCCGCCACCGCCGCGAGACCCACGGCGAGATCACCCGCCAGAGCGCCGATCAGATGCGCACTCTGCGGTGAGCACACGACCGTCACCACCAGGCGGCCCCCGTAGGACAGGGCGGCCGCTCCGGCCGTGACATTGCCCAGCAGCGCCACCACGGGTACTGCGCGGATGACTCGCCGGCCCAGCACAGGTGACGACTCGACCGGCCCCCGCAAGTTGGTCAGCGACGTGGCGAACCAGCGCTGCCGATCCGCCACCCGCCGGTAGAGGCCCAGCGAGCCCAGGGCGCGCGAGACCTGGGCGAGGAGCCACCACGAGGAGCCGGTGATCCGACCCTTCGCCTGTCGCGTGACGGCGGCGAGGACGGCCAGATCACCGGCCACCGAGCCACTCGGAACACCGACAGCGATCCGGACCACACCCACCCGGTTGCGGACCACCTCCGACGGCACCGTCACCAGGCAGGCGACGACCACCGGAGACCCGCCGAGACCGATCGCCTCCAGGCGACGGCCGTATGCCCGGCTCCACGCCCAGAGCAGCGCGTCGTTGACGGTCGCTCCAGCAGACCGCCCCCCGGCGTGCAGGGCGACCAGATCGACCTCGACCGTTCGCAGCACGCACCCCGCGGTCACGGGCTGATTCAGCGGGGAGGCGGGCGCCCGGATAACAGTGGAGGCCCGGACCTCGGCCAACCCCACCAGCCGTTGCGGCCATCCGCTCACGCCGCCGACAGATCCGACGCGAGCCCGCCACGCGTCACGAGTCAGCTGCCCCCTGCCCGGGACCGGCCGCGGCGCCGGCAGCACCCGGCCTGGGCCGTCGCCCAGCAGAGCGCGCAGGGCGCCCAGCACGCTGGGCCCGTCGGCCATGGCGTGATGGCTGGACCACACCAGGGCCGTGCGCTGCTGGGCAGGCAGGTCGAGCAGCGTGATCGTCCACCAGGGGCGCCGCGGGTCGAGCGGCTCGGACAGGATGGCGGCGGCGACATCCATCAGGTCCTCGGCCCGAGCCGACCGGGCACGCACGTGGTGGGCCAGGTCGACCGGGACGTCCTGCCACACCGGGCGCCCGGAGCCGAGGGGCACCGGACGCACCCGCTGCGCCAGGCGCGGCACCAGGCCGAGGTGCGCCCGGATCGTCTGGCGCACCGCGTCGACGGCCACAGGTGGGCCGGCGAGTTCGAGCAGGACCCCGATGGTCCGGGGGTTCGGCCCCACATCGGCGGCGATCTCCGCCAGATCGAAGACACTCAACCGGTCCGTCACGCGCGCCCGCCCCAGGCCAGCAGCACGGGGACCGTGTGCGCAACCGTGAATGCCGCTGCGGCCACGAGGTACATCCACGGCCGATAGCCGGGGAGGGACCGCACCGAGGACCCCCAACCGACGCCCACGAGGAACAGGATGGACGTCCAGGCCGGTGCGCTGAGACCGACGGCGCTCGTGCTCCACGCACTCGTGGGGGCCCAGACCACTGACACCCACGCGGCGACGTAGGCGGCGAGTCCCACGCCGTAGACGACCAGTCCGGGTCTCGCACCGGGCGTGCGCAGGGACAGCGGCATCAGCAGCGGCAGTCCCAGCACGACGATCCGCAGCCCCCACTCAGCCACACCGAGCCAGGCCGGCAGCTGAGGTGCGGCGCTCCCGGGCGCCAGCGGCGGCGGGAGCCTGCCGGTCAACGCCAGGTCGAGGACGAGGACCGGCACGAGCAGCCAGAACCGGTTCTGGATCAGCTGCACCCACGACCGGTCGTGATCTTCGCCCTCACGCCTCGAGCCGAGAGCCTGATCCATCGACCTCGCCACGATCACCCCAGCGCGTGCGGCGCCAACGGCCCGACACCTGCGGGATGGTGACCCGGCCTGCCGGCCGGCGGGCGGTAGCTGTCGAGGGTGATGGCGAGCGCGTCATCCAGCGGGGTCGCGTGCACGCCCAGCTCCCGGCCGATCATCGTGCTGTCCACCACGAAGGGCGCCTCGAACTGGTACAGCATCTCCACCAATTCCCCCGCCGTCTTGTCGAACAGCCCCACCAGGCGCAACAGCGCAGCCGGGATGCTGCGGACCCTGGCCTCGGAGTGACCGGCCATCCGGTACACCGTCTCGACGATGTCCCGGGTGGTGCGGGTGTCGGGATCGTTGGGCAGGTGCCAGATCCTCCCCGCGGCGGCGGGATGCTCACCCAGCACGGCCAGGCCCCGAGCGATGTCCGGGATGAACGAGTACGTGTGCGGCAGGTCCGGGTTCCCCAGCACCTGCGCCGTGCGGCCCGAGAGCGCCACCGGCATCACCCGGTCGCCGAGCGGGGACTGGGCGCCGCCACCGGGACCGAAGTAGTCGCTGGCCCGCCCGATCGCCACCTCCACGGTGCCGGCGTCGTGCGCGCCGAGCAGGTCCGCCGACAGCTGCGCCCGGATCTTGCCCTTCCTGGTGTGAGGGTCCTCCGGGGAGTCCTCGGTGAACGCCGCACCGTCGGGTCGGCCGTACATGTAGGTGTTCTCCAGGGTCACCAGCCGCGCCCCGGCCGCCGCCGCGGCGGACACGACGCTGGCCTGCAGGGCAGGGAATTCCTCCGCCCAGCGGTGGTAACCGGGGTTGAGGACCTGGTAGACGACGGCGGCGCCGCGGGCGGCCATCATGGCGAACTCTGGATCGCGCACATCGCCAGTCAGGCACTGCGCGGCGATGGCGTCCGTGTCCCGGTGACTGCGACTCGCCACTGTCACCGTCTGCCCACGGGAGATGAGGACGTTGACCAGGGCCCTTCCGACCGCACCCGCTCCGAACACGACGTGAAGCGCTGGAAGAGTCATGGCTTCATGCTCCCCTCCGCGAGGGTGATGCCGACAGGGACGAAGGTCCCCGGACCCTCGGGCCCTCCCTGGTGACGGCTGGGACTTATCGGCCCTTACGGCACTGGGCCCGAGCGGCCGACCGGTCATAGCTTCGAAACATGGCTCGTCAGTTGGCGATGTCGTCAATACACCGGGAACCGGATGTGACTGTGAAGCCGACCGTGAATATTCAGCCGACCCTGACCGTCACCGCCCTCAACGGACGCCGCCGCCCCCGATCGACGCGAGGCCCGGCGTGGCCCCGGAAGGCGTCCGGGGCAGGCAGCTTCGCCCTGGGCAGTGCCGCCACTGTCGCGCTGGCCTACGCCCGGAGTCGGTACCTGCGGTGGGGGGCCACGCCCGAGGAAGTCCACATGGGGCTGCCCGGCGACAGGCTGCTGCTGCGCGCCGACCTGAGCGCGACCCGCGCGGTCAGCATCGACGCCCCCGCAGCCGCCGTCTGGCCGTGGCTCCTGCAGCTGGGACAGGGACGCGGCGGCTTCTACAGCTACGACGCGCTGGAGAACCTGGTCGGCCTGAACATCCACAGCGCAGACCGGATCGTGCCCGAGTGGCAGGCCCTCGACATCGGCGCCACGGTCGACTTCGCATCCGGTGTGGGGATGCGGGTGGCCGAGCTGGCACCCGACGAGGCGCTGGTGCTACGCGGCGGGATGCCGATGGCCAGGACGTCCCCCTACGACTTCACCTGGGCGTTCGTCCTGCACCCTGGAGCGGGCGACACGACCCGGCTCATCGTGCGTGAGAGGTACGCGTACCTGTCCTGGTGGGCGCCGCTGCTCGTCGAACCCGTGGAAGTCGTCAGCTCAGTGATGAGCCCGAAGATGCTCCGCGGCATCCGAGACCGCGCCGAACGCGTCACCGTTGTGACCGCCTCGTCGCAGCTGCCGGAGACAGCGCTGTGAGCGCCACCGGCACCACCATGATCCAGACTGCTCCAGCAGTCGCCCCTGCCCCTCGGGGCAGGGCAGGCGCGGTGGCCCTCGTCGTCCTGGGGCTGCTCCTCCTCATCGCCCCGGGCGGGCTGCTGACCACCGCGGGTGCCACGGGGCTCGGCCTGGAGGACAACCGCGACGAGTCGGGTTTCGTCAGCTCCCCCAGCGTCGAGGTGTCCACCGAGACCGCGGCCGTCACGGTGACCGACCTGGACCTGGACATCGACGCCGAGGCCGCCGCCTGGATCCCGGCGAGATATCGCGAGATCCGGCTGCGCGCCACGTCCACCGACGGCGGCGCGGTCTTCGTCGGCATCGCATTGCAGGCCGACGTCGACGCCTGGTTGGCGTCCGTGGCCCACGACGAGATCACCTCCATCGAGGGACGTGACGTCAGCTACCGCCGGCTGGACGGCCGCTCGAACCTCGGCTCTGCCGAGGACCAGACCTTCTGGGTCGCCTCCGCTGCCGGACCGGCCACGAACCAGATCCTCTGGCCGGTCGAGAACGGCCGGTGGGCAGTGGTCCTCGCGGCGGCCGACGGCGCCCCGGGGCTGCAGGCCGACGTCGAGGTCGCGGGCCGCGCCCCGAACCTCACCGGCGTATCCGTGGTCGCCCTGGTCATCGGGCTCATCCTGCTCGCCCTGGGGATCGGGCTGGTCGTCCTGGGTGCTACCGGCTTGACCCGACGAGTCCCACCACCGAGGCATGACGAAGGAGAACTGATGAGTGACCTGGGCCAGACCCCGACCACCGACCCGTTGCGTAAGGCCGCCATCGAGCGGCTGGAAGCCAAGCGCGGCTTCTCCGTTCACTTGTTGTCATTCGTGCTGGTGATCTCGTTCCTCGTCGTGATCTGGGCCACTAGCGGCGGTGGGTTCTTCTGGCCGCTCTACCCATTCTTCGGCTGGGGGATCGGGCTGGCGTTCCACGCCTTCGGTGTCTTCTCCCCGGACCACACCGAAGACCGGATCGCCGCCGAGATGCGACGTGCCAGCGCACGGACGACCTCATGATGACGAGTACGCAGCTCAGCGACCCGCCCCTCGGGGCTTCGACCCAAAACACCCGACTGCCGCCAGACCCGTGGCGGGGGTTCACCGGTCACCAGTGGCGCGACACCGTCGACGTCCGGGACTTCATCCAGGCCACCTGTACGCCGTACACCGGCGGGGCGGACTTCCTCCGTGGCGCCACCGCACGGACGACCGCCCTGTGGGCCCGGCTGACGGCGATGTTCCCCCGCGAGCGCGAGCACGGTGTCTATGACATCGACGTGACGACGCCGTCGACGATCACCTCCCACGCGCCGGGCTACATCGACGCCGACCTCGAGATCATCGTGGGCCTGCAGACCGACGCCCCGCTCAGGCGGGCCATGTTTCCCAACGGCGGGTGGCGGGTGGTCGAGGCGAGCCTGGCCGCCTACGGCCGGGAACCGGACCCTGCGGTCCGCGAGATCTTCACGAAGTACCGCAAGACGCACAACGACGGGGTATTCGACGCCTACACGCCGCGGGTCAAGGCCGCCCGGCACAGCCACCTCATCACCGGTCTGCCCGACGCATACGGCCGGGGCCGGATCATCGGTGACTACCGCCGGGTCGCGCTGTACGGCGTCGACCGCCTGGTCGCAGCGAAGCGCGCCGAACGCGCCGCGCTGGACGCCCTGCCCGTCAGCGAGGACCTGATCCGCGACCGCGAGGAACTCGCCGAACAGATCCGCGCGCTGGCCGATCTGGTCGAGATGGCCGCGAGCTACGGCTTCGACGTCACCCGCCCGGCCGCCACCGCGACCGAGGCCGTGCAGTGGCTGTACTTCGCCTACCTGGCAGCGACCAAGGACCAGAACGGTGCGGCCATGTCGCTCGGGCGCACCTCGACCTTCCTCGACGTCTACCTGCAGCGCGAAATCGCCGAAGGCACCCTCGACGAAACGGCGGCCCAGGAGCTGATCGACGACCTGGTCATCAAGCTGCGGATCATCCGGTTCCTGCGCAGCCCGGAGTACGACGCGCTGTTCAGCGGCGACCCGACGTGGGTGACCGAGTCCCTCGGTGGCATCGGAGAGGACGGCCGCCCGCTGGTGACACGGACCAGTTTCCGGTTCCTGCAGACGCTGTACAACCTGGGCCCGGCGCCCGAACCCAACCTCACCGTCCTCTGGTCGCCGGCGCTGCCAGAAGGGTTCAAGCGGTTCTGCGCGCAGGTCTCGATCGACTCCAGCTCGATCCAGTACGAGAACGACGACCTGATGCGCCCGGCCTGGGGTGACGACACCGCCATCGCCTGCTGTGTCTCACCGATGCGCGTCGGCAAGCAGATGCAGTTCTTCGGTGCCCGCGCCAACCTGGCCAAGACCCTGCTCTACGCGATCAACGGCGGCCGGGACGAGATCACCGGTGCCGTGGTGGCGCCCGGATTCGAGGCGGTCACCGGTGACGTGCTGGACTACGACGACGTCGTCGCCCGGCTGGTCGCGATGATGACGTGGCTGGTCGAGACGTACGTCGAAGCCCTGGTCACGATCCACTACATGCACGACAAGTACGCCTACGAGCGGCTGGAGATGGCGCTGCACGACTACGCGCCGCAGCGCACCCTGGCGGCCGGCATCGCGGGGCTGTCGGTCGCCGCGGACTCGCTGTCGGCCATCCGCGACGCCGAGGTGACGGTGATCAGGGACGACACCGGTCTGGTCGTCGACTACCGGATCGACGGCGAGTACCCCGCCTATGGCAACCATGACGACCGGGCGGACGGGATCGCCCGCTGGTTGGTCGAGACGTTCATGGCCAAGCTGGCGACGCAGCCCACCTACCGGGGAGCCGTCCACACCCAGTCCGTCCTGACGATCACCTCCAACGTGGTCTACGGCAAGAACACCGGCAACACCCCGGACGGTCGCCGGGCGGGTGCACCGTTCGCCCCGGGCGCCAACCCGATGAACGGCCGCGACCGACACGGCATCGTCGCCTCGGCGCTCTCGGTCGCCTCGTTACCGTTCGATTCCGCGGCCGACGGCATCTCGCTGACCAGCACCGTGACGCCGAACGGTCTGGGGCACCACCACGAGGAACGGGTCAGCCACCTCGTCGGCGTCCTCGACGGCTACACCGATGCCGGGGGTTTCCACATGAACGTCAATGTGCTCGACCGCGCCACCCTGGTCGCCGCCATGGAACACCCCGAGGACTACCCGTCGCTGACCATCCGGGTCTCCGGGTATGCGGTCAACTTCGTCCGGCTGACCCGCGAGCAGCAGCTCGACGTGATCAGCCGAACCTTCCACGGATCGTTGTGACGGCGCTGACCCTGGGTCGGCCGACGGGCCGACCGACGCATGTGCCCGCGACCAACGCACCCGGGACCGGGGTGATCTATGCGTGGGACATCTCGATCGGGGTGGACGGCCCGGGCACCCGGTTCGTCGTCTTCACCTCCGGATGCTCGCTGCGGTGCGTCTTCTGCGACAACCCCGAGAGCTGGCTGCGCAGCGGCGGCCATACGGTGACCGTGGCCGAGGTGATGGCCGAGCTGGCCCGCTACGAGCGGTTCATCGCCGTTGCCGGCGGTGGCCTGACGCTCACCGGCGGCGAGGCGTTGTCGCAGCCGGACTTCGTCGCCGACCTGATGCAGGCCGCCAAGGAGCGCGGCATCCACACCGCGCTGGACACCTCGGGCTACCTGGGCGACGACGCGAGCGACGACCTGCTGCGCGACGTCGACCTTGTCCTGCTGGACATCAAGTCGTGGGACCCCGAGACCTATCACCGGGTGACCAAACGGGAGCTGGCTCCGACGCTGCGTTTCGCCCGCCGCCTCGCCGACCTGGGCCGTCCCACCTGGCTGCGGTTCGTGCTGGTGCCCGGCTGGACGGACTCACCGGCGAACGTCGACGGGGTCGCAGCCTTCGCCGCAGGCCTCGGCAATATCGAACGGGTCGACGTGCTGCCGTTCCACCGGATGGCCATCGGCAAGTACCAGGCGCTGGGGATCACCTACCCCACCGCCGACGTCGAACCGCCGTCGCCGGAGTTGGTCCAACGGGTCCAGGACCAGTTCCGCGGCCATGGCCTGGTGACGTACTGATGCCGCAGTCACTGGACGCGCTGATCGCCTCGCTCGATGGAGTCCTGGAGGAGTTGGCCGACGCCGAGGCCTGCCAGGCCGAGAGCATCGCCGCGGTCGCCGACCAACACCGGGCCGGCGCCGTCAACCTGGTCCACTACGCCGCCCTGCGCCAGCACGACCGTCGCGAGCTGCAGAACGACCTGATGGACATCGGCGTCACGTCTCTGGCGACGACCGAGGCCGACGTCCGGGCGAAGGTGGGTGCGGCACGCGACGTGTTGTGCGCGCTGCGGGGTGACACCGGACCGTGGGACCTGGCCGCGACGAATGCGGCGATGGACCTGGGGGACGAGATCCTGGAGGCCAACACGCTGGCCGTCTTCGGACCGACCCGCCCGGCCCGGCCGACCAGGATCATGGTCACGTTTCCCAGCGAAGCGGGCCGTGACCCCGCCCTGGTGTCCACCTTCGTGGCTGCGGGCATGGACGTCGCCCGGATCAACTGCGCCCACGACGAGCCCACCACGTGGGCCCGGATGGCCGACAACGTGCGCCTGGCTGCGGCCACCGCCGGGCGGCAGGTGCTCATCGAGATGGACCTGCCGGGGCCCAAGCTGCGCACCGGGCCGATCGCGGACGGCCCCGCCCTCGGGCGGGCCCGGGTCAGCCGGGACGACACCGGCCGCACGGTCACCCCGGCCACGATCTGGTTCACCCCCGCGGGCTCACCCGCCGGTGCGGCTCTCGCCCATCCGCCGACGGCCGAAGCGCCGGCCGCGCGCCCGGCGCTGGCGGTCGCAGTGGACGCCCGGTGGCTCGCTGCGCTGACCACCGGTGACGCCGTTGCCCTGCGCGACACCCGAGGCCGCAGCCGTACGTTCACCGTGACCCGGGTCGGCGACGGCGGAGCGGTGGCGCAGAGCGACCGCAGCGCCTACCTCACCAACGGCACCATGCTGTCGTGCCACGGCGAGCGGACGATGGCCTCGGGCATCGCCCCGGTCGCCCGCCGGCTCAGCCTGGCGGCCGGCGACCGGCTGGTGCTGACGACCGACCTGACGCCGGTCGACCTGCCCGGTGCCGGCGAGGACGCGCGCATCGGGTGCACCCTGGGCGAGGCCGTCGACGCCATGCAGCCCGGTGACGCCGTCCTCATCGACGACGGCGCGATCGGTGCCGTCGTGGAGTCCGTGGCCGAAGGTGAGGCCACACTGCGGATCCACCGGACCAAACCCGGCGGGCAGCGCCTCGGCGCTCAGAAAGGCATCAACCTGCCCGACACGGTGCTGCCACTGGCCGCCCTGACCCCGGACGATGACGCGCACCTGCCGTTCGTCGCCGAGCACGCCGACCTGGTGGCGGTCTCGTTCGTCCGCACCGGCGACGACGTCGAGCACGTCCTGGACCGCCTCGCCGCGGCCGACGCCACCCACCTCGGCATGGTGCTGAAGATCGAGACCCGGCAGGGGTTCGAGAACCTGCCGTCGATCCTGCTGGTGGCCATGCGGCACCCGCGAGTGGCCGTGATGATCGCCCGCGGTGACCTGGCGGTCGAGATCGGGTACGAGCGGATGTCCGAGGTGCCCCGCCACATCCTCGCGCTGTGCGAAGCCGCGCACATCCCGTGCATCTGGGCCACCCAAGTCCTGGAGACCCTCACCCAGACCGGGCAGCCCACCCGCGCCGAGATCACCGACGCCGCCGCCGGGCAACGCGCCGAATGCGTCATGCTCAACAAGGGCCCCCACGTCGTCGCCGCCATCGCCACCCTTGACGACATCCTCACCCGGATGGACGTCGTGCAGCGCAAGAGCCGCACCCTGATGCGCCACATCCACTCCTGGGACCCGCAATAGCTCCGGTGCCGGGCCGCCTCGGGCCGCTCGGCGCGGCTGCGGCTGCGGTCCGTTCCCGGATCGTTGGTCTGCTGCCGACGCGGCCGGATGTGATGGCAGTTGCCGTGGACCCCGCCGCGATCTGCTCGCGGCCTTGCCACCGCGGTCGTCGAGGGCATCGTCGCTGCCGTGTAACGGTGGATCCAGTCTGCAGGTCAGTGGGCCGACGGTGCCATGACCGTGACGCCCGTGCCGGCGGTGCACCACTTCGGCGCCTCGGGTGTGCTCATGGTGGGGGCGATGGCCGGGGTTCTCCTGGTCGCGGCGGGACCTTAGACCCTGGGCCGGGCCTGGCGCAGCCGCCCAGGCTGGGGCTTATGAGCAGTAGCGTCCTGCGTGCCGATCCGGTGCCACCGACCTCTTCGCCTGCGGACCCGGCCAGAGCACCCGGCACCGGGCGGTCGGTGTCCCGGCGGTCCATCGTGCGGGCGCTGGGCCTCGGGGCGGGCACCATGGTCGTGGCAGGGACTGGCCTGCTGGGATACCGGGTCTACGACACGGCCGTGCTCGATCCGGGCGGCGGGGCTGCCTACGATCCGTGGCAGCTGTGGCGCGAGGATCCGGGCCCGCTGGGTGCGGTTGCGGCCGCGATCCTGGCGGCCAACCCGCACAACACCCAGCCGTGGATGTTCGCCGTCGCCGATACGACCGTCGACGTCTACGCCGACCCGACGCGCACCATCGGTACGGTCGACCCGTTCCTGCACGAGCAGCACGTCGGGCTGGGTTGTGCGCTGGAGAACCTGGTGCTGGCCTGCCGCGCCCGGGGGTTCGAGACTGCCGTCGAGCTGCTGCCCGACACCCGGGACGAGACGTGGGTGGCGCGCGTGACACTCACCGCCGGCGCGGCTGCGGCGGACGAGAGGTACGAGGCGATCGGGTCGCGGCACACCGACCGGGGACCCTACGAAACCCGCGCCGTGTCGCAGGGGGACCTGGCACAGCTGGTCGACACCGCTGAGCTGACCGCGGTGAGCGTGCACTGGGTGACCCAGCCCGCCGATGTCGCAACCATGGGAGAGCTGCTCGTGGATGCCGCCGCTGCGGTGATCGCCGACGAGGACCAGTCAAGGGACGGGTTCGCCTGGTTCCGCGGCAGTGACGACGAAGTGCAGCGCTATGCCGACGGCTTGACGCTGGACGCCCAGGGCCTGAGCCCGCTGGTCCTCAGCGCCGGCAAGCTGCTCCCGGCATCCTCCCGCACTGCCGGTGACACCTTCTGGGTCGACCAGACCCGCGAGGTGCACACCCGGACCGCCGTGGCCTACGGCGTCATCACCGTGCCCGACGCCGACGACCGCGCCACGCAGCTCACCGCGGGACGGTTGCTGCAGCGCATCCACCTCACCGCCACCAGCCGCGGCATCTCGCTGCAGCACATGAACCAGATCACCGAGCGGATGGACCGCGAACAGGTCACCGATGTCCCTGCCACCTTCAGGCCCCGGTTCGCCGACCTGCTGCCCCCCGACGTGGCCCCCCTGGTCACGTTTCGCGTCGGCTACCCCACCCGGGCGGCACGGCCCAGTCCCCGCCGGGCACTCGCGGCGGTGATCGCATGACCACCCTCGCACCGGGTCGCCACCGGCTGGTCGCGCGCCTCGGTGTCACCGGTGGCGTGCTGGGCGTCCTCGCCGGCGTGGCCCAGGCGAGCGTCGGCTCCCGCATTCCCGAGTGGACCGGCGACAAGGTGGACCCGGTTCCACTCGGATTGCTCACCATCGCGCTGTCCCTCCTGGCCGTGGTGATGGCGCTGTGGCAGCGCCGGTCCGAGCTGGGTGCGGGGACGCGCGTCGCAGCTGCTGTGGCCTTGCTCGTTCCCGCTCTGCTGTGCTTCACCACGGTCGGGCGGCTGTGGTATCTGCCCGCTCTGCTGCTGGTGCCGGCAGCGGTGCTGGCTGTCGACGATTGGCGGGGCACGGCGGCCGCCGTGGGTCGGAATTGGTCGCGGTGCCTTCTGTCCGCCCTTGGCGCGATTGAACTGCTGATGGCCGCCGGCGCCACGCCGCTGCTGGTAGTCGTCGGTGCCGTCGGAGGCCTGGCGCTGGTCACGGCCGCCTGGCTGCCGTGGCCGTCTCGGCTGGTACTGATCGCACTGCTGGTCATCGGAACGGTGCCGCTCGCCGTCATGGCGTGGACCGCGATTGTCCCGGTACTGCTGCTGCTGGTCACAGCCGGCGTCGCCGCCCCGCTAATCAGGCAGGCAGGACCATCGCGGTCTCCATCGGGGGCGTCACTACGGCCACGCCATACCTGAGGTGCCTGGCCGGTACCCTCGGTCTACGCGGGGGCGCCGAGCAGGGGTCGACATGGAGCCAGACGCACAGCACGTGCGAGACGAGTCCGGCGTGGCCACGCCGGCGCCGTCGGCGGGGCTGTCCCCCCTCGGGCGGGTTCGGCTAGACGAACTGCTCGACGAGCTCGTCGGTCGGGTGAACGACGTGATGGACACCCAGGACCGGTTGCGGGGATTGCTCGACGCGGTCGTCGGCCTGGCGTCGGACCTGTCGCTGGACAGCGTGCTGCAACGCATCGTGACAGTCGCCTGTCGGCTCGCCGGAGCCGAGTACGGCGCTCTCGGTGTGCTGGGCGCGGGACCCGACCGCCGGCTGCGAGAATTCGTCACCCACGGCCTCGACGACGACCAGCGGGAGATGATCGGTGACCTGCCGCGCGGTCACGGCATCCTCGGCGTCATCATCGACCACCCCGAACCGTTGCGGTTGAACCAGCTCGGCGTCCACGACCTGTCCTTCGGGTTCCCGCCCCACCACCCCGCGATGAGCAGCTTTCTCGGCGTGCCGATCCGCATCCGCGACAAGGTCTTCGGCAACCTGTACCTGACCGGCAAACTCGCCGGCGACGGCTTCACCGAGGCTGACGAGGAGATCGTGGTGGCACTGGCCGCCGCCGCCGGCGTCGTGGTCGAGAACGCTCAGCTCTACGAGGACGGCGAACGACGCCAGCACTGGCTGGAGGCCGCCGCCGACGCCACGGCCGCGCTGCTCGGACCGATGAGCCGCCGCGACGCCCTGCAGCTGGTCGCCGAGCGCGGCCGGGGCGTCGCGGGTGCCGACCTGGCCGCCGTCCTCATGCGACACGACGG